>NZ_JASOYM010000001.1:0-993830 GCF_030226665.1 Paenibacillus sp. UMB7766-LJ446
CCTCAAGGCAGGAACCGGTGCACTTTTTTGCACATCGAAATTCTTCCTATGGTTATCGCTATATCAGCAGCCCACGCAGCCGCTCCTCATTACCTTTCATCCAGTCTACCCGTTCTCTCAGCGTTCTGATTTGCTGCACAGCCACTTCAGGCTCATCTGTACCTTCGAACAACCGACTGATAAAGTGCATGACCACATCCAGACTTCGAAGCAAAACAAGCTCTGGAATTACACTCAGCTCCTTTGGTTCCAGGCTGACCTGTTGTCTGAATCCCTGGATTAATCCCTCCAAAGCCGCCCAAATCCATGCTTCATCCTTGTCCATCGTCAGAAGGTCAGACATGGGAACAGCAAGCTCCATCACCCGCAGATCCCATGTGGCAAATTCAAAATCCAATATGGCACATATGCCTTCCTGAGAGTCTGCCAATACATTGGATGCATTCAAATCCCCATGTACCAGTTGATGCGGCAAAACCTCCATACCTCGCAGCGTATCGAACAAGTCTGGCAACACCATCCTCAGCTTCTGCAGGTCATCCGCACATGCCATGAGCGTATCCGGGGGTGAAGTGCATAGTTGTAACAGTTTCTCCGGTGAACAGAGCGGGTAAGCCTCCTGAATTTGATAATAGGGCGGGTAAACGGGAGCCAGAGATATGGGAAGACTCGCCATAACAGAAGATAACATTCCCGCCGCCCGGCCCAGTCCGATCAGTTGATCGGGTGTAATCCAGACCGGATTGTGGCCTTCACGATAATGGAACAAGGTTACGATTTTGGTATGGCCTGTTAGACGATCCTGTACGGTAAGAAATGTCGTATCTTTATCATCAGGAAGGCTAACGGGTGCAGGCACATCAAACTCCAAATCTGAACGCAATAATGCAGACAACACCTCGTGTTCAAAAGCAATTTTCTCTTGATCGTTATGCGTTTCATACTGCCTAAGCACGTAACATTCTTGGTCTATCTCTACCATGAAGGTAGAGTTGTTCATTCCTCCCCTTCCGCGCTGAGCGTTCCAATGGGACGTGAATCCATATGAGGATAAAACTGTAGATATCAGCTGCTGTTCTGAATCGTTTAGGGAATCTGAATCGATGATGTGCACCAAAAATAACTCCTTTATCTCACGTAATACAACCTCTATATGTCCTCATCTTAACGGAAGTATTTCTTTCGGTCTAGTCAGCTCTTCGAGGTAATCGTCATTCTAAACTTTAACCCCACTTTAAACCCTGCTGATCAGGCAAAAGGATAGTATCCTGTACGATTTAGCTGTTCTGCAATTACGCGATAGCCTTTTGCATTTGGATGAACCCTGTCCCAAAATAACAGTTCACGTTCACGCCCTTCAAACCGGTCATAGATCTGGGCACAGGCATAGTTCCCCGATCCCACACCATTCAGAAAGGAATTATATTGCCGCACCCAATATGATGCTTCGGCTGCTTGCGGATACGGGTTGTACAACCCAATCGTACGAACCAAATATAAACTGTTGCCTTTCAACTGCCGGATGTGCCTCATAATCTGGGACACGTTGCTACGCGTTTCGCCAAGCACCTGTGTCATTTTACTTGCGTTCGGGATCCCGCCACTCGCTTTGAACGTACGAATCAGATCGTTTCCACCAATCGATAATGTAATAATATCTGCTTCACGCAGCGATTGCCGTACTCTTGGATTGTTGGATATCATCTGCAGCATTTCCCCTGACGTAAGTCCATTCACTCCAAGGTTATCCATCGATACAAACGTACGTACATTCGTTTCTGCCATTCTCCGATATAAAGGAACAAAGCCGGTGCCCAGCAGCGCTCCTGTACCTACCGTTAATGAATCTCCTATAGCCACATATCGATATACCATCCCGCCGCCCCTCTCTGCCATGTTATAACTACTCCATATACAATTCCTATATATCGTATGAGAGGAATGCAGACAAGGCGCGGGATGGTGTCCGTAGGCATACACATTTATTTGTCGTTTCACGGTTTTCTTGCATAAAACAATACAGAAAGCCCCGCCGGCAATGCCAGCGGAGCTGTTCTTTAATCATTTGATTACATGCCTATATTACGATCCGATTCAACGGAATCTGCCTGTTCCTTGTTCGGGAATGGCCACCAGTTGGCACGGCCAAACATTTTCACCATTACAGGAACGAAGAATGGCAGGAATAGAAGAGAATACAAGATTAGACCGCTGAGTACAACCGTCGCAATCTGCATCATTGAAAGTACTCCCGATGGATACATGGCGGCAAAGGTACCGCTCAGAATAACGGCTGCAGACAGAATGACTGTACCCATGTTTTTCATGGCATACAGCATGGCATCCTGTACTTTCATTCCTTTATTCTCATTGAAACGATCCATCAGGAAGATGCTGTAATCCACCCCGAGTGCAATCAGCATGACAAAGCCGAAGAACGGTGTAACCCAGCTGATGCCCGAGAATCCAAGTATATTCACAAAAATGGCTTCCGTCAGGGCCATGGAAGTGAAATATGCCAGCAACAACGAGATGATGAGATACAGCGGCATAATGACCGAACGGAGCAGCAGGACCAGAATGATAAACGTTCCTGCAAGCATCAACATGACCGTGCGTGTATAGTCGTTGTTGGAGACTTCCTGCAGATCTGCAAACGTACTGGTTACCCCGCCAATGGCGATATCCGCTTTTTCAAGTGCACTTCCCTGTACAGCACGATGTACAGCAGCTTCGATATCCGGAACCCGATCAATCGCTTCTGTCCCATATGGATTTTCGGCAAAAATAACGTCAATCGTCATCGTTTTCCGATCCTTGGACAGATACGTATCGAATACCTGCGTGAAGTCTTTACTGTTCAGTGCTTCTTCAGGAACATACCAGCCTGCCAGATCGGAATCAGGAGAATTTTGCAATTGTGTCAGGTAGTCCTGCGCTGAATCGAGTCCACCTGAAACCTGTTCGATTCCATCTACACTCTGATTAAGACCATCCGTCAGTTGCGTCAGTTGACCACTCAGATCCGAGAAGCCTTGCTGAATTTTCTCCTGACCACCCTGAAGCTGACCAAGTCCGTTCTGGATGGAAGGAATTTCACTTATGACTTTACCTTGACCGTCAGCGGCCTGTTTGAGACCGGATTGCAACTGACTGATTCCCGTCACAATCTGACCCAGACCATCGGCAAGTGCCTTCTGTCCGGAAGCTGCGGAGGCAAAGCCTTCGTTAGCCTGATTGATTCCAGCCGCGGCTTCGCCCAGCTTGGATTGAATTTGACCCAATCCTTGAGCGAGCTGTGCCGTTCCGGTACCCGTCTCTCCAAGGGTTCCTTTGATACGCTGATAATCGGCGTCTTGCAGCAAATCAGGATAGCGCTCCTCAAGTGCTGTGAACGATTCATTCAAGCTGGTCAACGCTGTAGATACACCTGTGAGCTGTTGTTGCAGTTCACCTACGCCATCACCCAGGGCAGCGACACCTGCTCCTGCCTGACGATAGGCTTGAAGCAATTGATTGTTCGCTTGTGCAAGTTGATCAGCACTCGTTTTGGCTTTCTGAAGTCCGGCTTTCAGTTCCCCGGCACCTGAGGAGCCGTCACGGATTCCTTTTTCAATCTGCTGAAGTCCTTCAGATAACTGTGTAATACCCGATTGCAACTGGGAAGTACCCTTCGACAGTTCTCCTGCTCCATCAGCAGCTTCTTTAAGCTGTGGTTCATTTTTGCTTAACTGACTGCTGGCCTCACTCAGACCATCACGGATTTTATCCAGACCCGTCTTTCCTTCACCCAGTCCATCAGATAATGTCCCCACTTGTTGTGTTACTTCAAAATCTTTGATCTCATCACCGGTTGGACGTGTCATGCTGCGGACACCAGAGATACCTGGCACCTTCTCCACTTCCCGGCTGATCTTCTCGGCGAGCGCCATATATTTGGCGTTGTCCATTGCTTCATCATTCTGGATGACGACCTGACCCGGCAAGGATTCACCCGGACCGAAGCTGTCCGAAATGATATTGAATGCTTTGACCGAATCATATTTGTCACCAATTTCATCGAGACTGTTAAACGACAGTTTGCCGTCGTAAGTCGCCAGTAATGGCACACATACCGCTGCAACGATGAGCAGGGCTGCCCATGGACGTTTCAGGGAGAAACGACCGGCTGCACCATAAATCCGGCTCTCGGCATGCTCCAGTGAACCCTTGGAAGGCCAGAACAACCTTTTGCCCAGCACCGCCATAAAAAATGGAACAATCGTGACTAATGCCAGCATCATCACGGCAATACCGACAGCGACCGCTACCGCAGAACGATACAGCATAAACTGTGCAAAACCAATGGCAATGAATCCAACCAGCACGGCGAGTGCGGAGAAGAATACCGTTTTGCCTGCTGTGCGATAGGTAGCGATAATGGCATCCCACGTATTTTCATGATGAGCCAATTCTTCCTTGAACCGGCTAATCAACAGGATGCAATAGTCCGTACCAATCCCGAACATGACCGCCACCATAAAGATCTGTGTAAACGTCGAAATCGGGAAGTCTAGTCCGTCCACAAGGAACGCGACAATCTGCTGTGAAACAATGTAGCTGATCCCCACCGTAAGCAGCGGAACAAATGGAGCTACGAATGAGCGGAATACGAGGAACAAAATGAGCAAAATAAATACAACCGTAATGTATTCCGACTTCTTGAGCCCCTCTTGGGAACTCTCCACCGTATCCTCATCAATTAAGCCTTTACCGGTTATGTAATGCTCCACATTGACCGATGACAATGCTTCATTGAGGTCTTCGCGCATTTCCTTGACTGTACGATCTCCCTGATCAATGGAAAGCGATGTTAAGATCGTCTTGCCATCGGCAGAAATCATTTTGTCTGATAATTCAGGCTGAGAGAATGGCTCCAGTATGGACAGAATGCCCAGTTTCTCTTTTTCGGCCTCCAGTTTCTTAACAGCCTGTTCTGCCTCTTCTTTACCATCGGCACCCAAACCATTCGGATTATAAAATACAAGAGCCAGCTGGCTGCCCTGCTGCTCTCCTTTTTGTGCCGCGGCTTCTTCCAGAATCGCCGCTGCCTGGGTGGAGGAGTGCCCTTCAGGAACCGAGAACTGTCCCTTTTCCCGAATCAATTCACTCATGTTAGGGGCGGTGAACATCAATACGGCAGCTACAACGACCCATAGCCCCATCAACCACCATCGCGCTTTCAAAATCGTTCTCATTCGTTCTCCTGTCCTCCTTCATGCGTTAGCAAAGCGGCAAGCTTCTCAAAAGATTCAATGAAATTTTGGACCTCTTCCGGTTTAAAATGAACCAGATACGGCTCCAAAAGCTGCTGTATTTCCCGTTCCGTTTCCTTGTATACTTCCCGTCCGTTATCCGTCAGGGTTAAATACACAACTCTGCGGTCGCGCTCATCTCCCGCCCGATGGACCAGATCCCGATCCACCAGCTTGTTGACCAGTGCGGTGATACTGCTTTTTCCCACACACAGAAGCTCTGCCAGATCGGAGGGCGTACAAAGCGGTTTCTCTTTAATCATACGAAGTGCACAGAACTGATCTGTGGTAATGGTTTGGCCCAGCCGTTCACGTATCTGGGTATCAAACCGTTTGGTTACCAGGAAAGAAGCATCCAAATAGCGGTTAACCAAACTTTTGGCATCCGGTGTGTTCATCCTTGATTCTCCTTCCTCCCAAATATAGTTCATCCATCGAACTATTCTTCAATGAAACTATTCTATAATGAAACTATATTGCAAAGCAATACGTTTTTCCTATTTTTTAAGTGAACGACAAAAAACAGGACGTCTGACTCGGCTGCATCGCCAAATCCAACATCCTGTTATGATATGCTCTCTTTATGTTACACAGTAGTAGACCGATACTAGTCTTCGTCTTGCCCCTCGTCCTTCTCCAATACACACCGGAATCGTTCCACACCTGGATATAATTCACCCAGGCTATACACTACGAATCCTGTATTGCGATAAAACTCTACAGCTTCCACGTCGGTCTCCGCGATCAATCTGTCAGGATTATATTTGGCCAGCACCTGTGAAATCATGCCGCGACCATAATTTTTAAAACGGTTCTCTGGCAGGACTGCGATATGATGAATGGTGACCTCACTAGCTCCTGTTTTCTCATATCCAATCAGGCCTATCAGCTGGCCTTCGTCTTCATAACCGTCCAAATGCAGCTCGTCCTTGTTAACATAATGTTGTAACGCACGATTCAGATGATCCGGATCCGGAAAGACCGAGTAAGACAGCAGTTCCTGCACTTCCGGCTCCTGTATGCGTGATTTCAAATGAATTAACACCCTGATTCCTCCTATAACTTGCTTGTTTCCGTTATCGTATTGTAGTCGTTAGCCTGTAAAAGTTCAAGTCATGTACCGTTCCAGCTCCGATTGAATGACATTCGTCATGCCTTCCGGTACTAGGATTCCTGCCAAATGATATGCATCCAGCAGCGCACCTCCAACTGCCGGCCCATTGCTGGTAATGTACTGAATTTGTTGTCCTCCCGGTTGATAGGCTGCATCCAGCCCCTTACGGACGGCTTCCACCATATAAGGTGTACACAGACAACTTCCTGTAAGCGTCATCGATACCTGCTGATCTTTAAAACACGATGCAAGTATGAGAATACCTACAACAGCCGTATCCGCTGCTGAGTCACATACTCTGAACGCAAGGGGAATATGGTCGGCAGCGGCTTTAGTCACCAAGGGAGCCATTTGACCAAATATCCGATTGAGGGCCTGTCTGTTTTCAGCAAAACCTGATACGCCCAGTTCAGCAAGCTCGGGAATCGAATTTACATTCCAATAGGCTAATATCTGCTCAATCAAGGGCTGATCCTGGCGCCCATAACGACCAGCAAGGATCGAATGCACCGCGTCATAAGCCAAAAAACGTGCTGCTGTTGGCGCATAGTGGCCAAACTGATCATTGCGAAGCCAGGTCCCCTGTTCCGTTTTACCCAGGATCAGAGAGCCCGTGCCTCCAATAGCTACAATGCCCGGCTCACCACCAAAGGCTGCTGTATGTGCAATTTGCGTGTCATTTACCGCGCTGATTATGCCAAGGATACCGGTTTGGGCGAGCAATGCTTCAGCCCAGAGCGTATCTTCAGGCCGATCCAGCCCTGCCATCCCCGCCTGAATGGAAGCAATCTGTCCTGCTTCTACCCCGGCTCCGGCAATGGCTTCAGCGATGCCGTCCAATACATGCTGCTCTGCATTGGCATCATGATAACGGTTGCAACCACCCTTTTGCACGTATGACAGAACCCTTCCGTGCTCATCGGCCAATGCTACACGTGTATGGCTTCCCCCGCCATCCATCCCAATCACATATGTACTCATTCTTATCCCCCATGTTCTGGTGTGATGATTTCCCATGTCCCATGATGCTTCTCGCGATGTTCCTATTGCTATCGAGTCATACGTCTGCCGGGGCCAAACTACTCGATCCCGGCAGAGCTGTTATTGCTTCTGTGCAGCGAAACGAAGCAGTTCACAACGGAACTGTGTCGGTTCATCATATTTTTCCTCTTCGATCGTCTGTGTTACATGTTCCTGGAGCAGAATATTCCAGTCAGCATAAGCATTTTCCAGTAATGCGACAGCCTCAGCTGTAGGTAGATTCAATTCAATCAACGGCTCAATTGTTCGGCCGGTGTTGATTTCCATTTCCTCCACACTTGTACTCATCGTAATACAATGTATGCCGCCTCTGCGTGTTCCCACTTGTAATCGTTCTATAGCTTCAATCAAAGCTTGTTTATTAGAAACATGTTCCAGACAAGAGCAAGCAGCAATATAATCAAAATGATCCGGCTCAATAGCGTAATGCTCAACATCCGCTTTCTCTACTTGTACAATATGATCAACCTGATATTCTTTCGCATATTTGCGAAGTCCATCTACAGCCTCATCCAGCAAATCCACACCGATAACTTCACTGTTCGTTTGCCCGAGACGCTGTGCAATCGGTATCGTATGTCTGCCTACACCGCATCCCAAATCCAGAACACGCAGCTCCGTCTTATGGGCAAGCAGACGCTCCAGCATGTCCATAACCATTGGCATAGGCCTTGACATCCAGGTACCGGACGCAAATAATTCATTATTCTGATAGAAGTTGGAATGGTAACCTGCCTCTGCTTTCCTTGCAGCCTCAAACTGTTTATTTTCCATAAGAGCACCTCCATGGCTTAGAAGTTAATCGTCAATGTCCCCGAACCTGCGAACAGAATAATGGTTAGTATGACTATGACTACAAATGCCCCGGTGACGAGCAGTTTACCTGTGTCCCGCTTATACATACTGTCATTAAATAACATCACACCGCCAATGACCATGGCTACCGGAGGAAGAAATAATGTCATCAGTACAAGCAGCACCATTGAATATTGATCCAACACGGATTCTTCATATTCCGTCATGTATGGTTGGTCAGGCACAGCTGTTTTGGTCACAACGAGATTGCCGCAGGATTTGCATTTGAACTCATCCTCTGCCATTTCTTCATGACAATACGAACAAACTCTAGGTGTACGTGGCATCTCACACCTCCCCTTTAAGTACATCTTCTACTTAATACCCTGGATGCTTAAATGGAATCAGATGAATGTGACAGGCTCTTTGTCAAAAAGGATTCAAGTACCTCCTCATATCGGGTACGATCCACCTGGAATGCTGTCCCATGACCCGCACGAGGAACAGTTAGCAGTTCCTTTTCTGTCGGACAAGCTTCATACAATCTATAAACCATTTCCGTTGGCACGAACGTATCCGCCTCACCATGAATGAAAAGAACCGGGACTTGAACTTTGGCGAGTTGATTTAATGCGGACGCTTCCCCAAAGAAATAGCCCGCTTTCCACCTGGAGATGAGACTGGTTACAGGAATAAACGGAAATGCGGGCAGCTTGTATAGCTGCTTGAGCTGGAAGGTCAGCTCCTCCTTCACTGAGGTATACGCACAATCCGACACGATGGCCTTCACCTGCTTGGGAAGAGCTTCACCCCCTGTCATCAGTACGGTAGCGCCTCCCATTGAAATTCCGTGCAAGATGATCTCCGTTTCTAAGCCGACCTTGTCGAGAACCCAATGGACCCACTGAACATAATCCTTGCGGTCCAGCCAGCCAAATCCGATGATGTTACCTTCGCTTTGGCCATGACCCCGATCATCCGGCATCAGCACGTTATAGCCATGTTTTTCCGCATAAAAGCGAGCAAAACCCGCCATTTCCCTGCCTTTTCCCGAATAACCATGCGCCAGAATAACCGTTCGATGTTGCGATCCGCTTCGAGAAGGAAGCCATGTCCCGTGCAGCTTTAATCCATCATGGGATTCCATATCTATATCTTCGGTTGGCTGCGAATTAAGCCACGCCACGTCAGACGCACTGCTGATAATTTCATTATCCGGCTCGGGCATCAGATTCGGATTATCAACCAGAAATGATTTTGGAGCACGACGAATGGCAGTTTTGAAGAAGTAAAGCCCACCAAACCATAATAGAGCAAGAACGATTAGCACCAGAACAGCAAGACCGTATAATAACATGAACATTCCCTCTCTTTCAGACGAACTTCCACGTGAAACATATATGTATATACTATCTATCGTTTGGCAACCTTTCCAGACACGGATGCTTGTTGCCACTTCTGGATCACGTTGCTTAGAGCTTCAAGCGTGAAGGGTTTGCCGATAAAATCATTCATCCCGGCTTCAACACATTTCTCTTTCTCTCCATCCATAACATTTCCTGTCATCGCAATAATTGGTATGGAGTGCCGCGACACATTCTCTTCTATGGCCCTGATTTTGCGTGTCGCCTCCAGTCCGTCCATTAGAGGCATCATATTATCCATCAGGATCAAACTATAATCTTTGCTGAGAAAAGCCGTGATAGCCTCTTCCCCATTGGAGACGGTATCCACCCGGGTTATGCCCAGCTTTTTGAGCTGCATCAGCACAACCTGCCGATTAATGGCGTTATCGTCAGCGAGCAAGAGCGATATCGGTAAGAATGTATGCACCTGCTCCTGACTTTCCTTATTGCGATTCATCTGATTGGATATCGGTTCGACCGTTCTGCGCAATGATTTCATTTCGCCATGTTCATTAGACATCACATGATCACTCTCCTAATCGCGAATTATGCCATACTGCGTATAGGAAGGCTTCATTCATCCTACCTTTTTCACCAGCTTCAAATGCCTGGACCGTTCCCGCTCAAATACAACCCATCTATCATTATACATGATCGATGAATGGGCATGTGTTCAGCCCATCATTAATCTCAACTAATTTTCTATAATTTGAAATTGTCCTGTAAGTGATCTAACGAGTGACTTCTGTTCTTCAGATATAAAAAAACTGACCTGCGTAATTAACGCAAGTCAGTTTTCCCCTCTGCAGCGAGTCCAAGCTTTTTTAACAAACGAATTGCATCCGCCTTTTCCGAGGGTTCCAGTCCATCCACTGCATCAATGATCACCTGGTGGTGCTGAGGAAAGATTTGTGTAAACAGATGTCTTCCTTCCTCCGTCAATTCAGCATATATAACACGCCGATCTTCCTTGGATGCTCGACGAATCAGCAGATTTTTGTTCTGAAGCTTGTCCACAACATACGTGATATTACCGCTGGACATTAATACTTTTTCACCGATCTTTTGCAACGCCTGCGGCCCTTTATGGTATAACAAATCAAGCACGCCAAATTCTGTCGTATTCAGTCCATGACTCTGGATATCCCGATTGGACCTGGATGTAACGGAATTGTATGCGCGAGCGAGAACCACAAATAATTGTAAAGACAGTTCCCGATTGTCCTCGTTGTTCGGCATTTCTATAATCCTCCATCAGTTGTTTACATTTCGACCTGCGTCTGGGACCGTATCTGCTCCCACTCTTCGCGCAGCATTCCCATACGAATTGAATCATAATGCTGGCCATCCACGATGCGGCATTTGCGCATACGTCCTTCCACCTGAAGCCCCGCCTTCGAAGCTGAACGCATCATTCGCTCATTGCCTGACCATGTTGTTAATCCAACCCGGACCAGTGGCAATTGCTCGAATAAGTAACCGGACCACATCTGAAGTACTCGCGTGCCGATCCCATGCCCCCATTGGGCGGAACGATATAGCAAGATTCCCATTTCCAGCCACAAGGATGGACGATGCTCCCAATAATAGCTGATTGTGCCGACAATTCGGCCATTCAACTCAACAATTCGAATGGAGTCCGGGTCAGAATTGTGCTTGGTCGCTTCAAGTGTTCTCAGCATGTTCCGTTCGAAGTCTTCGTAGCTCTCGTGTTCAAGCGCAAAATATGGCGCATCCCATTTTTTCCATTCCGGGACATCTTCACTGTAGATTAATTCATAGAGTTCAGTCAGATCCTCTTTTTCCACACATCGAAGAGAAATTTCTCCATCGACTAACGGGTTCTCCCTCATCTATACAATGACCTCGCTTTCAGTTCAGGAACGATGACGTTCATCGATGCTGCCATCACTCTTCGCAAGAATGACGGTGTCCGCCATATTAATAAACAGTCCATTATCGACAACACCGGGCAGCATATTTAACTGAACGTTAAGCTCCGCAGCTTGTTCTATGGCTTCCATGCGGCAATCCGCAATGAGGTTTCCATTATCCGTAAGATACCGTTGATCCCCATCCATACGCCATTCCGGGTTACACCCAAGTTTCTCAAGCGCCTCGAAAGTCCACTCTGACGCAAAAGGAACCACCTCAACTGGCAATGGAAATTTCCCCAGCTTTGGTACTGCTTTGCTGCCGTCGGCCACAATAATCAGCCTGTCGCTGTTTGCAGCTACAATTTTCTCACGTAAAAGCGCACCTCCGCCACCCTTGATCAGGTTAAACTCAGGGTCAACTTCATCTGCACCGTCAATGGTCAGATCCAGACGTCCAATCTGATCGAATGGAACGATCGGAATCCCCCACTCCTTGGCGAGCTTGTCCGATGCTTCCGAGGTAGCTACCGCCTGAATGTTTAACCCTTCGCGTACCCGCTCACCAATTCGACAAATAGCGTAATACGCCGTTGAACCTGTACC
This sequence comes from Paenibacillus sp. UMB7766-LJ446, assembly GCF_030226665.1. NCBI lineage: Bacteria > Bacillati > Bacillota > Bacilli > Caryophanales > Paenibacillaceae > Paenibacillus > Paenibacillus sp. UMB7766-LJ446. The sequence goes on from NZ_JASOYM010000001.1 coordinate 12,131, forward strand.
CAACCCAACCTTCATTCCATCTTGAACATATTCTGCCGCGCGCTCAGCTGCTATCTGTTTAAGATTCATCTATAAACCCCCGCTGCTCATGATTTAAGAAATGCATACTGTAGTTATTATAGATAAAACCGCTTCCGATGTATATCTGTGCAATGAGGTATTCCACTGGGAAACTTGGCCTGTTTCTCTGCTTCACATGCATCATTGATCATGCTTATGTATGTTCTTGGTTAGATTAAATGCCAAATCCAAACATCATTTCCTTTACATTCTCCCCCTTGGTGCACGATTGGAAAGGCAGACGATAGGAACATTTCTCTGTCATTTGCCTTATTTTCTTCAAAGTTTAAGGATGTTTTTTAACCCACCATGTTATAGAATACAGAATGAAACTAAAAAATGGGAATTATTTTAAATAAACAGTTCTAAATACCTACATCTTACTTTCATATGTCCATAAATACGTAAAATATTAAAAAAGTTTTAACAAAACTATTCAATCTGACGACATTTTATACGACATATTAAGTATAGATGTGTTTTAATAATTAGACACCTATAGGTATCCAGGTAAAAATATCTCTACATAGCGACTACAAACCCAAGACCATGGTCGCACATTATGCCTTTGGAGGGGATTAAGAAATGATGTAATTGGCGTCATGAAAGCAACCAAAATATATGTTTTTAATTCAAAAGAAGATCAGGAGTGGACTTTAGTGAAATCATTAAGTTGGAAAAGTATGTCATTTTTCTCGAAAAATCTGTTACTATCATTTACGAACATTATCATTATCGGTGTGGCGCTTATTGCCAGCAGCTACTATTTTCAAAAAACGATTCTTGTAGATCAGTTACATGGTCAAGTAGAACAAATCACCAAAAAATGGGCAGAAGGTATTGATTCCACTGAAGTACAGTCTGCTATCACAGAAGGCAGTTATGATGGAAAAACACAAACCAAATTGCGCGCCTATTTCGATGAAATGCAGCAATATTATCCCAACATTGCCCAAGCCTACATCTTTGGCGTTGAGCTCGGTGGAGATAACAATCGGTTAACTTCCCTTGTCGCCATGCCAACCAATCTAAAGGAAGCCTTCCAGAGTGAAAATGTAAAGATTGGCGATATGTATGAACAGCCTGTCGTTGTGGCAAATGCACTCAAAGAAATGTTGAATACTGATCGTCCAACATTCACCACATTTTATTCCGATGATTTCGGAACTTGGACAACCATCGCTTATCCGATCAAGGATAGTAACGGCAAGATTTATTCTTACTTTGCAGTTGATGCAGACGCATCAGCGGTACCGGCTGGGCTGAACAAATTACTTAAAAACGGAATTATCATTCTGGTAGCTTTCCTGCTGCTGTTCCTGATTATCCAATATCTTGTTGTCAAAAACACGCTTTCCCCTATTCGTCACCTGATCAAAGGGATTGATGACGTAAGTCGGGGTAATTTGAATGTCAAGATTCCAACTGGTAAAGACGATCTGGGAATTGTGAATGAAAAGTTCAATACCATGGTTCGCAAGATTAACGATACTATCGTTAAAGTGCAAATTACTTCACAAGAAGTCAATGAGTCTGCGAAGGAATTGTATGAAGTCTCTGAGAGAAACAGCGAGAATGCTGATTCTATCAATAGCAACGTTACTCAGATTACATCCAATATTCGTGCACAGGAACAGGCAACACGAGATAGTGCACGTGCGATGTCCGAGATGGCTATTGTTATTCAGACTATTGCCAGCAGTTCAGCCAGCGTAGCTGACGAAGCCTATGAGATGGAACGCCGTTCACAACTAGGAAACAGTGTTGTTCGTCAGGTATCCGAACAGATGAATCTGATTACGGAATCTGTTAAAAATACCGCTTCTGCCATTCAGGTTCTGGAGAGCCGCTCTCAGGAAATTGGCGATATTCTGAATATTATCTCAGGTATATCCAGCCAAACGAACCTGCTTGCGCTGAATGCATCCATCGAAGCAGCACGTGTTGGTGAGGAAGGCAGAGGATTCGCAGTTGTAGCGGGTGAAGTACGCAAGCTTGCTGAGCAATCCGAACAATCCACGAGCCAGGTTGCTGTACTGATCCAGGAGATTCAAGCTGAAATCAGACAAGCCGTTCGTGCGATGGAACAAGGTACTTCCGAAGTGGATACCGGCCTCAGTGTAGCTGATCAAACCGGTCAATTGTTCGAGGAAATTCTGGAAGCAGCCAAAAAAGTATCGAATCAGATTCAGGAAGTATCCAGCGCTACTGAAGAAATCTCTGCAGGTACAGAAGAAATGACAGCAACTGCGGATGATTTGTCTGCCAGCGTGAGTAAGACAGCTGATAACAGTGAACGCATCTCTTCATCCGTTGATGAACAAAAAGCTTCTCTGATTACACTTGTTGATTCTTCTACCCGTTTGAACACGATGTCTGAGGAACTGCAAGAACTGATTTCTCATTTTAATGTAAGCAAAATATAATTCAATCCAAAATTGAACGGTTTGAACCAAGGAGGATAAACTGAAGTGGTCAAAAATCAATCATCGTCTTCCCACACAATGGAATCTGGCCTGCCGGTTCTTCAGATTCCACTGGATTATGGGCGCCGTCAACAAATCTTCTCTTATGAGTCTGCTCATATACCACTAGAAAAGTCTCTGGGGCGGGAACTCCAACAGAAGTTCAACTCAGAAAACGTGTATCCAGTTTTACTGACTGCGTATGCAGCATTATTATTCCGTTTGTCAGGGGAACAGGAACTTGCCATTGGCACGTTAGCTCCAGACCAGGCAGCTTCCCATGTGTTATTGCAGATTCATGGCAAGTTAACCTTCAGTGAGCTTGTACGTCAGATTTCAGATCAACTTCAGCACCATCATACGCTCCAAACTGGAGGAAACCCGGAAACCCTGTTCATGTTTAATCGTGTCCAGTTGCCTCAAGCTCCTCAATTGTTAAATTGGAATATTCGTGATGATCAGGATATGCTCATGCTGGATCTGTTCTACGACAGTTCACTTCTGAATGAATCCACAGTCACAAGATATGCGGAGTATTATCAGACCCTGCTTCGCGCCATGCTGCGAAATCAAGACAAAGCAATCGGTACAGTGGACATTTTGTCCGCTTCAGACCGGTTGTTATATAGAGAAATGAATGACACCACCGTGCTCGAACCGGAGCATCAGACGATTCATGGCTGGTTCGAAGCGACAGCAGCCCAGTATCCTGAATCACCGGCAATTACCTCTCCAACCAGCCGGTACACGTATAGAGAACTGAACGAACGTGCGAATCAGGTTGCCCGTGTGCTGTTATCCAACGGATTGCAAAAAGGAGAATTTGTCAGCATCTTTATGGAGCGGAGCCTGGAAACGATTATTTCTTTGCTCGGTATTCTCAAAGCTGGCGGAGTATACGTTCCTGTTGACCCTGAGCATCCACAAGAACGCAACAGTTATATTGTCGAAGATACAGCTTCATCATTTGTCCTGACCAAAGAGTCCTCTTTACTTGAAGCTTCACGGTTATTCTCAGGTATTACTACTGTTCGCCAAATCCTTGCCGTGGACGGACGCCTTGCCGGATTTGCAGCAAGCAACCCCAATCTGGATATTCAACCAGATGATCTGGCGTATATCATTTATACTTCAGGATCTACCGGCAAGCCCAAAGGTGCACTTATTGCCCATCGGGGTGTTGCCAATCTCGGTAGTGTTGTGCAGCGGGATTGCGATATTAAACCAGGTGACGTATTAACCCAGTTTGCTACATACAGCTTCGACGCATCAGTGTGGGATACGATTGGCGCCTTGTTCTACGGAGCAGAATTATACCTGTTATCGGCGGAGGAACGTGTATCCGTTGAAGAGTTTGCGAGTGCAATCGAGCGCACAGGCACAACGATTATTACGATACTGCCAACCATCTTTTTCAACCAGCTGGCTTCCTTCCTTTCAGATGAAGGCTTCCACAAGCTGGCTAAAGTCAAAATCATTACCGTGGCCGGAGAAGCTCTCTATGGTGAGCAGGTTCGTGCCTTCCAACGCAAATTTGGCAACCAGATTGATATTGTTAATGTATATGGACCCACGGAATGTACAGTAGCTACAACGACCCACCGTATTAGTGAGCAAGTTCCGGAAGGTGTCGTTAATATTCCAATCGGAAGACCGATTCATAACTATAAAGTGTATATCGTCAACGAAGAACAGCAACTCTGCCCGGTAGGCGTCCCTGGCGAGGTATTTATAGCGACACCTGCCCTGGCTCAAGGGTATCTGAACCAGCCAGAGCGCACAGCTCAGGCATTCATTGATAATCCTTTTGCCATCGATGAGAAAATCTATAAGTCAGGCGATATAGCCAAACTGCTCAATACCGGATTACTGGAATATGTCGGACGCAGCGACTCGCAATTAAAGATTCGGGGTCACCGGATTGAAATCGGAGAGATCGAGGATCATTTTGCCCGTCTGGAGCAGGTCCAGGATGTCGCCGTGATTCCCAAGAAGGAATCGGATGGTCAAAACATGCTCGTGGGATACTTTACATCCAAAGATGGCAGTACACTTTCCGTTGCGGACATCAAAGCCGAGCTAACCGTTAAGCTCCCTTCCTATTTTGTACCGAAATGGATATGTCAGCTCGACGAAATGCCGATCGCACCGACAGGAAAAATCAATCGCAAAGCGATGGTTTCTCTGCCTCACGTCGAGCGTCATGAAGATCGTCCTGATCGGGTACTGCCGGAGACGGAAGCTGAAGCTATTATTATGGAAGCATGGAAAGAAATTCTTCAGCACGATGACTTTGGTGTGGAGGACAGCTTCTTCGCCATTGGCGGCGATTCCCTTCGGGTCATCCATGTGCTGGTCATTCTGAAGCCGCATTATCCGCAGCTGAAAATTGCTGACTTTTTTGCCAAAAAGACGATTCGTGCTTTGGCACAGCATGTGGAGACGCTGGCTCAAATAACAGAAGTTACTGCCCATTCCTCAGTGCGTGAGGGCGTAATCACCCAATTGTCAGAACATCCTGTAGAGCTGAGATCCCAGATTGGTTACCCCGATATTCTGAATCCCGAGCATGTACTCTTGACCGGGGCTACCGGATATCTTGGTTCCCATGTACTGCAGCAGTTGATTCTAACTTCGAATACACGCATCTATACTCTTGTTCGCCGCCCTGCAGATGGAAGCTCTGCGATGGATCGACTGAGCAACGTCATGAAGGGTTACTTCGGGCCAGAATTACTGCCTCTCCTCGCATCCCGTGTCGAGATTATCGAAGGTGATCTGGAGCAACCGAATCTTGGTCTTTCTGCCGAGCAGACGACTTATGTGCAAGAACGAATTGACCGTGTGATACACTGTGCCGCTGATGTACGACATTTCGGTGATGCAGCACAATTCGCCAAAACCAACGTGGATGGAACCATCGCACTGCTTCATCTTATTCGCAGCAAGCCGGGTGCTTCCTTCCACCATGTATCCACGATGGGGATTCCGGAAGATCTTGCACTCAGTGGACAGTGGGAGACCTCATTGCAATATGACCGCTTCCCTGCGGATTTGCACGTGGACAACCTGTATTCGGACAGCAAGCTTGAAGCCGAGAAAGTGCTTATGATTGCTGCCGAAGAGGGTGTGCCTGTGAGCATCTATCGTGCTGGTAATCTGACCTGTCATTCTGAAACGGGACGCTTCCAGTCCAACATCGATAGCAATGCCTTTTATCGTATGATTAAAGCGATGTTATTGCTGGGCAAGGCTCCAGCAGCCGACTGGATGGTTGATTTTACGCCGATTGACTATGCAAGTCAGGCAATTGTTCATCTGGCATTGCGCCAAGACACAGCAGGACGTGTATTCCATATCTGTAATCCGGAGCCGATCAGCTACGATGATCTGATTCGTTCTGTGAATCGGGCCGGCTATAACGTGGAGACTCTGCCCTTTGCAGAGTATACCAACTGGTTATTCGATGGCAGTGTTAGCAAGGACCCTGAGGCGCTTCAACTGGCAATCGCACAGCTTGAAGGAGACGGTGCCAAGGATTCTGCATACGTGTATGCTTCTCCTGTAACAACCGCCTATGTAGAACCAGCCGGAATTACTTGTGCCAAAACGGATGATCGTTTCATCTCAAACATGCTAGAGCATGCCATTGAGATTGGTTATTTTCCTAAGGCCGTACGACCGCATTATGGCACTTCTTCAACAAAGGAGTAAATTCAATACCGTAAATGCATGTAGTGTAGTGCATCCACTGAAAAAATATTAAGAAGCCACCCAACGTCAGTGATGACGTTGAGGTGGCTTCTTTCTTCATGAAGGCTCTTTCTTCAAGAAAACTTCTTAAATCCAGCGAATCAAGGCAATAACCGCCAAATGTGCAGGATAAAAATAACGCCAAATCCAACGTGGACCTTTCAGACGGAACCCTGCGTTATAATACTGGGCCACTGCGATTCCAACGGTAGCGATTACGCTGTACATCTGAACAGAGCTGCTGTACAGCAAAATATACAGAACATTCAAGAGCACATGAGCCATGACCAGAATGGGTCCCTGGAAGTAACGGAACAGCAATACAAGCAGCAAGCCATACATGCCGTAATCCATATGGGCCATCTCCATGACCAAGCCTGCCCCGATCACAATCGGAATTCCCAGCATACGGTTCGGAAGTTTATCGAGTACGAGCAACACAAGCAGGGCTGACCACAATGTCCATACCACATTCAACGAAAAATGATTAAAAGCCGCCATAAACGGCAATTGCGAGAGAACAGCAATCCAGAACAACCGCCATATGTATTTTTGTACGTTGCGCGTATGTTTATAACCGATATAAACAGCAAAAGCATAGATTGGAAAAGCAATCCGACCAATAATTCGCAGCTCGGTTACCTCCGGATAAAAGACGGCTCCTATATGATCGATCAACATCGTAATCATCGCTATCCATTGCATCATTTTGAGCTAATGCCTCCCTTGCCCTGAAGTTCTGGGGTCTCTATAAATTCCTTATACTTGAAGTTCATAATACATGAACTCGGTATCCAGCGTATAGCCTTCCGACTCATATAATGCCTGAGCCTTCTTGTTGCTTATCGCTGTAGAGAGCACGATTCGTACAGCTCCACTCTCATCTGCCAATCGTTGTGCAGCTTGCAGCAGCTTACGCGCTATTCCCTTCTGGCGATGATCTGCATGTACATACAGATCATTAAGCACCCAGATTGGTCTCATGGACACCGAGCTAAAGCTTGGATAAAGCTGTACAAATCCACCCACCTCGCTCGATATAGGCTTATCCGTCAAGCTGCTCTCCTCTCTCTTGTCTGTATTCACTTCCAATTCTGCAATCAGAATAACGGATTCATTGCGTTCACTACGTTCTCTTATATACTCATTCGCTCCGTTCAGATCTGTAAGCTGATCGTAAAACATCCTATATTCATTGAACAGCTGTGCCACTTTATTAACATCTCCAAGCTCAGCACGTCTAATCCGATACGTCATCTTCCCTCAACTCCTTATATAACGTCTCCCGCTTCATTCCACCCTCTTATTTTAAGCCTAATTTGGCGCTTTCCCCATTCAACATCTGCATCAAAGTTTGTAATATATTTCGATAATTCAAACTTAAAAGTATATTTCATTGGAAGCGTCGCACACTATAGTCAGATTAGAGACTCAGGATTAAGCATAGGGAGGCGAAACTGAAATGGAAAAAGACAATATCTATGAACAGGTTAGGGCTAATCTGTTGGGTGTTGCCGACATAATCTATCAGCCTTTTCAAATCGGACCTTTCCATTGTGAACTCATCTATATTCAGTCCATTGTGGATACCCCTACCATGCGAGAAGCCATCGTCAAACCACTACTTGAGGAAGCCTCACGAAATGAAATAGATCATCAATTCATTACCCGTGTCGTAACCGGATCATTTTTCACCCTTAACAGCCACCACTCGAATTCAGCAGCAACAATTGTGGATGATATCGTTTCAGGTAATGCAGCATTATATATCGAGGGTATTTCGGGCATGATCCACTTTGCTCTTCAAAATTATCAAAGACGTTCCGTAACGGAATCAAGCAACGAAGTTGTCATTGTCGGGCCCCAGGAAGCCTTCATCGAAGACATTCATGTGAATATGTCTCTGCTCCGGCACAAAATCAAACACCCTGATTTGAAAATGGTTAAATTCATCATCGGTAAATACACCAAAACTGAAGTATTCGTGGTGTATATTCAAGGGTTATGCAAACCGGACATTTTGGAAAATGTGCTGGAAAGCCTGGGTAATATTGATATGGACAGCAGCTTGGGCGTGAGTTATTTATCTGAATTTCTGGAGGATCATCCGCTCTCTCCTTTTCCACAATATCAATATACCGAACGGCCGGATACGGTGGCGGCTGCACTGGTTGAAGGGCGGATCGGGGTCATGCAGGACGGAACACCGTTTTCCCTGCTCATTCCCGTAACCTTTTTTTCTTTAATGCAGTCTTCGGAAGACTATTATCAACGATTTTATTCTGCTTCCTTTATCCGGCTTATTCGTCTGTTGTTTGCCTTTATAGCCTTCCTGCTGCCATCCTTTTATGTCGCCGTTACTACTTTTCACCCGGAAATTATTCCGACCAACCTGCTGATTACGATTGCTTCTGCCAGAGAAAACATCCCCTTCCCCGCCCTGATTGAAGCGCTCATTATGGAAGTGACCTTTGAAGGTTTGCGCGAAGCGGGAATTCGTATTCCGAAGCCGCTGGGTCAGACGGTGTCCATTATCGGCGGGATTGTGATTGGTCAGGCGGCCGTACAGGCTGGAATTGTCTCAGCACCATTGGTTATCGTCGTATCCATCACAGGTATTGCCGCCTTTATCATCCCGCACTTCGAGCTCGGACTGGCCTTCCGGCTGCTTCGTTTTCCAGTGCTGTTTATGGGCGGAACGCTGGGTCTGTTCGGCATCGTGATCTCGATCTATCTGATCTATTGGTATATGGTCAGTCTTCGCTCATTTGGCGTTCCTTACATGCAGCCCTTTGCTCCTCTCGTACTTCGTGATATCAAGGATACTATCGTTCGTGTGCCCTGGTTCCTGATGAAGCAGCGTCCAACAGCTTATGCAAATGCTAATAAAAAAAGGCAAAAGACATGAAAACGTTAATCATTACAACCAAACTGAGTGTCGTTTTGATATGTGTTTTACTTTGCAGTGGCTGCTGGTCCAAAGTGGAGATAAATGAACGTTCGTTTATTACGACCATGTATGTGGATAAAGGCGAAAAACCAGGTGAAATCGATATTTCACTTAGTATGCCGCTGCCGAACCGTCTCACTCCGGAAGGAACCGGAGGACCCGGAAAAAATCCATATGCTCTCGTTTCGGCTTCCGCATCCACCATCGCTGATGCTATGGAGAAAATCCAAACAGATCTCACACGAAAGCTTTCCTGGGGGCATACACGGGTAGTGGTATTCGGTGAAGCATATGCCAGAGAAGGAATTCAAGATACGATGGAATGGATTTCACGTGAACCTTTGTTCCATCTTAGCAGTTATGTCATGGTTGCCAAGGGCAGAGCCCGAGACGTGGCTAATCTGACCCCGGTTTTCGAAGAAACACCCAGTGATGTGTTAAGAGAATTTGCAACTGAAGAAAATATGTTAAAGACACAAATGCTCACTGTACTTATGGCTGACAAAATGAATCAGGGCTTTGCTGCCCCCTTACTGGAGTCGAAAGCAACCACAATGGCAAGCGAGGAGAACAAACGAAAGCAATGGACCAGTCAGGTGGGCAGTGCTCTTTTCAAACAGATGAAGATGGTTGATTCGATCTCACCCGAAGAAACAAGAACGGTAGCCTGGGCCAATCGCAATTTGGATACTTTGGTCGTCTCCGTGGAAACTGATGACGAGAAAGCGAGTATGACCATCTATAATATGAATTCCAAAATCAAGGTCAAACTTGTAAATGGACAACCTTTTTTTGACATCACTTTAAGGGGTGAGGCAGAACTGAATTCCGTAATCCCCGTTCTCAAGGTCAAGGATGTTGTGGGCGTTAAACAAATACAGCAAAAGGCCAATGAAAAGGCGAGTGCCTATTTAACAAACGCAATAAAGGCCGGACAACGAAAAAAAGCTGATATTCTGATGCTTGGTTATCGTCTGGAATGGGCCTATCCTCGCATCTGGGAACAGTTGCGTCCCGTTTGGAATGATTATGTCAAAAACGATTTGCAGTTTAACGTGCATACCAAAATCAACATCCAGTTCGTAGGATCGGAATCCAGCTACTGATAGGAGCAGTTGAAAGTGTCAAGCCACTTTAGGAGGTAAACCAATGATTGCTGTTGTTTTGTTTGCCGTACTGTACATACTTGAGTGGCCCATAATCAAGTCCAGCAAAAAGGGAATTAAAAGAGCCTATTTCATTTTGCTGGGCCTATTTCTTCTGTGGAATACCCTGGCTGTCTCTGTACCGGGCTGGCCTAATCCCAATGATGTCATCAGGCTGCTCTTTGGCTGGGCAGACCGCTTATTTGGCTGAGAAAGGAGTACGCCATGATCAAATTGTCTGCCGGACAAGCGTACCGTTTTATGTTTGTCTACCTGTATTCCGAACCCATAGCTTTCCTCCTGCAGCGCTTGTTCAAAATGAGCGGTTATCAGGGGTGGATATCCATCCTTGGCGGGTTTGCGATCAGTCTGATTCTTCTCTTCTTCACATACAGATTGGGAGCAGTTCACCCGGATCGACCGTGGGTTGATTTTGGTGAAGAAATTGTGGGCAAGGTCGTTCACAAGCTGTTCCTCGGTCTCATTGTGTTACTGTGCCTGTATTTGATATCCATTGACGTAGAGAATTTCATCGTTTTCCTGCAATCCATGTACTTACCTGAGACACCTATATGGCTGACAGCAACCGTAACCATTTTATGTATCAGCCTCTCCGCGCGTTCAGGTTTGATTACCATTGTCTATTTGTCAGAAGGCATATTCTTGGTGCAAATCTTTACGTCTGCTTTTCTCATGCCTGCTGTAACAAGCGGGGGGAATCCGGATGTACTGCTTGCCATGCTCACTCATCATGATCTGAAAGAAATTTTCACGGGCTCCCTTTCAACCATGCCCTGGTTTTCCGAATGGATGATGTTCCTGTTTCTTGCCCCTGCCATCGCTTTCAGGCGGCCGCTTCTACGAAGTATGTTGTTTGCTGGCTCTACACTTGCATTATTCATTATCGTATTCTGGATGTTTACTTTAATGAATTTTGGACCTTATGAAGCCAGCAGCCTTCGCTACCCTTTGCTGGAAATGATACGTTTTGCCCGTTACGGCGATTTTCTGGATAACCTGGACCCATTCCTGATTGCCATTTGGTCTACGACCATGTTTACTCGCAGCTCGTTTCTGTTATATGCAGCCTCGGTTTGTCTTGCCAAACTTACCGGAGTTCGAAAGGATAGAACGGTAGTCTATCTGCTCGCGGGAACGGCTGCTACTTATGTGCTTCAATATGCAAAAGACGCGGCTTCCTATGAATTAGCCATTCGTTCTTACGCCATCGCTACCTATGCCGTACTTATCGAGTGTATGCCTATACTATATGTTATTGTTTACTGGCTGCGTTCTGGGAAAAACAAAAAGGCGAGCGAGACCTCTGCCTCTTCGTCGCCTTGAACTCTAAATTCAGTTTAATTCCACTTTTTTTGATTGCGGAAAAGGATCAGTATCTGGAAAAATGACCCCTTTTTTCAAAATCAAATTGGCATACTGCGCACGTTCACCGGTTGCAATGATAACATAGGCGCGGGAAGCCCTTTCATAAAACGCGAAACGCTCTTCATGATCTAAAGCATCCGTGATGCCCTCATGGTCCAGGATCAGCCTGCGATAATCTTCCCATATCATAGGCACCACCTGATCCCCCTTGACGACCTGCATTACGGCTGCCGGCCGCTCAGCATACGTATCCAGCGGATACAAACTTAAAATGGCATCCAGTAATTCAACCGTACCCAGCGCATCACAGCGAATCAGCCGCTGGGCATGACTGGCTGCGGGGAAGTTACCATCAGCCAGTACCAGTTCGTCTCCATGACCCATTTCAGACATGATTTTCAGCAGTTCCGGAGGTATTATTGCGGGAATGTTCTTCAGCATACTCAGCTCTCCTCAGTCAGCTCCATAGGTAGCTGGAGCAGATTCGTCTTCGTAACCTCACCATCATGTAGTCCAATTACCACAATACAGCGGCACTTCCATTTTATCAGTATTTTCCAACGTTTGCATATTTCAATGTGCGCATCAAAACTTTAATCCACTGTCAATTTTAAATAAAAAGGGTTTTATCATGCGCTTGTGTTCAATAAATCTGTTTTGACAAAATTAATTGTTTAGCATATAGTTGTTATAACAAGTATATGCATTGAGACTATTTTGTTTAAAGAAAGAGAGGATTTTATGGGGACCGACTATTCACTCGATCAATCCATTGGTTTCATGCTGGGCATGACACACCGCAAAGCGTCGGCTTTACTAGCCATACGATTTAAACCCTATGATATTACGACAGAGCAATTTTCCGTTCTGTTCAACATCGGTAAAGGCGAAGGCGTGAATCAGAAGGAAGTTGCGACGCGCGTTTATAAGGACCAGCCCACCACTGCCCGAATTATTGATCTGTTGGAAAAGAAAGGCTGGGTCGATCGCCGGACCAGCGAACAGGATCGCAGAGCCTACCTGCTCTACTTGACCGAAGAAGGAAAACGATTGCTTGACCAGCTTGTTCCGCTCGAAAGAGAAATGAATAAAAATCTTACTGAAGGTATTCCCGAAGACCAGATGGAAGCATTTAGACATACTCTTTCCCTCATGAACAGCAATCTGTAACGAATTTTACACCAGGGGGAATGAACAAAAAATGAAATCACAATCATCGCAAGTCAAACTGTGGACCACCGATTTTATCCTGCTCATGTTATGTAACTTTCTACTCTTTCTGCAACTTCACATGATTGTATCCCCACTGCCGTCCTATGTGCAGGACCGTTTTCACGCCAATGCCTTTGAAGTCAGCCTTTTCACCTGTCTCTTTGCCCTTAGCGCCATTGCTGCCCGGCTCTATTCAGCCAAAGCATTGGAGAAGGGTCTTCGTAATGCCATGATCTATATTGGCTTGACCGTTGCCTTGCTTGCGACACTTGGATATTATTTTGCTGCCGGGATTGCTGTCCTGTTATTGCTGCGTATGGTGTTCGGTATCGGATTTGGCATGGGTAGCACGGCTTTCCCGACGATGGCATCTGATATTGTGCCTGTGAAACGGATGGGTGAAGGTATGGGCTATTTCGGACTGTCCACAAGTTTAGCCATGTCCATGGGTCCCATTATTGGGGTCACCGTGCTGCAGGGCGCTGGGTTCGTGACACTCATGTTATGTACGGCGGGGGTTATAGTGGTCATCTATCCTCTCAGCTATTCACTGACTCGCAAAAAAGATAGGAGGGTCAATGACGTTGACGAGGTAGTACCTACTCCACCGGCTGGAATAGCTGCAATATCTGGCACCAAGGTAAAGACGCCCTTCAACCGCAAACTGATTCTGCCAAGTGTACTGAATTGTTTGCTGTCCATCACATATGGCGGACTTGTTGGATTCATCGTGTTGTACGGAAAGGAAGCCAACCTGGCTAACCCTGCACTGTTCTTTTTGTTTAATGCTCTCGCTGTCCTGCTGGTCAGACCATTTGCAGGACGGATCTATGACAGTAAAGGTCCGAAAGCGTTACTGATTCCCGGAGCGATATTCATTGCTGCTGGACTGATTACTCTCTCATATGCTACTTCTATGCTTATCTTGTTTGTTGCTGCATTTTTATACGGGATCGGATATGGTTCCATCCAGTCCTCTATGCAGACCTGGATGATCCAGATTGTCTCTCCATCACAGCGCGGTATGGCTAACGGCATGTTTCTGAATACGCTGGATTTAGGGATTGCTATGGGAGCACTTCTGCTGGGCGCTATTGCTTCCATAACCAGTTATACCGATATGTATCGTTATTCCATTATATTCATGGTCCTGTTTCTCCTGATCTACCTGATTCAAGGAAAACGAAGTGGAGGTTTTGCAGTTCCTGTCCATCCGCTATTGAGTCATACACATATTGCTGGGCAGGACTCCGAACGACCTGAGCATACTGAAACTGCAAGTGAAAATGACACACCTACTCAACGAAAAAATAACTGATGCAATTACGCTGCTGTACTTCAATTCATTAGAACGCGTCTACTCTGTAAGGGAACCATACTTCCCCCAGAGTAAACGCGTTTTTTTATAGCCTTAATCAGAGTGGACTTTTCTTTCTACGTCCTGGCACATACCCACTTGGCTGTTTCACATCATCATAATCAGGTTCACGATGATTTTGGCCACCGCCTGATGTGGGCTGATTTCCCTTATCCGGCTTGACTGCCAATAACGTAAGCAAGCCTCCCACCGCCCCGGACGCGGCGAGAATACCAAACAGAATAAAATGGTGGGACCCGATTAACAGTGACACAATAGGAGGTCCGAGTGACACACCGATAAAACGCATACTGCTGAATAACGCCGTGATGGTACCACGCTGTTCCTTGTCCACCCCTTCAGTAACCATAGCATCCAGACATGGCAGTGTAGCACCTATTCCGGCTCCGCCAAGGGTAAACAGACCGACAACGACATAAATGTTGTCAAAAAGCCCGATTACGCCAAGACATACCGTTAAAACAGCAAGTCCGATAAACCCGAGCCATTTCATCCGTGTCTTGTCCTTCCCAATCCACTTTCCAGCAAAGAAAGATGCCAGACACAAGGCTGCCAGCGGTATGGCAAGCACAAGCCCTTTAACAACACCTTTTAATTTGAACTCCGATTCCAATGTCTCCGACAGATAAAAAAGCACACCAAAGAGAACAAACATGCAAATTCCGCCGATGGCAAAAATCGCATACAGCCAGCGCCCCTTTTCTTTCAGCACACTGCGGATGGAAGCAACAAATTCTTGAAAGCTCTGTGGTTCTTCCTTCTTCTTGGGTGTTTTCACCAGGAAAATAACCAAGACCAATGAAAGCAAACAGAGTACCGGAATAGCCATAAAAGGCAAATACCAAATCCAGACAGCGAGAGCTGCACCCAAAATCGGACTTAGTACCTTGCCGAAGGTATTCGAGGTTTCAATAATCCCAAGGCTTTTACTCACTTCGTTTTCATCATCGAACATATCTCCAACCAATGGAATGACAATCGGGAAAGCCCCTGCTGCCCCTATTCCTTGCAAAAGTCTGCCACCGAGAATGGTCCAGTATGCCGCATTTCCATTCAGCATCCAGGCTGCTCCTCCTGCTACCGCACCTCCTGCGGCTGCAATGATGAGACTGGGTATAATGACGGCTTTCCTGCCGAAACGATCCGACAGATATCCTGCAAGTGGAATGAGCAGGATCGCGACGACCGCATAAACCGTAATTAACATGCTGACCCTGAATGAGGACACTTTCAATTCACGCTCAATCTGCGGAAGGATGGGGATCAGCATGGAGTTGCCCAGTGTCATAATGACCGGGATGGAAGCGAGTGCGACGAGATCCCACTTTTTATCGTTCATACCTCAACCACCTTTACAGAATCAGAAAACAACAACGTTATTGTGGGTTGTTCTGCAGTTGAATATACGGCTTATGTAAAAAAGATCACTTTGGATAACAACGCAAAAAAGCTGTCTCACTGAAATCAGTGACATGACAGCCTTTTTTGCTATACATCATGAAGGTTTATAAATGAAAGGCTAAATCAGCACAAATTGCTGAAGGGCTGCACCGCCCTTGAAAACGATGCAGAGCTGTTCTAGCTCACGCTCTGTCTGAAGTGCACAACGGACGGTGCTCCATTGAAGATTCTTCCCGTTTACAGTCCCAACGGAACCTGGAACAACACAAGTGCCGAGCAGCGGTCCTTTCGGACCTTCCGCTCGAATCTCCAATTCGCCACCTTCTCCGAAGGCTGCCACCCGACCCTCAAATCCGTTAGCTTGCCGGAAAGCATTATCGTGGAATGAAATCCAAGATGGGCATCCTTCACGATACAGCGGTTCGCCTGAAGTAATGGCACGGACGGCTGATCGTCCTTCCAGACATTCATCCAATAGCACGCCTGCATATGCATCGTAATTTTCCGCAAACGTAGGCAGATTAAGCGCGCGTGCAGGAATGGTTTCACCCTCGATGTGGATCTCTGCCGTTTGACAAATATTTGCCGAGGAACGTCCAGCCATGATCGACCATGTTGCGGTTTCAAGACAATATTTGTCACGAGTGACATCCCAGAAAGCCAATTTCTGAACAGGTATTTCAAACGAAAGATCTTCCACTGCGCCTGAGGCAAGATGAATCCGCCGGAAGCCGATCAACTGACTTTGCGGGCGCTTCACCCGTGAAGTTTGGGCATGCCCGTACAGCTGCACCACCTCATCGCTGTCGCGTTCCCCTTTGTTCTCCACCTGTATTTCAATCTTCAGTACATCGTCTCCAGAAGATCCCTGCGCTCGCTGTACTCGAATCGCTCTATACTCAAATTCCGAATAGGTCAATCCATGACCAAAGGGATACAAAACTGGACCTTCATGATACATATAAGTTGTACCGTTATGAATAATGTCATAATCCATGAGGTCAGGAAGCTGCGATTCATCCTCATACCATGTCATGTTCAGTCTGCCAGCAGGAGCATAATTTCCAAGCAAAACATCGGCAACCGCATTTCCCAATTCCTGACCAGCATGCGTTAAATATACGATAGCCGGAGCCACATCTTTCAAATCTTGCAGTGCAAATGGATAACTGCCCACAATGACGACGACCGTATTCGGGTTCACGTGGCAGACTTCCTTCACCAGCCGAACCTGATCCGGCGGAAGCAGCAGACTTGGACGATCAATTTCCTCTTTGCCGTTAATATATGGACTATTGCCGACAACAACAACAGAAACATCACTATTCTTCGCAGCTTCTTTCGCCTGCTCTATCCCTTCAACAACAACGTCCATCTTGAATAAAGCAGGTTCCTGCGTCTCCACTATAGCTTCCGGATGACCAGATGAACTCAAGTCTTCGTCAGTTTGTTCCGGCGTTGGGGACAGTACCCACTGGCCCTGATGCTCATTCAGCCCAAGCGGCAATCCGTTCCACGTACGCAACGTACTGCTTCCATCCGCTTGTGAATCAATCTGCACCACTTCCTTGACAAACCAGCCACCAATCTCCGGTGCACTCGCCTGATATATCCCCTGTTCGGTTAACGTAACATATCGATTATTCTTCAGACTGCGCAGTGTGTGACTTCCCCAGCCCCAGTCTTGATGGGTGAACTCGGCTGTCTCTGCACTTTCCTCTGGCACGGCCACAAGCTTCCCTTCAGCATCGAGTGTTACTATCTTTCCATCGACCGTCTTGAGGCTGATGTGATCATTTCCGTCTGTAAAGGATACTTCTGCACCGACAAGCTGCTTGCGCAATCCTTCCAGAACGGTAACACGATAAGGCAGTGTGCCACTATACCAATCGGTATAGACCACATCCGCAAGGGGTCCGATTACGCTAACCTTCTGCAATCTCTCCGGTTGGAGCGGAAGCAGTCCATCATTTTTGAGCAAAACGATTGACTCCGCTGCCGCTCTATAGCTTAATTTGGCATGTTCAGGCGCACACAATACAGATTCCGATATTGAAGCATAAGGATTAAGACCCGTCTGATCCAGCTGTCCCAGTCGCATACGTACGCCAAAAATATTGCGAATGGCCCGGTCAAGATCCTCAACCTCCAGCAAGTTCCGCTCAAGTGCCTCTTCCAAGGCAGATACGACCAAGTCGACCTCGTCCGTCAGACAGTCCACGCCTGCTTTTAAGGCGCCTGCAGCTGATTCCGCATGCGAGGCATGATAACCGTGATAATTGACCGTCTGGGACAAGTCACCCCCATCACACACGATAAAACCTGGCATGGCCCACTCACCCTTGACCACATCATTCACATACGGACTTTCTATGGCTGGTGTGCCGTTGATAGAGTTGTACGCTGTCATCATCGATAAGGCTCCGCCTTCTACGAAAGGTGTCTCGAATGCTTTTAAATAATATTCACGCAAGTTCCGCGGATCGATGCTGGATGAACAATTCAACCGATCCTTCTCATTATTGTTGGCAAAAAAGTGCTTCAGCGTCGCTACCATTTTCAAATAGAATGAATGATAACCCTGCATGCCTTTCACAAGAGCTGCCGACATTTCGCCCGTCAGTACAGGGTCCTCACCATACCCTTCTTCCGTTCTTCCCCAACGCGGGTCCCGTTCCAGATCGACGGTAGGCGCCCATAAGGTCAAGCCGTGACGCTCGGGTGCACGATGATGGTATGCTCTGGCTTCATCTCCGATGACAGACCCAATTTCACGCATGAGCTTGGTATTCCAGGTGCTCGACAAACCAAGCGGTTGCGGGAAAACGGTAGCCTCTCCAATCCAGGCAACCCCGTGAGCTGCTTCACCTCCCACATTGTAGCCGGGGATTCCCAATCGGGGCACTGCTGCTTCACGTGTAGGAATTAATCGAATTTTCTCCCCCGTTGTCAAACGCGCAATCAAGTCATTTAATCGTTCTTCCAATGGCAATGTTGCGTCCCACATCGGATATTCATTATATTCATTCATACTAAACCCTCCTACTTATTTGTTAATTTTGAGTTGCTTCCATTGGTCCAATAGATACCGTGTTCGTTCACAGTACTTCTGTCCTGCCTCAGACTGATGCACCTGATGTTCATGGACATATGCGTTAAAGTAGGAGGACAGTATTCGGTAGGCAAGAAGGCGTGCCTGTCCTTCATGGGACATATCCTGAGGTTGACTATAACCTTTATGAAAAGCAGTTGATGATTCAGTCGATAAAATAGCTTCAAACGCCCTGTCCGCAAACATGGAACGATCCCCATCAATGATGGCAGCAATGGTTAACTCACCATTTTTCTCATGAACAAGCACGTTGGCTTCCCACAGATCGTTATGAACAAGAACCGGAACAGTTACCTGATCAAATAAATCCTTATTCTTAATGAACATCTCTGCGACCTCTTCCCCCACACCTGGCATATACCCGACTTGGGCGGCTTTAAGAGACGTTTCCTGAGCAAAAGAGTGCAGCACCTCGGACCAGTGATCCGAGCCTTTAATCGTACCATCGCCTTGCGGCCACCCAAACGCTGTACCCTGAATCCGATGTATGGCAGCG
The DNA here is from genome assembly GCF_030226665.1 of Paenibacillus sp. UMB7766-LJ446. Lineage (NCBI taxonomy): Bacteria > Bacillati > Bacillota > Bacilli > Caryophanales > Paenibacillaceae > Paenibacillus > Paenibacillus sp. UMB7766-LJ446. Next base: position 31,489 of record NZ_JASOYM010000001.1, read on the forward strand.
GTATATACGCCGAGTTGATGATACAATCGTTCTTTGTCGGACACCGAAATCGATGGGTGGTCCAGCTGCTTACTAGGGATAAACTCCATAAACATGTAGGTTCTAGGAATGACCAATCCGCTGTCATCACAGACGATAATATTTGGAGCAGGAATGCCTGCCTTACGGTAATATTCATAAACAACAGGTTCAGCAGACATCATCGAGCGCTCAAACGAGAATAGCGGATCACTTGCTGAACCGGACGGCATATCTCCCCGCTCTGGTGCCAAACGCAAAATCACATCCGTATGCGATGCATGTTCTAGCTGAATACGATACGTTGTATTAAAAAGCCCACCCTGCAAAAGTACAAAATCATTCACAATGGTAGCGGTTCCAAAATTATTCTCCACTAACTGATGCAGCATCTCTGCTGTAATGGTTTGATGTAAACCTGACTTCGTTGTACTCATTTAAGATATAATCCCCTATCTTTATCTGCCGCTGTATAAATTGAACTAAGAGGTATTTACATTTGCCACTTCGATGACAGAACAAACCTTACTAGAACCATATATGCAATGGCATGACAGTAAACAAACAGACGGCACCTTGCGGTACCGCCCTTTTGTTTATGCAATAAACATTACAGTTGGATTGTAAGCGAGCTTGCACCTGCTGCAGCCGTAACGACAACACCATTTGCACCAGACGCTTGGGAACCACCCTCTACGCCGGACACACGCTCAATGCCACGTAGCACGATATTCCATGGTTTGCCCGCACCTTCAGCACGAACCTCCAGAACAGAGCCGTTACGGGAAACATTAACGACCAGCTCCTGCTCAGCACTTTGGTTCACAACAACCGCTTGAGCGGAGTTGCCGTCAGCCAATTCGAACAAATGAAGGCTTACATCATTTGCAAAGTCATAATCCGGTTTGTTATCCACAGCACCAACCGCGATCAGACTGTTTGGTTTGATCATCATTGGCAGTGTTTTGAAATCATGGTTTTCACTGATCCAGCGTCCACCTTGTACTTTAGCTCCAGTCAGATAGTTAGTCCAAGTTCCTTCAGGCAGGTAATAACGCACATCGCCTTCCTTATTGAAGATTGGCGCAACCAGAATGGAATCACCGAACATGTATTGTGTATCCAGGCTATAAGTTGTTGGATCCTCTGGGAAATCCAGCAGCATAGCGCGCATCATCGGAATACCTCTTACCGTCGACTCCACCGCAGAATTGTAAAGGTACGGCATCAGGCTGATTTTGAGTTTGGTAAAGTCGCGAACAACGTCCACGGACTCCTCATCAAACAGCCAAGGCACACGATACGAAGTGCTTCCGTGTAGACGGCTGTGAGAAGACAAAAGTCCGAATTGTACCCAGCGTTTGTAAACGTCAGGGGTCGCTGTACTCTCAAAACCGCTGATATCATGGCTCCAGAATCCGAAACCGGAAAGTCCAAGCGAGAGGCCGCCTCGAAGTGATTCAGCCATGGATTCATAAGTAGAAGAGCAGTCTCCACCCCAGTGAACCGGGAACTGTTGACCACCTGCTGTTGCAGAGCGTGCAAACAGGGCAGCTTCGTTTTTGCCAATCTTGTCTTCGAGCAATTCAAATACAGCTTTGTTATAGAGCTGTGTATAATAGTTGTGCATTTTAACCGGATCAGAGCCATCGAAGTACACGACATCTGTCGGAATTCTTTCACCGAAATCTGTCTTGAAGGAGTCTACACCTTGATCCAGCAGGACTTCCAGCTTACTCTTATACCAATTCACAGCATCCGGATTCGTGAAATCAACGAGAGCCATACCTGCTTGCCACATATCCCATTGCCATACGCTGCCATCCGCTGTTTTAACCAGATAACCGTTCTCCATGCCTTCATCGAACAAATAGGATTTTTCAGCAATATAAGGGTTGATCCAAGCACATATTTTAAGACCCTTTTCTTTCAGACGTGCAAGCATACCTTCCGGGTCCGGGAACATCGCTTCATCCCATACAAAATCAGACCATTGGTATTCCTTCATCCAGAAGCAGTCAAAATGGAATACAGAAAGCGGAAGATCACGTTCAGCCATGCCATCTACAAAATGGTTAACCGTTGCTTCATCATAATCCGTTGTGAATGATGTTGTCAGCCACAGACCAAATGTCCATGCCGGTGGAAGCGCTGGTTTACCTGTTAATTGGGTATAATTATCAAGCACATCCTTTGGATTGTCACCGCCGATAATGAAGTACTCCAACGTCTCTCCTTCTACGCTGAACTGCACTTTAGATACATTCTCAGATGCAATCTCATACGATACGCGTTCAGGATGGTTTACAAATACGCCATATCCTTTATTGGACAAATAGAAAGGAATGTTCTTATAGGACTGCTCGCTGCTTGTACCGCCGTCCTCATTCCAGGTGTCAACCACTTGGCCATTCTTAACGAACGGCGTGAAGCGCTCACCGAGTCCGTAAACGTATTCACCAATGCCGAGATCAAGCTGCTCGCGGAAGTACGCTTCCTTACTTGGACCTGTAATATAACCAGCCGCTCTTTGGCCGCTACCTGTAATTCGTTTTCCTTCATACAGGAAGCTGACGTCCCAACCATTCGTTTTGTCGATTTGAACTTCCAGATTGCCGCTTTTCAAAACAGCCCCTTGTTCATTCTTCGAAATGTCAACGTTCACATCTTGATGGTTAAGCTCAAATTCAGGCCCTTTTTTCACTCCGCCCTTATGATGATTCAAGGTTACACGAATAACGTTAGGCATAGGGGAGCTGTACGTTGCTTTAAGCAATGTACCGTTCAACGTGTCGCCTTTGGTGCGAATATATTTAGTTGCCGCATATACGGTCAAAGAATCCTCTTTTTGCACAATATCACGAATGTCAGTCGGGTTTTGAATGTGGTACCCTTCACGAGTCATCCAGAATCCATCAGTAAATTTCATGTTTTCTTTCCCCCTTCGGTTATACTATAATAATATTGACATTAATAACGAATTTCTTCTCATATTTTGACCAAATATATCACGATTTTGATATTTCTTATCCGATTCCTTATAAACACCACCAATCTATGGTAACGTTTACATTAATAATGATGCAAAAGGAGAACTACTATGGAACGTGAACGATTACGGGAAGACCGGATTCACGGCAACGCCATGTATCCTGTCAGTGTGTACCCGGATATTCAGCAGCTGAATGGCGACAGCATTCTCGATTGCCACTGGCATGACGAGATGGAGTTCACCATGGTGACTCAGGGCAGTGCTGTTTTTCAAATTGACATGAATACGGTAGAGGTTCAGGCAGGAGAAGCTATTTTTATCAATCGGGGGGAAATCCACGCAGGTTATCTGAAAGGCGATGTCCCCTGCGTTTTTTCATCTATTGTATTTAACCCGGAGCTGTTAGGCAGCCGGACATTCGATGCTGTGCAGGAGAAGTTCGTTGGCCCGCTCGTACACAAAACAGCAATCCCCCCTTACCATATCCAAACCGATGAAGCTTGGGGTCAAGAAATCATTTTTCATTTGAAACGAATTTTCGCCGATCATGCCGCCGGCACACCAACCTGCGAGATGACAACAAAAGCTTACCTCTATCTAATATTTGCACAAATGTTTGAACATATGAGACCCGCTGCACTCAAAGGGACCGTATCATCAGGCAGTCACGATAAAGTGGAGCGCCTAAAATCAGTGTTAAGTTATATTCACAAGCGTTACCCTGAACCACTCAAGTTAAAAGAACTGGCAGATGAAGCCAATATGAGCGAAGGACACTTTTGCCGCTTTTTCAAACAAATGGTGCAGAAAAGTCCGGTCGACTATATCAACTATTATCGCATCCAGCAGGCCTGTTATCAGCTTGAGAATACCGATCACAAAATTGTGGATATTGCCATGGACGTCGGATTTGAGCACTTGAGCTACTTCATTACAACATTCAAGAAACACAGGAACATTACCCCGTCCCAATATCGCAAAATGTTTTATGAGAAAGTGGCGGTGGAACCTGCACTGGTCTAAGATTAAGCTCCTGTCAGGGACAGCACTCGGCACTCCGAACTGATGATCGTTCACTGTTCTCCCTTTTATATCAGATAGCAGATACAAATAAGGTGCCACAGCCCGTTCTGCTGTAAGCACCTTATTTATCATGCTGATGAATGGAGTTTCATTTTACTTCTTCAATGTCTCCCATGAGCTGTACTCATGGACCGAAAAACCGTTAAACGACGAATGTGAACTCGCCATTTTCTCAACCAATTGGAGCTGTGATTCCATATACGTTGTACCTTCTTCATAAAAAGTGATAAAGTCGCCTTCCTTGCTCTGCTTGGTCTCCACGGCAATCGATACCGTTTTGCCCAAAAGTGAAGCTTCCTCAAGCTCATCTTTTGCAACCTTATAGATGGCCGCTGCCGTATCCCGATAAGCCATAATGGTGATGGAGTCAAACTTGCGAATCATCCAGCTGCTTACGTTCATCGTGGAACCCGGAATCTTGTAACCGTCCAGCCAGAAAGGCAGGTCTGCGCCTACAGGCATCTTCATCCGTGCGGCCCGATCGACAATATATTGAACGTTCCCCTGCCACTGCGTAATCACACTGGCCTGATTCGTTTTCCACTCTGGATGAACATGAGGTTCGATGTCCAAATGGATGCCGGCAAACTTTTCATTGGGCTCGACTTGATTTTGATAGGCTTCAACCCAGTCCAGAAAATCGGCAATTTGCTGCCGGCTCTCGGCCAATCCCCAGGAAGGTCTGCCATCCATAACGTCCACGGCAATATTTTTCTCTCTGGCCTTACGAATGAAATCCGTATAATACGGAAGCTTTACATCCCGATTCATTTGTAGGTAAATCGTATTGATTTTGTTCGTTGCGGCAAACTTCAGCACTAGCTGAGGGTTACTTTGGATCTGCGTGGTGTCCCAAACCCAGGTTGCTCTTACGGAGCCTTGTACCGTTCCATGAATCGTTTCATAACTGTCGACTGAACCAAGTGCAGTAGCCTTGCAAACATACGCATTCCCTGTAAACAGCATGAAACAACTAATTAACAAAACGAATTGGTAACCTCTTTTTCTTTTCATATTTATACACTCCCTATAATGTTATGCAGCTCTAACGTGCAAACCCGGATGACATTCTGTCGTTTTATATTCATTCCCTAAGCACTATTTCAAAGCACGACTATTTACATTGCTTTTATATGCAACATCATCTCTTAGACTTACGACGAAAGAATCATATAACATTATTTCGGGTATTCACACTTCTGTATTTATAGTTCTAAAGACTCATTTATGAAAAAGCTTTTAATTTTTAGCTGCATTCCGACTAAATATGGGTCATTTTTTGCATATGTACAACAGACGACTCAAGACCTAGTAAGCGTTTTCCTATTCATCACAAAAAAGGCCGCCCTAGGGCGACCTATACTTCTCTCCCCATTTCTAGGAAGAATGGATACCTGTTATTCGTTAGTTCCCGGCTGGAGCAGACGGTGTATTCTCCACCATTTCATCAAACAGGGATACCAGCTCAATGCCTTCTGCCGAAATGCGTACCAGGCCCTTATCGGACAAGCGCAATTCCGGAATAACGACCAGTGCCAGCAGGGACAGTGTCATAAATGCGTTATTTAACGTACAGCCAGCAGACTGCAGCGCTTCACTGACAGCTGCAGATTGAGCTGCTACCACTTCGAATGATTCCGTGGACATCAAACCTGCAATGCGCAGCGGGAATTCGGTCACACCTGTTCCAGTCACAACGGCTACGCCACCCTGCATTCCGATGACACGATTGCCCGCCTCAGCCATCATTGCGTCATCATTACCGATAATGAGCAGATTGTGGCTGTCATGCGCAACGGTCATCGCGATGGCCGCAGGACCTGTGAAGCCGATCCCCCCAACAAGTGCCACCGCACGATTTCCCGTTTGTTTATGACGCTCCAGCACCGCAATTTTGCAGATTTCACCTGCCGTTGAGATGACTACATTGCCATGTTCCACCGTGACATTAACATGCTTCTCCTTGGTATCCACATGATTCTCCGTCACATGAATGACTTTCGCTCCAATCATACCTTCAGTAATCGGCGCAGACAGCTCCATATGCTTCGGCTGGATATTGGCCTCCAGCTTTACGGTGTTCAGCGCCTCTTCCGGATAGGTGAAACTGTCCCAGACCGCTGTCATTTTGCCGTTCTCTGCTACGACATGCCCTGCTGCAATCGTCATGCCTACACGGACATCAGCCAAGCGTCCATCCAGCAAAATAATGTCGGCGATATTCCCTGGAATAACCGCACCAATGTCGCGTGCTACACCGAAACGTTCAGCCGTATTAATGGTGGCCATCTGGAATGCAGTGACCGGCTTCACCCCTTGAGAAATCGCCAAACGAACAACAAAGTCCATATGACCTTCTTTGAGCAGCGATTCAGAACTCCGGTCATCGGTCACCAGCATCATGCGGCGTGTATCCAGGCCAAGCTCTGTGCAGGCTTTGATCGTTTCTGCAACGTCATGCCATGCAGAGCCCTGACGCATTTTAGCGTACATGCCCAGCCGGAGACGTTCCACTACATCTTCCTTCGTAACACATTCATGATCCCCCGTCACACCGCTTGCTGCGTAGGCTGGCAGACGCCAGTCATCCGCTGCCCAGGTGAAGTGACCGTCTGCCACCTTGCCTGCTCTCAGCGTCGCCTGAATCTCACCAATCATCGTCTCGTCCCCGTATACAACCCCAGGGAAGTTCATCACTTCACCGAGACCAATCATATCCGGACCCCAGGATAAGGCTTCTGCTACTTCTTCCGGTCCAATATATGCGCCAGTTGTCTCCAGTCCAGGATGTGTGGAAGGAACACAGGAAGCCACCTGCATATAAGCAGCCATGGGCGTCGTCCGAGCTTCATCCAGCATCAATCGCAAACCTTTGAGTCCAAGCACATTGGAGATTTCATGCGGGTCAAAGAACCCTCCCGTTGTACCGGAAGGCAGAACGGCTCTTGCAAACTCTGTCACTTTCATTTGTGTGCTTTCAATGTGACAGTGCCCATCCAGCAATCCGGGAGCAATGTATTTGCCTTCCGCCTCAATAATACGTGTATGCTCTCCGATCGTATGGCTTACATCTTTGCCAACATATGCAATCCGGGCTCCCTGTACCGCTACAGACATGCCCGGCAAAATTTCACCCGAAATTACATTAACCAGCGTTCCGCCCCGAATGACCAAGGTTGCAGGTAAGTCTCCCCGTGCCGTTGCCACCAGATCCGGTACGCAATCCGCCATTAATGGGCGTTCAAAAGATGGTGTGTTCATGTTGCTGCCTCCTTCATGAAATAAACGATCCAAAAAAATAGATTGTTACGATTATATGAGTCTCACCGTCATGTGTAAAGAAAATTCACACCTATTGTCCGTGAACACAAAGGATGGATTATTTTTTATCCATAAAACCTAATCCATCTAATATCATGTCAGAAGAGATATCTAATTCAATGATCTCCACCATGCTTTCACATCCAAGACCAACCTTATGAAGCTTCTTATTCCCCTCATCGTATTCTGCAATACATAGAAAGACTCCCGTCCCATCGAACGGAAGCCTTCTTCATGAATTTGAAAGACGCAGTCATTCGGCTTGAGCAGCAGACACCTTGCCCATATCATACAACTCTTCGGACTGGGATGTAATGAACGGGCTAGGTTTGCCCATGCAATAAACATGCAGTAAATGCATGGCACGGGTACATGCCGTATAGAACAGCTTACGTTCATGTTCCTGCGCATATTGCGATGCAGATCCATCATAGATCAGAACCGCATCAAACTCCACACCCTTGGCCAGATACGCCGGGATGACATGCACACCCCGTTCAAAGGCCAGTGTTGTTTTTTTGATCAGCTTCGGTGCCACAGGCAGTATTTTGCTTAATGCTTCATGGATGTCCTTGCTCTCTTCCGCCGTTTTGCAGATGACCGCAACCGATTCATACCCTTCCTGAATCAGATGTTTGAGATCGGCTGTAATGACATCCAAATGCTCCTGTTCATTGGCGGAAACGATCACTTTCGGCTTCTCCCCACCGCGGTTAAATGGAACAATCTCTTCTCCACCCGGAACCATGCCCCGTGTAAACTCCACGATCTCCTGCGTTGAACGATAACTTCTCGTCAGCTCAATCACTTCCGTATTTTCCGGTCCATACAGGTTAGTCAGCGGCCCCGTTCCACTCAGTACCGATGAGTGTGCATAGATGGCTTGATTAAAATCTCCAAGTGCGGTGATTTTTGATCTCGGGAACAATCTTTTCATAAAGGCCAGTTGGAAGGCAGAGTAATCCTGTGCCTCGTCAATGATTACATGGCGGATATTGGAGTTAATATGGAAGCCGAGAAGCAACTCACGCAGATACAAATAAGGTGTGATATCCTCATAGGCCAGCTCCTGTACTTTCAATCTGCGAAGTGTCATCTCACCAATTTCTTCCCAGTGTGAAGGTAATGTTTCCTCCCCCAACAGGCGAACCATCTGTGCCCGGTCGTTGAATAGGTGGGCGTACAATTGACGTACATCGACAAAACGTAAGGATTTAATCCATTTGCGCAAAGGCTTGAGCCGATCACTGACCACCATTCGGGCAAGTATCTCTCGTTCCTGCTGGAAATCATCAAACGTGTCCGACTTCCCTTTTTGCTTTCGCTTCAGGCGCTGATAGGCCCGCTGCAGATCCTCTGGCTCCATTATATCCAGCTGTTGATCTACCCAAGGAGCTTCTAATTCGCCTTTGCCAAAGGCCGACAACTCTTTCAGCATCCAGTCCCGCAGTATTTCCAGTCGATTCACCAGCTTGACGGATGGTTCGAAGCTATAGAATTTCTCCGCCATAGCCTCAGCCGTAACAACAGCCCGCCCCTGGAAACGAACCGGTTTGAATTTCATACCTTCAGACATCATGCTGTCCTTGTATCGTGTAATAACCTTAAGGAAGGACTCAGACGATTTGAAACGAATGCCGGACATACGCGCTTCGTATTGAGGGTCCTCAGTTCCCGTAAGTACGTATTCAAGCTGAATGAATGGATCTTCCAGTTGATATTCACGGCCCAGACGGCGTTCCAGATACTCCTGGAAGGTCGTTTGCAGCATATTTTCCTCTCCAAGCTCAGGCAGTACGGTGGAAACATAACTGTTGAACATCGGGTTTGGCGAAAAAAGGACCATCTGATCCGCTTGCAGATGCTCGCGGTATTTATAGAGCAGATACGCTACACGCTGGAGCGCAGCGGAAGTTTTACCACTGCCTGCAGCTCCCTGCACGATCAGCATGCGAGTCCGGTCATTACGAATAATCCGATTCTGCTCTTTCTGGATTGTCGCCACAATGCTTTTCATCTGTGCATCTGAGGTTCGACTGAGGACGGCCTGTAACAGCTCATCCCCAATCGTAACTCCGGTGTCGAACATAAAGCGGATACGTCCATCCCGAATGACAAACTGCCGCTTCATCTCAATATCTCCACTAATCTCACCGCTCGGTGTATGATACGTGACCGGACCTGGCGCTCCATCATAATACAGGTTGGATATGGGCGCACGCCAGTCATAGACAAGGAAGGATTCCTCCTTCTCATCCAGCAGGGATGCGATCCCCAGATAGATTCGTTCTGCATTCGGATAGCCATTTTCCTTGAAATCAATCCGACCAAAATACGGTGAATGGTGCAGCCGTTTCATTTTATCCAGCGCTGCGGCCGTATTCAGATGGCTGCGCTCCCGATCCGACAGGACCTGTGATTGCTGCCGCATACTGGTGGAGGTTTCCCCTACATCATCCGCTTCGCTGAAGTTCATGGTGACTTCGTCCCAGAAATCTTTTCTCATTCCCACAACTTCATCCCGGAAGGAACCTACCTCTTTTTCCAGAATGTCGATTTTCCGATCAATCTGTTCCGTTACCTTGTTGACCCGCTGCTGCTCCTCGCTCCATTGCTGGTCTGTACTCATATGTTAATACGCCCCTCTTTCCCCGGATTGTGTCCTCAAAAGCCCATTTGACAAGCCCGAAAAGGCTATGGTATAATTAATTAGAAAGTAAACATTTTTATTTTATGTTAATTAGTTCTAATTTTCTGAAAACCATTTTTTATTGTACCAGTGACAACGTCCCGATGCAAGCGGAGGCGTTTTTTGTTGTTTTTATTCTATTATTACCCTCGACTGGGATGAATATAGAACGCGCCCCGTTTTATTGTCGTAATTCTTCAATGGTCTCTCTCCAGCGTGTAATAGCCCCAGATTCGTCTTTTAATTGAAATGTGATCCCTGAAGTAATCTCCGCATACGGCGCATGATCTACACGAATGTTAATCACCTGAGCCTCGAAACGATCTCTCGGATGAGCTGCTTCCCTTAATGCCGGCAGTGAAGTCACATCCAGACGAATAGATAACAAACTTTGCTGATGAACCGCAATCAAGGTAGCCTTGCCTGTTCGACTCATATTCATACTTGTCTGTGTTCCCGGCCATAAAGCCAGTCTCAGCAGGCTGGGCGTGACCGCAATGACTTCTCCCATACTGATCATCGCTTGATGCGGCCATTCACCCCCGGACACGGTCAGCAATTGCATCGCATCGTGCTGCTTCTTCTCCAGATTCTCTCCATTGAACCACTCCATCCATTCAGGTCCAAGCTGTGTCAAATTCATATATATCTACCTCGGTTCGATTGAGTTGGTTGCGCAAGGTCTACGCTATGTATGCAAAACAACCCGGACACGCTGTCCGGGCTAGTTGTGGTTCCATTGTATATGATGAAACCACATCACCGCAAACCGTACTACCATGTTTACGGCCATTTAAGCCAATTCAGAATTTTATCCTGTGAATCCTTGTCTTCACTGGCACTGTGCACATGTTCGGCAAGCCGATTCAGCCGCTCCAGCTGGTAGCCGTAATCGTAGATCGCAGCAGCCACGATGGACAGCCTCAGCATCCCTTCCTGATCGATATCAAACTGGGAGATCGCCTGCTCCATGAAACGATCATTATCCAAAATGAACTGTGCCGCCTCCTCACCATTCGGTTTCAGCTTATCCTCGAACTTGAGCAGCGCATGTTCATGGAATTTGATAACAAGCTCCAGATGTGTATCAAAGAACTGATCCATTTCCGGTGTTCGCTGTGCCTGGAAATAGTGGCGTTCTACCGAATCCAGTACATCGAATCCTTTCTGCAGACTAAGCAGCATCTGTTTGTATACGACCATCTGCCGGGTCTCACTGAATTTGGACCGTTTCATCTTCTTCTGTTCTTCTTCAAACAAGTTATACTTATCCGACAATGATTTGATGGAGCCGCCCAGATTATTTTTCTCATCCCGGAACACCACTTCCTTGATCTCATCCGAGATGGATGTACGCAGCAGCAGTGACATGCCACTGAACACACTCTGAATCTGCTTCACGAACTGGATCTTCGGCTTGGGTGGGAATACCGTAATATTAATAAGAAACGCAGATACAATGCCGACAAGTGTCAGCAGGAAACGGTTCAATGCAAAATGCCAGTCACCCGACGCTTCCATAATCGATACAACGGTTACCAGCGTCAGGCCAACCGTTTCGCCCATATTCAATTTAAGACAAATCATAATAACCAGCACAATAATGAGCCCGACGGCGATGGGCTCATTGGATAGCACCATGCCTCCTATCAGCGCCACGATTGCCCCAAGTGTAGTGGTCTGCAGCTGATCCAGGAAGTACTTCCAGGAACGATAAATGGATGGCTGCATGGCAAAGATGGCCGCGATCGCGGCGGGAACGGGAGATTGCGGGTTTAGGAACATGCTGCTAAGGTACAGGGCCAGTGTAACCGCAATCCCTGTCTTAAGTACACGTGCACCAAATGACATGGTGACCCCTCCTCTTTTTCAAAACGGATTTCATTCGTTTGATGATCATTATCATTATTACCCCATATTTCTTTTTTTGCCCGAATCAATTCAGGAGAACGATTTATTGTATCATGGAAGCCATTGGGTTACCATGCCCTGTATCCTGTTGATGAGTTAAATTCCCTACTGCTTATCCGTGTACACAACAAATACCCCCCACTCCACTCTCGGAAGTAGGGGGTATTGTATGTTTAACTCAAACGGAGAAAGTTATGAAAACCTTCCTTCCCATTCGCGCTTGAACTGCTCCACAAACTGCACCATAAAGTCATGACGCTGCTCTGCCAGTTCCTTGCCATAGGACGTGTTCATCAGATCTTTCAGCTTGAACAGCTTTTCGTAGAAATGATTAATCGTTGTACTGCGCCCATTCCGGTATTCCTCGCGCGTCATCTGCTCTCGTGGGGGAAGGGCGGGATCATACATCTCCCGACCTCTCGCGCCGGCAAAAGCAAACGTACGCGCAATACCGATAGCGCCCAGCGCATCCAGGCGGTCCGCATCCTGTACCACCTGAGCTTCCAGCGATGTGACGGCAGGGCGCTGTCCTCCTGCATAGGAAATAGAACAAATGATGTTTACTACGGCTTCCCGCGTACCCGCTTCCAGCGGCTGGGTATCCAGCCATGCATTCAGCTTCGCCATCCCCACTTCCAGACTTTCGTTCAGCTTCTCATCCGGCACATCATGCAGTAATGCAGCCAGTTCACAGATGAAAGGATCGGCGCCCATACGATGTGCGAGCTCAACCGCAAGTGTGGTGACCCGTTCGATATGAGGCCAGTCATGGCCATCTGTATGTGCGGCAGCGTCTCCTTGTACAAAAGCTCGAGCCGCTCGAAGAATGGCCTCTCCTGTTAACGTTCCATCAACATGATCCTCATGCCCCGATTGCTGCGCGCTTGGGTTCGGATGTTGAAGGGATTTCTCTTGCATCTTACACTTCCCCGCCTTCGCGAGCTTGTTCACGCGGTATACGTCTTGCCACACCCGTCTTGACCGCTGCCTCAATCACGCGAGTGCGCATTGATTTAACGATTTTATCGTTAAACACACTCGGAATAATATAATAACGGGTACGCTCTTCATCCGAAATGGCCGAAGCAATCGCCTGAGCTGCAGCGAGCTTCATCTCCTCGTTAATCTCACTGGCGCGGCAATCCAGAACCGCTCTGAACATACCCGGGAAGCACAATACGTTATTAATCTGATTCGGATAATCGGAGCGACCTGTCGCCATAACAGCCACAATGTCCTCCACTACGGACGGCATAATCTCCGGTACCGGATTCGCCATCGCGAAAACGATCGGGTCGGCTGCCATCGTTTGCACATCTTCCCGCGTTAACAGATTGCCACGGGACAGACCGATGAAGACATCTGCTCCGCGAATCACTTCACGAAGTGAACCTGTCTCCAGTTCGGGGTTGGTACGAGCCGCATAATCGCTCCACACTTCATTTTCATAGGTATTCGTCCGTACCAGCGCACCTTCACGATCTACCCCAACAACCCGGCTCGCTCCAGCGGACAGCAGAATATTACTGCATGCCACACCTGCTGCGCCGATTCCGCAGACGACAATTTTCACATCCGTGATGGACTTGCCAACCAGCTTGAGCGCATTGATCAGACCTGCATACAACACAACTGCCGTACCATGCTGGTCATCATGAAATACAGGAATGTCCAGCTCCTCATTCAGACGACGCTCAATTTCGAAGCAACGCGGTGAAGAAATATCCTCCAGATTAATCCCGCCAAATGCTGGTGAGATCGCTTTCACAGTTCGAATGATTTCCTCGGTATCCTGTGTATCCAGGCAGATTGGGAAAGCATCAACCCCTGCAAACTGTTTGAATAACATCGCCTTACCTTCCATCACCGGCATCGCAGCACGCGGTCCGATGTTACCGAGTCCAAGCACAGCACTGCCATCCGACACCACGGCAACCGTATTCCGCTTGATGGTCAGCGAGAATGCCTTTCCAGGCTCTTCTGAAATGGCCGAACATACCCGGGCCACATCCGGTGTATATACGCGGGACAGGTCTTCCCGGTTATGAATCGGGGTCTTCGGTGTAACTTCAATCTTGCCGCCCAAATGCAGCAGAAACGTTCGATCCGATACGTTAATAATGGATGCTCCTTTGAGCTGGCGCACCCCTTCTATAATTTTACTGTTATCCTGTGCATCTGTTACCGCGACAGTTAAGTCGCGCACACTTACATCCTGATTGGTCGAAATCACGTCGATGGCAATGATGTCCCCGCCGGCTTCCGAGATGGCCGAGGCCACTTCACCAAACTTGATATCTTTTGTTGTCATTTCCAGCCGAATAATAAAGCTGTTACCGTCTAGATTCCTTTGATTCATTCCAATTCCTCCCAGACTGCAAGTCTTGAGTTACAGTGTTACCTGTTTGTCTTCGCTGCGCGGACACGTTTTTCCTTTATATTGTCCAGAAAAAGTATTTGTCGTGATCTAATACGACAAAAAGGACCACCCTCTCCGTCTAATCGAGACGTTAAGGGTGACCCTTCTGCAAGCTATCTAAGTTGAACTAAAGCATATTTACACTTGCCACTCCGATGACAGAACAACCTTCCGATCGCTGCTTATCCCCAGATTTTTCAGCCAAATGAGTTATATTCTATTATTTACGCTCAGCCGCTCTGCGCAGTACCCGGATGTCATATGGCTGCAAATCAAGGTTGCCCTCTAAAGCATCACCACTCAGCAAATCGGTGTAGGTCTGCTCGTCCAGCTTCACCTGTTTCGTCTCCGGTGTGTAGTTCTGCACGAACACATAATCCGCCGTGCCATCTGTACGAATATGTGCCGTAACTCCAGTAGGAAGCTGAGTTTCAAGGGCACGCTCAATCCCCAGATCAGCGATTAAACTGCCATAGAAATCGTCGTAAAATGGAGCTTTGAAACGCGTAGCCATATAATAGGCTTTACCAGAACCAAGACGATTCACAGTCAAAGCAGGACGTCCGGCATAGAAGTCGGAGCGATACGTCGCCAGCGCTTCTGCACCTTCCAGATGAATTAGATCGCATAATTCGAAAGCATCATATTCGGCATTCAGTTGAAGCTCGTTGTCCTTCACAGGTACAGCTCCATTCAGATCACGGTCATGCAAGCCATCGATTTCTTCCGACCAGATTCCCAGCGTCTTGCGAAGCGGTCCAGGGAAGCCTCCTAGGAAGCACAAATCATTCTCATTTACGATGCCTGACCAATACGTAGCTACAAATGTACCGCCATTTTCCACGAATCGCTCAATGCGTTCGCCCACGCCTTCACGCACCAGATAGAGCATAGGTGCGATGAGCAGTTTGTACTTGGAGAGATCAGCATCCATGTCGATTACGTCTACAGGCACACCTTTTTTCCAGAAGGCATCATAATGCCATTCTACCGTCTGCTCGTACTTCACTCCGATGTTACGCGGTCCTTGGGAATCCTTTACCGCCCAACGGTTTTCCCAGTCGAAAATGATAGCAACTTCTGCCGGAACGGACGTTCCAACCACCGCCTGCATTCCTTCGAGTGCCGTACCTACATCAGTCACGTCCTGGAATACACGGGTATGTTCATGTCCTACATGATCCACAACCGCCCCATGAAGCTTCTCACTGGAACCCCGGCTCTTTCTCCACTGGAAGTACTGTACGCTGTCCGAGCCGTGCGCTACAGCCTGCAGTGATGACAGCAAATGCATACCCGGACGTTTCAATTTGCTGGTCTCTTGCCAGTTGGTTGAGCTTGGTGTGCTCTCCATCAACAGAAACGGCTGTCCTCCTTTGATGGAACGAACAATATCATGCATCATAGCAATTCTCGATGCGAGCGTATCTTCTTCGTCCGCGTCATGCCATGTCGGGTAACTGTCCCAGGACAGGAAATCCAGAATGTCGGCGAACTTCCAGTAGTTCAATCCTTCATAAAATTCCATCAGATTGGTCGTTACCGGCAGATCAGGATTTTTGGCCTTGAGCGGTTTCGTTTCGTGCACGATAAAATCAGCGGTCTGATCCGTTACGAATCGGCGCCAGTCCAGATTCATCGCATGAACCTGTGTCTCTCCATGTGGGGCAGGAGACTCCACTTGACTCCAGTCCGTCACGGTATGGCTCCAGAATGTCGTCCACCAGGAATGATTCAGCTCATCCAGTGTGCCGTATTTGTTTTTGACCCAACCCCGGAAAGCCTCCTGGCAATAATCACAGTGACAGTCCCCACCGAATTCATTCGAAATGTGCCAGCCAATGACTGCCGGATGATCCGAATAACGTTCTGCTAGTTTCGTATTGATCGCCGTAACCTTCTCCCGGTATACAGGGGACGTATAACAGTGATTGTGACGGAAGCCGTGCAGATTGCGAACACGGTTGGCCCCAACACGCAGCACTTCGGGATACTTGGCTGACATCCAGGCAGGTCTTGCACCACTTGGGGTAGCCAGGAATGCATAGATTCCATTGGCAGCAAAACGATCCAGTACCTGATCCAGCCATTCAAACGTGTACACGCCTTCCTCCGGTTCAAGAGATACCCATGAGAAAATGCCGACGGACATCACATTACATTTGGCCAGCTTCATCAGGCGGATATCTTCTTCCAGTACTTCAGGATAGCGGAGCCATTGCTCCGGGTTATAATCTGCACCATGTAACATATGAGGTGCTTTGGAACTTACGGGTGGATATGTGTATGTCATGCTGACAACTCCTTCATTCATTTCATTTTAGAAGCATCTATTTGATCAATACCGCACTCGGCTGCTCATCTAATGTGGTGTCGTTTTCCTCTCCAGCCTTCAGCGCTGAAAACGATTGCAACTTCTGTCCCTTAAAATCAAACATCGTCAGGTTGCCCCAGTTATTCGGATGTCCAACAGACCACTCTTCCTTGCTAGGAATCCAGGCAGGCTCCCAGTAATAGAATCCCGCTCCGAGACCGCCGGGAACTTCACGAATAATCTGCAGCAGATCCTTCAGATAACGTGTCTGTCCTTCCACACTAGCCGGATACCCGGGCAGCAGCAGTTCTTCCTGATTCAGAATCCACTCGTGACCCTCAGGCTGCTCCAATGTCCAAGGATAAGCGGTTTCAACAACGTTGATTGGTTTGCCGTATCGTTTAGCCAGATCATGCAGATTATCCCGGAGTGCATCCAGTGTTCCATGCCACCAAGGGTAATATGAGAGCCCAATGATATCGAACTCCACACCAAGCGCTTCAAATCGATCATAGAACTTGCGACTCTCCGCATTGTCACCACCGCGGTCAATATGAATCATAATCTTGATTTCCGAATCAACCGATTTAACAGCAGCGATACCATACTTCACAAGTCCGGCAAAACGCTCCCACTGTTCATCGGTATCATGTTCTTCTCCGCCAACACGCCCTTCATCCCATAACATGCCCGGTGTAATTTCATTCCCCACCTGCACCATATCCGGCAATGCATCATGCTCCTTGAGTGTTCTCAGCACATCTGCCGTATAGGTACATACCTCACGCTGCAGTTCCTCATAGGACAGCTTCTCCCACGCCTTCGGCTTCCATTGATTGGCTGGATCAGCCCAGCGATCGGAATAATGAAAATCCAGCAAGAATTGCAGGCCTTTTTCCTTGATTCGTTTGGCAACCGCTACCGTCCGCTCCAGATTACAGAATCCGCCTACAGGATCATTCCAGATTCGCAATCGGATTGCATTGGCATCACCCAGCTTGAGAAGGGTCAGCAAATCTGCCTGCTGCCCATGCTCATCACGATAGCTCCCACCATGCTGCTCAATTTCATCCATAAACGACACATCCATTCCGAGAATGAATGCCTCTTCCTTTAAATGGCTCACTTTATCAACCTCCGTTTAATTTAGATGCAGGCTCAGCCTTTAACCGAACCCAAGGTCATACCTTTGACAAAGAAGCGCTGCAGGAATGGATAAACGATCAGAATGGGTGCGCTTCCGATGAAGATTTGTGCCGCTCTTACCGTGGTTTGAGAAAGAGCTTCCATTTCTTTGGGGTTCATGCTCATGCTGCTCATATCCCGACCGATAATGACGGTTTGCATAAATGTAGCCAGCGGGTAATCCTTGGCATTGTTCATGTATAACAGTCCGTCAAACCAAGAGTTCCAATGAAACACCATGCTGAATAAGGCAATTGTTGCGATGGATGGCATGGAAATCGGCAGGAAGATTGTGAACAATGTTCTGAAATGGTTGGCTCCGTCCATCAGAGCTGCTTCCTCCAGTTCTTTTGGAATGCCGCGGAAGAAGTTCAGCATTAGAATGACCAGGAAGGTATTGACCGCCCCCGGGAGGACCAGCACCCAGAAGGAATCCATCAGACCAATCTTCTGGATAACCATGTAGAAGGGAACCAGTCCGCCATTAAAGATCATACTAAAAACAAATATCCATGAATATAAGGTTCTGCCTTTAAATTCACTATTTTCTTTCGACAACGGGTACGCCGCCAAGAAGGTAATGAGCAACGTAATTGCTGTGCCGATGACCGTACGCAGCAGGGAGATCCAGAGCGAGTTCAGGAAAATCGGATTGTTCATCGTTTTTTTGTAGGCCTCAAGCGAGAAGCCCACGGGCCAAAGATTGACCAGATTCGCATCGGCCGCAGCCTTCGTGCTGAAAGAGACAGCCAGAACATGAATCATCGGTATAATACACATAATGGCGACCAAAATCAGAAAGCAGGTATTAATTATATTAAACACGCGATAAGGTAATGATTTGTGGTACATCGTGGTCCCTTCTTTCTTATGTTCATTCGATTAGAATATGCGATAACCGGCGTATTTCTTAGCCAGACTGTAAGACACAAGAATCAAAATCATGCTGATTACCGATTTGAACAATCCGATGGCGGTGGCAAAGCCCATCTCACCATTTTGCATCGCAGAACGGTATACGAATGTATCAATGATGTCACCCGTTTGATAAACGAGCGGATTGTACAGATTAAAGATTTGGTCAAACCCGGCATTCAGCACATTTCCGAGCGCTAGCGTACCCACAACCATAAGCATTGGCACAAGTGAAGGAATCGTAATGTGCAGCGTTTGTTTCCAGCGTCCAGCTCCGTCTATTTCTGCTGCTTCGTACAACGCAGGGTTAATTCCGGCAAGGGCAGCCAGGAAAACAATCATGTTATAGCCAAATTCCTTCCACACATCCGTCAGAATGACCGTAGACCGGAACCAGCTGTTATCCCCGAGGAAGAAGTAGGGCCCAAGTCCGAAGGTTCCAAGAACCCGGTTAACCAAGCCACCAGTGGACAGCAAATCGATCAAAATCCCGCCCAGGATGACCCAGGACAAGAAGTGAGGCAAGTAGACAAGGGTCTGAATGGTTCTCTGTATAGCCATCTTGCGGACTTCATTCAACAGAATGGCGAAAACAAAAGGAACAAATAAATTAAATATCAGTTTAAGCACAGCAATGATCAGCGTATTCCAGATCACCTGCAAGCTGTCTTGACGCTCAAATAAAAATCGGAAGTTATCCAGCCCGACCCATTCGGAGCCGCTAATGCCCAGCCATGGCTTATAGTTTTGAAATGCCATGACAATGCCGCCCATGGGAATGTAACTGAATATGATCAGAAAGATGATGGCTGGCAGCAGCATTACGTGGAATGGCCAAGTTCGTTTTAAAGTTCTCATGATTGCTCCCCCTGTAATTCTTCCTACTCAAGTACTCCCTGAGTGGCTTATACTGCGATTATATCAACCGTTTGCATAGGTCAAACAGCACATAAAAGCAATATAAATGGCACAAAAGCAACCAGTTTGGACTCGCAGTCTTTCCAGTCATTCTTCCTCTGCTAACTCGCACCTCTCCCAAGCAAATCACGCTCTCACAACGACAAAAAAAGCGCACAGACTAATATAGTCTGCGCGCCCCTGTAACTTATTTTTTCACACTGTCATACCATTCGTTAACCTCTTGTGTGATTTGGTCACCGCCACCCGATTTCCATGTTTGTACGAATGTATCAAACGAATCTACCGGGTTTTTGCCATAAATAATTTCATTGAATGCCTGATTCTCAATTTTGTTCAGGTAATCAAGCTTCGATTTCATCGTTGCTGTTGTAGGACCAGTAAACATGTTTTTGTAAGAGATTTCT
This sequence comes from Paenibacillus sp. UMB7766-LJ446, assembly GCF_030226665.1. NCBI lineage: Bacteria > Bacillati > Bacillota > Bacilli > Caryophanales > Paenibacillaceae > Paenibacillus > Paenibacillus sp. UMB7766-LJ446. The sequence continues at coordinate 51,661 of NZ_JASOYM010000001.1, forward strand.
TCCTGACTGAGCAGCACTTTCGCAGCAGCAGGGGTCTCTTTACCATAGTTAACGGCAACATCCTTCTCAAGCTTCGTTTCAGGCTCTTTGCCATCTGCCAGATTCAGCAGGGCTTTCATCTGAGCATCCGGAATACGAGCGCCATCACGAACGAGCAAATAACGTACAACGTTCACATATCCGCCTTCGATTTGATCAATCGGCATTTGTTTACCATTGGCATCCAATTGGTAGTCATAGCCTGCAAACAGTCCGTTATCATACGGGCTGCCTGGTTCTGGGTCTGCATAATTGTCGAACAGGTAATTCTCATACGTGAAGAACGCCTCAGGATGTTCCATGTCTTTCTTAATCAAAATAACGCCGTTGACAAACTGTGTACCGTGACGCATCGCTTTGCCTTCTGGACCGGACGGGATTTGAATCGGTTTCCAGACCGCGCTTGGCACATTTTTCACTGTATCCAGAAGCGGCCATCCGCTCATCCAGTACGGACCTGGGATAATACCGGCTGTACCTGCCACCGCTGGCTCTGCTGTTTTGTTTTCATCCCATAATGCTGCTTCCTGCGGGATATATCCTTTTTTGAGCCATTCGCTCAATTTGGTCAGACCTTGTTTCATGCCAGGATTGATGGAACCATACTCCAGCTTGCCATCTTCAGCCACATTCCATTGGAACGGCAGTGTTCCGTATGCACCGAAGATCCAGGATGGATCTCCCATCCATGTGTTCATGGATGTTTTGAATCCGATGCTTAGTGGAGTAACCTTGTCCGGAGCCAATCCATCCGGATTTTGGTTTTTGAACGCATCCATGACTGTTTCCAGCTCATCGATCGTTTTTGGTGCCTCCAGATTCAGCTTGTCCAGCCAGTCCTGGCGAATCCACAGCAGGTAATCATTGTTGTATGCATAGTCCAGTACGGGAATACCCATTCTTTTGCCATCACGGCTGTACTGGTTCCATACATTGGGGTCCTGCTCCATCGCTTTTTTCCATGTGTCAGAAGCATATTTGTCGAACAGCGGACCCACTTCCTGATACATGCCGGAATCAATCAGATCCTGAGCAAGCAGGTTATCCCCAACCGTTACAATATCAGGCATCTCCTGACCGGAAGACATCGCAAGTCGAAGCTTCGTAGCAAACGCTCCGTTTGTATCCGTTACAGACCACAATGATTTGATGTCGATACCAAATTGCTCTTTGGCCCACTTGGTTGCTACGTTATTTTCCATCGATTCGCCATTTTTGAATTTCAGCTCAGGGTCAATTCCCCATGCCGTTGTAAGGGTTACTGCCGGATCATATTTTTCTTTGTATTCGTTTTCAACAGCAGGTGTGCTTGATGATGCACTATCTCCGCCTCCATTGCCTCCTGAACAGCCTGCAAGAACGACAGTAAGACACAGCGTCGTAGCGAGAAGCGACAGTACTCTCTTTTTCGTGGATTTCGCTCTCAATGTTGTTCCCCCTTTAATCATTTTGGTTACCCTTTCATTATAGGCCTGCCGGGTCTTTCAGCCTATGTCACGAACACAAGATTTCTGCACCTTTGGCAACCTATATGTTGGAATGATGTTGAAATTATGCCTGATCCCGATATTCATTCGGTGTCATTCCGTAATGCTTTTTGAACATTTTGCTGAAATATTGCGGATTCTGGTACCCTAACTCACTGGTAATCTCGTATATCTTTTTGTTGGTATTTTTGAGCAAATACAATGCACGCTCCATCCGCATGCGAATCATATAATCGCCCAGCCCTTCACCTGTCTCGGCTTTGTAAATCTTGGACAAATACACGGGATGCAAATATACCTTGTCTGCGATCATCTTCACGGACAGATCCTGTCCTGCATCTCTCGTTACCATTTCCTGAACCTGCTTGATGACGTGTCTTCGACTTTGTACACCTTCCTGATCCGATAGCTCCTCCTGCAGCTTGGCAAGCATCTCCGTCGCCCAGCGGCGAAGCTTGTCAGGCGATTGAATCAATTGGTGTGCGAGCAGCAGGTCAAATCCCGCATGATCAATCTCATGCACGAGATGCCCCTGCTTATGCGCGATATACATAAAAGCATTCGTTACAGACAAATACATCTCATATACATGCTCTCTGGAGAGACATACGCGTTCCGCTGCATCAAATACAGCATTCAGTTTGCGTGCCGCAGCCTCCCACTGTTTGGTTTCAAGCAGCTGAGGCAGCACGGGTGGCTTATAGAGCTCTTCAAGCGCTTGCGCCGCATCGTTCTCAGGGCGTTTGGACAGCTCTTTATCCATATAAATGACCGTATTTTCCTCTGGACCCGACAATACAAGTGATCCCAGACCTTTACGATAAGCGGTCGTTAGATCGGCAAATTGAAACGGTGCGGTAACCACCATCGACAGATTTCCTTGCAGATAACGAATGACATGCTCGCGGAAAGTCCCAGCTGGTTGCTTCAGTTCATCCACGTTCGTCTGAACAAGCTCCGTCCAGCCCTGACTCTGTATAATCATAACCAGACACTCATGAGGACCTCGTCCAAACCACACATTGAAATGGGGACCGAATACTTCCTCGGCGATATTGCCCACCGCAAACTCCATCAGATCCAGTGATTGCTGATCCATTGACGAGAACCGACCTGTAAGGCGAATGAGCATCATGACCGCCGGTTGATCCGGCTGGAGTACAATCTCGTACTGCTCCAGCTGTTCACCGAGTGCCCGTGCTGTAATTTCGCGGCCCAGCAACAGATCGTGCATCAGATTTTCCCGCAAAATTTTATAATCCGACTTCCGGCTGTATAACAACCGATGGTATTTATCAAATTCATCCCACTCATCCCGAAGGGACGTGATGGCGGCGGAAACCGAAGCCATGAATTCCTCATCGTTCACCGGCTTGAGAATATAATCGGCAGCCTGCAGCTGAATCGCTTTCTTGGCATATTGAAAATCACTGTGCCCGGTCAGCAGGATGCAGCGGATATGTGCCCATCGACTGCTTACCTCCTCAATCAGCTCCAGTCCAGACATGCCCGGCATTCGAATATCGGTCACCACAAGATCCACGGCATTCTCTTCCAAAATCTGCAGCGCTTCCTTGCCAGATGCCGCACGGAAAACCGTTGTAACCCCGAGCTCTCCCCAGGGAATGGTTAATTCCAGACTTTCAGTCACATATGTTTCATCATCCACCAGTAAGATATCTATCAAGACACTCACTCCCTATCTGCTTAATTATGCAAGGCATTCCATCGTTATCATGCTATAGTCATATGGCGTCTCTATTTCTATCCTTCTATTGAAGAAGATGTTCCTCGTCAACAGGCCAGAACAAGGTAACACGCAGCCCACCAAGTGGTGATTCCGTTACACTTAATCCCGCCTGCTCCCCATACCTGAGCTGAAGACGCTGGTTGACGTTCCATAGTCCACATCCCATCTCTTGATCCATACCACCTGTGAGTTTATGCAGAAGCATCTGCCTACCCAGTTCATCCATGCCTTGCCCGTCGTCATCCACGGTAAGAATCATCATGCCATCTCTCTGTTCCCCCGAAACTCGTATTTCTCCAGCTTCGGCATCGGCTTCAATTCCATGAATAACCGCATTCTCCACCAGAGGTTGTACGATTAGCGGGGGCACCTCCTGCCTCAGGATATCTTCCGGCAAGTCAATTTTGAAACGTATTCGGTCCATACGCATTTGCTGAATTTCCAGATAACAGGTGACGAATTCAATTTCCTCCGTAAGCGGCACGACATCACGCTCCTGCCTCGTCGTATACCGATAGTATCGGGACAGATTATGCGACATCGCAACTACTGCATCCACACGCTTCAACTTTGCCATGCTCGTAATAAACGAGAAGCAATTATAGAAAAAGTGTGGATTAATCTGCGATTGCAGCTGTTTCAGCCGGGCTTCGCGCACATGAATCTGTTCCAGATACACGTGTTCAAACAGCTGCTGAATCTGCGCCACCATCGAGTTGAATCGTTCCGACAAAAAGCTGAATTCATTGCGTCCTTTCGGCGTGATTCGAACTGAATAATCCTCCTGCTTCAACCGTTGGAATCCACGAATCAACTGTTTGACGGGGACCTGAACCTGGACGTATAACAGATAGGCCACAGCAAAGCTCATCAAGAGCAGACAGATCATGGCCGAATAAAACAGTATGTTGGATTGATGAATCGGCTTCAGAATCGCCGATAGCGGCATGTAATCGACCAGATACCAGCCTGTCGTGCTGGACTTTACCGTATTCACCATGTACGGCTCGCCGTCAATAACGACTGTCCGGTTATCCACATCCTTAAGCTTAGCAATAGCCAGCTTGTTCATCAGCTGACCTGTCAGTGCACGATCTGAAGTTCGGTTATAGATGACCCCTGACTCTTCCCGGTAATAAAACGGATCATGGCGGCCATCGTCCTTAAATTTATCCAGCATATCGCGAATATTGTCACTGTCGAATTCAAGCTTAATCACGGTCTGTGCATTGGCTGCCGGGTCGCTAATGCCGTATGGAGATACGGTGATCCAGCTAAAGATGAATTTTTCATCTTCTCCCTCCTGAATCTTTCGAACATTCCATCCGGATGACATGTTGCCTCGCAGTGTCTCCTGATCATAGTAGCCAGCATCTCTTTCAGAGATGACCCTGCCCAGCGTCGGCGAATACAGATATAACTTTGTTGTCCAGTTCGATGAACTTTCCTGGATGCTCAGCTTGTTCTGAATACGTTTAACCAGATTGATCGTATCCAGATCGAAATATTTACTATCGGCGTAGATCCGCCGGAAGCTCGCAATATCGGGGTCATGGATGAGCAGATTCGGCCACGAGGATAACAATTCGATGTGGGTATTCACCTGATTTTGAAAAAACTCAAGCTGGTTGCTGTTGGAGCGATTGAGTTCATCCCGCAGAACTGCTGTTGTTTTATGGTTGGAATACCAGTACAGCAGTACGACTGGAACCAGCATAATTAGAATTAAAATGACCATTTTGGAAAATAGATTCGTCCGGTATGACATCTTCTTACCTCACCTTGCCTTCATTAGTCAGTGAATCTAATTTTAACGATGCAAGCATTAAACATAAACTCTTTTTTTTCTGGGTGAATCCGCTTCACAGCTTATCCGTTATTCCGAACCTAATCCCATTACAATCGACTCTCTATATATCGTAAGCGTTACCATATCCATGCATAAAGGTGACAAAGCCAACTTTTCTGCACTAATTGCAACTTCCACGCAAAAAAAGAGCCGACAACCGTCAGCTCCTTTCTAAATGCAGCATATTGATTAATTTCTTCTAACTTGAAAGCTCTTCTTATGTATTCATTCTATCTTGCTAACGCAATATTCTTATGGAATATCGTAATCAAACACGGTGTTCTCTCCATCCACGGCGACATCCAGGACAATATCGGTTAACTTTCCTTTCACTTGCAGCGGGGAGTCAGCCAATCCGGAAAACGCTAGTCGACCCTTAAATGTTCCATGCGGCTCTATCTCTATATGCACAGGTTTTAGCTGGACCGATTGCAGGGATTCATAGAGCGGATCATCCTGGTGTTTGTAACTGCGGGCCAGGTCAGGCAAGAGCACAGCTGCGACAGGCTCTCTGGTGTAATTTTTGAGTGTCAGGTCACAATTTACCCGTGTGATCCCATTATCCAGTACATCAAAGGTACAGGAGCTATCATTTTGGACATAGGAAACACCATGGATACCGGAAGCTCCCCATTTGGCTACATACATCAATTTATCTGTCATGTAGGAATAACTGAGCACGATCGCAAGAACGATCAGCCAGAGCCGTTTGGCCAAAACCGGATATAAGGGCATGATTTCTTTGCGTGTAAGATAGTAGCTGCACACTAATATACCCATTCCAAAAAACAACGTGATATGCACACCACTTACGTAGGCAGTGGTGTAAGGCGACATTCCTATAGCAGACAACATCGTGTCCCCCACAGAAAAACCGAGGTGATGCTTAAACGTAAAGATGATGCCAAACAGCAATAACATCGCAGAGAACACAAGTCTGGTTCTCGACACACGAACACCCCCTAATCAACCACCTGATTATATCATATTTTTCCTTATTATGGTTTGTGACCCAAATAAAAAAAGACGCTTCGGTTTTTAACCGAAAACGTCTTTGGTTTTGCAACTCAAATCTACTTCTTGGACAGGAATGCATCGAGCTGCTCTTGTTTGGCTGCAATGATTTTATCAATGCCTGCAGCTTTCAGCTTCTCCAGATATTTCGGGATCATTTCATTCGGATCTACTGCACCCGAGGTCATGCCCGGTTTGAACTGTTTGTTCACGTTGTTGACCGCAGCAATTTCATTTTTGACGGTTTGACTGTTGAAGGTAAAGCCCAGTGCAGGTGACTTAACGCCTTTGGCATTAAACTCCTTGAATTTTTCCCATTTCTGCGGATCTTCATTATCCCAGAGGTAGTTCAGAAACTGGTTGCCCAGCTGCCATTGTGCGCCCGGATTGTATGTGCGACTGTTGGCATCTACCCCTTCCGGGAGGGTAATAATGTTGTCCTGACCGTCTTTTTTTACATAATGTGTGCCTTCGATTCCGAAATTGAGCAGATTGTTAATCTCTTTGTCGGAATGCAGCAGATTAATGACTTGCATCGCCTTTTCCGGCTGCTCAGAGGAACGGGAGATCGCCAGCATGGCACCGGAAGCATCCCCGGTTGTAATCGTAGGTTGTGTCATCTCAATCTGAGTCAGTGGATATCCAACGTACCCTTCTTCTTCCTTATCCTTGCCCGGCTTCATGCCATCGGTCCAAAGGAAAGCCTTGCCTGCCTTCGCCTGATCTTTCGGGAACACATTGGAGGTCGCCGCATCACTGTTGATGTATCCAGCCTGATACCACTTACGTGCAAGCTCAGCGGCCTCCTTGAATTCAGGGGTCTCCACTTCATTCAGTACCGTCGTTGTACCCGCTGTTTTGGAGATTACACCCGGAACGGATGCATCACCAAGATAATCCCAGTCCAGGTTCTCCAGCAGGCCGTTACCATTGGTATTGGACATATAGAACGGAGTAATACCCGGTTCGTTTTCCTTAATGGTTTTGAGCAGTGGCTCCAGATCAGCCCACGTTTTCACTGCGGTCAGATCCAGTTTGTATTTGTCAGCCAGATCTTTGCGTACGAGTACACCACGTGTTGCTGCCAATTCCTTGTTGGTAGGAACACCATAGTTTACGCCATCCACCTGGGAGCCTTCCAGAAAGGCGGGATCCAGATTCTTCTTGATATCCTGCCCATACTTGTCAAGCAGCTCATTAAGCGGCAGGAAAGCACCTTTTGCCACATTGACGGTATAATTTTGCCAGGCCGCCGTGAAAATAATATCTGATTTTTCGCCGGAAGAGATCATCAGATTCAGCTTGTTATCCCACTGACCCCAGTCGATTGCATTGATCTTGAGTGTTGCCCCGATCTTGGGCTCCATCTTTTTGTTGATCTCGGCCTCGATCAGAGCCACATCTTTCTGTGGCGTTCCCGGATAATACAACGTCACTTCATAAGGCTTGCCTCCACTCTCCGCTGCACCGCCACCCTCTGCTGCCGGTGTTGTTCCGCCTTTGTCCGATGAGCACCCTGCCAGCACCAGGCTCAGCGCCATAACTGCTGCCGCGATACGCGGCCATACCTTAAACGTTTTAACCAAATGAACCCCTCCCGTCATATGTTGGACCCTGCAACCGATTGCCCCAATTCGCCATGTTTTCAATCTGCCAAAGTCCGTACCTTTGCCGGTCCTCCGGCGTGTCTGTACTCGCTGATTTTTGTATATGCCCTCTCAGGTCCATCTTCGTTATCTTCGTTATATATCCGTTGCCCTCTCCGCTAACCGACCGGAGTTACCCCTTCACTGCGCCCACCGTAAGGCCTTTGATGAAATAACGCTGGAAGAATGGATATGCCAGTACAATTGGACCAATACCGACAACAGCCATCGCCATTTGCAGTGTTTTATTCGGCAGATTCAGCAATCCGCCCTGTGACGAAATCTGTGAAGAGACATTGGAGTTGGATGTTAAATATTGAATATCGAGCAGCGTCCGGTACATGAGGTACTGAAGGCTGATCGTTCGGTTATCGGATATAAAAATCATGCTAAGATACCAGTCGTTCCAGTAATTCAATGTGCTGAACAGCGCAACGGTCGCCATCACCGGAAGGGAGAGCGGAAGCACGATACGTGTAAACGTTCTCAGTTCACCTGCTCCATCAATCCGTGCCGACTCAAGAATCGATACCGGAATGGAATTGGCGAAGAAGGTCCGCATGACCAGTACGAAGAACGGTGACAGCAGCAGCGGCATGATCAATGCCAGAATCGAGTTTTTCAAATCCAGTACGTTCACATAAACGAGATACCAAGGAACCAGCCCGCCATTGAACAGCATGGTGAAAAAGATGAAAAAGGCGAACCACCCGCGATACGGCAAATCCCTCCGGGAAAGCGGGTACGCGTACAATGCAGTCAACGCTACACTCGTTATCGTACCTATCACGGTTACGATAATTGAAATGCCATAGGAGTGGATGATCTGATCCATGTCTTTGAACAGAAACTCATAAGCAGTCAGGCTGAACTTCTCCGGAATCAGCTTATACCCGTTCGCAATAACCGTCGTCTCGTCCGAGAATGAGATCGCGAAGACAAGCAGGATCGGCACGATGCATGCAATGGCATAGAAGATAAACATACCGTGTATGATAGACGCGGAACGCCGCGACACAGCTAATGGATCACGTGATTTCACAGCTGGCTTGCCTCCTCTCAAAATAATGCATTATCTTTGTCCATTCTCCTTACGATGGTATTGGATACAAGCACAAGTACAAATCCGACAACCGCCTGATACAGCCCGGCTGCCGAGGACATCCCGATATCTCCCCCAATGAGGAAGGTTCGATATACATACGTATCCAGAACATTCGTTACAGGGAACAATGCGCCCGATTCCAGTGGAACCTGATAAAATAGACTGAAATCCGCGTAGAAAATACGACCGATCTGCAGCAATGTCATAATGACAATCAGTGGGACGAGAAACGGAACGGTAATGAAGCGAATCTGATGCCACTTGCTCGCGCCATCCAGTACGGCCGCTTCATAATATTCCTCATCAATACCTACGACGGCTGCCAGATAAATGACGGCATAATAACCGATATTCTTCCATGTATTTACCAGCGGCAAAATGTACGGCCAGTACTTGGGCTCTGAATACCAATCAATTGGTTGTCCGCCAAAGAGTTGAAGAATCGTTGAGTTCATGAAGCCCGAATCCTTGCCGAGAAAGGCGAGCACGAGATAACTGACAACGATCATCGACAGAAAATAAGGAAGCAGCATGAGTGACTGATACAATTTGGACATCGCCTTGTTCTTCACTTCATTCAGCAAAATGGCAAGCCCTACACCTACAAATAAATTCAGCGCAATAAATACGGTGTTATATGCGAGCGTATTACGTGTGATCTCCCAAGCATCGCTGGTGGAAAACAAATACTTGAAATTATCCCAGCCGCTCCACGGGCTGCCCCAAATACCGTCGGCATAGTTTACATTTTTGAAGGCAATCAGAACGCCGAACATGGGCATATAGTTGTTCACCAGCAGAAACAGAATGCCTGGTAAAAACATGAGATACAAAACCTTGAATTTACCTAGATTGTACAGGACAGACTTTCGTTTTCGAACCGGTATATCCGGTATGTCCCTTCTATCCGATAGACGTGCTCCCTTACCCGCCTGGGGTTGTGTCTTCATAACTTGTTCTCCCTCACTCCTCTTGAATTTCATCCTCAGGATGAAACACCGCTGTGTCTCCTGTGGTTCAAGTATACGGCGGGGCGTTCACGTCCACTATCTGCTGTGGTGACCTGTTCACTTATCAAATTATGACTTTAAGGCGTCAAAAAACAAAAGACGCAGCATGCTGCGTCAAATCTGTACCGTTCGGGACTGTTTGCGAAATTCCTGGGGTGTAATACCCGTGCACTTTTTAAACATCTTCGTAAAATGAGAGTAGTTGTAGTACCCCACCTTGCCTGCGATATCCGTCACCTTCACGGTTGACCGGGACAACAAGGTCTTCGCTTTGGCTACTCTGCGCTGGAGAATGAATTCGGAGAGCGACATGCCCTTTTCTTTACGAAACAAGCGGGACAGATAGGCTGGATTAAATCCGGCAAAGGACGCAAGTTCTTCCCGCATCAGCTCTTCACCAATATGATTTTCAATGTAGATGCATAACTGGTCCACAATGGTCATTGGACTGTGATCGTCCGGGTACAATACCGGGATAGCACGACTGATCAGGTCTGATGTCCACTGCTTCAGTTGGGGCAATGAACGTGTCACAACGCTTTCTTCCGGCTCTCGTTCGCCAGGGTACAGGCTGCGTACGGATACATTTTTCTGATGGAGCAGCGGGTAGATCACATGCAGCATTGCATGATAATACAGGTGGAGAATTTCTGGTGACAGCCGCTCCTGGGCAGCCAGTAATTCAAAGATTTCATCGACACGTTCGCGCAGGTCATCAAACTTCCCCGTTTCGAACAGGATGGACAGCTCGGAAAACCACGGTATGGGCAGAAAGCGATCCTCCGTATCTCGGCCCACTTCGTCATAGATGAAGACCCCTTCAAGCTCGTTGATATTGCGACGCTCCATGTCCTTCAGCTCATTCAGCATACCTTGAAGATCCGTAACAGCCACCGGAACTCCAACATAACAGGATAATCGGCAATAAAAATAATTACCGCACTCCTGAATATAGCTCTGACATCCTTGCGCCAATTCACTCGCCGTTGGTACGATACCGTCCTGTTCGTATGCAAGCACAATATTCAGTCCACTGTGGTCCTGAAACACTTCGCCGGGTTTGTCACCAAGCAGCATTTCCTTGGCAGCATTGCGGAGCGCATATTCCAGCACCTCCTCATCACGCAGGTCGAAGTCTCGCACCCATTCTTCGACGGATATGACAATCGGCAGCACAAGCGCTTGCGGATCAATCTCGGCTCCGTACACCTCGGCCAGTTCCTGAAGCCTTTGATGAGTTAAGGTTACCCGTTGTGAGAGGGCATCTTTCCAGAAACGCTCGGTCAACAGCGGTTTATGAGTTTGCCAGCGTTTGTACACGGTCTCATATACTTCATTGGTGCGGGAACGCAGCTCCCCGTCCTTGATTTTGTCCATTGCCTGGTTCACAACCTTAAGCAGCTGGTCTGCGGGAGCAGGCTTCAGCACATAATCGAAGCTGTTCAGCTTGATTGCGGTTTGGGCATAATCGAACAGGGCGTGCCCCGTAAGAAAAATAGTTAACATCCCGGGATCATGCTTTAACACCCAACTCTGCAGATCCAGTCCCGTCTCACCCGGCATCTCAATATCACAGATCATAATATCGATGGGATGGGTTTTTATCAGCAATCTCGCTTCTTCGGCATCCCCAGCACTGAACACCTGGTCAATTCCGGCCAGGCTCCAGTCCACCCCTTCCACCATCGCTTGCAGGGCATATACTTCATCATCCACGATCAACAGGTTCCGCATAGGCTCTCCCTTCTTCCTCTTCCGTCTGGGCGGGCATATGAATAACGACTGCTGCCCCTCCTTCAGTCTGATTCCTGAATTGCAATCCGGCATGTTCGCCGTATTTCACTAACAGCCGATGGATAACGTTCCAGATGCCAATGTGCTGCCCACCCGGAGCTTCGGCGTATTGCCCCTGCTGCAGTCGCTCCAGTATTTCTTGTTTAAAGCCAACACCGTTATCCGTAATGGAAAGTTGAAGTACCGAATCAATTTCATTTTCGATATGTGAATCAGACCCAGATAACGTTTTCGTTTTCCGGGCAGTTATGCGAATAACAAAAGGCTCTGTACGCCGCTGAAAGCCATGAATGATAGCATTCTCCACAAAAGGCTGAATCGTTAAGGGCGGCAGCACATAGTGCCCGAGATCCGGGCCAACATCCAGAGCGAACTCCAGCTTGTTTGGAAACCGCAGCTTCTGGATCTCCAAATAATGAATGATATGTTCCAGTTCTTCATCCAATCGAATAACACGTTTGCCTGCACGCAGGCTGAACCGGAAATAATCCGCTAGGTGACTAGCCATCTGCTGTACAAGCTCATGCTTTTGCAACGAAGCCAGGCTATGAATGATATTCAAGGAATTCAGATAAAAGTGAGGATTGATCTGCATCTGCAATTGTTTGAACTCTGCTTCCCTCGTCCGCAATTGCTCCTCATACACATCAATCTTCAGATGCTGGATTTCACTTGTCATCTGATTGAAGCTGTGCGTGACAAACTCCAGTTCAGATGAAGCCGGCGTCTCCAGCCTCACATCAAGCTCCCCTCGGCTAACCCTTCTCATCCCGCGTATGAGCACATTCATTGGACGGAACAAAAGCTGCCTGAGAAAAATCATCGCTGTAATCAGGATGACCGCTGCACCAATCGGAAGCAGGCGAATGATCTGCTGAAAAAATGGCAGGTTTCGCATCATATCCTCCTCGGGCAGCAGGACAATATAATTCATCTCGGACATGGCTGAGGGAATTCCAAGCATCAGGTACTGACGTGCACTGCCAGTGGATGTCACTTCAGATATCACCTGGTAGGGATTATTTAACCCAGTAATATGGGCTGCGGCCAGCTTGATTTGTGCCGAGTTCAGGGCTGAATCGGACAAGGCCCCACCATCCGCTCCTACGATGACGGCTCCTCCCCGGTTACCGGATTCTGTAAATTGCTCGGGGTGATTCAGTGCATTCATGTCTACAAGCGCTCCTGCATAGAACTGAGCGTTGATCCGTACTGTTTTGACCAAGGCATTCCATGTGTCTCCCCGAACGATGCTCCACTCCGGCTTCTGGATTTCCCCCTCCAGTTGCTGCATCTGAACTGGCATACTCTCCTGAACAATCGACATTTTGACATCATAATTGCCTGAGGTAGCGAGCAGCAGATCATCATTTACGGCATCGTACAGAAAAAATGAATCGATCAGATTATAAAATCCGATATCTGTCATGAATTTGTTCATAATGCGCTGCTTCGCAATAATATAATCACCACTGCCGTATTTGAGAAAAAACAGGGAAATAATATCCGGGTCACGCTCGCCCAGACTGTATAAATAACGATTGGTCTCCTGCAGCACGCGCTCGTTCTGCTCCACACTCTTCGCCAGATGGTTCATATTGGAGAGAGATACCTGATCACGTACCACTTTCATGGCGTATACGTTGTTGTAATAAAGCAGCATGAATAGTGGCAGCATGATCAAGGTCAAACCCACAATAAACTTAAAGCGCAGTGAACGGATAAAATTCATGAATTCCCGCCCTTTTGTCTAATCTGATTTGAAGTTCATTTGCACATTTTTTGTAAACGCTATCAAAAAACAGGCAATTCCTCCTGTCTTCTGATGCTCCACCTCTGTATTCCTTCCATATTCTTCCTTATAATGGCATGTTTATTGTAGTCATACTTGGTTGCGTCTGTCTATGTAATTCCGTGACCTGTTAGTGTCAATTCTGGTGACTTGCACTTGGCTTACAGTTCGTGTACAAGGTTCCATGCTCTAATAAGTTCTCCATCTGTAAAAAAAATCCTGCTCCCTACTCCACGAACGCCCGGTGATGACATGCATACGATATATCACTCCTTGGGTTGACACCCGGGATGGAAGGAGGTATGTCCGATGAATATTCAACTTGTCCCATTGCATTATGTATATCTGGCTTTTATCGTATTGATTATCGCCGTCATGGTTCGTCGTAGAGATACAACCATCATTTGTGTCGCAGGTATTATGACCATCGGATTTCTGTCGACTGAAACATTAAGCGGATCGGTATCCGGAATCTTCAGCAGTTTTATCTATGCAGCCAAGGAGCTGCTCGGCACTATTTTTATCATCTCAATCATTGTCGCGATGAGCCGGGTGTTAATCAGGACGGGAATCAATGAAGTTATGGTGAAGCCGCTCACCCGGTTCATCCATTCTCCACAGGTCGCGTACTGGGGAATCGGATTCATTATGATGATTGTATCGCTGTTCTTCTGGCCTTCACCTGCCGTTGCTCTGGTTGGGGCTGTACTTCTTCCAGTAGCGGTACGAGTCGGACTTCCACCTATCGGCGCTGCCATTGCCATGAATCTATTTGGGCATGGAATTGCCTTATCAGGGGATTACATCATTCAAGGTGCACCCAAACTGACGGCTGATGCAGCAGGACTCCCCGTTACCTCCGTCATGACTGCAAGTATCCCGCTTGTCATAGTGATGGGAACGGTGTCTACCGTAACGGCATTCTGGATGCTGCGCAAGGAGATGAAATCAGGTTTTACCGTTAAACTTGGTGATCCAGTCTTGGGTGAAGCAGCAGCTGCCCTTCCACCTTCATTAGATTCTGCGCCCGTTTCCGGGGGGCCTTCTGTTCAACATCAACCCATGCCGCGCCGTCTGCAAAAGACATTCGCTCTGATCATCCCATTGTTTTTCGCTGCGGATGTCATTCTGATGTTTTTACTTCAACTTCAAGGCGGGGATGCCACAGCTTTAATTGGTGGAACAGCTGTGCTCATTCTGATCGCCGTCTCCCTTGCCGCGCATCGTCATTCAGGTCCGGAAGAAACAACAAACTATTTAATTGAAGGATTCCAGTTCGGATTCAAGGTGTTTGGTCCAGTCATACCGATTGCCGCTTTCTTTTATCTGGGGGATGCTGCGATCACAGAACTGTTCAACAACCCGCTGCCTGCTGGTTCACACGGTATTGTTAATGATTTGGGGGTAGCTCTTGCCGGGTTGGTTCCACTGAATAATACGGTAGGCGCTATTACGATGACGGTGACCGGAGCGGTCACGGGAATGGATGGTTCGGGGTTCTCAGGGATATCCCTGGTCGGCTCCATTGCGTCTATGTTTGCAGGTTCGGCAGATTCCGCACCTGTACTGACGGCACTGGGTCAGGTCGCCGCCATATGGGTAGGCGGTGGGACCTTGATTCCATGGGCCTTGATTCCAGCTGCTGCCATCTGCGGGGTCAGTCCATTTGAACTGGCACGCCGCAATCTGAAGCCAGTATTGCTGGGATTAACAGTGACTACAATTGTGGCTATCTTTCTGATCTGATCGCGGAAACCATGCTATTCGAACTGAAAGGACGTACGCAGGTGAGCCCAGGACCAAAGCTCATCCTTACTCATTCCGGCCAGATGTAGCATCTCCTCATAGGGGTCTCCCTGAAGTCCCAGTACTGCAGCGAATGCAGGCTCCGTCTTCAAGCCTCCCAGCTTTAGTTTGCGAATCTCCCGATGTCCTGCTGCGCCCCAAAGTTGCAACAATTCCCACTCTACCCGCATGTGAAGATAGGCATTCTGACTGCGTACAGATACGGACTGAGCGAAAATCTCTATAGGCCAGTTTCCAATATCCACACAACAGGTCACATAAGGAAGCTGGCCTGCACGGCCGTCCCCCCATTCACATCGAAAACCTTGCATTTCCCTTAGTTGACGGTGCAATAGGGTTTCAAACGCTTCCAAATCTGCTGCCTCACATAATAGATCAAGATCACTTCCGGGGATATCAATATCAATCGGTACTGTTCCAGCCGGGTAAGGCTGGTAAGCACCCAATATGCTTAATAATCCGCTAGATTGCAGCACCTCATAAGCATCCTGCTGACGCTCGTTACCCGAGGCCAGATGTGTCATTACATCCGCAGTTGTAATCATGTTACAACCTCGGGCACCGGCTCATTCCGACGCTCCCGTAACGACTTGTTTCACACGGCCCACCTGTCCATTAGTCAAACGCACTTTAATTCCATGCGGATGTGTGGGCGATTTGGTTAATAAATCCTTCACGATCCCACGTGTCAGCTTGCCTGTAGGCTGATCTTGCTTGAGTACAATATCCACTTCAAGCCCCGGTTTGATATTTAATCGTTGTTGTCCATTCATGGGTTTCCCTCTCCTCTTCAACGTATTCCATGTCATGCAGCCATAATTCACAAAGCTTCATCTATTGTAGACGTTTTGGATTGAAAACGAAAGCCATGTGCAACGTTCAAAAATTGAACTAAACGGTCATTCCCGCTTTGAAGAGGGATCAGAGGATTTGCTTTTCATCCTCTTCAGAGCTGATCGATACACTTCATCTGCACTCTCTTCAGCTTTATTCGTATCCGTTAACACCGCTTCCTCATCTACTTCAGCAGGTTTACGGAAATGAAGCAAGGCTTGGCGGTAAGCTTGATCACCGTCTGTCGTCTGCGTCTCTCTTATATGAGGTGAAGCAGGCACCTCCAACGTGGAATCCATCTGGTGAATCTCCGTTTGTCTGCGCTCCTCATGTTCTAAAACCTCGGTATGCTCGGCCTGTTCGCTAATTCGATCTTCCTTCCGGGCATGATCTTCTTCATGGAGCAGGACAGGCCCTTCTTCCACCTCTGCTATTTTGGAAGCTCGTGCTTCTGCAGCCTTGCGGGACGATCTGGAGTTATAAATCATCAGAAACACAACCCCAATAACAACGATTACCGCCAAAATGATCAACATGTGTGCATCCTCCTTATCATCCGCCTGTAGGCAACCTTAATCAATATATTGGTGCCCTATTCTGCGAATAATATTTCACCTTGTTTCGTATAGAGCGACAAAGTAGCGGGAATGCTCCAAACAGGATTGTCAACAGAAGACTTTCAGAACCGATTAAAGAGAAGATTCAAAGAAAACCGAATTGAGGAGGAATGATCAGCATGAATTCACGTGCCATTTTGATCAATATCATCGTTATATTGGTGATTTTGGGAGCCGGGGCGGCCGGGATCTACTATTACAACCAATCCACAAGTTATGTTAAAACCGATAATGCGCTAGTAACCGGGCAGCCTATCTCCGTGGCTTCCGCAGTAAGTGGTGAGCTTCGATCCTGGAAAGGCAAGGTAGGTACAACATTTAATGCAGGCGATACCGTCGCCACAGTCTCCGCTGCGGGCAAATCAACATCCGTGACGATGCCTGTTGATGGCACCATTGTACAACAAACCGCTGTCGAAAATTCGCTCGTATCTGCAGGTACGCCCCTCGCACGGGCCTATGATTTCAATAATTTGTACGTGACAGCCAATGTCGACGAGACCGCGATTGATAAGATTAAAACGGGTCAGATCGTAGATGTGTATGTCGACGCTTTTCCGGACACCACTTTGACGGGCAAAGTAGACCAGATCGGACTTGCCACTGCATCCTCCTTTTCGCTATTGCCTTCGTCCAATACGAATGCAAATTACACCAAAGTAACACAAGTCATCCCGATCATCGTTACGATCGAAGGATATAAAGGACTGGGTGTGGTTCCCGGCATGAGCGCTACCGTGCGCGTTCATATCTAAGGCTGCTGATGGAAAATCAAGTGCCACTTGGGAAAACCATCGCTGTCCTGCTGCTCGGCGCATTTATCGCCATTCTGAACCAGACTTTGCTCAATGTAGCCATCCCCCATCTGATGAATGACTTTAACGTCTCGGCAACGACCGTGCAGTGGCTATCCACAGCCTACTTACTGGTAAACGGGGTACTCATTCCGATTACCGCCTACTTGATCGAGTCGTTCGGGACCCGCAAATTATTCGTGACCGCGATGCTGTTATTTACGCTGGGTTCGTTGATCTGTGCCATCAGTCCTGGATTTACGGTCATGCTCATCGGTCGTATCGTACAAGCCAGTGGGGCTGGGATTATTATGCCTTTGGTTATGAATGTGTTTCTGACTGTTTTCCCTCCAGAGAAACGGGGAACGGCCATGGGCACGATGGGTATTGCCATGATGTTTGCCCCTGCCATTGGTCCAACCTTATCTGGATGGATTGTGGAACATTATACATGGCGGATTCTGTTCTATATGGTCATTCCGCTCGCCTTGCTTGATATTTTGTTTGCCTTCATCTGGCTAAAAAATGTGTCCAAGCTTACTTCACCGAAATTTGATGGGTTTGGCGCGTTATTCTCCACGATTGGTTTCGGCTTTCTTCTCTATGGATTCAGCTCTGCCGGAGATAAAGGCTGGACCAGCGCAACTGTGCTGTTGACATTGATTATCGGTGTGCTCTTCATCGTTTTCTTTGTCCTCAGAGAGACGGCCATGAAGAACCCTTTGCTGGAATTTCGTGTATTCAAATACGATATCTTCACCATCTCGACGCTGGTCAGTGCAACGATTAACATGGCACTCTTTGGCGGAATGCTGCTATTACCGATCTATCTGCAAAATATAAGGGGATTCTCTCCCCTGCAATCCGGTTTGTTGCTCCTGCCAGGCGCATTGCTAATGGGCGTCATGTCTCCTATCTCAGGCGCCTTGTTTGACCGGATCGGCTCTCGCCCCCTCGCCATTGTCGGTTTGATCATTACCGCCATCTCCACCTTTGAGTTTAGTAAGCTGACAGGGGAGACACCCTACGGTCACATTATGATGCTATACACGTTCCGTAGTTTCGGGATGTCCATGCTTATGATGTCTGTACAGACAGAGGGGTTAAACCAATTACCGCCTCATCTCACAAGTCATGGGACGGCCATGTCCAATACGGTCAGGCAGGTGGCAGGTTCAATCGGGACCGCTTTGCTTATCACCGTGATGGCGACACGTGCAGGTATTCATTTGGCGGATTACAGCAACACGGTCACCACAACCAATGCAGCATTGACCGAACAAGTCGGCATGCTCGGTACGCAGATGGCTACTGCGGCTGGAATGCCACCTGAGCAAGGTTCCAGTCTCGCATTACAGCAGCTCTATGGTATTGCTGTTCAAACGTCAACAATTGAAGGCATTAATGATGCTTTCATTGTAGCAACCTGGATTTCGATCATTGGTCTGTTTCTATCGCTGTTCCTGCGACGGGCGCGCTCCCGTCCTCGTAAAGTCAAGCCTGAGCGCTGAATTTCACTGGAAACCAATACCCTATGTACCCCAAAAAATCTGGTGATAACAGTGATCGGAAGGTTGTTCTGTCATCGGAGTGGCAAGTGGTAAATATTCTTTAGTTCAATTTATATATTGAAACGATAAAAAAACCGCAGTCTCTTCATCAGAGACCTGCGGTTTTTGGCTTGAACTATGGATGCTGAGGTAAGGATGAATTGTCATCCTTGGCAGCCTCTCTCGCCTTGACGGCCAGTAGTTCCGATACGGTTACAAAACGATATCCCTGCTCCTTGAGCTTGGGCAGAATCGTTTTGAGCGCCGTTATCGTCTGCGACTTGCCATCCACCTTATCATGAAACAGAACGATATCCCCGTTACGTGCGTTCTTCAGCACTTTGTTCACAATGGCTGATACACCTGGTGAAGCCCAATCACGTGTGTCCTGATGCCAGGACCATAACACGATCGTATAGCCTTGCTGCTTGGCGACCTGAATGACCATGTCATTGTAATAGCCTCCCGGTGGCCTGAACAATGTGGGACGCTGCGCCCCTGCTCCAACAATGGATTTCTCCGCTATGTTTATTTCATGGCTGTACTTATCCGCCCTAATTGATCTGACCGCGTACGTATGTGCATACGTATGATTGGCGATTTCATGTCCTTCCCGCTGCTCCTGCTTGATCAGTTCAGGAAACTTTTCGGCCCATTTGCCAAGTACAAAAAAAGTGCCTTTAGCCTGATATTGCTGTAGCAAAGCCAGAATCTGCGGGGTTTGGACCGGATCTGGCCCATCATCAAAGGTCAGTGCGATGAGTTTGTCATGCGTAGGAACCTCCCACACAATCTCTCCCCGTTCCTCATAATACTGTCGATTCTTCTGCACAGGTTTGGCATAGGCAGAACTGCTGCCAAGCAAAATAATCAGCATACACAATCCGATGCATCGGGCTGCCTTCAGGTTCATGTTTATGTCCTGTCCTCTCTTTATCTTCAAACGTATACTCCCTGTTAGCATCTCCCGATTCACCAGAACTATTTAATGAAATATCTGATCAATGAACTGCCGTTCCACAATTGTACACATTCGAATGATCAAGTGTTTTTCAGCGCAGTGGCTTCCACATCATTGATGAATCGGCGGAGTTTTGCGGCCACCTCGCGGTTGATTTCACCCTTTTCGTACAATTGCTGTATGGTATTACGCTGCTCCTGCATCGCCACCATTTGCAATTCCAGCTTATCCTGATCAAATGGATCTTCGGTTTTGCCCTGATTCCAGGTACGCAATTTGGCAATGACCCGTTCATATCTGGAGATGACCGAAAGAGCTACAATCCGGTTACTGTCGTTCATATGCGCTCGGATCGCCTTGATCGCTGCTTCCGAGGTACGCATCTTCACTTGACGGAACAGCTCCGCATTCTCGATCATAAACGGCTGATCCGGTTTCCGTGAACGATGGGTAAACACATGTCCAAACACTCGTCCAATTTCACTGAGTGAGAACATCATCTGGGTATTCGTACGATTCGCAAGCATCATTTCCTTACGATCCAACCAGCTGTTACATCTAAAGGCAGCTTCCGAAGCAATTAGATTTTCGTCCATCATATTCTCGATTTCCTTGCGTTCAGCCCGGGTAGCGATGAGATTAATTGCTGTTTCCTGTTTCAAAATGTCTTTGCGCTTTCCAGCAGTAAGCTCGCCAGCCGCCTGCCTGATATATTTTGACAGATCCGAAACTACGGCAAGCGCAGCAGCCTTGTTCTCGTCGTTCATTTCCGACTTGACTGCGCGAATGGCAGCGTTCAACATAATATCCTGTGCTTTTTTTTCCGTCGTTTGCGGCGCACCTTCCTCCGCTTTCTCTTCGTTCTTCGCAAGAATAGGAAGGAATACACTTGCAGCAATCAGAGTGAACAGAATCACACCTGCCGCCAGGAAAATGATCAGATCCCTTTCAGGAAACGGAGACCCATCCTGGAGAACATAAGGAATGGAGAATGCCCCTGCCAGTGTTACAGCCCCTCTCACACCTGAAAGGGTAATGATCGTAATCTCTTTCAGCCGGGGCGTCCCGCTCGACAACTCCTCACCGGAATTTTCATTTCCTTTCCAGAACAGATAGATCCAGACGAAACGAAGGACCAACAATAAGATTGAAATTAGGCCCACATAGCCGAGTACTTGCAAGTTATCAAATGAAACATTTTCGAAGATGGTACTCAGCACATCCGGGATCTGTACCCCAAGAATGACAAAGACTAAACCGTTCAAAATAAATAAAATCACAGACCAGGTGCTGGCAGACACGACCTGCATCTTCAGTTGTACAGACTCTGTCCGGTCACGCTCAATCGCATGAATGATCCCGCCAGCGACTACCGCCAGAATACCCGAAACCCCGACCTCTTCACTCACCAGATAAATAACGAATGGCGTTAAGATTTGCAACAACATATGAATGGTCACATCTTCCATACCTAGACGGCGAATCCAGACACCCAGTCGGATCAACAGTAAGGATAACAAGGCACCAATCAACAACCCACCAATCGCGATAAGTATAAAACTGAATGACGCCTGAGCCAGGGAAAATACACCCGTCACCGTGGCGGCAATCGCAAATTTGAATGCAACCAGACCGGATGCATCATTCATTAATGCTTCTCCCTCAAGAAGCCTATGTATGCTCTTGGGCAAATGCACACGACCTGCCATGGCGCCTACAGCCACAGCGTCTGTCGGGGACAGTATTGCTGCAAGTGCAAAAGCCGCAGGTAGCGGAATAGTTGGAATAAGCCAGTGAATGGCATACCCTGCAACGACAACCGTGACAAATACAAGGCCCAAGGCCAACAACAGGATGGGCGCTCTTAGATTCCACAGCTCGTGCCTAGGCGTTCGCTTCCCGTCGTTGTACAGCAGCGGAGCGATAAAAAGCACGAAGAACAATTCCGGATTCAGTGGCAGATGCACACCCGCAGGTAACAGTGCTATGGATACACCAAGAACAATTTGAATTAGCGGAATAGGGATAAAGGGTACAAACCGGTTCAAAATATTCGATAAACCGATCAGTACCAGCAAAACAAGCACGGCAATAAACAGTTCCATGATGACAATCCCTTTCCGAGTAATAAAGTGGTGAAACCTTTTTTGTATAGCCTTATTTTAACATAAACCAAAGTTGATTATAAAAATATTGTCATATTCCAATACCAACTCAAAGCGATTGGACCAATAGCCTGGTTAAAGATTTCTGATTGGTTCTGTTTATAAGATGTTACAATATGCTCAGGACAATACCCGTTTGGAAAGGAACTTGGTGTATATGGCATTTGGAATTAAACGACAGGAGCTGGCCGAGTGGAAAGAACGTGTATCTCGTGGCGAACTTGCCTATCTCACTCATTTTTGGATTGACAACCGTTTTCCGGGCATTACCAGTGTGACCAAAGTGGGCTGTGCGGATCTGAATCGGCTTGAACATTGGTGCGCGGAACATGGACTGGACCCACGATACATTCATCGGCGTCAGCCTTTCCCCCATTTTGACCTGCTCGGTAAAAAACAAAAGGAAATTCTCATTCAGGAAGGCCTGACCGATCACATTCAACGCTTCCATCTCTGATTGAAAAAATAAAACGCCAGCCTTCAAGGTTTCAAGTCCCAAAACGGACTCAAATTCTTGAAGACTGGCGCTTTGCACACCCATATTTAGCGATGCGTTTGTTCCAGTGCTTTCATTTTTTCCAGCAGTTTCAACTCAATCTTCTTCAGCATGCCGAACATCTGCAGTTGTTCCTCTTCCGTAAGCGCCTGCAAAAGTTCCCACGTCATTCGACCGCGATTATTAATCAACGTTCTCGCAAGCTGCTTCCCATCTTCCGTTAAGGACAACCATACAATCCTTCGGTCCTCTTCGCTTCGCACCCGCTGGATCAGACCTTCGCTCTCCAGTT
Organism: Paenibacillus sp. UMB7766-LJ446; assembly: GCF_030226665.1. Lineage (NCBI taxonomy): Bacteria > Bacillati > Bacillota > Bacilli > Caryophanales > Paenibacillaceae > Paenibacillus > Paenibacillus sp. UMB7766-LJ446. The sequence continues at coordinate 74,662 of NZ_JASOYM010000001.1, forward strand.
GATTCAGCACAATTGTGGTTGCTCCTGAAGATAGACTAAGTTGTCTTGCCACATCTACAGCCATGCAGCGCTCTTCACGTAAAATCATGCCCAATATATGACTTTTCGTCGGATTCAATTTGCAGTTTGTTTCATTCTTTTGCTGCTGATCCAATACCTTATTTTTATATCTGAAGAAGGCCTCCAACAATTGATCGACATTTGCCAATTGAGAGTTTCGCTCCGTGTCCGGGCTCATAAACGTTCCTCCTACCTTTGATCATTAACCTACCTTATATTGTAACATATTTGTACTATTTTGTTTGTGAAAAATGCGCTTGTTTCCCAAAACCCTTTACTTGTCTGTAAAGTTCATGCTTATTTTGCGGTTTCATGTGACAAGCTACCTTATAGCATGAACAGATAACCACACAAGGAGGAATCAAGCAATGAACATTTATATTGTTTTCGATAGTGAAGGCGGCCATACACGGGCGCTCGCCGAATCGATTGCTGCTGGCGCAGCCAGCGTACATGGTGCAACCGTTCATTTGCATTCCACAGAAGAAGCAGACATCTACAAGCTGGTGGAAATGGACGCCATTATTTGGGGCTGCCCAGGCCATTTTGGCTCCATCAGCTCCGGGTTGAAAAAGTGGATCGACAAGCTGGGTTACCTGTGGGCTGAAGGCAAACTTGTAGACAAAGTTGGTGCGGTGTTCTGTACCATCGCCACCGAGCACGGTGGACTGGAGTCAACCTTGATTCATTTGCTGACACCTATGCTTCATCAGGGGATGATTATTACCGGCCTGCCTGGAAACTTTGCAGATAACGCTCTATATGGCTCCTATTATGGTGTTGGGGTGACTTGTCCGGTGGACAGTGATGATCTGCTGAGCGAACAGGGCATAGCATTGGGTAAAGCTCTAGGAGAACGCGTGGCTCGCATAACCAACCGATTGATCACATAGAAATCAGAGTAGTTCCCCATAAAAGAAGAAATTGCTGTTCTTATCAAGCCTGCGCACATAAGCTGTGAAAGATTACTGCAGGCTTGAACTCCCCTCACTTTAGAAAAATAGAATGATTCTATTGCAATATTGGATTGGATTTGTTTATAATAACGTATATCTTTAAAGTTACTTTTAGTTACTTAATGATTTTTATAAATCTGTTATTATAAAGTAATACGATATTCATCCATTATATTGCAAGGGAATTTTACACATGAATCAAAATTCGCATTTAAAAACTGATGTTTGTATTGTGGGAGCTGGCCCCGGAGGGGCTCTACTTTCATTCCTGCTGAAAAGGCAGGGAATATCTACCATTTTGATCGAGCGCCAGCCCCACCTGCTTAAGTCATTCCGCGGGGAAGTGCTTAATGCAGATGGTGAGGCTATACTGAAAAAGCATGGGTTATACCCTGCTGTCACCCAGCGTGGCGTGCTTCCCCTGGAGCAAATTCAATATTGGGAGAATGGCCAGATCATTCAGACCATTTTTCCTGGAGAGCAAGAATCCCATGTGGGCATTCATGTGCCGCAGGATCATCTGCTGGAAGTCATCGTGTCACAATCACAGGAGCAGGAAAACGAACAAGTTCTTTATAATACGGTTATGACTGGATTGCTGCGAAATAAGGCTGACAAGACGATTGGTATCAACATTCGGCAAGCAGGACTGCCTGCTTCCATTGAAGCAGCTGTTATTGTTGGTGCGGATGGCAGATATTCAGCTGTACGCAAACATGCTGGTCTGACCCCGGAGGCCCGTAAACATGGGTACGACCTGTTATGGGCTCGAATTCCTGCTCCAGCAGGCTGGGAACCTGCTGTTCGGATGGCGAGTATGGACGGTCAGCAGTTGGCGTTATTCTCACAATTCGGAGGTTTCGTGCAGATCGGATGGAACATTCCGCAAGGGTCCTTCTCCAAGCTGCGGGAACAGCCTTTCGCTCCCTTTGTACAGAAACTGGTTGCAGCCTTCCCCTGCCTCGCTGATTCGGTAGCTGCACATATCCAGACCTGGAGTGATTTTGTTTTGTTATCCGTAGAGAGCAGTTTCGCTGAATCGTGGGTGCAGGACAATGTGGTCTTGCTTGGCGATGCCGCTCACACCATGACTCCAACGGGTGCTTTTGGATTAAATGCAGCATTGGAAGATGCGGATACGCTCGCTGAACTGCTCATTGAAATGGCAGCTGATCAGTTCACTTCCACTGAACGTTTACATGAACTTCAGGCCAGCCGTGAAGAAAAAGTGAAGCAGCAGTTGGCCAGACAACTGGAAATGGAGTCTTCGTTCCAGCAGCGGTACGAATCTTTTCTATAATGGAGCGTATATTCACTCACAGCTCCTATAATTAAACAGCCGACTGTTCCTGGGGGGGAATAATCGGCTGTTTTCTTCTTTTATGGGCTAACCTGCGTGTATCCATCCGTGAACCTGATTTCCAAATGGTATGTCTGAAAAATTATAAAAAAACGGAACAGGAATCAGGCTTCCCTACCATTCATGGCGCTCACCCTTAGCTCAGTCATAGGCAGAGACAGCTTTTCGGGATGACGTAATCTCACCGTACGGCTCTCACCAGGAAGAAGATCGAAATAGTTATCACTGAAACGAACGCGACCAAGGGGCAGCTCGAGCTTCACCAACCGTGCAATTGCACCAATGGCCGTAACGGATACGGATTGTTCCTCTTCGTTCACATGTACATTGAGCTGCGCTGGAAGAAGGTTAACATTCTTCGGATCTCGTAAGAAATATCGATTCAGTGGCGCAGTGAAACCTTCCGCGACCAATTCAACCAACACTTCTTCTGCCAATCTGCCTCCCAATACTTCCGCTTCGCTCATCTCGGCAATGCGAGTAGAGCATTGTGAACCTGTCTCTACATGATGCGAGCTGGAATATACTTTTTCCCCATTCAGTCCATAGACATTAAGTCGAAGCTGTCCCCTCAACGTCTCCCGTGTATCATTCACGACCCATAACGTAAGAGGCTCACCCGGTTCATGTTCCAGAGACAGCAGTATCGGATGAAAGAATACTTTTCCATAATAAAAGGAGGCCTTCGGCAGCAGCTCGTAGTCAATCATCGACCAACTTGTGCCTGGCCAGCTATCATTCAGCTGCCACACAAGCGCTCCACTATTGCGGTGATTAATTCGCCGGAAATGTTCAATACCGTACCGTAGTCCTTCCGCCTGTGTCAGCATCGAATAATTCATATATTCCTCAATATTTTGCGGAATGCCTGTATAACCTTCCATTAGAAGAATGCCTTTCTGATGATTGGTATCCTTATTCCGATAGGCCATTTCGGGGCTTCCCCAATAGAACTGCCCTGCGGGCATGTTTTTCTCCAACGTGTAGCGGTTGGCCGAGGCATGCATGCCGAATTCACTGCTGAACAGGGCATTATCCTTTTTATAATTTTTGAAAGTCACGCCCTCAATACTGTAGTCCAGCAGTGGTGGCTCGCCGTGTTTACGAGGATAGACGGAACCATGCCATACCTGCCAGTTATGACGATCCCCCACATCCGGATCATTGGCATCATTGCCGTGACTGTCCCCATACGGTGAGGAAGGCCAGTATGGACGAGATGAATCCAGACGCTCCAGCACTTCCGGGATCAGCTCATGGTAGATCAGCTCTCCATAGAAGGGGCTGGTAATATCTCCACTGGCAGACTTCATATCATAAAGCCAGTCAATTTCGTTATTGCCACACCAGAGTGCAAGCGAAGCACGATTGCGCAGGCGCAGGACATTATTTTCAACTTCATCTCGTACATTGTTCATGAACTCCCGATTGAAGTCAGGGAATAATGCGTTGGCAAAAGCAAAGTCCTGCCACACCAGTATACCTTGCCGATCACATTCATCATAGAAGATGTCCTTCTCATATATACCGCCTGCCCAGACACGCAGCATATTCATATGCCCTTCCACGGTCAGCTCGATCAGCTCACGATACCGGGAGGCAGGGATGGCACCAATCAGATGGTCGGCTGGAATCCAGTTGGCTCCCTTTGCGTACACCCGCACTCCGTTCAGGATAAACGTAAACGCATCCTCACCCTGTTCATTATGAAGTGCTAGTTCAATGGTTCGTACACCGTAAGGCTCGTTGTATTGATCCACTTCCACTCCATCCGCCAATAGAGTAACTGCCAGCCTATACAAGTAAGGCTCACCCAAATCATGCGTCCACCATAATTGCGGTGAATCCAATGTTAGTATTGTATCTGCGAGACCATTTTTCACAACGACTTCAGCAGACCGTGCCACTTCCTGACCACTCGCATCCAGTATACGTATATCACATGACAAAACCACAGCTTTTTCACGTTTGTGTCTGCTGCGAAAAGACAATACAGACTTCACATCAGCAGTGACATGGACAGCCGCTAGCTGCTTGCTCACTGATTCGGTACGTGCAAATACGTTCTCCAGCTTTGCGATTGTTCGTCTTTCCAGCCGTACCCTGCCCCAGATTCCTACAGTGACCATCCGCGGTCCCCAGTCCCAACCGAAATTCATCGCAGCTTTGCGCAGCCAAGGCCGTTCCTTCGTATACGAAGACCAGTCGAACGTTTCCTTGTCTCTGTGATGCAGATACAGAGGGTCGAACTTGACCGCTATGGCGTTCCAGCCATTACGAACCAGTGTCGTCACATTGAACGTGTGGGACATGAGCATATTAGCCGTTTTTCCAACTTCATGTCCGTTCACATATACGGTCGCGAACGTATCCAAGCCATCGAAGACCAATTCGAAATACTCCTCCGCTTCCCCATCTTTTACCAGATTGAAATTGGTGCGATACCACCATTCCTTCTGCTCGATCCAACGACTCTTGGCATCGTTATGCCCATAGTAGGGCGGATCAATGATGCTGCGTTCAACAAGAGCAGTGTGCACATCCCCTGGCACCTCCGCTCCAATCCAGAATCGATCATCCAGCGCTGCTGCTGCAACATCCATGGCCCGCTTTTCCCCAACCTCGAAATGCTGAATCTTCCATTGTCCTGACAAATCCTGACTTAAATTATTCATCTTCACGCTTGCCTCACTCCCCAGTTTGCTTGGTAATTAAATATCGAAAACGTTTGCAAAAAAACATGACTGCGTTCGCTATTTTCCTCTGCTAACCTTTAATGTTCAGAAGTCTTGTACGACACTGACTCCTCACGATACTCGCTCGGAGTCATGCCCGTATGTTTTTTGAACAGCCTGCTAAAATACTTAACGTCCTCGTATCCGCTAATGGCGGCCACTTCACTTACTTTCGCGGGGGAAACCGCCAGCATGTCCATCGCGCGCCGAATTCGCATACTTGTTACATAATCACCAAACGTGACGCCAGTTTCCTTCTTAAATAGTTCACTGAGATGACCCGGATGCAGATGAACCTGACCTGCGACATGTTGTAGGCTAAAATCCTGTACCGATCCGGATTCCATATAAGCAATAGCCTTCTGTACATGGGTAGTCCGTCCTTGTCCTATCTCGCTGTGATAGGTATGCATCAGTTCATATAAATGATGAAAAAGCAGATCCCGAAGTTCACCAGCATCGACATTCGAGTCTGGCCTCCATGGTTCGAACCGTTCCAGGTCGTCTCTTCCAATGGCACGCATGGTACGAATCAACCAACGCTGTCCTGCATTCACCGCAGCATGCAGACAGGCATTGAAAGACTCTGGCGTTACTTCGGGGTCCGTCAGGAGTGCATCCACCAGTTTTCGTGTCCATGTGGTCAACATAATTGAATCATTATCCATTAACAATGTTCCCAGCGTGGTTTCTTCCTCATGTTGAAGGACGGTTTTACCTCCTGTGCGGTGCAAAACGTCTTCATATTGCCATATCCTATCCTCAAGTAACCCATGGTAACGATATGCGAAGGACGCCGTTCGGTAGCTCTCATGCAGAAGCTGGACCTCCATGCAGGGTCTACCTACTGCTGCACGCAAAGTACATTTCAACAATTGCTCTATCCGTGTTAACGCAATGCTCAAAGTAAAGTGGAAATCCTGTTCATATGGGGGAAGCTTTACAACACAGATAATCCGGTCCTTTTGAATGTGTGCAATTGCACCTGGCAGAACATCCTCCAGCATATTTTGCACGGCAAAGTTCAGCAAAGCAGCGGAGGAACGATTCCACCCCGCAGCTTTCAAGATCAGAATCTGTCTCTGCATATGCTCCATGTCTGATGGAAATTCGGATTGCCCAGTCATTCCGGATTGGAGAAATACAGGACAAGGACTAGATTCTACGTCTCCCTCAATGATCCATTCAGCGAACAAGCGCTGTTTGTTCTCTCGCAGCAGCTGCCCTTCTCTTGATTTCTCAGCCCAACGTTCGCTAATCCGTTGTTTGGCCTGAAGCACTGTCTTGATAATTTCTTCCGGCTTACTTGTCTTAAGCAGATAATCTGTGACACCTTGACGAATCGCTTGCTGAGCGTAAGAGAAGTCATCGTATCCCGACAAAATAATGACCTCGAGTTCAGGCAGCATGTGCAGCCCTTCCTCTGCCAGTTCAAGCCCCGTCCTTCCCGTCATCCGAATATCAGTCATCAGAATATGCGGCCTCTCCTCAGCCATGCGTGTTAACGCCTCTTCTGCCGAGGCTGCTGGTGTAAGCAGCTCAATCCCCAGTTCATTCCAAGCGATTACACTGGCGAGCCCTGTTCGGATAATGACTTCATCGTCAACAATCAGTAATCTCATGGCGATTCCTCCAAGATTGGAATGGAAAATGAAATTCGGGTTCCACCTCCGACTCGGCTGTCCACTTCGAGCTGCGCCTCAGCTCCATAATGAAGCAGTAGTCTTTCGTTCACATTGCGGAGCCCGTAGCCCCCTTGCTTCATAGGCTCTTTTTCCGTCCGATGGTGGTTTGAATCATGCTGCTCTTCCTCAACCAATGACACCAGGCTGCTTCTGACATATTCCAGTCTGTCCCGCCCCATGCCAGCCCCGTCATCCAGAACAAGCACACTCATTCGTTCCTGTTCTTGCCGAATCATGATCGTAATTGTGCCCATACCTGCTTTCGGCTGAATTCCATGAATCATGGCATTTTCGACGAGTGGTTGGAGCAGCAATTTCAGCATCATTCGCTGTTCAAGTGCCTGATCAACAATATAATGTACGGCGAACTTGTCGGGAAAACGGATGGACTGCACACGTACATAATGGCGAATGTGGGTAATCTCCTGCCCTACAGGACAATAATCCCTACCCTGATTCAAGCTGATACGCAAAAAATCACTTAATCCCTCGACCATCTCTGCGATCCGCTTTTCCTCAGACATCAAGGCAATCCAGTGAATGGATGAAAGGGTGTTATACAGAAAATGAGGATTGATCTGCGCCTGAAGTGCTCTGAGATCAGCTTCCTTCTTGCGGGCTTCACCACGGATAACCTCTTTTTTCAATATCTCAATATGTGCACCGAGCAAATTATAACTCTCTCCCAGCTTGCCGATTTCATCATCACTTTCCGATCGGAATAGGGGCAGCGGTCGATCCGGGTCCATTCGGGACAGATGTCTTGTAAGAACTCGCAGCGGCCTTGTGATTCGTCGCACCGTAAACCAGACAAGTCCTGCACTGATCGCAGCAGACAGGCTCACTGCAACGGCAGTGAGGATAAGAATATAACCGTTTTCGGACTTATACTGATCATAGGGAACCGTTCCGGTCAGCGTCCAGCCTGTCAGCTGTTCCGGATAATACAGCAACGTACGTTTCTCATCGCCGCTGCCATATGTAGCGGTTCCCCTTCCTTCTTGTTGAATCAGCGTTTGTACCTCAGGCTCAATCTTCTCCAATGACTGTCCAAGACGGGATTTGTCCATGGAAGACAAAATCTCTCCAGTGGAGCCGATCAGTTCCAGCCGACCTTCACCCTTACCTAGTCCCAGCGCCGCCCATCCTTTCGAGATGGCCTTCTCATCGAGACTGATCGCCAGCCATCCGATGGGGCGATAATCATGAATACTGCGAATGGGTCGAACCAAGGTAATTACATTTTGGATACCGGCATAATTCTGAACCGGATATACGCCAGTCCAAGCTTTAACTGCATCCCCATGCGGAGCAGGAGGATACGATACATTGGATGATTCATACCAAGTAGCCGTAGAGAGAACCGCATCAAAACGATCCGGATAGATGGCAATGTTGGCAATATATTTTTTGGAAGCGGCCAGATTCGTCATCCTGCCCAAAATATCCACACGCTCCTGCACATCGTCCTCATCGCTACTTAAATACCGCTGAATGTCTCTTTCTCCAATCAGAAAAATCGATAGCGTCTCGACATCCTGCAGCATATAACGCAAATTCGCTTCCACCTGCTTCAATGTGTCCATGCCCGAAAGCTTTGTTTTTTGTTCTGTGATGCGGGAAGAGATGAGAAAGGCGAACAGCCCCAGTGCCAGCAGCGGCACAATCATGGAAGCCGTAACCACGACGGACAACTTCCGTTGCAGTGAAGATGTTAGCCAGCGTCCCACACCTTTTCCTCCTCTGGATGCGCTTTCGTTTACCCTTTGACTGCTCCGGCCGTCATGCCTTTCATAACTTGTTCCTGAAATACCAGATATAGAATGATCGTCGGGATTACGGACAAGGTCATGGCAGCAAGAGTCAGGCCGTAATCGGTCTGATATCCGTCGGCAAAATTGGCGATCGCGAGCGGTAACGTTTTCAAACCTGTCTTGTTAATAAACACGAGTGCGAACGAAAAGTCATTCCACGCGTGCAGAAAACTCAGAATAGTGACCGTTGACAAGGCAGGTACGGACATGGGAAGCATGATCCGGATGAAAAGCCCCCATAGACCTGTTCCATCTATAAAAGCAGCCTCTTCAATATCACGTGGAATACTGGTTAAATAAGCTGTCAGCACAAATATCGCGGTTGGCAATGCAAATGCGGTATACGGCAATATCAGTGCCCAATACGTATTCAGCAGAGACATCTGTTTCATCAAAATAAATAACGGGACCAGTGTGCTGTGAATGGGAATCAGCATGCCTACAACGAAGAAAGTCATGATTAGCCCTTTCCAGCGAAACTGGAAACGTGCAAGTATAAATGAGGCCAGCGCTGCAATAAACAGCGTTAGGATAAGCGAACCTACAGATACAACCAGGGAATTGCCAAAAGCGGTTCCCAGCTTGGAGCTTTCCCAGGCATTGCTGAAATTTTCCACGTTCCATTTTCCCGGCAGCCCAAAGGGCCTGCTATAGAACTCTTCATTCGTTTTGAATGCACTGATCACAAGCCAGTAGAACGGATACAATGTTAAAATACCATAGACCGTCAACAGCGTCCAAACAATTCCACTACCGAATCGGCGAACCGGATAGCCTGAAGTATTCCCTGGTGTTGGCATGGATAAAGGTGTAACACTCATTACATTCCCCCCTCTCTCCTAATTCTCTTTTTTCTTACGACTTGTCGCCCACTGGCTTGTTCCGATAAGCAGCAGGGAAATTAGCACGATGGTGGTCGAGATAGCGCTCCCGAAGCCATAGCGGTACGTTGTAAAGGTTGAATTATACATATACGTTGCAAGCAGCTCTGTCGCATGTGCCGGGCCGCCTTTGGTCATGATGTACACCAGATCGAATGATTTCAGGCTGCCCGAGATACATAGAATGATCGCCACCTGAACCGTTCCCCAGATCATGGGCAAAGAAATGGAAACCAGCTTGCGGATTCCGGAAGCACCGTCAATCTTGGCAGCGTCATGTATTTCACCAGGAATATTTTGCAGCGCCGAGATAAAAATAATCAGGTACAAACCGACAAAACTCCAGAGCAGTGGTGGCACCAGGGAGAAAATCGCAATTTTGTCATCCGAAAGCCACTGCAGCTTCCAGCCTTCCAGACCCAATGCATCCAGCAGGAAGTTCAGTATCCCGATTTGCGGATGATAGATATATTGCCAGATCATACCGATAACTACGGTGGATAATACCATCGGCAGAAATACGGCTGAACGCAGGAAACGCTGTAACGGATTGCTTTTGTGCAAAATGACCGCCAGCATCAACGCTAACGGAATTTGCCCAAATACCGAGGCCAGAACAAAAATGACGTTGTTTTTCAGTGCCCGCCAAAATACGGGATCATGCCATATTTCCACATAGTTATCCAGTCCGATATATTTTGATTCACCGATCCCCGACCAGTTGAAGAATCCATAGTACGCTGACCATACAACCGGCACAAATACAAACAAAGCGTAAATCACAACTGCCGGAGCGAGCCCCAGCATTATAAAACGTCGACTGCGCAATGCGTTCAATTTGCTCACTTCCTTTCATCAAACCTTTGGCAAAAACAACTCTTGATATCATTGTAAAACCCCTCCCCTGGCGGGAAGGGGTTTAAATCTTACCGTAATGCATCTTAACGCTCCAAAATCGGGAAACCTATGACTTAATTTCCGACTGCATTGGCTTGGGACGCCTGAATTTTATTCGCGATGTCTGCGGCTTTGCCACCCATTAATAGCTCCTGCAATCCATTATTGATAACCTCTACGGTTGCAGAACCTAGCTTGGAATCATACACCGGAGTAATTTTCACCTCCTGCATTAAGTCATAGAGTTCCACAAACAATGGATGGGCTTTGGATTTATCCAGATCAATCTTGTAGCTGACCAGCGTGCTGCTATCCAGAGTTGCCTTCTGACCGTCAGGACCTGCCAAAGCGTAGAACAGCTCCATGGCCGCATCCTTCTGGGCACCGCTTAACTTTTTGCTTACACCCAAGCCAGTCCCTACAACGCCAGATGTCGTTCTGGCCTCACCTTGGCCTCCATCTACTGCTGGTAAAATTGTAATATGTGTATTGTTCAAAATGTCTTCCGGTGCGTTGTTGACAAGGTTGGCCAATGCCCATCCACCGTTCATCACCATCGCTGCTTTCCCCTGGAAGTACAGCTGCATCATCTGTGTTTCGTCAATACTGTTGAAGCCATCCTGAAAGGCTTTGCTGTTACCGAGTTCCTGCATTTTGTCCAGCGCCTGGATGAACTGTGGGTCTGTAAAGCTGGCCCCATCCTGGGCTGCTGCCTTTAAGAACCAGTCTGTGCCAGTTACCCGGTCAGCCAATGTACTGAAGATGGTGGATTGGGCCACCCAATTGGCTTTGTTCCCCAGTGCGATCGGTATGATTTTGTTCTCATTAAATATAGCAAAGGCCTGCTCCAACTCAGCCCATGTTTCAGGTACTTTCACGTTGTACTGCTTGAACAGTGCTTCATTGTAATAAATAAAGGATGTGGGTGCGAGATTCATCGGTACCGAGTAAATATCCCCATCGACCGTATATCCATCCAGGGCGTTCGGAATAAAGTTGTCTTTCCATTCCGGCTTCGCGTCCAGCTCGGCATTGATCGGCTGCAGCAGATCCCCCTTCACAAACTCCTTGGTCATCGCATCCGGCCACATGACGAACAGATCCGGCATTTCATTAGCCGCTGCTACCGTCCGGAGCCTTGTTTTGAGGCCATCTGTCGGCAGACCTTCATCCACCACTTCAATATCCGGGTGCGACCCACGGAAGTCTTCAATGATTTTGCGCATCGCCACCGCTTTGGCATCTTGTCCAGTCCAGTTGTGCCAGATGGTGACGGTTACTTTATCCTTGCTGTCGCTGCCTTCTGAGCTTTCCCCGCCGCCGCAACCAGCCAGAACGATGGAAAACAACGCCATTACCAACATTCCCGAAAGCCATTTTTTCAACATCTTTATAGTCCCCCTTGGCAATTTGAATACACTTATTGTAAATGGTGACGCTATCATTTTGTAAGGTGACGATGCACGGATGCAGGGGTGAAAAATATCGGATACCTGGTGGATCCTTCAATCTTTGCTTCCATATAAAAAGAGCCCTCAAAATGAGAGCTCTTTGTTGAATTTGTACTCATATATCATTCATGCTTATAAATAAATGAATAGATAAGTTCTGATTTATTTCATACTGTCTTTCACAAGTGCTGCAAAAGCTTCCGAACCTTCCTTGGTCAGATGTACACCATCTTTTTCAAAATATTCGTCATGCCCTTCACTTGCAGTGTGCCAATCAATAAGAGATACATTGCTGTAATCGGAAGCTGCTTCGTTCAGTGCTTTATTCACCGTTCGTTCCCATGGGCGAGGAACTCGCACGGTAACCAGATAAACATGTTCTTCATCTTTCAAATAATCCAGCACTGAATTCAAACTCTTGGAATTGAATGAACCGTTCGTCCCTAGTTCCAGCACAACCTGACTGCCCATTTGGTTATTTCTCTTCAGGCCATCCAGTACATCGGCAGCCTCCCACATCTGACGGCCGATATGACCATCCACGTGAACGCCCGAAATGGTTTGTTCAAGATAAGGCTTCGCGTCCAAAATAACCGAATCCCCAATGACCGTATAATGAATCTTCCCGTCTTTGGCTGGAGGAGCTGTCTCCCCCTCCTCTGTGGACGAATCTGACGTATTGACAGGATCATCCGGTTGTTCATTACCTTTGTCTTCTGGATTCCCCGGATTGCCGATGCTGCCTTTGGATTTACCAATAACATGGTTTGAGTCACCAGGAGTTGATCCTTTTTCCTCACCTGAACTTGCTTTCTCAGGTTCGGGTTCTTTTTCCGGCTTCGTCGTTTGCTGTTCTCCTTCACCAGGTGGATCTACAGTGTTCGCCGCTGGTTTATCGTTTTTCTGTGGCGCAGGTTGGTCGGTCCCGGAAGTGCCGGAAGTGCTCACTGTCGCTGGAAGGACGTCCTGTCCTTTTTCCTCCGTTACGGAGTGTTCTCCATTCAGCGTAGCCGACATCGATACCGAATGGGAGTCAGAGTTCGCAGCAGACGTAATCATCATCTGTGACACGGTAAACGACATCAGTAGAACGCTCATCAGCAATCCAGCGCGCTTCCACCATACGTTACGTATTCCTGTTGCATTTCGATCTCTTCCCCATAACCGGGACCAAGTATCCCGAAAACCGTTATGACGAATTGGATTCTCAATATATTTAAGTGACAAGGAGGCCAGTGCAACCGTTGCTGCAACCTGCAAAACCATTCGGACAGGATGCGCTCCACCTGTATCTACTGTTGGACTCGTTAGAATAATGACAGGATAATGCCACAAATATAATCCATAGGATCGTTCCCCGATCCAACGCAATGGCTTAGCGCCAATGATCCGTGCCAGGACGGATGAAGGATGAGCCAATACAGCTACGAGCAATGTCGTCGCTATGGCCTGAAGCACCATTCCTCCTCGATACAATGAAGGGTCGTACTCGCTGGTGTTCAGCATCATGTAAATTAACAAAGCCAGCGCAGCTAAGCCTGTCACATCCAGAACAAGTCGATTCATGCTGGCAAGGGACGATGATAGCTTGCGACTTGGCCATACCACGGCCAGTGCTGCGCCAGCCAGTAAGGCAAATGCTCTTGTATCCGTTCCATAATAAACACGGCTCGGGTCCAGATCCGGATTATACATGATGGCCATTGCACCAGCAGACAATTCAGCTGCTACAACAATAAAGACGACCAGCCATCCCTTTCTTTTGAACAAGACGATTGCTGCCACCAGTAGAAGGGGCCATACGATATAAAACTGTTCTTCCACAGCGAGCGACCAGAAATGTCCAAAGGGTGATGGAGGGCCGAAACTTTCGAAATAGGAAACGTTATGAAAGATATACCACCAATTGCTTATGTATAATATTCCCGAGACAATGTCTCCACGCAAGGCAGCGAGTCGAGATGGATCTGTGCAGAGCAGCCAAATCATCACCCCTGCTGTCATCGTGATCATGCCGGGTAGCAAGCGCCTTACTCTTCGCACCCAGAAATCACCGAGGGATATCCGGCCATGCTCCTGCCATTGTGTCAAAAGAATGTCTGTAATCAAATACCCGGAGAGAACAAAGAAAATCCCCACACCGAGCAAACCGCCCGGAATAAAACCTAAATTCAGATGATACCCTATAACTGCAAGCACTGCGATGGCTCGTAAACCATCCAGTCCGTTCATATGCCGCTTGCTTTTCAACGATTGTGACATGCGAGCCCCTCCTTGACAATGTGAGTCGACATCATCCATGTCTGGGGCGTTCGAGAACTCCTTGTGGTTCTGGTTGTCATTAACATACGTATTGCACCTTCCATCATTCATTTAGAACATAAAGAAGACGTAGTACTTAACCATGATGCTTTATGAGTACGATCTCTTTATATCTTTGTCGTTATCTCCCGTTTAGCATTATACGCCCGAAAGAAACATCACAAATTACAGTAATAGTTACAATCCAGTGAAACGATGTAACCTTTCCTGCCAAGCTTATACAGCTGTAAAATCATACTCTAATTTTATTGTTAAATACAGCATTTTTCATGGAATGGCTAATATTACCTTACCTTTTATTGCATATATGAGCAGCCCCCTGTTGGGACTGAAATAGATAAACGAACAATAGGAAAAGGCTGCCGACTTGCTCAGCAGCCAATAACCATTATAAACCTATCTCTTGCCGGATTGAAAGTTTTGCTCATAATTGCATCTTGGTGCCTAGGACCCTAGAGGTAAAACGGATGAATCTTCTCTTCCGCGCCCCCATCAAGGATTCGATAAGAGGATCGTCCTATGTACATTGGAATTTGCAATTTATCCAAATTAACCATTCCATTGTCCAGGAAGTATTCGGGGTCTTGATACCGTTGTAACACTTCGCCTGCAATCCATTCATGATCTCCATACGTCGTTATATCCATGACCTTGCATTCATAAGCAAAGTAAGCTTCGGTTAGAATCGGTACATTCACTTTGATTCCTTCTTCGTATGTAATCCCGAATTTCGAGAATTTATCTGTGTCTCTTCCACTGAAGGTTCCCGCAGCCTGTATCCACTCCGAATGATGACCCGGAAGAAAATGTACTCCGAAAGCTCCACTCTGCTCAATCAACTCATAAGAGTACGTTTCCTTCCGCAGCGATATCCCGTAAATTCCAGGAGACGATCCAATATAGGTATGCCAGCCTGAGGCCATGACATTCTGCAATTCCTTATGACGGGATGTCACGACCGCTACCATTCCGGGATATGAATAAAACAAGGGTTCATCTATCGGTTTCCGCACCTGATCACCTCTTCTTCGTTATCAATCAGCCTCAAAGCTGTAAAAGACACTTTCTCATCCATTATTATACAATATAAGTAAAGGATGAAAAAGAATTACTTTCTGTATCACAAATCTCATTTTACATTTAGAAGTGGGATATTTATTATTTGAAGATAGTTATAATCATGTCGCCATATTTTCAATCTCTACTATTGTTTCGTCGAATACGCTGCTCTCTTCATCCAATCTTTCTGCAATTTCAATAATTCTGTCGATGACTTCCTTCTCCTGATTGATTACCCGCTCACTCGCAATCTGAGCAAGTTGCTCATGCTGCCCAACACAAATGGAACGACTGGCATACTCGAACATGGGAATATCATTCGCATCATTGCCAAAAGCAATGAATTCATACGGAGATACCCCGAGTGCTTGCAAACCTGTCCATTTATTGACACCTTTAGGACTGATATCAATGATATTCTCTGTTCCATGCATGTAGGTAACGACAGGAAGGTTGTGCAATGCCTTCAGCATTTCCTGATGATTACGGCTGCTTAAGACAACTACCTTCACAATCTCGGTTAATTCTTCCAGCAGCACGTTCTTCGCTCTGCACCCAGGATCCAGATTTCTTCGAATCGGATGCTCCGGGTTGCCTGAGTAACAGTAGTCCCATTGACAATCAATTAGATATTCTGCTTCATGCTGCTTCAATAACGCCAGTATATGGTCTGCAATGGAGGCTTCCAAATAAACTGTTGAAATCTCAAGCCCACTGCGATACACAAACCCTCCATTCCCACCTACCATTGGAAACTGCTGCATATGGACAGGCAGAATAGGCAATAAATCGCGGATCGGTCGTGCAGATGCAAAAATAAGTTCATGACCTTTCTCCATTAGAAAGTCCAATGTCTGAACCATTTCTCTGCTTAATGGTTTCCCCTTAAAACAGATCGTTCCATCCAGATCAAACACAAACTTCATCATCATTCCCCCTCGTTATTATAATCATATCAAGTTCATATATAATGAAAAGGACCGATGTCCATTTGAGGTGAAAAAATGAAAATGTACAGGGAACACAAAAAAATACAACCTTATATGTCGCTTATTAATTTGGATCATATCTTTACTGACGCTGCTGCGCTTCAATTTCAGCTTCGGGAGTATGATTCAGACGAATATGTTCTTGAGGAAGGTAATGAACTGGATGGACTTTACTTTCAAGTAGAAGGGCTGACCAGAGTCTCCTCAAGTGTAGAGACTGGCAAATCTCTTTTGCTGCGTTTCTGTCACCCCTTGTCTATCTTTGGTGATATTGAATTAATTCAGAAAGTGGTTGTACAGTCACAGGTTCAGGCGATGCAACCCTCCAAATTCCTGTTTATAGACATACAAACCGTTGAACGAAATTTAATGCAGGATTATCGTTTTTTGAATGAACTGCTCAAACATCTGTCCTATAAATTGCAGACATGTACAGCGGCATCCCGAATCAACTCACTCGCCTCCGTTGAAGAACGGCTTGCCATCTATTTGATGTCCACTCGTCTGCCCAAAGAGTTCGGAAAGGAAATCAGCACACCCCATATTCCGGACATAGCCTCCGTGATCGGTACAACGCCCCGACACTTAAATCGCCTCATTCAGAAACTGTCCGATTTGGACATACTCTGCAAAAAAAGAAAAGGTTTTGTTGTGCTGGATTGGGAGCGGCTGGATGAACTATCAAATGGATTGCGTTATGACTAGCATTCATAGTAATCTTGATTAAACACAACTGAGAAATGGGGATTAGCAATGATTGAAAAAGCAACGTTTGCCGGGGGATGTTTCTGGTGTATGGTAAGTCCTTTTGAAGAGCAGCCCGGCATTCACGGGATTATATCCGGATACATGGGTGGAACCGTAGAAAACCCTACATATGAGCAAGTATTGACCGGAGAAACGGGACATTTGGAAGTCGTGCAAATTTCTTTTGATCCAGCCATTTTCCCATATGAGAAATTACTTGAACTGTACTGGCCGCAGATCGATCCAACAGATGCGACTGGACAAGGTAATGATCGCAAGAGCCAATATCGGGCTGCTATCCTGTATCATAATGAAGAGCAGCACCAATTGGCCCTCAAATCAAGAGAGGAACTGGGCAAAACAGGCCGATTCGATAAACCTGTCGTTACAGCCATTGAGGAAGCCTCCGTATTTTATCCGGCAGAAGAATATCATCAAAATTTCCATCGCAAAGATCCGAAATATTATAAAGAATCCCGGATTTACTCCGGACGTGATGAAATTATCAAGAAATATTGGAGCTAATTTCTTTAAGTTATAAAGCGGCACAGGTGGCCGCTTTTTTGTTGCATCCTTTTTACAGTACATCGATTAAGGCCTTCAAGTCTCTGATGTTATCAATAACCTGATCCGCCTGAGCTAATTCGTCGGCTTGAGCAAAGTCAAAATTACATCCGATGGAGATTAAATCATTGTCCTTCGCAGCCCTAATGTCAGACAATCGATCCCCGATTACCAACCCTTTAGTGATCTTATATTTCTCCACGATGGCGCGTACGAGATCAGACTTATTCTGTGATGAAATCTGCTGTATACTGAATGTTTCGGTTACCCACTCATCCAAATGATAATAGTTTACGATGGCACTCAAGTATTCGATTTGTCCATTACTCGCTATGTATATCGGCATGCTCTTCTCTTTGCAGTATTGAAAGAACTCTTCTACGTACGGATAAAGTGCACCTTGGCCTGACTCGATATTCGCAATCAACTTCTCATGAAACCATTCATTGGCTTGTTGTCTGATTTGGTCCGAGTAGTCGGGCAATAAAGTCTCCCAAACGACGGGCAAAGGAACTCCCATAATTTCACGATACTTTTCTATCGGTGTATTCTGATCCCATAACCCCTTTGATCTCAGATGATTAAAAGTATCATGCAAAGAAGTTTCTAATATTCGATCTGTCTGAAATAGCGTACCATCCATATCAAAAATCAATGAAAGCATGAACAAATTCCTCCCTTTATAACCAGAATCATCTTGAGATAAACTCGTCACTCTACTTAGGTAAAGTCACTATTCATCAACATACGTGAATACCTATCATTTGACAACCCTTCCAGATTCCCTGATTAAAATCGCCCCTTATTCGAAGGTTGGTTATGAACTGCCTCTCATTCGTCCATACTATGACCTACGAATAAAACGTCATCACGTATGGCAGGGGAGGAAGCACCATGAACCGGAAAAACCCGTATCATCTCAATCAACCTGCAGCAGAACTACCCGTTCCACTTGAATTCGATCGCAGCTGGCTAACCCAATTGGAGTCCAGACTTGATAAAGGCGGCCCTTGGGGTGATTACAGACTCTTTCAACTTGGCATTCAAGCGGAAGAGACGAATCTGATTCCCAACTTTGATGAAATCCAGTGTCTGAAGCATTTACAGGGACTCACCCCTCTTCCACACCAGATGGACACTGCACGTAAAGTACTGTTTGAAATGTCAGGCCGTGCCATTCTTGCCGATGAGGTTGGACTTGGCAAAACGATAGAAGCTGGCCTGATTTTGAAAGAATATATGATTCGTGGACTCGTATCCAAAGTTCTGATTCTCGTGCCTGCATCCCTTGTGCTGCAATGGGTCCGGGAGCTGAATTCCAAATTTGGCATCCCTGCGGTTGCACAGAAAAAGGCCTATTCCTGGCAAAATGAAATCGTGGTTGCCTCTATGGATACAGCGAAGCGTGACCCCCATAAGGATTTGCTGCTGAATACCGATTACGACATGATAATTATCGATGAAGCGCATAAGCTCAAAAATAAAAAAACGACCAACTATCAATTCATGCTGAAATTGCGGAAAAAGTACTGCCTGCTGCTCACGGCTACGCCGGTTCAGAATGACATGAGTGAGCTGTTCAATCTCATTAACCTGCTCAAACCGGGACAGCTTGGCCGTCAGGGTGATTTTGCAGCCAATTTTGTCGTCGACAAACGTATTCCAAAAAATCAGGATCAGCTCAAGGATGAGCTGTCCAAAGTCATGATCCGTAACCGACGCGGAGAAGGACCTGTGCAGTTCACCAAACGGAACGTATCCAATGTGAATTTGCAGCTATCTGCTGAAGAACAGGCCCTTTACGATGGTGTAACCTCTTTTGTGAAAGATCAGTATCAGGAAGCGGGCGGCAACTTGAGTAGCATGCTCTCCCTGGTGACGTTGCAGCGCGAAGTGTGCAGCAGCCGGGATGCCGTGTTTGTAACCCTGGTCAATCTGTCCAAGAAACTTCCACTGGACTCTCCGCTTCGAGACAAGATTTGGGAGCTCGTTGCCCATATTAAAGCGATCAAGGAAAATACCAAAGCGGAAAAAACAATGGAACTCGTTCGTGAAATGAATGAGAAGGTTATTATTTTCACCGAATACCGTGCCACGCAGGAGTACTTGCTCAATTATTTTCGCAACAACGGCCTAACCGCTGTTCCCTACCGTGGCGGCATGAATCGGGGTAAAAAAGACTGGATGATGGACCTCTTCCGCGGCCGCGTACAGGCGATGATTGCCACCGAAGCGGGCGGTGAAGGCATCAACCTGCAATTTTGCCATCACATGATCAACTTCGACCTGCCTTGGAATCCCATGCGTGTCGAGCAGCGGATCGGTCGCGTACACCGACTGGGACAGCAGAATGATGTGAACATCTACAACCTTTCGACGACAGGCACAATCGAGGAGCATATTCTGAACCTGCTTCATGAGAAGATCAATATGTTCGAGATGGTCATTGGTGGATTGGATGTCATTCTGGAGCGGCTGGAGAAGAAGGAATCCATCGAAAAAAGTTTGTACAAAATCATGCTTGAATCACAGAACGAAGAAGATATCCGCCGTAAAATGGATTCGCTTGGACAATCGCTGAATTCCATTCAGCGTGAAGTCGCAGATGAGGCACCAGTCGTATCGGGGCTTGACCTTCGCAAAGGAGGCCTCTGATCATGACCATGTCACCCCATGAAGTGCAGGCGTATGTGCTCACTTACCTGGAAACACTAGATTGTCAGATTATGGAGCGTTCCCCTGCCCACGTTACGGTAAAGCTTTCACCTGAAGCCGACAAGGCGTTAACCAATCGTCCGTATTATTGGGGATTTGTGGAGCGAACCGGAGCACCTGCGGAAACGATGTCCTTTACCTTTGTCTTTGATCCGGATGCCTATCAACAGGCACTGGAAACTGAGGAAGCAAAGGCTGCACAGTTAGCTCCTCCACCCCCACCAGGTGCCGATCCCGGTAGCCCCGAGGCTCCCAAAGAAACTATTCTAGGTCGGTACTTCGGTATTGTCCCTTCTCTGCCTCAGCTGGGACCCGGACGGATTTTAAAAGAAGATGTTGTATACGGCAGCCGCAGGTTGCAACAAATTTTCAATGCAGCGCGTGAAGGCGGCGCATTTGTCAACCTGTTCGAACAAGCTGCAAAACGGCAATTGCGTGCTACCGCACCAGCAGTATATGAGCCATGGCTTGGTGTGTGTTTTAAAGTGGAATTTGCCTGTGATTTAAAAAAGGAGGAACTTCATTTTATCGGCATCTCCCTCAGAACAGGGGAAATTGTCGAGAAGTTCGGCTCGAAGCTGAACAGGCGTGACCTTAGCCCAAGACTGGCTGAGAACATGCATGTACAGACCGCCAAAATATCGCTAGTCGATGCCGGAGCAGCTCTGGAATCCCATTTGACAAACCGCTTGCTCGAACTTGACTATAGCTGGGCTGAGAAAGCCAAAGAAAGGCTTGATCTGGAACTGGCTGTCGTGGATACGTACTATGAAGCAGTCCTTAGAGAGGACACCCCCGAGGTCGACGTAGATGTGACCTCCGCCTCCAGTACAGACGGGAGTTCAACTGTTCAGGCTCAAGAGGGGACGGGGCCTTCTGTCCATATCCAGACTTCTCGCTCCGGCCCTTCTCGTATCCAGAATGTACATTTACAGCCCATGGGATCAACTGGTGTAACGGTAACAGCCGGATCTGATGTCGAACTGGCGGCTGAAGCTGAGGCCCAGACAGAACCAGAAACGGACCCGGAACAGGATAAAGCCCGACAAGCGGTGTTAGACCGTGAAGCTATGAAGCTGCAATACGAAACGCGCCGTACCGAGATGATCTGGCAATATGAGCCAAAAGTGAAGGTGACCGCCATTAGCAGCGGCATGTTTCATTTAAGATAGACGACGAAGACACTACTTTTCCCGCAAATGACGGCAAAAGTAGTGTTTATTCATGATGGGCAGCCCGACAGGTTGCAGCAACCTTTGCACAGCTTGTCCTCTAGAATGAAACTAGAACCGATCATGCAACGGGATGTTAAGTCCTTTTTGTCATGATATGTACCCTAGAAAAGTAGGTGTTTAGCATGAAACGACCCTTCCACCCTGCGTGGAACGTATTGCGACGAATTACAGGCATTGCTGTGTGCCTTCTATGTGTAATGACCCTGCTCCCCTTATTGCAAGCCGAAGGTGCTGGAATTCAAAATGCGTCTAGATCGCTTCAACCCTTTACATCTGCCATAAGTACGGCTGAGCTTCATTCCGACACGTTGGCCCCTGAGGCAGTACAACAGTTTGCACGCAAGCAAGCCACCGTCCTCGCTACTGAACATGGAGGAAACCGTTGGGATTACGCTCAATTGGAATTTTTCCCCCTCGGGCCAGGGACGCGCAGCTGGCTTGTATACGCTAATGTTGAAGGTTCACCCGTAGGTTATATGATTATCTCAGCGAACGACCAGGGGCATTTGCAGCTTAGCGAATATGGTCAGGGAGAACAACGTCCGTATGACATTTCCTTGTTGGATCAAGCCCTGGATAGACAGCAATTGGACTTAAAGGATCTAATTACGGACGGTGGAGAGCTCCAACTGCGTTATGCTTTTCCCTTGCTGGCCTATTGGAAAGTCGAAAGACCTGATCAGGATGCAATCTACATTGACGCGACCAACGGTGATACCCTTCCAACCGGTGTTCTGAATGTACTGGATACGGACTCACAGCAGTTTACGAAACGATTGAAGTCCATAAGACCAATATCTGGACAAACTGTCGTTATGACACCCGATGATACATCTAAAGTCGCCTCAACATCTGTTGACTCCATGGACCTGCAACCGCTGTTTGATCCCGCGGACAATCTGTTATGGATCACATCCAAGGCAGTTTCAATCACCGGAATCAAAACATTAAATCAGCAATGGAAGGAACACAAAAAGATTGTTTTCTCTGCGGATCAACAAAATGTCCTATATGGCGGACCTCTGCCCGTCAGTGGTTATCAGATCTGGCGTAACGATCGTGGCACAGTTCAAAATCAGTATGTAGCTATTGGCGGTAAGACTTCGGTAAGACGATTTGTACCTCTTCAAACCTTACTGCGGGACGGGAATTTCTATGCCGTGAAACCATGAACGATTTACACAACAAATAAGACGCCTTCCTCTGGTTCTTCATAGGAATGCGTCTTTTTCTGTGGGGGGGAAGCTAGGCTACTACCTGCGTTAGTTCTTGATTTACCCTTTACCGGAGGAGCTTCGTTTCTTCATGTCCCCCTGCGTATTCATCGTTTTTTCCTTTTTCCCTACCCACAGGGATACAGCAAAAGGAATCATTCCAAACCACTTCATGGTCCACGGTTCTTTGGCTTTGGTGCGTCCTTTACGTTCATCCTTCGGTGTATCGATATAATGAACGACTCTTTGCGTGATGTATTTCACCAACTCATCACTTTTGGCCATAACCTTTGCCTCCTTTAGCTCCGGCATAGCCGGGGCTTATGTTACCTCTATTGTGTGCAGAAGCGATCATCGATAAACATTTTTTTGCTGGGAGGAGTATGAAAAACAGAAGAATGCACAGTCTAATGCCAAAGGTATCCATCCACTACTTCATGGCATAAGATGCCTATTCCAAAAAGGAGCGTGTATTCTCATGTATAAGCTGCTGGCCGCATTGATGGCATTGCTAATCAGCATCAGTTGCATTCCCGTGAACTCCCACGCCGATGCGGCGAAAGTCACACCAACCAATCTGCCTACATTGTATTCACAACGATCACCCATAAGCCCATCCATGCTGCCGGTAACCGATGGAGATGCCTATCATTCCACTCATCATGCGTTTGCAGCACCTGTAATCCTTCTGGACGTCGGTCACGGCGGCATTGATGGTGGAACAACAGACCACGGAGTACTGGAAAAAGACATCAACCTGGCCATTAGCCAAAGGGTGTATCTCCTGCTTCGCAGCAAGGGTTATGCGGTCATCATCAACCGACTTGGAGATTATGCGCTGAGTGACGAAAATCGCTGGTTAAACAGTCGCTCACGCCATCGCAAGGATTTGGCACAACGCAAAAGCCTTAGCGAAGAGGTCAGCACCGACATCGTCGTCAGTATCCATGCCAATTGGAGTCCCAGATCGTCTACACGAGGTCCGGTTGTTTTGTATCAGAATGAAGGACGCAGCTACATGCTGGCAAGCTCCATTCAGAATGAACTTAATCAATTGTATGAGACACAACGCGATGTCGTATGGGGCAAGCCCTTTTACCTGTTAAATCATGTGAAGCAACCCGCTGTAATTGTTGAAACCGGATTTCTGAGCAATGCACGCGATCGCGCGATGATTAGTGATCCTAAACAACAGAAACGGATCGCACAGTCCATCGCAAATGGCATTATTTATTATCTGTCGGCAGTTTAGGCTCGGCTTGCCAATGCCAAACATCACGAACCAGATCGCTAATGCCGACGAACTCAATCTGACCTTTGAGTCGGGAGACGGATTCATGGACTACAGCAGAGGTATTTAATCCGGTATGGCCAACATGGCCGATCACGACACACACATCCTTGTCCATGGCACGCTTGGCCGCCAGATCCATTTGTTTGCGTATATGTTGTTTGGAATTATGGTCATCCAAAAAAATGTCGTTGCCGATAGGTGGCATATTTTTGGTGATGGCCAATTCCCCAACTACGGAGCGGAAATTGGTACGACTATCCACAAAAAACAGCCCTCGCTCTCGACATACATCCAATACAATGGACATGATGCGTTTGTCAGACGTAATTTTGGAACCCATATGATTGTTCATGCCGATGGCATATGGAACCTCATCAATGGCCTTCTCCACTCGATCACGTACTTCTTCATCCGTCAGATTGGAGGTGATCGCACCTGGACCTAGCCATTCTGGTCGTCCCTTATTCGGCTCCATGGGCATGTGAACAATGACATCCATGCCTTTTTCATGCGCCGCAATCGCATCTTTCTTCGTCGTTTGCAGGAATGGCATCACGGCCAACGTCAACTTCACCGGCGTTGCCAAAATTTCAGAAGTACCTTTCATGTCATTTCCCGCATCATCAATAATGATCGCCATTCGTTTATGCTGGGTTGGTTTTGCTGGAGTTTCTGATGATGTATAACCTGAAGTTGAATTCCCAGGTACTTGCATTGAAGATTGCTCCGTTATCACTTGCTCTGGTGCCTGTCCTGAACGAAGCTGTGATTCCGCACTGCTGGCAGAAAGGCCCGTACCATAAACCATTAATATCGTACCTGTCAACACCACTGACAATTTAAATTTCCAGGTGCAGGACCACCCTTTTCGTTCGGCCTTATTCATCCATCGTTCCCTCCTTTGTTCTGTCCCATCATTATTTGAACAATGAAGGGGGAATATGTAGACAAAAAAAGCCTGTTCATTCCAATGGAGCACCTAAGGCCACAGTCTTGGACCGCTGTGAGCGATATTGGCGCGGGGCCTGACCTGTCAGTTGATGAAAGAGTCTGGAGAAATAATGAACGGAGCTAAAATGATATTTCTCTGCGATCTGTGTGATACTTAGTGACGTATGTTGCAGATCATGCTTCGCCCGTCCAATACGAAATTGATTCATATACTGAATGGGAGAGTATCCGGTAGATTTTCGAAACAACTCGAAAAAATGCCCTCGGCTCATATTGAGGTTTTTGTAATAGATCTCCAGCGGCCTGGGTGCCCCGTGAAGTAAGTCCTGCTCCATCATTTTAAGCATATGGGCTATCCGGCGATCAGCGATTACATCGTCCTTCCGCATGCAGCAGTTCAGAAAATAGTCAATAAACGTCTGAAAATTACGCTGAGTCATCAAGCTGCGCATAAAGGTTTGCTCGTTGGTGTATGACCCGCTGTTATAAAAATCCTGGAACAGATCCTGCCAAATCCGCAGCGACTCCACCTTTGAATTTTCCCTAATCGTATAAGGGAAGCCCGGGCCAACAAAGGCTTGATGCAACTCCTGCGGCGGATAACAGATCGGACAGGCTGTATCAAACACAGCTTTTCGCTCCACATAGTGCCAATCAAAATAACAGCACAGGTGTATCATAGGATTCTCCGCATCAGCCACCCATTCATGCAGCTGCCCCGCTGGAATATAGACCAAGGAACCTGGACCAAGCTTGCTGCTGTGACCATTTGTACTTAAAACCCCATATCCTTCGTTAATCAAGTAAATGGAGCTGGTATAGCAAATTCGCGGAGAACTCGTCTGTCCTTTCACAAAAGGGTATCGTGTCGCCAAATATACATAGGGATGCAAGGAAGCAAAATCCATGGGAAGTTTCCTTTCCGACTCCGTTTCTCTTGAGGTTAACCTTTCATCTTCATGACCGAAAGGTACAATTCGGCACTAGAGGTACATATCAGCAGTACCAATTGACCTGACTATCGTGCAAATCATGGACGTCTTGCTAAATACAGCAAACTGCTGTTCAGATACAGTAAAAACTGTACATCGCATGACTTTCATGAGGAGGACGACTTGTGCCAAAGAATGATATGCAAACACAGACAAAACACGAGGTAAATAAGAATAGCGGATATGAGCGGGCCCAGCTGCATCCCATTGCTTTCACGGGTCCTGCACCGGATTTCTTCGAAGGTGCACTGCTCGGCAACGGAGGATTGGGCATTGTGGTAACAACCCGACCTGACGCCGTGTTACTCCATTTTGGACACAACAATGTTTGGGATATTCGCCTCGCCGAAGAACACCGTGACGAGCTGATGACTTTCCAAGAGGTCTATAACAGATTTGCTGCTCTTCCAGCCGACTTACAACGATTGACGGATCATCCTTGGTACAAACAGTATTGTAAGCTTGCCGGGCAAAATTACAGTAAAGCTTATCCCAAGCCCATGCCCTGCGGATCTCTTTTACTGCGATATGATCGACGAAAGGCTGAAATCATTGGCCATACCATTGATATTGCCAATGGCCTTTGTACCGTTGATTTCCTTTTAGACGGCAAACCTGTCGTATTCGAGCTCTTTGTAGAAGCAGAGCGCGACCGGATCTGGATGAACGTGTACGATGGCGATACGGGCGCTTTGGCTGCCTTATTCAATGAGGTCAAGCTGATTCCTGATCCCGAAACACCGTCAGAATTCCCTCAAGCAGCAGTTATAACGGATACAGATACGAATACACAGTCATTTACGCAAATTTTACCGCATGTGGAGCATCCATCTGCGCCTTATGTAACTCAGGTAAAAGATAAGGCTTTCCGGCTCGCTGTAACCGTATCTGGATTATCCCAGATTGAAGAACAGCCCTTCCGCACGCCAATTTCAGAAGTCATTCTCTCTCCTTCCGGAATACATGAGCACGGCTTTCTGGCCTGCGCAGAGCTATGGGAAGGTCTTTATAATGAAATCGATGATGAGGCCCTTCCCCCAGATTTATCCTCCTTCATTCAAGCTAAGGAAGAATCGACTGCAAAGTGGCAAGATTATTGGAGCCGCTCCTCCGTCGCACTGGAAGATGAATTTTTGGAGCGGATCTGGTACCATAATCTGTACTTTTTCAACTGTGCAGTCAAAGAGGGCGTGACCTGTCCTGGCCTTTTTGCCAACTGGAGCTATCGAACCATCGGCGCAGACTGGCATGGGGATTACCACATGAATTACAACACCCAGCAGCCATTCTGGCTCGCATTCTCCAGCAACCATCTCGACAAACATCTTCCTTACGTGGATATGGTTGATCATGTACTTCCTGTCAGCCGAGCGTGGGCACGGGATTATTACGGACTGAGCGGAGCTTATTTCCCACACTCAGCCTATCCTGTTGAGATGTCCATGATGCCCTACCCTGTCCCGCACTGGGGATGGGAAATCTGTGAGACGCCTTGGACCGTACAAAGTCTATGGTGGCACTATCTATATTCCATGGACGAGACGTTCCTACGTGATCGTGCATTTCAACCCATGAAAGAAGCCGTGCTGTTCATGGTCGATTACATGAAACGCCCAGAAGCACAGGGGGAACGCTGGGGAGATGACAATTATCACATTTTTCCGACGGTGGTACCGGAGCTGTATGAGATTGCACCCGGTTTTGGCAAGAACAAAGATGGCCTGATTGACCTGACACTGACACGGTTTCTATTCAATGCGTTCACCCAAGCGTGCGATATTCTTGAAAGGGTAGAAACCGAGCAGAAGCTTCTGGAAAATGTAAAGGAGATTTTGTGCCATTTCCCTTCTTATCCCACAGCCAAATCCGGCAAGGGTCCAGTCTTTGTGTCGGTTGAAGGTGAGGATCCTGACGTGGTGTATAACGTCCCGATTCCGATTACGACCGTATTTCCGGGCGAAGACCACGGGCTTCATTCACCAGAGGAGGAATACCAGACCGCAGTAAACTCCTACCTTAACCACCGCAACGAAGGTGGGAATGAACTGGTATTCTATCATCTTGCCGGAGCCCGGCTTGGCGTATTGGATTTGGAACGATTTACGCGTCAAATCCAGTATTGTCTGCTGCCAAACGGAACTTGCACAGACCGGGTCCTAATGAGCGGTGGTCGCTATGCTGACACGGACAACTTCGATTTCATGTCCCGCATGGGCATCTGGTTCGAAAATTTCGCCCTGCCTGCTGTAATCAATGAATGCCTTCTTCAAAGCTATAATGGAAACCTGCGCTTCTTCCCCAACTGGCCGAACGGTCAGAGGGCAGAGTTCCACACCCTCCGTGCCGTGGGTGGATTCCTCGTCAGTGCGGCTTTCGTGGATGGAGAAACCGATTGGATTGAAATTGAGAGCAAAGCAGGCAGCTCCCTTTCCTTCTATATCCCTTGGACAGAAGGGGCAATGTGCACTCTTTCATCCGGCGAGCAATATATGTTGTCTGGTCCAATTGGCAAGATCACAACAGTAACAGGAGATATTATCACTATTG
This sequence comes from Paenibacillus sp. UMB7766-LJ446, assembly GCF_030226665.1. NCBI lineage: Bacteria > Bacillati > Bacillota > Bacilli > Caryophanales > Paenibacillaceae > Paenibacillus > Paenibacillus sp. UMB7766-LJ446. The sequence goes on from NZ_JASOYM010000001.1 coordinate 103,130, forward strand.
TTAAAGCGAAGGTGTAGTGCATCGTGTGGAATGCGGTCAACAAGAAGAAGCGCCCCGGATCATCCCAGGACGCTTCTTTTTTCCAAAATTACTCTTCAATTATTTAGAATTCCACAGCTCCATACGCTGAGCATATTTCTCGTTAATAATATCTTCCACTTTCTCATCGCCGGCCTTTTTCATATCCTCCAGCATCTTGTCAAATACTGAATTGGCTTCAGCTTCACTTGGGGCAATAATGGCTCTTGTAATGCTCTGATCCATAATATCCTTCACCTTCTGGGCCGTCAGTGCTTGAGGTGTTCCCCCATCCGGATTCAGGTTATCATACTGTGCTGTATCCCATACGGAATCGCCGAGACTCTTGAGGGCCAGTTCATCCACTTCACTACGCTGGAATTTAACCGCCATGTCATACGGCTGTCCATTCGGATCCAGACCATTTTTGATAAACCATAACCATTTACGAACACCGCTTTTCTTCACCGTGTCATCCCAGTTATCCTTGAAGCTTTGCAGGAATGCAGGGTCTGGTTGTCGCTTACCATCCACCATCGTATATTGCTCGCCTTCCTTACCCCACAGCAGCAAATGCTGTCCTTCATCACTCGCCAGATAATTAAACAGCTTTATGGTTTCTTCCGGGTGTTTGTTGTTTTTGGTAATAGCAATGGCATCCCATCCAAGCGAGCTTCTTGGACCAAATGTCGTTTGAGCCGGATCTACGCCCGGAGCAACAACCTTGTATGCAAACAACTGATTCTTTTCCCCGCCGTCCTTCTTCAGGGCCGCATTACCGTTACCTGGGTCCCAATAAGCACCTGGTGTAGCGAACACCGCACCAGTCGTCAGCTTTTGAATCCAGGTCTGCGTTTTGCTAATAGCAAATTCCTTCTCAATCAGACCTTCTCTATATAAGCGATTGATATATAACAGCATCTCACGATATTTGGGGTCCTTGACATCATATTGCAGACGTCCGTTGTTATCATAATACGTTTTTAAGCCCCACATGCCTTTGAAAGTTCCGAGATTCGCACCCATGTTCTCACCGTTCATGGTCATGGGGATGGACTCTTTGCCATCAATCGTTTTGTATTTTTCTTTAAAATTTTTCAGGAGAGCTTCAAACTCATCCGTTGTGAGTGGCTTTGAACCATCTGCCTGGTCTGGAAGAAACTCTTCCAGCAGGTTTTGTCTCATCAGCATACCGAAGACCGGATCACTGTCGAGTCCATACCAGTTTGCCAGATAGTAGTTCTTGCCGTCTGTATAACGTGTTTTGGTCAAGGTTTCGCCATACATTTCTTTCAGATCAGAACCGTACTTTTCAATTAACTCATCCAGTGGAATGAATGCGCCGCTTGAAATGTACTTATCGAGGGAAGCATCTCCCCGGCTCATGACCACCACATCCGGATAGTCACCACTGGCGAGCATCAGGCTCAGTTTTTCCGTTGGATTACCCGTTGGTTGTTGGATGGAAATCTCTATGCCTGTCTTTTTGGTAATTTCCTGGGCAACCGCATCGGTAAAAGGTTCTCCTTTGGTATTGCCGTCAAACCAGGTTAGCGTAATCGGCCCTTGATCACCATCTTTACCCGCTGTATTGTTCTCTCCGTCATTGGAGGAGCAGCCCGCCAGCAAACCAACGACTAATGCAGCTGTAATTCCCATAGTCATCCATTTTTTTGTCTTTGTCATTGACACCCTAATTCCTCCCAATGAATAAATTCCTGTAGTGCTAGATTGAGCATTTCCAAAACGATCTCTGCCCACCCCCTTTCAGAGAGAGGCCACCGGACAAACCTTCCCTGCAACCGGATTATGGAATAGATTAACTCTTCACCGCTCCCAAAGTCATGCCTTTAACAAAGTATTTTTGCAGGAACGGGTACACCATAACGATTGGTAAGGTGGCTACCATGGTAGCAGCCATTCGAATGGTATCGCTGGAAACCGCATTTCGTTTAGCCGAGTTGGCCAGCATTTGCGTTTGTGAGATCATGCCACCGGTCTGAAATTGATTCAATATTTTGACGAGCACGGCTTGCAGGGTCTTCAGATCCGAGCTGTAGGTAAACGCATAGGAATCAAACCAGGCATTCCAATGTCCAATGGCTTGAAAAAGGCCCACCGTTGCAAGTACAGGTGTTGTCAGCGGCATCACAATTCGGAAGAAAATGGTCAGATCGTTAGCGCCATCCACCCTCGCCGATTCTTCAATCTCATGGGGCAGCTGCTCCATAAAGGTACGGACAATAATCATATAGAAGACATTCATCAAACTTGGCAAAATAAATACCGAGAATGTATCTATCATATTCAGTGCCTTAAGCACCATGTAGAACGGAATGAGTCCACCACTGAAATACATGGTAAAGATAAAGTACAGGTTCCAGCCTTTACGACCAATCAGATTTCGCCGACTTAGCGGATATGCAAGCATCGTAATGACGAGAACCGACAGTGGTGCGCCAATCAGCGTTCGTTTGACGGTTACCCACAGCCCGTTTAAGATCTCACTATCTTTTAAAATCTGCTGATAGCTGTCCAAAGTTAAATCCCTGGGCCACAGGTATACACCGCCCCGTACCGTATCCTCCGCGCTGTTCAATGAAAGAACGAGTATATTCCAAAACGGAAGAAATGTAACCAGTAATACGAGAATAAGAATGAAATACACAATGATTTTGAAAATACGATCCCCGAATCTGTTCAGTATCATCACAAGCGCTCCCCTCTGTCTCTTTTATAGTTAGAACAACGCCTGATCGTTCACTTTTCTGGAAATCCGGTTCACGATGAGGACAAGAATAAAGGCAACAACGGATTTGAACATTCCCACAGCAGCCCCGTAAGAGAACATGCTGTTCTGTAGTCCGTATTTGTAGGCATAAATATCAATAACTTCGGAGTATTCAAGCACCGTATTATTTTGCAGCAGGTATTGCTGTTCAAATCCCGCATTCAAAATGCCTCCGACCGCGAGAATGGCCAATATGACAATGGTAGGGCGCATGGAAGGCAGCGTAATATACCACATTTGCTTAAATCGACTCGCTCCGTCCACCCTTGCCGCTTCGTAGAGCTCCGGATTAATGGAAGCAATTGCGGCGAGATACATAATGGCGCTAAAACCCATCTCTTTCCACATGTTCGACAGTGCAATAATCCACCAGAATAGAGGCCCGTTCTGCAAAAATGCGACCGGTTCTTTGACAACGCCCAGCAGAACCAGAATATTGTTAAGCATTCCATCTGAAGCCAGCAGCGTAATTACAATGTTGGCTGCAATAACCCATGAGATAAAATGCGGCAGATAAGAAACCGTCTGTACAAAGCGCTTGAAAAATCCCTGTCTCGCTTCATTCAGCACAAGCGCGAGAATGATCGGCGCAGGAAATCCGAAGAACAGGGTCAGCAAGCTTGTTGCAAGCGTGTTACGCATAACCCGATAGAAGTCTCCTGTTGTAAAGAAATACTCAAACCACTGGAAACCTACAAATTCGGCATGGAAGAACTGATGAAAAAACGATCCTCCACCCGGCTGATAATTCGTAAACGCCATATACAGTCCAAACATCGGACCATAGGAAAATAGCAATGTCGCAATGAAGGCAGGAAGCATAAGCACGAATAACCATTTTTGCTCTTTTAGCCTGCTTATCAGATTATTGCTCCTGACTGTTTTGATAGCGCTTACCTTATGCATTAAACACCCTCCCTTTTTCTATACAGCAGTATGGCCGGCCATATCTTGATTCAACTTCTCTCCTATTTATCATAAATTTGACGCAGATCGCTTGCCATAGTCGAATTCTCCGAAAGATACCGCTTTTTAAAGATGTTTTGGTGCAAAGAGAGGATTGGATTTCCATAATCACTCTGCTATGATGAACTGTGCAACGAATAATCAGTCAAGAGAGGGCTTCCCGATGCACCAATTCTATCGAAAATACATATACATGCCTTTTGTTAACCTGAGCTTTCGTTCCAAATTATTTATGGTATTTGTACTAGTCACCATCATTCCGATGATGCTATTGGTTTATTTTTCGTATGAACTTACCAAAACGAAACTTACCGAGCAGATCTACATCAACATGACGAACTCAACCGCTCAGATCACTAAAAATCTGGAGAATAAACTGGACAGCTACGAACATATTTCGGCTTCCATTTATTTGGATAACCGCCTTGCCAATTACCTTACGAACGAATATCAGGATGATCCATCCTATTTGGATGTCTATAATTACATTGGCAATCGAATTGACACCGTGATGGCTGCCTACCCTGATTTTGATAGCGCATTCATTTATTCAGACAATCTATCGCTGCCCAAAGACAATTATTATATCAGACCAATTACACCCGAAGTTGAAAACACGGAACTGTTCCACAAGTTAAAACAATCCTACGGGAACATTATTCATCTCTCATCGCCACAGACAGAGAATGGTCCTGCCATGTTTACGCTCGCCCGGCTACTGAACAACAATAGTAATCAGTACCCCTACGGGATGCTGGTCTTTCAAATTTCCGAGTCTGTCATCTATTCTCTCATGGAAAAAGAAGCAGGCGGCAAAGACATCTTTATCATAAACGACAAGGGCATTATTCTGTCTTCAGCGGACAAGCAGTTGATCAACACAAGCCTGCCCAAGCTACTTCATCAGAATTTTGATGAGACGCCTTCAGGCAGATTTGATACAACGTACCAAGGGGTGAAGGCTCTAGCGGTGTATAACACGCTCAAAAATGGCTGGAAAACGGTGTCCATCTTTCCTTATGACAGTATCATCAAGGATGCCAAATCTCTCTCTCAGCTTATTATCAAGATTTCACTGGGCTTCATTGGCGTGGCCTTGCTGCTCATCTATATTACCGCCTCGCTGTTCAGCAAACGCATCAGGACGTTAATTCGGATGATTCGGCGCATTGAACGGGGGGATTTCAACCCTACCCATGAGGAACAAATGGGCAGTGATGAGATCGGACAGCTTCACTTTGCATTCGAACAGATGACAACACGGTTGAAAAGTCTGGTTACAGAGGTCTACCAGAAGGAGCTACAGAGCAAGGAAGCCGAGCTTGACCTGCTACAAGCTCAGATCAATCCTCATTTTCTGTATAATACACTCGGCTCGATCTCCTCTCTGGCCGTAAAGCATCAGGACCCTCAGATTCAGGATATGGTTCTTCATCTGGCCAAGTTCTATCGGATATCCCTGAATAAAGGAAAGAGCATCCTGACCATCAATGAGGAATTGAAGCTGACGCAGAGCTATAATGCCATTCAGCTTATTCGGTTTAAGGGCAAGCTGAATATCATCTACACGATAGATCAATCGATCCTGCCCTACTCAACAGTGAAGCTTGCGTTACAGCCTTTTGTAGAGAATGCGGTGATTCATGCACTTTGGAATCAGGATCGGCCCCTGAATATCCATATCAAGGGTGTCATTGAGAATAATAGTATCGTCTTATCTGTCATAGACGACGGAATGGGCATGCGGCGTGAGACGCTTCAGTCTTTGTTTGAAGAGAAAGAAGGAAGAGGCTATGGCATTTCGAATGTGGATCGGCGGATTAAGCTGAAATTCGGTGAATACTACGGTGTTAAAGTGTATAGCAAACTAGGTATCGGAACCACGGTCCAGATCCGTCTGCCCCAAAAAGAGATTCAATAAAAAGGAGTGCAATGCTGCCACGATTGGCTTGCAAAGCACTCCTTTTAAACCATGCTATAGAGTCATTACACCTGCTCACGGATACGATACACCAAGCTGTCGAAATCGCCGCGTAGGGGCAGTTCTACTCCGATGTTCATCAGCGCACGCCCACTGACCGATAACCCCAGCTCATCAATGTAATAGCTCTTGTCAGCCTGAAGCCCTGCCAAACGCAGTCTTGGTAACGGTTCACCCAGCTTCTGCGAGTGAAGAAAAGCGAACAGCACATGATCACTTCCTTCCGTATTGCTGTACTGGACAGCCGTAACCCCTTTATGACGAAGCGCAGTCAGACGGAACTGTCTGCCGAACTGGACCAGGTGGCGAATGGCTTTGTACTGACCGATGAATTCCCCGGACTGCTCAATCCATTCATCACTCCACTCGTTCAGATTGGAGCCAATACCAAGCGTGCCCATCATTGCACTGTGGAATCGATATTTCAGGGAGACGTTTCGTCCATTCATTCCTGTAGGCGACTCGGTCACCCAACAGGTCATCATACGTGGTGCATACGTATACGAGAAGCCTTCCTGAATGCTCAGACGGTCGAACGCATCCGTATTGTCACTCGGCCAGGACTGGTCGGCATAACGGAAGATGCCCAGATCAATCCGCGAGCCCCCTCCTGCGCAAGTCTCAAACTCCACATTCGGGAACTTGGCTCGCAGCTGTGACCAGATATCATACAGGCTCTGGACATGCCTTACCCAAACTTCTTTCTGGCGGTTAATGGGGTGATCCTTCATACCCGGCTCCGTGATGGTCCGGTTCATGTCCCATTTAATGAACTTAATCTCATGATTGCCCAGCAGTTCGGTCATAAAATCAATAATGTATTGCTTGACCTCCGGCTTGGAAATGTTCAGCAGCAGTTGATTGCGAAGCTCCGTGCGTCCCCGGGTCTCAAAATGATATACCCAGTCTGGATGCGCTCTGTAGAGATCACTATCCGGGTTGACCGACTCCGGCTCCACCCATATGCCAAATTCCATCCCGAGTCCGTGAACCCGGTCAATCAGCTCCACAAGACCGTTCGGGAACTTCTCCTTGTTCACGTTCCAGTCGCCTAACCCCGCACGGTCGGAATGCCGCTGCCCGAACCAGCCGTCATCCACGACAAACAGCTCCACACCCATCTTGGCTGCCCGCTCGGCAAGCGCCATTTGGTCCTGAGCATTCACATCGAAGTAGGTAGCTTCCCAGGAGTTGTAAAGCACTTTCCCGATTTCACTGCGCGGCAGTATGTAATCATATTGGTACTGATGCAAGCGGTGGCTCATGCCGCCAAAGCCTTCAGGGCTAAATCCGCCAACAAAGACAGGCGTCTCGAACGTTTCCCCTGCACCCAGCAGCCATTCATTGTCAAAATCATTGATACCGCCCGTTACCCGGACATGGGTGAACGGCGTTTTCTCGGCGACAATCTTCCAGTTCCCGCTCCAGGCGAGAGCGCCAAACCATACCCCGCCGCCGCTTTCTGTCGAAAGACCGTCATCAATGGCAAACCAGGGGTTGGCATGACCGTCGGTGAAACCTCTCCGTGATTCAAGCACCTTTTTCCCCTCAGTCAAAACGGTATTGCGCAGTTGGAATTCACCCGACCATTTACCCGTAACATGCGTCAGGCGATAATCCTGGAGATAGGGCAGGGTCCAGGCTGCGGATTGCATGCTTTCCAGCACGATAGCTTCCTGTCCCGTATTTACGATATTCGTATAACGCTCCACCAGGTCGAATTCCGGGATGACCCGATATACCAGCTGCGTTTCAAGTGCATACACCTGATCCTTTAGTGTGACAATCAGCGTCTGTCTGCCATCCTGCTCAATGATCTCGTGACGGTCATACCTTACTTGAAGATCGCGGACACCATCAGGCATACGCAGTTTCAGAGATGGCTCTGTGTAAGATGCGCCTCCCCAGAAGCTATACTCTTCTACCTCTCCTTCGACTTCTGCATCAAAAGAGCTATGGGATTGTAGATGGAGCAACGGAGCGCTGTCTTCAATTTCCACCGGGACTCCCCAATATAGATGCTGGAGATGTTCTCTTTCATTAATTCCAAAAATATAGGACGAGTTCTTCATCTGTATTGCAAATATGCGTTGTTGTTCATTATATTGAATCGTCAAGTTTATCATCCTTTCGAGTTCCTGTTACCCTTGTGCTGTGTATTGTGAACATACATATTATTGTAGGAAGCAGGAGTTATATTAGCCATATCGCAATCTTACAATCCATAGGGGAAATCATCTGTCATTTCAAAGTGATGAAAATAAGGCTGCGATGTCCACTCGCAGCCTCATAGCTTACTTCAAAATCAGGTTGTAGATGACCTGAGCGGCTTCTGCACGGGAAGCAATCCCTTGAGGTACAAACTGTCCCTGTCTTTGTCCTTGAACCAGACCCAATCGGGCTGCATCTTGTACCGAAGCAGTTGCCCATGAAGAAACCTGATCCATATCGGTAAACAAGATGTCTGTAGAACCAGCAGGCATTTTTCCAACATACAGTTCATTTGCCTTCACCAGCATCACCGTGATTTCCTCACGGGTAATCTGTGCGTCCGGCTCGAACCTGACATCACTTCTACCGTTTACAATACCGGCTTGGGTCGCGATCGAGATGGGTTCCTCGTACCAAGCATCTGTCGCCACATCTGTAAAGAGCACTTCCCCTGCTATGGTCAGTCCCAGGGAATGAACGAGCATAGCGGTGAATTCAGCGCGGGTGATTGCACGTCCGGGCTCAAATTGATCCTCATTTGTGCCATCAACAAACAGTTTAGCCGCTAATTCCTTGATGACAGAGCTGGCCCAATGATTGGCCGGAACATCAGCAAACGTCCGATTCAGTTCCAGAACAGCATACTTGCTGAAGTGGCTCACTTTAGTTGTTAATACGCCATTCGTATAATCCGATTTTAGAAATTCAAGTTTTCCATTTTCGTTGATATAATAAATTCCTCCCTGCGTAGGCTCGAAGCCTTCAGCAACTGCCAGACTCAGCGTAATTGGATGATCAAACGCAGAGAGTGTTTCGGTTGTACCTGATTTTGTTGTTGCTGAAAGGCTGAATTCATAGATTTCTCCCTTAAGGGAAACGGTTGCCCGGGAAGATGCATCCACTTCAGCTATGACCTCCTTGGCCTTGCTGCCAAGCGGAATCATTTTCAGGGAAAGCGTACTATCTTCCTGTTGCCCCGCTGGTAGTTTGCTCAGTAGCTGCTGGAACAAACTCGCAGGGATTTGCAGAGTTAGCTTGCCTGATTTCACTTCCAATGTATGGTTGCCGAGCTGACGTAAGACAGCCGATGACAGTTGCAGCTCCTGAGTACCCGCTTGGATGTCCACAACGGCTCTCCCTGCCCCACTGTCCACTTTCAGCATATCGGCTGTAATGACGAGTTTTACTGTATCGTTCTCCGGAGTCGCGCTGTTGCCGGAGTTCCCGCTAGTATTATTGGTATTGCCATTGTTGCCAGGGTTGCTTGGATTATCTGGATTACCTGGGTTGCCTGGATTTCCCGGATTTTCCGGGGTGACTGGTTTTTCGGTCAATTTAACCAACTTCGATTCATCCGGTGCCAGCGAGATGGACCATGAACCCGTGGCTGACGAAGATTCACCTGTCCACAAGTCTTTTAACGTGTAGGATTTGGAATCATTCAACCCAGCACGACCCAACTGAATCGTTTTGTTCGTTGAAATATTGCCGCTGTAATTAAATACGGCAAGGTAATAATCATTGCCGTCCTTCAGAACAAACGTATCTGCTGCGTTTGCATTCGTATTCCCTTCAAGCGGCTTGAATACTTTTCCTTTCAGCGCCACCTGAAGAACATCCGTGTTATTGTACAATGCCGTCATGTATTCCTGTGCCTTGGGATCGTTCACATCATCGGAATCCAGCATCACCGTACCGGCAATCACACCGGAATTTACCCGGCTGCGGGCTTCCTCCAGACTTGATGCACTGCTTAATGCCAGATGATCAGGGTCTGTATAGGAATAGATCGTGCCATTTTGCCAGAAACCATATGTCAATGAATTAAGCATGTACTCCGTCTCATTGATTTTGCCATAGGTGTCACAGGAGATCCGTCTGCTGTGCGCGTATTGACTTGGAAAGATCGGTGCAATGGACGCACTAATGAACATTTTTCCGTCCAATCGCTCTTCGACGTAACGCATTCCTTCATTGTATGCCTGGATTCCTGTCATCACGTTAGTGTCATAGTGTTGGCCTTCCAGTGAGCCATGCGTCAGGAAATCCAGTTTGATGAATGTGAATCCAAGTGTTTTAAACTTATCCAGAAAATAATTCATGCGCATTTGACTCCCCGGATGTGTCACATCCAGTGCATATGCCCCATCCAGCGTAGGCAGAGGTTTCCCCTTAGCATCCTTGAGTACAATATCACCATACGTATATTTCCCGTTGGTACCATCTACCGTTTGGCTCATATCGTTGCCCCAGTACACAAATGGTCCCCAGTAGATGCCCGCATGCTGACCATTGTCCTTAATTACAGATACGGCTTGGGCAAGCTCTGCATCACTCAGATTATCCCAGTAGGAATCCATATTAATGAATACATTGCCGTTATTGTTGAACTTCTTCAGGCTGTTCTTAAAATAATTGGACACATCTACTACATTCTGATACGAAAGGCTGCTGTCATAAGCGCCCCAACTATTCCATCCAACCGGAACACCTTGCGGCAATTCCGGATTCAAGGCCAGAGGAGGCGTGATGATCGCATTCGCTTTACCGTATTCTTCAAGTCCTGTACGATAATCACTGAAAGCACCTACCATAATCAGTGGTGAAGACAGTTCAGTACCGCTCAGGCTGCCATGGGACTGGGTATCGCGGGTAACATCACTCGCTGCACCACCATACACAGCGAATTCATTCAGACGATTAGCAGAACCTTTCCAATCAATACCCGTCTTCCATGTGTCATGGGTTACTGAACCGATCACCAGACCATTACGAGTCGAGTTATTGAATACCGTTGTCATTTCGTAACTAGTATCCGCCCGGTTCATCGTTTGAGATTTGTAGCGAATCCAGGCATCATTGTCAAAAGGCACTGTCAGTACTCGATTATCCGAGCTAACGCCGATATCTACACCGCCCGTATTTTTCACCGTAATTGGTGACATATAATTGCTCTGGATCTCCGAATCACTGAGGGCATCCAGACGGTTGAGGAAATACGATTTATCTTCATAAAACCGGTAGACCTGCTTCAGGGTTGGTTTGCCAGTGGAAGTATGAACAAAAGTCAGCTCAACGCCTTTGCCGAATCCATCCTCAATCTCCAGTGGTGCTCCACCGCTCGCATGACTCTCATACCCTTTGGTTTCCACAAGGCTCTCACCAAGTTTAATGCTACTAAAGATGCCCCGCATCTTCTGCCCATCTGCCCAGCTATAGCCGACTAATCCAGTCTGGGTATTATAAGACACTTCATATTTTCCGTTCGATACCAAGAGGCCATACGTATAATCGGTTACCGTGATATCCCCGTAACGTTCCGAGTCACCCGGTGTTCCCAGATCGTCATCTCCTTCACCCGGATTTTCAGGTTCTGTCTCTATCGCAGGCTCTACGATAATCCGGTCCAAATCGGGAGAATAGCCATTGTTGTCTGAAAAAGTAATCGTATTCTCACCTTCAGTTAACGGGAGTGTAAGGTCATAGGTACCTACCGTATCCCAATCCGTTGTTTTGGGCAGGTCATGGTATTGCTCTTCTCCACTATTTGCGTGGACATAAAAGCTCCGAGGATCACCGGAAAAATAAGCTACATTAACGCGGTAATCCCCTGTCATCGGGGCTATAATCTTATTGAACGTCAAGGAGCTCCCGCCATTCAAATAGCCAACCTTTTTGCCACCTGAAGCATTGGAACTGTCCATTACACGCGCTTCACCAGTCAGCGTATTGTCCGAATCTTCGGCTTCATAGCTGATCGTATACGGGATTACTTCAATTCGGTCAAAATCGGGGGAGTACCAATCATGATCCGAAAATGTGATGGTATTAACACCCTTATGAAGGGAAGCTTCCACATCATACATGCCTACTGTATTCCAGCTTGCCGTTTTGGGCAGATCAATCATCTCATCCGTGTCATTGTTCACCTGCATATAGACTGGTCGCTGGTCACCGGAAATATAAGATATTCGGATCAAATATGTACCATCTGCCGGTACAGTGACATTCGTAAATTGCAGTGAACTGTTTTTGTTCAAATCGGTTACTTTCTTTCCACCTGAACTAACGCTGCTGTCTACCACCTTGGCATTGCCTTTCAAAATATTGTCAGCTGCTTCTGCCTCAATGATTGCACCATGCAGATTTTTCTTCCAGTCGTCTCCGCCTCCTTCTCCCGGTTGACCACTGTCCAAACCGCGAATCACAATCTTGTCGATGTCGGGAGAATACCAGTTGTTGTCATCGATCAGAATGGTATTGGTACCCGCGTTCAACGGAAGGGTCACATCAACCATTCCCACCGTATCCCAATCGACTGTCTTGGGCGGTTCTTCAAATTGCTTCTCCCCGCCGTTCGCGCTAATATTGAATGGCCGCGAATCACCTGAAATGTAATAAACGGAGATCTTATAATTTCCTGCCTCACTTACAGTAACATTGTTAAATTGCAAGGAACTGCCTTGGTACATGCCTCCGACCTTCTTGCCGCCCGAAGCCGTCGGGCTATCAGTGATTGTCGCATTGCCGAGCAAAATATTCCCCTCGGCCTCAGCTTCATAGGTATTCGTATCATCGGCGTGAGCCGTTCGAGCGAACTTGCCCCCGCTAACTACCAAGCAAATAATGATAAAGAATACAAATCCTTTTTTCATAATTTGTCCCAACATAACATGCCTCCATTTTCTTTTGGTTGAGTTAGGTCTCCATATGCCTATTCCTGTAGTGGTTCACAGCTATCATCTGTAATCGCTTTCATAAAGAGCTGCCAAATCCCCTCTCTCCCCCTTCCTTTCCTATATGCCTAATTGTAAAAAGGAGGAGGGGGATGTTCCATACCACAATGTTACTATTCATACAGGAAAGCCTCTTTCATTTGCCATATCATAGGTTAGTAAGAGGGAGCTACCCAAATCATGTTCAGGAAAAATCGGAGGATCATTATCTTTACCTGACAGCCTGCATTATCATATACTTTTCCTGTATTCGTTAGGTGTTACACCTTGTGTCTTTAGGAATAGAGAAATAAAATAGGACGTACTCTCATAGCCCACATTCTGTGCGATATCATGAATCTTGAGCGAGCCATCTGCCAGCAGTTCCCTGGCTTTATCCAGTCTGATACGTGTCAGATAATCGTGGATTGTCATCCCAGTTTTTTCCTTAAAAATGGATCTCAAATAGTTTGGTGACAAGTATACCTGATCAGACAGACTGTTGATGGTAATCGGCTGATTGTAATTCTGGTCGATGAGGGTGCGGACCTTGTGAATCAGTTTGGCATTTTTGTCCATAAACCGCTCACCCAGCATGCTCACGGCATCTTCCGCAGTACCGAGAATCAGATCCTCGATCTCATGCAGAGTCAGCGCATTATAGATGGAATGATACAGCTCTGCCCGCTTGGGAACAGGCTTATGAAGCTGCTCCAGCAGCTCATTAACGAGATCTATCGACCAGTCGCAGATGATTTTTTTCTTGACTCGCAGTGTTGCCAATCCCTCAATATATCCGTGCAGCTTCTGCGCGGCCCATTCAAAATCCAGGCGGTTAATGGCCTCAAACCATTCCTTCTGATCAAATGGGGGCATATGCTCCGTATAAAACTGATTCGAAAGCGTCTCCGCATGAATAATCGTACCTGTACCTTCATAGAAACGCTCGTTCAAAACGATACGCGTCTGTTCGTACAGACAATGAATATGGGATAACTCGGCTTCTTGTCCCCCTACAGCTGCCGTCACTGTAAAGTCCAGGGCATTACGGATAGCCTCAGATAAGTCTTCCCACGCGTAATGTCCCGGCTGCTGGGCCGCTTCCATAAATACACCGGTCTCCCCTTCCTTGTAATCCACAAAGGTCGCTTTCAGGTTCTTCGCCTTGAAGAAATGATCAAGAAAAGACACCAGTCGAGATGTGCAATCCTCCAGACTTTGCTGTTCCCCTTCGGCCTCCTTGGGATCGATACTGAACAAGGCCATTGCATATCGGGTGGTTTCCGGCTGACGAGTTAGACGGCTGAAACCAAACGCGAGATCGATAGCACGATCCGCATCTTTTTCGTAAGATAACTCCTTCAGAATATTGGCTTTGGCCGCCTCCAAGGAACGGTTTTTAATTACAACTTCCTCACAACGCTGTTTCACTTTGTTGATAACGCTTTCAATTTCATTTAGATCGAGCGGCTTTAGCATATATCCTACAGCCCCTACGTTAATAGCCGATTTTACATATTGAAATTCATCGTGTCCGGTCAGAAACATCACCTGGATCGAGTCAAAGCTCTCTTGTATCTTTCTCGCCAGATCAATACCGTTCATCATCGGCATCTGTACATCCGTAAGGACGATATCAGGCTGGGTGGCCTCGATTTTCTCCAAGGCCTCCCTGCCGTTGCTCGCTGTTCCCATAATATAGATACCCATCTCTTCCCAGCGGATATAATCCCTCATCATCTCAAGTTCCAGTTCTTCATCGTCCACCAAAAAAATACTATACATCAACGTCCCCTCCCTTTTGTCTCTTTCTGTCTCTATTATATGTTTTTCCCCCCGTGGGACCATGGTCCATATAAATGAAAGTTATTTTCAAGTATAGATCGTTATTTTACCAACTGCAGCTCGCTATTGAAATAGTAACTTTCACCTGCTTCTGCATGAAGGATCGTTCTCTGTTTGCCCCAACAAATCGTGAACGTTCCCGGTGAGAAAGTGTGAATGGTCGTAGATATCAGCTTTCCATTGTCCCAGACAGCGTCTACCTCCGCATTTCCTTTCGCTCTCAGCCCCGTTATCGAGCCTGTGCTCCAAGCCAGCGGGAGCGCTGGCAACAGATGAATCTCGCCTGCATAACTTTGCAGCAGCATCTCCGCAATGACAGCTGTACCGCCGAAATTTCCATCAACGACAAAGATATTGCTCTCTGCTCCGGCAATGCCCGATTTGGAATAGGTAAACAGATTATCAAAGCACAAGCCGCCAATCAAGTGTGAAAGCTGTTTATAGGCCATCTGCCCATCATGCAGCCTTGCAAAACCCAGGCCAAACAGGGCAGCTGTAAACTCGACATCCTCCAGCTCTTCCTGAAGCATGCGGTTCTCCAGCGTTACACGCGCTGCCGCACTGAGTTCCGGTGTCCGGTCTGGTGTAATCTGACTGTCTGGATACAAAGCGTACATATGGGATAAATGTCGATGCTCCGGCTGTACCTCCTCGTAATCCTCCAGCCATTCCTGAAGCTGGCCTTTCTTACCGATCTGTAGAGGTGGCAGCTTGCTGATGGCTTCCTCCAGCTCCCTTCCCCAATCCTCATCTCTGTCCAGAAGCCTTGCTGAAGTGAGGCAGAATTCAAAGAGCCGGCGCACCAGTATCTGGTCCATTGTCGTACCCATGGACAGTTGCTGGGCATCATCTCTCGAATGACCAGGATAGAAATGATTCTCCGGCGAATTGGAGGGACCCGTCACCAGCCAACCGTTCCGAGGATGCTCACACATGTAGTCCAGATAGAATTTCGCGGATTCTTTAAGTACAGGATAGGCCACATTCTCAAGGAAAACATGATCCTGACTGTACTCATAATGCTCAATCAGGTGTGTAGCCAGCCATAATCCGCCTGTAACATTCAGCCCCCAGGAAGTCTCCCACCCAGGCAGCGTAAAGCCCCATACATTGGAGAAGACGTGAGCGACCCATCCGTCGCATCCGTATAGATTACGTGCCGTTTCCCTGCCCGCTTGTGCCAGATCCTCAACATACCGAAGTAACGGAAAATGGCTCTCCCCCAGATTCGTAATCTCTGTGGGGTAATAATTCATCTCGGTATTCACATCAAGATGATAATCACAGCTCCAGCCCATTCGGCACGCTTCACCGTCATTCCAGATTCCCTGGAGATGCAGAGGCAGCGGAGAGTTCTCGCGAGAGCCCGCAATAGTCAGATACCGTCCATATTGAAGAAACAAGGCGAATAACTGTGGATCTTCATCCCCGCCACCCTGTTCCAACAAATGAATACGATGATCTGTAGTCAGATCGGATTTTCCTTTGGCCCCTAACTGAATATCTACCTTGTCATATTGCTCGCTGTAATCTTGAATATGATCCTCTCTCAGCAAGGCATACCCCTTGTTTAAAGCCTTCATCAGCGTATCCTCGTTCTCCGTTACCCAATCCTGATCTGTACGTCGATAATCTGTACTTACACTGAAATAAATCCATGCCTCATCCGCTTCGGTCACGGTCAATCGACCCTCTTCACTGGCGATGGTCCCCCCGGAAACAACCAACTTCACCAAGCCCTTGGCCCATACGCCGCAAGTCCCATCACTATGTACATTTTCCGTCGCCTGACCTTGGAATTCGAGCGTGTTGTCATTTAGGGCGACAACTTTGAATGATTCCGTGCTTCCCTCCAAACCAAGCGTGAAAGATATACTACCTGGCGTATCGCTCCAAATTCTGGAGGCCACTATATCATCGGTGTGGGAAGCAAACACTTCACGAAGAATCGTGGTATCTTCATCCTTCCAGAACGCCCCGGCAAGCGCCTGGGTCAGATCCAGTTCTCGTTGGAAGTTACCGCCCTCATCAGAACCCGAATTCTTCTTCTCAAATTCAATAACAACATCACATAATCCAAGATTAGTGCCGAAATTACGCTTCGTTGGCTGTAAATGCTGCTTGGCAAGACGATCTCCTCCAGCATAATCGCTAGCGAAGAAATAACCGCGCATCTCTTCCAGTGCAGCCTTGCCTCCTCCGGAAGGGTGCTCCGCGTCAATCCGACCTGACCAATAGGTGACCTCGCTCATTTTCCATACCTCACGATGCAATGACGCCATAACAACTGCCCCTATTCTTCCATTGCCCAGCGGCAAGCCTTGGGACCAATCCGCTGCAGGGGTTGAATACCACAAAGTAAAATCGTTCATATCATATCCTCCAGTCCAAAATGATTATCTTACAAATAGACTCATATGCGGTCCAGTTCATTCCCAAAACAGACAAACGCGCGATCTGTGAGATACAAAAGCGCGCGTTTGACTTGTTTTTATTCTAAAACCGAATCACTGCTCTGAATTGCCAATTCGCCCCAGCAGTTTCACTTCACAGTCAATCTGAAGATTTTGGATTCTGCGGGTTCCAGTGAGACTGTAAGCTCTCCAGACGTTTCCCCTTGGGAGCCTTCCCACAGGTCTTGTAAGCTGTATACGGCATTGGCGTTTAGTCCGGCCCGCTCCAGCGAGACAGACTTCACCGCAGCTTGGGCAGCATCAAAGTTGAAGACAGCCAGATAAAAGCTCTTCTCTTCCGGCGATTCAAGGACAAACACGTCAGAAGACAGCTTCCCAAGATCGCCTTCGACTGGACGGAAGGTTCTACCCATACGAGCGACATTCAGAATATCCTTGTTACCAAGCCACGCTCTTGCTCGTTCGGCAGCATCCTCTTTGCGGAAGTCGTCCCCGAGCAGAAGCACCGTACCGGCAATAACTGAAGCGGTCAGGCGGCTGCGCCCTTCATGCCAGCCGGTGGCTTCCTGGTTGAAGCTCTTGTACAACACGGAATGGTCAGGATCATTGTAGCGATACAGCGTATTGCTCATCCACCAGCCGTGTGTCAGCGAGTTCAGCAGATATTCCGTATCCGCAAGTGTACCGAAGACATCACAGGAAATACGGCGGCTGTGGGCAAAAGCATATGGAAATAATGGAGCGATGGACAAGTTAATGAAAAACGGCCGACCGATTACTTCTGGCGAAAGCTTGTGCTGTAAATAAGACATGCCATAGTGATAAGCCGCGATCCCTGTTGTAATATCCGGATTGTGGTGCTGTCCTTCCAGTGAGCCATGCGCCAAGAAATCCAGTTTGATATATTCGAAACCTTCCGAGATGAATTTGTCCGTGAACCAGTCGATCCTTTGCAGGTTGCCAGGATGTGTCGGGTCAATGGCCAGACCGCCGTCCACATCCGGCAGGATCTCACCCTCACTGTCACGTAGCAGAATGTCTCCATAGGTATATTTTCCGTTCGTTCCTTCGACTGCCTGACCGAGCTGATCAGGTCCACCCCAGAAGGCAAATGGAGTCCAGTACGTGCCCGCTCGATGTCCATTTTGCCGCACCCGCTCCAGTGCATTCTTCATTTCTTCCGGTGTAAAATTGTCCCAGAACGCATCAAAATTGATGTATAACGTATCCTCATTCTGGAATCCAAGCGGCTGCACTTCATTTTTCAGAAAATCGCTGGTCGCTGTATACAGATCATAGTCCAGATCACTCATGGCCGCAGACCAGCTGTTCCATCCGATCGGCACACCGCCCTCCCAAGGCAATTGAGCCTCAATCCAGGTATTGGCCTGACCGTAGGCTTCGAGACCTTCACGGTAATCCTCATAGAAACCGATGAATACGAGGGGAGATTCCACTCTTCTGCCTTTCACATAACCGTGAGGCTGGGAATCGCGAGTCAATTCACTCACAGCACCGCCGTACAGATCAATTGCCTCGATACGTCCACTTTGTTCGCTTTGCATACGAATCCCTGTTTTCCATACTTTATGCGTAAGGGAACCCATCACGATTCCCCGACGGCTGTCGGGCACAAACAAGGCTGTTGCCTCGTAGCTCTCTACATCCAGCGGTGGCTTGACCACCGTATATCTGACCCATTTATCGTTATCAAACGGTACACGCAAAATGCTCGGTTCATCCTGGCTGGATTCTCCACCGAGGGATACGGCTTTGGACTGGATGACAGCCATACGGTTCGCCTTAAGCTCTTCATCGCTGACAATAGCGGTTTGCACCAATACAAACGGTGAGGATTCGTACATATAGAAATGTTGCTCCAGTTGCGGCAGTATCGATGTTTTATGCAGAACGACCAAGTGGATACCTTTTCCAAAACCCTCCCGAACAATTGCTTCCTGTGTCGTCAGTTCATGGCTCTGATAATGGTCCGTGCTGTATTCACGTCCCTGCCAGCGAAAAGCGCTGCGAATGCCCTTCACATGGGATGAATTGCTGGCAATGCAGGCTGCTTCCCCGTTACCCAGATCAATCTCCAGGCTTAGGTGTCCGTTCGTCGCACGGATATAGGTGTCACTCTGTTGCTGCACTTGTACAGATGTATCGCTAGTTAGCATCATATGCCTCCTTATTGTTGCATGCTGTAACTTGAAGTGGGCATGCTCATGCGATGTGATGGCGGGTTACCACATGTCAAATGTCCGCCCACCCAAGTCTGCCCTCATTATAGGGACAGAATAGAGCGTTTTCCATGCAACGATCTTCCGATCCATATCGCGATTTAACACATCTTCATCCTACTGTTTTATAACCCCCATCAGACGTAATGTCGTACGTCTGTCCGGCAGATGTCAGGAAACTTACGGTATTCGCATCATTGCGTATAGTCTCAACCACGACGCCGTCCAAGGTTACGAGAATCCGGGAATTACACCGGAGCACACAGTCTGTGCCTTGCAGAGAAGTGATCTTTGCTTCCGCAAGCTGTCCCTTGTCCCACCGGATGTCTACTTCAAATCCACCGCGTGCACGAAGTCCTTCAACACTTCCCTGCTGCCATGCATCCGGCAATGCGGGAAGCAGCTCCAAATATGGACGATGTGATTGCAGAAGCATCTCGGCAATGCCCGCAGATGCTGCAAAGTTGCCATCAATCTGAAATGGCGGATGTGCACCGAGCAGATTGGCATAAACGCCGCCGTGGTTGTATTGCTCCGAACTTCCATCCTTGACCAACCGAAGCATGTTGGAGAGCAGACGCAAGGATCGATTGCCATCCCGGAAGCGGCTCCACAGAGCTACTCTCCAGCCCAGGCTCCAGCCTGTGCTCTCGTCTCCGCGACGTTCCAGTGAGGTCCTGGCAGCAGAAAACAGCTCTGGTGCCTCCTCTTCGGACAACTGTCTTCCTGGATACACGCCTACCAGATGCGAGGTATGCCGATGGTACGTATCCTCGTCCTCGAAGTCCTTCGACCACTCCTGCAATTGGCCGTATTTGCCGACCTGAAGTGGCAATAGCCGCTTGCGAGTATGCTTCAGCTCTTCCCTGAAATCCTGATCTATTCCGAGCAGCTCGGAGGACTCGATGCAGTTCGTGAACAACTCCCAGATCAGCGAGATGTCCATGGTAGAGCCCGGACTTACCGCAGCTACACCTTCCACTGTCCTGAATTTATGCTCCGGCGAAGTGGACGGCGAAGTCACAAGGCTGCCGCTGCCATCCTCAATGAGCCAGTCCAGCGCGAAGAGGGCTGCCTCCTTCATCACAGGATAGGCGGAATCTCGCAAATATGTTTCATCTCCGCTAAAGGCATAGTGCTCCCACAAATGCTGGGTCAGCCAGATGCCTCCCATCGGCCAGTACGCCCAGCTTGGATCGCCGTCTCCGTAATCGCCAACCGGTGCAGACTGTCCCCACAGATCCGTATTGTGATGGGCTGTCCAGCCGCGTGTGCCATAGTTGACCCGAGCTGTCTCGGCTCCGTTTTTCGCCAAATTGCCGATCATGTCCAACAACGGCTCGTGGCATTCTGCCAAATTGCATATTTCAGCTGGCCAATAGTTCATTTCGGTATTGATGTTCAGCGTGTAATTGCTGCTCCAAGGAGGACGGGTTAACGCATTCCATATCCCCTGGAGATTCGCGGCCTGCGTTCCAGGACGTGAGCTAGAGATGAGCAAATAGCGTCCATAATGAAAGAGCAGCTCCACAAGCCCTTGATCTTCTGCCCCAAAAGTCGTAATTCGCTGCTCAGTGGACATCTGCTCCGAAGCAGGCGATTGTCCAAGGTGAAGCTTGACCCGATCGAACAGCAATCGATAATCCGCAATATGGGAGTCACGCAGTCCGATGTATGATTTGGTTGCTGCCTTTTTCAGTATGGAGCCAGCAATCAGGGAGGCATCTTTCCCTTCAATTCCCGGAATTTTGTGAATCCCATTAAAGCTAGTAGCCGCACTGAAATAAAAGGTTGCCATCGTTGCACCCAACACATGAATTCCGCTGCCATCCACCGTTACCTGTCCATCCTCTGTCGTTACGGCTAACTGTCCTTCAAAAGTCATGCCCTTGTTATCGCCGGGTTCACCATATCGGATAGGATCATTGCTTGTCACATAGCTGGGGTCTACATGCTCCGGAGCTGTTCCTGCCAGAACAACTCTTTCTTCCTGCACTGAAATTGTGTGACGAAGCGGACTGTCCAGCGTGGCATGCACATTCAGCGCTCCCGCAACACTAGCGGTAAGATGCAGCACGAGCACTTGATCGGGATGAGAAGCAAACATTTCACGGGTATACCGCACATTGCCAACCTGATATTCAAGGCTGTGCAGTGCATGTTCCACATCCAGCGAACGTTTGTAGGAATGATAGATACCCCCATGGTCAAAACGGAGGAGCAAATCCCCAAAAGGAAGATACGATTGGGTGTACGGTCCCAGCATTCCTTTCGTTAAGGCATCCGCCTCCGTATAACGGCCCTCTTGTATCAGCTTGCGGACCTGAGGCAGAATATCCTTAGCGCCAGGGTTATTGCTTTCCTTTGGATATCCAGACCATAAGGTATCCTCGTTCAGGCTAACTTTCTCCAGCTCCACTCCGCCGAATATCATGCCACCCAGACGGCCGTTTCCGATGGGAAGCCCTTCTGTCCATACGTCTGCCGGTTTATCATATTGTAATTTCATGTTCTCTCTCCCTCCCAATCACTCATTCAAAAGTTAATCAGACACCTTTACTGCACTACTGATCGTATTGTCCGCTATGTCTACCTCACTGCAGGCGATTAAATGGATTACCTCTTCCATGCGGGGTAATTTCCCCATTTCGTGCATGGACAGAATTTCATTCGACTTGAAGGTTAGCCCGCCAGTGCATTTGGCGCTTAGAACCGGTATATCGCAGTCGGTTTCAAACTGATTGTTCCGAACAGTGACTTGTCGGTGAACTGGAGCGCTTGCATCCACGTCCACGTTCTCTGGGGAAATGAAGATCACAGGATGCTCCCCGCTGCCACACTCGACAAAACGGTTACCCGTAATAGTCACATCGTCCACCCGTCCAGACTCATACCAGGATTCAGCGTCTACGGCGATGAGAATGGCATTCATGTGAATCCGTTCAAAGGTATTGCCGACAATAGCGACTTTGCGCCGCGTCGTCACAAGGATGCCGCGCGTGGGCACCCGGGCAAAGTGATTATTTATAATGTCGACTTCAGGCGTCCACGTCACATTCTCGATCACATCATGCCTGCCAATGCCATCCGGCACCGGATGGACTAGCGTCAACAGCAGCTCACGCGGATTCAGCCTCACAACGTCAAGCACTTCATTAGCTCCATAGGTAGTAAGGGAACCGGAACGAACAAATTCAATTTTGTCTCCTGGGTAAAATCCTGGCAGTCCATATGTTTGAGGATGCATAAAGCGAACCTTCACGGAATTCTCGCCTGGCTGTTCTATGATTCGCAGGTAGGTGCCATGAACATTGACAGGATCATCATGCGAACCGGAAAAACGGCTCTCTTCTACCTTCACCTTGCCCCGGCAGCTGGACATATGGATAAAATCCGCAAAACCAGCAACGATCCTTCCCGTTTCCGGACGTGGAGACAGGTCCAGCCTACGGAAGGTGAGATTTTCGCTGAATTGACCTACAATACCAAGTCCATGCAGAAAATGCAGGCCGACATCAGTAAAAGTGACATCCGAACTTTGAGTAATAAATACACCTACCTGATCCCGAATGCCATCGCGGTTCTGCAAAACATGACCCGGAACCACCATCGGTTGATGATCGAAATGAAGACGTACCTTCATCGGTTCGAGCTCTTCGACAGACTTGGCCTTTTCCAACCAGTTGTCCATTCTCCAGGTCGTATTCCGCACCGGGTCAAAGGTCTGCATGGGGCCTTCTGTGAATCTCCAGCCCTCTCCGACCCAGGTCAGTCTACCATCCTGAATTTCATAGCAAGAATGGGGATGAACCTCGGTATCGAAGAAATCATTGCCACATCCAACAATCTTCATCTCGGTTACCGTTGGTCGGTCATAATCGGTATGTAGATTACGTATCAACACATGTGAACAGCCGTCTAACAGGAACATGGTCTGCTTGCCATGAAAAATAAACAGGGAGCCGTTGCCCTCTATTGTGAACTGATCCAGATCCTTCAGCAAAATACCAATAGTCCTCGTTATATCAGCGTTTTCTCCCTCACTGGCTGTATTCGAAATATAATAGGGCGCTCGAATCGCCTCTTTCGGGTAGAAATGATACGTACCTTTCGCACATTCCAGCACAACAGGACCAGCAATTTGGGCCGCAGCCTGAATCGCACGGGCCATGGCCGGCTGGGTATCCAGCCCCGAGTCTGGCTGGGTGCCGTAGTCGGTCAATCTAACAATGGTGGAATTCACAGTTGTGCCATGTTCAGTAGAATGAATAAGTATCCCGCCCTTCTTTTTTGTTTCTCCGTTATTAAAACTCGGATTCTCCTTAAATACAAGGAAATCAGGTGCCGGCTCTATCATAAGCACCTGATTTCGATTTGTATCTTGATTACTGGGTCACATCATAGGCCTTTTGCAAAATTTCCAAATAACGGTCAAGCTTCAGATTCTGCAGACCTTTAACATAAGCGTCCCAGTCCTTATTCAGATCCTTGTTACCTGTGATAAATTGCAATTCATTTTGCTCGATATAGTTTCTGATGTTGGTTTGCAGCAAGCTGGCTTCGTCAATTTCGTTTGGATCAATCCAGACGGACCAGATAGGGAACAGCTCTTTGGGTTCATGCCCTTCATACAACAGCGATGCGTCATATAATCTTCTCTCATAACCATTGGATGCATAAATATCTGTGCCCTGAACGAAAGTATCGCGATATTCTTTGGGCATATAGAAGTGAGCCATACCACTCCAACCTGCATTGCGCGGTGCTTCACCTTCAGCCATCGGAATTTGTTTTACTACAGGTTTAACGTCTTTCCCCAATGCCACATCGCCATCCACCGGATCAGTCCAGTCAATTCCCTTCATGCCGCTTGCACCGTTTGTTTGACCTTCTGAAGTGAACATGTAGTCAACCATTTTGATCAGGGCAATTTGCGCTTCTTCACTGGCCTTGTTCGTAATTACAAACTTCGCTCCCGGTGATACACCGCCCGCATCATGCGTCGCGTAGGACACACCCTGGGGTCCAGAAATCGGTGGCAGCGGGTTATAGTGCGCCGAGCGAGTATTGCCTTCATCAATGTTTACGAAGATCGCGGGATGCATGGCTGCACCAGCACCCAGAATTTCTGCATCGGCATTTTCACCGATTTTTTTGAAAGCTTCTGCGTTTTGTGTGAATGCACCAGGGTCAATCAGACCTGCATCAAAGAGGGACTTGATGTAAGTCAATCCTTCCTTCCATTCTGGTGTAATGGCCGCCGATTGAACTTTCCCATTTTCCATTTGCAGGTAGTTTCTGTCATCATCATAGACAAATGCGTTCATCAGGAACGGAATAATCCGTACGCCGAACTCCTCTATGGAACCACTCAGCGGCACCTCATCTGCTTTGCCGTTTCCGTTCGGGTCCTGTGTTTTGAATGCTTGCAGCACGTTTTTGAATTCTTCGGTAGTCTTTGGCATTTCCAGATTCAGCTTTTTGAGCCATTCGGTATTCATCCACATCTTGCTCGGGTAGGAGCAGTGGAAACATTCCGTATACGCAACCAGTCCATAGATATTGCCATCAGGTGCTGTGTTAAGCGTTTTCAAATTAGGGTTCTTCTCCATGGCCGCTTTGATGTTGGGCGCATACTGATCAATTAGATCATTCAAAGGAACGAGCACCCCCTGCTTGCCATACTTCAGAAGATCAGCCTGAGAGAACTGGTCTATATAGTGGGTAAGCAGATAGGCATCAGGATAGTCGCCGCTTGCCAGTGAGATTTGCCGCTTTTCCTTGGCCCCGTCCGAAGGATTAATCTCCCAATTGAATTTGATATTAAATTTGTCTTCCACAAATGCAGTGAATTTATTGGTCGGAATATCAATGCTAGAGTCCTGAACCGCGAACACGCTGATATTCACCTTGCCGCCCTCTTCTGAGCTCCCCGACTGTGCAGTGGATGAGCTGCCATTGGAACACCCGCTCATGACAACTGTGAATGCCATTACCAGCATCATTAGCGTTACCATACTTTTCTTCAAATCTGATCACTCCCTTTTGTAGTTTACCAGTTTGAAACGATGAACCCTTGCGTATGAACGCTCTATATCTTTTATTCTCCATACACCAAAACCAAAGATCAACCCTTAACGGAACCGACCAGCATCCCCTGTACAAAATGACGCTGTACAAATGGATAGATGACGAGTACAGGCAAAGTGGCGACCACAATTAACGAATATTTTAACAGTTCGGTAAGTTGCTGTCTTTCCACCATTTTCGCCACGTCCATGGCGCCCGAACCGTTGTTTTGAATGATGATACTTCGCAAGATGAGTTGCAGCGGGAACAGATCTGCCGATTTGAGATAGATTAAGGCATCAAAGTACGCATTCCACTGCCCCACAGCATACATGAGAACCAACACGGCGATGATCGGCTTCGATAATGGAAGTACAACGCTCCAAATGAACCGCATATCACTGCACCCATCAATTTCGCTGGCTTCCAGAAGCTCCCCGGGAATAGAGGATTGAAAGAACGAGCGGGCAATAATCACCTGCCATACCCAGATTGCGTTTGGAATCAGCAGCGCCCAACGGGTGTCAATCAGATGTAGCTGCTTTACCACCATATAGGTGGGGATCAGCCCGCCACTGAAAATCATGGTGAAGGTGATGATCATCATCAGGGTGTTCCTGCCGAAAAAGGTTTTACGCGACAATGGATAGGCGATCATGATGGTCAGCGCTACGCTGATCAGCGTACCCGCGACCGTATAGAAAATGGAGTTACCATAGCCGATTAGAATTTCAGGCGTGTTGAATAATGCCTTGTAGCCGTTGAAGGAAATATCTACGGGCCAGAGCCATACACGACCGGAAGTTACTGCTGCCGGGCTGCTGATGGAGCTGCTGACGATAAAGATCAGCGGATAAATGACCACCAGCGCCACGATACTGAGCAAAATATAGATAGTAACCAGGAACGTTTTGTCCGCAGCGGACTCTTTAATCTTTGTTTGAACGGTTGCAGCCATAGGTGAACTCCTTTCCTACCAAATGCTATTCTTAGTAACTCTCTTTGCCAAACCATTAACCGTAACCAGTAAGACCAGATTGATCAGTGAGTTGAACAGCCCCACCGCAGTCGCAAAGCTATAGTTGGCATTCAATAAACCGACGCGATATACATAGGTTGCAATGATTTCAGAATTGGCCAGATTGAGCGGATTCTGTAGCAGATAGACTTTCTCGAAACCAATTGCCATCACATTCCCGACATTCAGAATCAGAATGATGACAATGGTTGGCACAAGCCCTGGCAGATCCACGTGACGGATTTTTTGAAAACGCGAGGCTCCATCCACTTTGGCCGCTTCGTACAATGTGGGATCAATTCCCGCAAGTGCTGCCAAATATATAACCGCACTATAGCCCGCAGTCTGCCAAATGTCGGACCAGACATAGATCGAACGGAACATGCCAGGCTCACCTAGAAAATTCACGGAATCCAGTCCAAAGAAATTCATGGCGATGTTTACAAAACCAAGCCGCGGTGCCAGAAACAGCATAATCATGGACACCATTACGACCGTTGAGATGAAATAGGGAGCAAAGGATACAAGCTGGACGAACTTCTTGAACTTGGCTCCGCGTACCTCGTTAATCATGAGTGCGAGCACAATCGGAATTGGAAATCCGGCCAGCACTAAATAACCGCTCAGCAAAATGGTGTTCTTTACAAGGGTCCAGAATAATGGGTTCTCAAAGAACAGACGAAAGTTTTGAAAACCAACCCAATCACTTCCCCATATTCCCTTGATGACGTTATAGTCCTTAAAGGCAAGAACCGCATTGATCATCGGATAATACTTGAAGATGAGAAAAAATAGCAAGGGCGGAATCACCAGCAGATGTAACTGCCAGTGCTTCATCATTCTTTTGCGGGCATTGGTCAGAAAACCAGGTCCCTTTGGCTGTGTTGATGTCTTGTGATTCAATACGATTTCCTTCTCCAGAACAATCCCCCCTTACCAGCTGTCTGTGATGCGCTATTTTTGGTAGCGCTTTCTTAGATCTGATCATAGTCGATTTTGACGTCCCATAAACAGGTACACCTCCGCCGTTTAACGTACAGTTATCCCGCTTTTGGGGGCACAAATCCGCAGCACGACAGCCATTTTTCCATTATGGAGGCATATTCGCAAAAAAAAAGACCGCATTGTCCGGAACACGGACAACACAGCCTTAGGGTCCTGAATTTATTTAATCATCAACCGATTGTCTAAATACGCTGGGCGAAATGCCGTTCAATCGCTTGAAGGCCCTTCTAAATGAGTGAGAACTATTGTAACCTACCCGTGACGCAATCTCGTCCACCGTATAATTGCTCTCTTTTAACAAAATTACGGCCTGATCCATTCGGACTTTGATAAGATGGTCAGAGAAATTGACACCCGTAAACTCTTTGAATAATTGAGAAATGTATTTCTCGGGCCGCTCCACATGCTCTGCAACCCGATACAGAGTCAGCTCTGTATCGGAATACATTTTCGCAGTATATTCCTTGATCTGTTTAATGATTTGAATATGGGCATCCTTCTTTTTGTTCGCAATAACGGAGCACAGTTCTTCCATGATTTCATAAAACTCAGCCTTTATCGTTTCGAGCGGCTCCGAGGAACCAATATCAATAACCCGTCGTTTCACATTCTCGATGGAGGTGTATTCCGTAAACGCCTTTTGATCCAGCAGCTTGAGAAAAGTCCCCTTCATTTCTCCAACAAGTTGATGCTTCATTTCCATGGACAGTTCACGCTGCTCCATGTTCTGCTCAACTATTGCTTCGACAATCCGTTTGGCCTCTTCAAGTTCTCCTGCACGGATCGTGCCAATCAGTCGCTGCTCCGAATCCAGTGGATAATAATAAGTTGTGTTTTCGGTTTGGGTTTCGTTGTTCCACATCATGCCTTTTTTGTTCATGTAGACTGCATATTCCAGCGCTTGATTGGCCTGATCAAAGGAAAGACTGACCTCTGTCAACGATGTAAATAGATTGCCGAATCCAGACTGGATGGTGATCCTGTATTCATTGAACACATACTGTGCCAGATTCTCCATGGTATGCGTGATATCTTCCTTTTCACGATCCATTTGGGGGTCGGTTTCCTTGGAAAAGAACAGGATGACCACTTTATCCGAGCCCATATCCGTCATCAGGACATCTACGCCCAGTTCAGCCAATGCCTGCTTCAACAGTAGGCGGGAGGCATTCAGTTCATTCAGGATCTCAACGCTATCCATACTGGCATACCCCTTAATCTGAACAATTCCGGCATACCCCGTGCCTGGATACAAATTAATATCTGCCTGTTCGGCGGCGGAAAGAATCTCATCCCGTGATTTGAATTCACCGGAGATCAACCGCTTCAGAAAGGCATCTCTGACCAGTGGGAGCTGGCGATTCAATTCGGATTCGAGCAGCTTGTTCTTGGTCAGCATATCCGCAATATTTCCACTCAAAAAATCAAATTCATTTTTGGGAGCCGATTCATCTTTCCCAAACTGCTCTTTCATTACACTTAACAGTCGATTGATTGGCATACTGTTGCGATAGGCCAGCACGAGTCCAACCATCAGTCCGATGAGCAGTGTGCCGCCGGTAATCAGTAGCGTCATCCCCTTGATCCTGTTTGCATTCTCCATCAGGACATGACGGGGAATGCCTGCCTGGTATACCCATCCGTTCTTATCGGATCTTGTAGTGATTACGAGATCATCCCCATAGAACTGGCTGACTCTACTTGGGTCAAAATGAGAGTCGGAAGCCATTTTCACCATCTCGGGCTCGGAGCTCCCCTGCAGCGCAATGGTATTGCCCTCCCTATCGCTGATATGAACCCAGCCACCGTATCGGTCATTCAGGCTGGACAACAGATTGAGAATCATCTTCTCGTCAATGATTACAACGGCAACAGCCGGTGAAGAATCATTAAAGCTGTCCAGAGGCAATGACTGCATATATGTGATTACCGAGGTCTGCTTTCCCCTGCTGACATAGGAACTGAGCGGTTTAATTTCACTCCGGTGGGTCTTCCCCAACACGTCCTTCATCCATTCTTCCAACGAAAGATCGTTATAACGGAAATCCGTGTAATAGTGATTCGGTCTGTACGAAGAGCCCGGGGTCAAAATTAGATTGTAATTCGCAAGATAAATATAATAATTTTGCAGAAAATCGTTGGTCTGTCCAAAGGTCAACACATTCTCCATCGTTCTCCAGATCCCATATACGTTGGTTTCGTTGTCCCTTTCATTCATGAGAACGTTCAATTCCTGATTGACCGCAAGCTGCCGGGTGAAACCCTCCACTTCCGCCATGCGGCCCTCCAGTATTTCCTGGCTTTTCTGAAGTTGGGTAACACTATTCTCAATGGAAATGGACTGTGTTACGGAGATGGAAGTCAGATAAGACATATAACCGCCAATGCTGGGTATAACCAAAATGATCACGTATGAAATTAAAAATTTACGAAAAAGATTGGAATATTTAATGGGTAACCCTCCTCCCCCTCCTTGAGGTATTGGTAGCGTTATCAAAGATAATAACATTTTGCTGCTTAGTCAATTGTTTTATCTCATTTCTCCATCGTGTTTCATTCGGGAATGAATAAAAGGCAACGATAAAAGTAGATTATCATTGCTTTTTTTAACATTTCCGAAGCTCTTTGGTTTGAGATGATGCGTGACTTCAATAGCGCATTTTCCGGTACGACAAGCCTGCCCTCCCAAAACTTCTTATCATTCAGAAAAAAGGGGCCATGATGGCCCCCAATCCTTGTTTCACTTCATTTCTTCTTTGCTTCTTCGTCCTCTGTCCGGGGGGTTACAACCTGATCGGCCGATGCTGCTTCAATATCGCCAAGAGCCCAGTGTGTGGAAGGAACATCTTTCCACTGCGGCTGCGAAATGTTCGTGAGTGGTGCTCTGCCTATAGCTCGATTGATGGCAACAACTGCTTCCGCTCTTGTCAGTACGGCATTTGGTCGGAAAGTTCCATCACTATAGCCTTTCAGGATGCCTGCACTTTGCGCTTTCAAAATGGCTTCCTTGGCCCAGTGACTGCTGATATCAGAGAATCCACTGCCTGGAGTTCCGGCATCCGGACCAAGAAGGGCAACAAGACTGGCCAGCTCCGCGCGAGTTATGGACTGATTTGGCTTAAACGTACCATCCTTGTAACCATTCATCAGCCCCAGTTTGCTTACCTTGGCAATGGCGTCAGCTCCCCAATATTCAGACTTAACATCACTGAATGAAATAGCAGGTCCTGTGGCTTCTTTCTCAGATACCATTGCCAGTATGGTTGCCATCTCTGCACGGGTGAGCTTGTTATCCGGCTTGAACAAACCACCCGGATATCCTTGAATATAGGCCTTATACTGAATATCCTGACCATTGCCAGTACTTGGTCCCGCCTCTGGTGTGCCAGATTCCGGAGTTGGTGATGGCACAGAAGTATCTGAAGGCTGGACGACTGGAGTCGATGGTCCGCCTGGATTGGATGGTGCACCCGGATTGGATGGCCCACCTGGATTCGACGGATTTGTTGGTTCTCCATTTCCGGTAGGGACAGCAAATTTCAGTTGGTCGGCCAGCATGAGATCACCGGATTTCTTAACAACTTTGAGTGTATGCTGGCCTTTTGTCAGACCCGAAATGCTGTAAATCTCCTGCATCATTTGCCGACTTGGACTATATACGTTCACAGTTTGCTTCAGTTGTCCGTCGACATAAATATCCACTTCTCCCTGCTCGGGTCCAGTAGGTGTAATCAAGCTTATTCCGGTCCCTTTGAAGGTGTATTCGAAGAAATCTCCATTCGCCGTCGTAGAATGTACGTCATTGAGATAATCACCGCCGAAGGAAAAACTGAGATTCAACGTTCCCACGGGCTGGGCAGCTAGATATGTTTTGCTCAGTGTAACGTGCTCTCCATTCAATGTGTAATCAGTGCCCCGAATCAATTCATTAGAGCCGTTGGTAACACCCTTGAAGCTTTCCACCTGTTTCAGCAGCGTTACATCAATATCAGCCTGAGCGGAAGCTAATTTGTCAAAGCTCGCATTCACCGGATTAATCATATTCGGAAGCTCAACCTTGAGCATATCAAGTAGCATGAACCTACCCGACTTCTTGACGGCCTTCAGTGTGTGCTGTCCATCCGGAAGGCCCGAGATGCTGTACAGGTTCTGCTGTGCCAATCGTCCGTTGCGATACGCACTGACCGTTTCCTTGAACTGACCGTCCACATAGATATCCATATCCCCCTGTGACTGGTCTACCTCCGTGAACAACTGGATCCCTGTACCTCGGAAGGTATACTCAAAGGAATCACCGTTTGTCTCGGTATATTGTACATCATCCTTATAGTCACCCATGCCTCTCCCCGTGCTGCGGGACCAAGAGCCATTGTATTTAATGGCTGGATCGTCATTATTGATGAGTGCATAACGAATGCCCGTTGTATCACTGACTTTAACTACAAGAGTCTGCGGATCACCAGCGCTGAAAGTGACGCTTAAGTCTTTCGTTCCTACAGGCAATTGGGTGAGATATTCTTTCTTGATGTTCAACTTATCATCGACCACCGTGTAGTTGTCTTCACTGAGCATTGCTCCGTCATTTTCAATGCCAGTTAATGTGTTTCCGTTCAATGACAGTGTAACAGCAATGTCCTTCTGTTGTTCAGTTGCCTTGTCAAAGTCGGCAAAAGCCGGACTAATGGTGCTGTTCTGTACTCCTGTGGCAATTTCCGTTGTTACTCTAAGCGCATCCAGCAGCATATATCGGCCCGATCCTTTGACTACCTTCAAGGTATGCAAACCGTTATCCAATCCGGCCGCACTATACAGCACCTGTTGGGCCTCTCGCTCACCACTCGTATTAGAGCTAACCGTTTCAGGCGTTCCATTATCGAGTGTGACTATCATTTCTCCCAGCCCTTGATCTTTCTCCGTCAGCAGGTCAATGCCTGTTCCAGTAAAGGTATATTCAAAAGAATCACCGTCTGTTTCCGTAAAATGTACATCATCTTTGTAATCCCCAAAACCTCTGCCGGTGTTTGGACTCCATGAACCCGTATATTGAATATGGTTGTCATCATCATTAATGTAAACCACATCGGTCACGGCAGCAGCATCCATGGCAGCAGCATTTGCTGCAATTTCATTTTCTGCATTCGCGGCACGTTCAGATCCAGCGTCTAGGTCAGATCCTTGCTGCGTATTTATATTCGCTGGACTAGTGTTCGAAGAATCCGAAATAGCGATGCTCAGATCCTGTTTGCCATCGATTTGCTCCTTGCCTCCGTTACGCTTCCAATCCCCACTATAGTGCATGCCTGTATCATCATCATTAACGGCTGATGTGCCGCTCAGTGCGGTTACCTTAAGCATTCGGGAGGCATGGGGTTCCAGCACGCCGCCACTGAATTCCGTATTAAAAGTTCCCAATTCGGAATGACTCCAAAGGTCACGAACTGAAGCTGGACCTTCCAGTCCAAGATCACTCCATTTCACTTTTACTTCGGCACTCCGATTGCCCAGATTGAACAGAGCTACGCTGTACGTACCATCTCCGTTATTGGCATACCAAACCTGCTGCTTGGTATCTATGGATACCGGATGGCCTGGACGTCCGGCCTGATTGACCGCAATGACTTCATCATTAGTAAGTAATTGAAGTCCATAGC
This sequence comes from Paenibacillus sp. UMB7766-LJ446, assembly GCF_030226665.1. Classification (NCBI taxonomy): domain Bacteria; kingdom Bacillati; phylum Bacillota; class Bacilli; order Caryophanales; family Paenibacillaceae; genus Paenibacillus; species Paenibacillus sp. UMB7766-LJ446. The sequence goes on from NZ_JASOYM010000001.1 coordinate 136,054, forward strand.
TGTCCAATCGTGTCAAGTCATTTCCGGTATAGAGGGGCGCTGAAGAGATGGACCAGAACGTCATGGCAGTCTGGCGCTCGTCCTTGGTCAGACCATCCATAGAGCCATTCCCGATATTCAGGGAGTCGAAATCATTCCAACCCCCTGGCCCTGCATCACGCCACCAGATGGCCGCTATGGGGAATAAGCGTGAAATACTCGACCATTCAGTCAACCCCTTACTGCTATCGTAGGCTTCAATATCCCAATCAATCCGCCAGCCATTTGCATACTTTTTCCAGACGTCCACGTAGTTGTGGTCAAGCGCCCAGGAAAGCTCAAACCAGATGTTATTTCTATCCAGTGCTTTGGACCATGCCTCCACATCACCGCGTGCATCCCGGCTCAGGTTATTGATGCCTGACCCTGGAGTCACACTGTCGAATTTGACAAAGTTGATGCCCCACTCACCAAGAAGATCCACGATGGAGTCAATGTACTTCTGTGAGCAAGGGTTCGAAAAATCAATTTTGTAAGTGTATGAATCCCAAGCATCCATTACAACGAGCGGCTTTACCGCAATATCCTGCATACGACATGCTCCACCCGTCCCATAAACCTCAAGATTTTTATTATAAGCAGTAATTGATAACCCCGGAATCAGATAGATCCCGATCTTCTGTCCGTTATTATGAACATAATCAATAACCTCCTGAAATCCGTTCGGATAAAGAACAGAACTCGGGATCGGACGGCCGTATTCATCCTCGTCACCGTTCCAGCCAGCATCAATATTAATGTATTCATATCCATGAGCTTGCAGCTTCTCACGCATGGCGTCCGATTGCTTCTTAATGCTCTCGGCCGATGTCCAGTTACCCGCCCCGTCATATACCTGCATGCTGTAACTGCTCCAGCCCATATACGGCTTCTGGGCCAGACTTTTATCTGCTGCTTGTGCCACATTGCCTGTCGTTCCGATCATTCCGAACTGCACTGCTGCAATCATGAATACCATAAAACACATTGCCATCCTTTTTCCGATTCGTTTCAAATTATCCCTACCCCCTCTGAATTTGGTCGTTCAAATCCTTGTTGATAGCGCTTCCATACGAGAAGAGAATAGTGGATGAGGGATCCCTGGAATAGGTACAATTCGGTATTTTACGTACAATTAACCTGAAATACAGGGGCAAATCGTCGCATAACGAACCTTTTTCCATTACTGGATAAATAAACAAACAATCAGGACGAGCAACGACTAAAATCGGTAAGCAAATAAAAAAGGCTCCTGAAGGCATCAATGCCATTCTAGGAACCTTTTTCGTGATACATTATGATGCGGTCGAGAGGACTCGAACCTCCACGGGGGTTAGCCCACACGGACCTGAACCGTGCGCGTCTGCCAATTCCGCCACGACCGCGTATGTCGTATCTCCGAGAAATTATATCGCGGCGACAAGAAATAATATATCATGTGCAGGTAATTAGTGTCAACAAAAAAATATAATTTCCCACTTCAATGTATGTAATATAACCAATACATTGTCCAATTTCTCTCCCGTTGAAACAGTAGTTACTTTTTTGTCATCGATTAGAATCCAACATTCGAGTTTTTTCAACATAAAAAGTCAGAATTCCGTTAACATTGAGGTGCTAAGAAAACATTAAAACAGGTTTGACATTTTCGCATTTATGCAATATAGTTTCAAAAGGTTACAAAAACTTAATTATTCATTTGCCGAGTTTCATGTTTGAAAACGGGGGAACCATTTTGGGTGAATTATTCTTATACATAGGAAATATAGGGAACCTTCTACCGAACCCTTAGCTAACTCCGTAGGCATCGAAGGGAGAACACAAATTTTGAAAAAGCTTATCATCTCCATTTTTGGAGCAGCAGTACTATTTACATCCGGGGCAACAAGCACTGAGGCAAGCAGTATTAACACCGTGGTAAACAACATGACAGGCATACCTTACAAATGGGGTGGCACTACGCTCGCCGGGTTTGATTGCTCGGGATTTATGAGATATATTTTCAACAAATACAGCATTGAATTGCCACGCACTTCGCAGCAGCAAGCCAAGGCTGGCACGCCGGTATCCAAAGCTAATCTGCGTACAGGTGACCTGGTGTTCTTTAATACGATGGGTAATGGCATTTCACATACAGGTGTATATATCGGTGGCGGACAGTTCGCTCACGCTTCAAGTAGCAAGGGTGTAAGCATCACTCAATTATCCAATCCTTACTTTAATGATCGTTACGTAACAGCTCGCCGGGTAACAGGACAGTTTATGTATAACAAAATGCTGGGCAAAATATAAGAACACGAAAAGGCTTCGGTTATCACCGGAGCCTTTTCTTTGTCTGCCCTATATTTCTACAGAAAGCTGGACAATATTGTTCTGCAATATATAGGTTAATGTAAAGCCTTCTGTACTCTCATTGCACCCTGAGACAGCGCATGGCCTCCGCCTACGGCTCCAGCCACAGCCACCGTCTCCATAATCTCCTGATCGGTCGCTCCTTTGGCACGTGCCTCTTCCACATGGTAGAACGTACATACCTCATTATTGGCAAACAATCCAATGCCCAGGGCAATCAGCTGTTTGGTCTTGGCATCAACCGCTCCTGCCTGAAAACATTCTCCAGTGAACTCATGATAAGACTTCACCACTGCAGGCAGCACGTCGCTTAATTCACCCATCTGATCTTTATAGGCATGAACCTTATCATTCATCAGTGTCATGGTTACCGCACATCCTCTCGGCTGATATGTTACAAACTCTCACTGTACCTATCTTCTCTCCCGAGAGGTGCAATTATGCCAAAACATCCATGGTAAATGAACCTAAAACGCATGTCCTATTCTTCGAGCAGGCTCTTGCGTGGTTCGCTGAACAACTGGTACTGATAATTCCGATCAAGCTTGACCACACGACGATTCTGACGGCGAATGAGTACCTGCTCCCCGTCCCAGGCTACGACAATGCCTGTCACATCATTGGACTGAATCTCGTCCCGAATCACCCTTACTTTTTCACCCGATAAACGCAGTGCATCCAATTCTGCATCACTGATCATATTCTCGACGCCTACTTTCTCCATAAAAATTATTTACAAAAAGAGACCTAAATGAAAAGTCATTTAGGTCTCACGTGACTGTATTGGACTGTCATGTCATTCGAAAGTATGTCCCGACTGAAAGTTACCGCTGCGCGTGCTCTTTGCTGTCGTTCTTCTCAAACCAAAAATCAAGCACTTTGGCGGACATCACACGTTCTTCAAGGTACTCCACTTGATGCGGTGTAAATTGTTCTTTCCAAGAGAAGGACAACTCTTCGCACAAGCCTACAATCGTCAGCAATTCTGACCAGGCAACGTAGCGTTTGTACCAGAAAAATTGAGGATGTTCAATCATATAGGGATAAAGGTCATCGAATTCCGTATGTTTACAATCCAGGGCACGCTCAAAATGTACTTTCGATTCCGCCAGCTTATCAATAAAAAATTGTTCTGTTGCCGGTTGGTTACCCATGGTGTTGCCTCCTCTCCCTAACATAACCCCATTATAAATGAAATCAGCGGTCATGCAAAGGCATTGTTATAAAAATAGGCACTTTTTCCTTTAAAAAGTCACATTTCGTTATCGTCAAATTGCACGGTGCCGTCGTTCAATGAACGAATGCGCACCAACGCTTCAACCGGGATGCCCTGCTCACGAATCGTACGCGCTCCAGCCTGAAAACATTTTTCGACCACGACACCGAATCCAACCAGCTCCGCACCCGAACGTTCAATAATTTTAATAACGCCGCGGGCAGCATCACCATTGGCAATAATATCGTCAATGAACAAAATACGATCATTCTCATGAATATATTCACGGGATACCATAATATCCGTTACGATTCCTTTGGTAAAAGAAGGCACTCTTTCACAGTAGGCATCGGGGTCAGCCAAAAGTGTTTTTTTGCGACGGGCGAATACCAGCGGAACACCCAGTTCATATGCGGCAGCAAAGGCCACCGGAATTCCCGAAGACTCCACAGTAATGACCCGAGTTACACCACTTTCACGGAAACGAGCGGCAAATTCACGTCCCATTTCCATCGTCAATGCAGGATCAATCTGGTGATTCAGCAGACCATCCAGCTTCAGCACCTGATCTGACATGACTACACCTTCTTGTAAAATCCGTTGTTTCAATACTTCCATAATTTGACCTCCCAAGCCTATCCTATGACGTAAAAGTATCATAGATCCGGCTAACAGTTCAAGCGAAATTGCCTTTACTCTTGTCCAGAGCATGTAAATGACCCCATGCCGCACTTCAATTGTCATGACTTTGATGGGTCAAGCATACCTTGTACCATGGCACCCGCATGTCCAAACTATTCAGGGGCCTGAGAGGGGAAACACATGAAACAGGCATTTCGGGTGCTGCAGATCGCATTTACATACATTGGAACGGTAGTAGGAGCCGGCTTTGCAACAGGGCAGGAGATATTGCAGTTTTTTACCCAGTATGGCAAATGGGCCACCATTACCATTGGCTTATCGACCATACTCTTTATCTGGTTAGGTACAAAAATGATGCTAATTGCCCATGATACCGGCTCTCGCTCTTACGAGGATCTTAACAAGCATCTATTCGGTCAAAAAGCAGGAAATTGGATTACCTGGGTGACTCTCCTGATTCTCATTGGAGTAAACAGTGTCATGTTGGCCGGAGCCGGATCGGTCTTTGTAGAGCATCTGGGGCTCCATTACCAGACAGGTCTAATTGTTACACTTATCGGTACATATCTGCTGCTTGGACGCGGCATTCAGGCCATCCTGCAAATGAACAGTATCGTGGTGCCCATGATGCTCCTGCTTTCCCTCCTTATGATCACCAGCACCATACATCATCCCGGCGCAAACCGATTTATTACCTTAACCACTGACAGCAATCCAATCCAGGTCTGGTTATCGCCTCTGTTGTATACTTCATTCAACCTGGCACTTGCCCAAGCTGTACTCGTTCCGGTGGGGAATCAGATTCGCAGCCGAAAAGTACTGAAATGGGGCGGCGTTCTAGGCGGGATTGGTGTAGGATTCATGCTTATGGCAGCTCACTTTGCCATGTCAGCCCAGATGCCTGGCATCACGCAATTTGAAATTCCAATGGGCAGCATTGCCTTTCAACTTGGATGGGTCGTCCAGTCAATCTATGTATCCCTGATTTTCATGGAAATCTTCAGTACGTTTGTAGCCGATATTTATGGAATGACCCTCCAACTCAGACAGCATGTCCGAGTACATCCCAAACTGATCATCCTGGCTATCATGCTCTTATGTTATTCGCTCAGCCAGTTTGGATTCAGTTCACTGCTCTCTATCCTTTACCCCATTTTCGGCAGTTTGGCACTGTTCTGGGGTGCAAAATTAATAATGGATCGATGGGGAAGCTTTCGCGGGCGCAAAAAACATCTATAACAATGAACGATATGGTTGAATACATCTCTTCCCTTAACATAACAAAAGCCGCTGATAACCCAGCGGCTTCTTTCTTTTCCCTCTCCAGAACCTAATTCTGGCTCGGAAATTGCAAATACATTTTTTTCAGTTCATTGACCGATCTGCCCAGAGAGTAATGGGTTTTGGCTTTCTCACATGCCGAACGAGCCAGCTCATAACGGTACGCCGGGTCAACCATAACCTGCTCCAACGCTTCTGCCAATGCATACGGATCTTCTGAGGGCACCAGCAAGCCGTTGCTCCCGTTCTCGATCTGCTCTGGTATGCCGCCCACATCTGTCCCTACAAGGGCAAGACAGCTAAGCGCTGCTTCAGCAAAAACAGACCCGAATGCCTCGGCCCGTGAAGGAAGAACAAAGATATCAAAAAATGGCATGAATTCCTCAGGATGCAGAGTATAACCATAAAAGATAGTCTCATTATAAATACCCAGCCGCTGGGCCAATTCTTCCAAATCGGGACGAATCGGTCCGTCCCCAATAATATGAAGCACGTAGTCATGTCCCCGGGCTTTCAGCTCGGCACAGGCTTTGAACAGAATATCCAGCCCTTTCGCAGGAACCAGTCGACATACGGTGACCAGTTGTGGTATGGCATTTTCATGGGGGATGGGCTTGAACCTTTTCTCATCAAAACCGTTCGGAATCACACCGATGACATCAGGATGCTGCACATAAGGCGCCAGATAACGACGGAATGAATCCGATACCGTTAATAGTCGCTCAGCTTGATACTCCAGCTCACCATAGATCGCCAGCAGAAACTGATGCTCCGGTCCTTCCGGCTCAATACGGCCGTTCAGGATTAGCTCTCGCTCATAACTGGAGTGAATCGTTTGAATGAGGGGAACATCCGGGAAAACCTTCTTCATTGCAAGCCCCGCGATCGGGTGATGGGCATGAATCAGATCGTAAGGCTTCAGAATACGCAGCTTGGTCCACCACAAATAATCCCGGTAGGTTTGCATATATTTTTGAACGACAGGACTATCCTGATACTGGGTCCAATCGAACGTCTCAAACTGGATATCCTCTCTGCCCTTGTTGCGAATTCGCTTAGGCAGCGAGAACAGATCCATCTCCCACCTCGGGGTTGTAAACCTCTCTTGCATATACGGAATCATAGAGGATACACCTCCGGGCTGCTCCGGAGGAAAGAAAAGCGCCTGCAGCAATCTCACCGTTAGTTTCCCCCTTTCTAGCATAAGTCTTTTCAGTAGATCTTCCATCATGATATATCAGAACATATGTTCAGTAAAGGTACAAAATGAGATTCCTTATCACTCGGACATCAATAGCTGAATAATAGAATTCATTTCAATATCGATTGTACCATGCTGGTTCTGACGCTGACGACATTACGAATATTGTTAGGTTTTAGCGCACAGTCTTACTTCTGAGTCGTATATACAACATATTCAGGAGATGCTCGGCTAAGAAGCGGATATATGAATGGAGAGTTAAACCTCTTTATCGATATGTCGGTATGCTAATGAAAGCCGGTGAGCAGTGGGTTGCTCCCGGCTTATTACATGTATTTTATATATTGCATACTGGTTATACAGACAGGCCTGTGACCGCCTTTTCATACGTACTAAAGCCTTCTGTCTCTCCCACAAAGGTATAGCCATTACGCTTATAGAATTCGTTCAATGTTGCGTTATCCGCACCGCAATCCAATCGGACGATGTGTTTATCCTCAAACTGTATCCCGCTGCTGGACCATTGCAAAATCGACCGTCCCAAACCACTCTGAGCATATTTTCTACGTATCGCTAATCGGTGCAGATAAAGTGCGCCATCCCCGGCATGCGCTTTGCTTCCCCATAAGTGCACATCCCATGCGCTTGGCTGGCTCATTAAAATTACCATGCCAGCTACGTCAGAACCCTTCTTAAATACAAATACGTCCCCACGCTGAATCGCCTCTGCCGTATTATGGGAATCCTCACCCTTTAACAACGCATTCCACTGAGAAGATCCCTGGCTCCGTAGCCATTCGGCTGTTTCCATGAGCAGGGACATCACATCCTCCGTGTCTTCCGGCTGAGCCTGCAGTGCTTTAAATTCATCATTAATGTAGTCTGTTGTGATACTGAAATAGTGCTCCATGATTCTCCTCCACTTCCAGGTCTCTCTAAAACTAATGGTACTATACCGGGAAATGACTTTTTCGTCAAAAAGAAAACAAAAAAGGTAAGAGGATGTCCCTCTTACCCATCTATCTTCGCTTCATCAATAATTTGATTCCGGTATAACATCGTGAGATGTAATGTATCAAATTCAAGCTCTTTGTCCAGCTCCCGCATCAGAACTTCAACCAGACTCTTTCGCTGAGCACTGGTGCCAGGAACCTCGTAATCCATATAGCCTGACAAATCGGCATATGAGGTATCAATCGTTGCTGTGCCGACAGGTAATCCTCCGCGTTCTTGCAGATACAGTTCATATATGCGAAATTCCCGATCTTTGCGCACCAACATGACGTAACAGGTTTCTTCAGCAGCTTCAATCTCTTCGAGATCTTCTGGATACTCGATCTCTACCTCATCCGCAAAATCCCGGTGCACCCATTCCAAGGATTCCAGTTCCTGTCCCTGATGCCACATGCGAATTGTAATGGTGTCGATTATTTCTTCATCCAGCTCTCGTACCAGCAGCTCAGCAGCGGCATCCTGATAACTCTCTGCGGGGTCATCATACCAATGTATCTCACCCTGTACATCGGCACCATATTGTTTTAGAGAGGCTTCCGCCACTTCCTGTCCATTCGCGTCATTAAATACATAGGTGGATATGCTGCGTCCGGCGCTTACCATTTCCATCTCCAGCATATGTTCCGGGTCTTCATATGTAAATGATTCGGCTTGTGAACCGGGGATGACATGTACTTCATTTACAGCATCTCGAATGTTCTTTCCATCGGGATAATACGTATCATCAGACTGCGACGACTGAATTAGCAGATCCGTATGGGATTCTGGCTTCTGTAACACAGAATACAGTGTACCGCAGCTCACAAGTACTTCATATTCAGCAGCACTTACCGCATCCGCAAGAGAACGAATATACTCGTGCACCTTCTCGACAATAACCTGTTCTGACTCGTCAGGTAACGAATTCTGCTCCATTTGAAGGCTGCCGGATACCCGATCCCCTTCCCTAAACACTAGCAGAAGCGAACCTGCATATTGACCGTCCACCATAATATCCTGAACTTCGCCACCTGATGTGCGAAGATCAGGAATCAGCTCTATTTTCAGTTCCATGTACCTGTCCCCCTCAGTTCCTAACGTTATTCTGTTAGGATGCCCTTGTGAGCGGTAGTTTATAAGATAAAGCGTCAAATCCGATTTAAGAGCACATTGTTAGACGGACAACACATATTTTTGGATAGCGTGAGCTACACCCTGATCGTTGTTTGAAAGTGTAATCTCATCCGCAGCAGCCTTAACTTCCTCCGGTGAATTGTCCATCGCAATCCCTTTGCCTGCAAAGGTCAGCATTGTGATGTCATTGTAGTAGTTACCTACCGCCATGATCTCGGAAGGAAGGATTCCTTTGGCTTCAGCCAGTCTTTTGAGAGCTGCACCTTTGGAAGCTTCGGGATGCATCAGATCAATGAAAAAATCACCGCTGCGCGTCATATAATAAGGAAGATTCCAGGTCGACCACTCCTGTTGCACCGCGTTCATCTGCTCGATTGATCCAAACGCAGTGAATTTGGCAAGTGGCTCTGTCATATCCGCCCACTGTGGCAACTTTAATGGCTCTGCCATGAAGTTTTGATACATCTCGCGTACCTGCAACTCCAAACCTTCCGGCTGATCCACATAGAGTCCAAACGCCGTGTTGATATCAAAATGCACACCTTGCGTTCGGCAGTATGTTATGAAAGGCTCCAGTCCCTGTCCATCCATGGCAAAATGGTGCACCACTTCACGAGTCTCAACCTGTGCCGTTACCGCTCCATTATGTGTAATGACATATCCGTCAAGTCCCATCTGCTCCATAAACGGAATCGTATTCGCCGGACCTCTGCCTGAACACAGGACAATCTCGGCTCCCTGACGGGAAGCACGAATTAAGGTCTCTTGCGTCATTTCGGTAAGTTCATGATGATCATTAAGCAGCGTTCCATCGACATCCAGTGCGATTAATTTAATTGTCATTGTCTTCATTCCTTATCTGTAAGAGAGTCGCACCCACCCAAACCCTCCCTTCCGAGGGAGGGCCCCAGAGGGCTCTGCCCTCTGGACTCCCGCTTTGTTAACCGGCGGCGGGTGGGATCTTGCTATGTGACGGTTGACGTGGGAGCGCTTGGTTGCCGGGTCCTCCGCTTGACAGCGGCGGTCCCGCCCAAGCTTAAGCGGGACCATTACGGGCAGCGCTTCGCTCCCTGCCCGGCTCCCTGCTCCGCTTCGCGAAGGACGGGAGCTGTTGCGCCTTTGGCGCGATGGGCAGGGCTTCGCTATCTGCCCAAGCTCCCTGCTCCGCTCCGCGAAGGGCGGGAGCTGTTGCGCCTTGGGCGCGGTGGCCAGGGCTTCGCTTTCTGCCCAGGCTCCCTGCTCCGCTCCGCTCCGCGAAGGACGGGAGCTGTTGCGCCTTCGGCGCGGTGGGCAGGGCTTCGCACTCTACCCCGGCTCCCTGCTCCGCTCCGCGAAGGGCGGGAGCTGTTACTTCCGCAGAAGGTCTAATTCTTCTGCGGTTAGCTCGCGATAGCTGCCAATTTCCAGATTGGCATCCAGCTCCAGGTCACCCATGGCTACGCGTTTCAAATATACCACGCGCTTGCCTACAGCCTGGAACATTCTTTTCACCTGATGGAACTTGCCTTCATGAATTATCAATGAAATGGAAGAGAATATGCCCTCTTCCGTTTCCTCACGATGAAGAACAGTCAATTCCGCAGGCAAAGTCTCATATCCATCATCCAGCTGAATGCCGGCTTTGAATCGTTGCACATCTTCTTCATCAACGTTCCCCAGCACACGAGCTTCATACGTCTTGGGTACATGTTTGCGGGGGGATAACAAATCATGCGCAAGTGGACCGTCATTCGTTAGAATAAGAAGGCCCTCTGTATCTTTGTCCAGTCGTCCCACCGGGAACGGATCGAAGACACGATCTTCTTTACGCAGCAGGTCAATTACCGTTTTATCCCGATTATCTTCAGTTGCCGACACCACGCCAGGTGGTTTGTGCAGCATCAGGTAGATCATTTCCCGATACATGATCCGCTCTCCGTCAGCTTCAATCACGTTCACTTCCGGATTGACCTGCACACCGCTATCTTTCACCGGTTTACCGTCCACACGAATTCTGCCCTGCTTCACCATCTTTTTGAGTTCACTTCGTGACCCCACACCCATATGGCTCAATATTTTATCCAGACGCAGCGTTTGTTTGCCTTTTCCATTCATACCGATGTCCACCTCCAGCCTGCCGGATATTCATTCTTCAGTACACCATCCAGCCATTTCCCCCAGCCGGCAGCGAAACCATCCACACATACCAGTACATAACCTTTGGCTGCCGTATCTGCTTTGCGTTCTACACGCGATTCTTCGATGTTCAACGTCTCTCCCTTGAGGTACCTTACGGCTTCTCCGTTAGCGGATGATAGATTGATGAATCGCTGCGCCTCTGTTGTATGCAATGCACATGCCAGCGGATGAGAGGGCACAAATCGCCCATTCTTCACGTTACCCATAAACCAGCCTGGCCGTATAACCTTGAGCCCTTCCAGACGAGCAGCACCCACAGAAGATTGATACACCCGATCGCCGTAATACACCGTTTCTCCAGCAAGCTCGATTTCCAGATTTTCTTGTACAAATTGAGTATATACCGTTCCCGGATCGACACTCGTCTGGTCGGCTCCTCGTCCCTGAACCCGTTCGTTTTTGCGGCCACCCCGTTCGTTTCCTTTACCCGGTTTTCCCTGAGCCCTGCCACCACGTGAACTCCTGTCATTGTCATTGCGCTCCCTGGATTCGGTTCTCATAAGACGTTCCCGTTTCCGTTCTTCTTTCGTAAGAGGTGGGGATACATGGATAGATCGGTCCTCGGATTCACCGGGATGCGTGAAATCTCCATCCACTGCCTGTCCAGTCTGGACTTCACTGTTCGCTTCACGACCTGCATCTTCTTCGGCCAGAGATTGCGCACGATGCTGCAATACAGCAACATAATGTCCTTCCCCCTCCAACAGATGAGGCCATAACCTCGCAGTGCCGCGTGTTTGGTCCAGCACAGATTCCGTCTCTTCTGCTGTCTCAGGCAGCATCTGACGCACCCAATCCGGGCGCCCTGGAGCAAATCCTGCAGTAGCAGGGATGTCATTCACCACAAAATCAGGATTGATGTTCAGAAACTCCGCAATCATCGCTTCATTTTCCTCTGGTGCAAAAGTACATGTGGAATATACTATCGTTCCTCCTGGAGCGAGCAGCCTGGCTGCCGTCTCCAAAATATCCCGCTGCATCAGCACACATTTTTCTACCGAATGATGTTCCCAGGATTTCACCATGTCCTCATCTTTGCGGAACATGCCTTCACCGGAGCAAGGAGCATCGATTAACACTTTATCAAAATAATGAGGGAATGCCTTCGCAATTCGCTCAGGTGACTCGTTCAGTACAACGGCATTACGTACCCCGTACAATTCCACGTTTTTGGCGAGTGCCTTCGTTCGTTCCGCGTTAATATCGTTGGTCACGAGCACACCTTTCCCTTGAAGCTTGGCTGCGATTTGGGTTGTTTTCCCGCCAGGAGCCGCGCACAAATCAAGCACACGTTCCCCAGGCCGCACATCCAACAATTCAACCGGAGCCATGGCGCTTGGTTCCTGAATATAATACAAGCCTGCATGATAATAAGGATGTAACCCCGGCTTAACCCCGTGAGGCACATAAAAACCCGTTCCGCACCACGGAATGGGTCGCATATCAAATGGAGCAATTTCCTTGAATTGTTCCAACGATATTTTCAGCGTATTCACTCTCAGCCCCGCATGTGGCGACTGCTCATAAGATTTCATAAATTGTTCAAATTCATCGTCTAACAAGCTTTTCATTCGCTCGGCAAATATCGAAGGCAGCTGTACAGCCATAATCCCACTCATCCTGTCTTGTTAAAATTGCATATAGTTCTATGTTATCATATCCGGGCATGGCTTTCCTATTGATTCATACGTATTCCACTACAGCGTGTAATGTAGTATAATGGCAAGTAGATTGATTGATGTGCAAAAATTCGGGTGTTTATGCATATTATCCCATCCTGTATTTTTGCCAAAACTATATTTCGATATGATCGATGGGGGATGTCTTAATGAAATCCAAGAAGAAAAAGAAAAGTGCTGCAATCCTTATTTTCCTGGGTGTTTTCATTGTAATGATTGCCGTACTCGTTCTGGTGAATCAGCAATCCAAGAAACAGATGGATAGCGTGCAAAATGCCTATGGCATCGCCGCTTCCAAGCTTAATCCCGCAACACGCGAATTGCTGGACGATCCGAACTACCAACAAATTATTTTACCTGATGATCTGAAAGCCAAAATCGATAACAAAGATAGCTTCTTTGTCTATTTCTTTGCCTCCGACTGCTCACACTGCCGTGCGACAACACCTCAGCTGATGCCACTGGTGGGCAGTGAAGGCATCGAGCTTCCTCAGTTCAATCTGCGGGAATTCGATTCCGGCTGGACTGATTATAACATTGAGTACACACCGACTCTGGTATATTATCAGGATGGTGTGGAGAAAGACCGCATGGTTGGCGGACTGCAGGAAAATGGCAGTGACAACGGTTATACTTTGGATGACTACAAGCAATTTTTCGAGAAATATAAGGGCAGTGCCACTCCATCAGCAAGCTAATCGTATATCCCTATAATATCGAACACCCCGGCCAATTCCTCTAGAGGAGCTGTCGGGGTGTTTTTTATCAAGTCATATGTTGGACACTATGTTATTGATCAAATGAATGATGACTTTCCATGACAAGCTTACTCGCTCTGCAAGTTCTGTTCCTGCTGCAATGCTTTCATCTTCTCTTCATAGATTCGTCCACGTGTAGGACTTCGGCGTTGGGGAATATTGGGCTTCAGTTCAAGGGCTCGTTCCCGAATCTTCTGAACCAGCACCTCATCCTTAATTTGAATGTGCAGGTCTCTGTAAGGAAATTTCTGTGGCTCAGCACTCGAAAGTCCATCAACCAGTTCCTGTACTTCTTGCACCAATCGCCCAAGGGCAATGCCTCGAGCAGTTTCCGGATAGGACTTCAGCAGATCTACCGAACTCTGTAACATCATACGTCCCCCGCGAAGGTTCGCATTCCTGAAATGATACAGCCCCACTGCGATTTGCAGTAATCCTTTGTACAGAGAATCCCGATCACGTTCAAGCCACAGCTCTTCCAATACCTCATGGCATTCAAAGTAGTCCTGATCGCGATTGAAGTAGATTAGATAGTCAACATACAGCGGCTCATAGCTGCTCATCCGGGTTTTCGCCCTTTCTGGCCGCATTCAGAAGTGCTTTCACATCATCGAGAAGGTCTTTCAACCCTTCCATATCATGACGCTCCCAGCAGTCATTGAAGCGCTTTTGTGCCTCTATCGCTTCATTCACGAGATGGTAGAAATACAACTGATGTATGATCTTCAGCGTTCTTGATACGATATTGGAATCATCCTCAAAAGCCTTTTGCGCCTCCAGAATTTGCAGACGAATCGCCGACATTTCATTATCGAGTACAAAAGCGGCTTCAGCCGTTTTTTTCAACCTTGCCCGCATATCATCAGGCAGGCTCTCCCGAAACTTGTAACTCAAGGAGTGTTCAATAGTAGCCCAGAAGTTCATCGCCAGCGTCCGAATCTGAATCTCGGCCAGCACGTTCTTCTGTCCAAGGGCTGTTTGAACAGGATACTCAATAATCATATGGAAACTGCGGTAGCCGCTCTCTTTGAAATTGGTGATATAATCTTTCTCGATTAATACCGTCAAATCCTTACGACCGCGAATATACTCGGCTACCCGCCGAATATCATCCACAAACTGACACATAATGCGGATACCTGCAATATCCTCAATGCCCGTTTCCACCTGATCAAGCGGCACATTCAGGCGTCTGGATTTCTCCAGAATGCTGGATATTTTTTTGACACGACCGGTAACGAATTCGATCGGGGCGTATTCTTCCCTTTTCTTAAGCTCCGCCCGCATCGTTTTAAACTTAACTTTCAATTCCTCTACCGCTTGTTCATAAGGAAGTAAAAATGTACCCCAGTCTCTACCGTCCATGCTTATGCCTCCTGTCTCTATAGCTTCCCCTGTTCTTATCCATTATACATGATGTTAAGCGGGGGGAAGAGTCCCGTACGACATTACCCTCTTCCACGCTTCTAATTTCCAGTTCGGGGAACTTCGAAACAACGCTTAACGATGCTCTGCACCGACAGCTTCCGATATATGGCTGTAACCGTCTTTGCGCAGCAACTCACGCAGTCCGGCATGAATCCGCCGATTCACTTCAGGTCCTTCATAGATTAATGCCGTATAAATTTCCACCAGGCTGGCTCCAGCTTTAATCTTTTCGTAAGCATCTTCGCTAGTGAAAATGCCACCCGATCCGATGATCGGCAGCTTGCCTTCAGTCTGGCGATAGATCTGACGAATGATTTCGGTGGAACGGTCACGCAGCGGTTTGCCACTTAGTCCACCTGTCTCTTTGGCATGCTGATGGGATAGTCCGTCTCGGCTGATCGTTGTATTCGTTGCAATGATTCCGGCAACCCCACTATCTGCAATGGTACTTACCATATATTCAAGCTCCTGGTCATTCACATCCGGTGCAATTTTGACCAGCACCGATTTAACGGCACCGCCCGCTCTTTTGCGCTGCGTCTCCATCTCTTTCATGACAGCAGCAAGCAATTCCTTCAATTCATTCCCATGTTGCAGATTACGCAAATCCGGTGTATTTGGTGAACTAATATTCACCACAAACAGGTCCGCATAATCGTACAGCGCCCGAATGCATTTTTCATAATCCAGATGGGCTTCTTCATTTGGAGTCGCTTTATTTTTACCTATATTTACGGCCACTGGAATTCGGCGCTCCGTAAGGCGTGCCAATTCACCCGCCATCGCTTCCGCTCCGAGATTATTAAAGCCCATTCGGTTCACCAAGGCCTCATCGGGAGGCAGGCGAAATAAACGCGGCTGATCGTTGCCAGGCTGTGCAAGCGGTGTGACTGTGCCTACTTCCATGAAGCCAAACCCAATGGAAGAAAAGCCCGTTACAGCCTGTCCGTTTTTGTCCAAACCGGCAGCAAGGCCTACAGGCGTAGGGAAGTGGCAGCCAAACATATCCACAGCCAGATCCGCTGTTTCACGCACGCCATACATGACGCGCAAACCGGATGGAACCGGGCGAATACTCCCCATTCCGCTGAGGCCGCCGATAATTAGATGATGGGCCTGCTCAGGGTCCATTTTGAACAACAAGGGTTTAGCAAGACTTCTGTATAACAAATCACTCACTCCGTTCTGGTCCGGTACGCTGAAAAAACTGCTTTCCGTCTTTTTCATATGTAAAAAAACACTCTATACACAAGTCTATCCGTTTCTTCTGCAAAAGGAAAGTAGTTTGAGCATAGACAGAAGCATTTAGCTTAAACTCTAAGCGCTCACAAGAAATCCACCCGCCTACTGGAAATGACGAGTTGAATTCTTTACAATGGGAGCATGGCTAGATCGTTATTAGCCTTATTCCATGAAGGAGGAAACAGCCCATGGCTCCCAAACGCAAACCACCTACTTTGCAGCAAAAGAAAGATGAGGTCAACCGGAAAGCGATTATCTGGACGGCAGCCAGCGTCGGTGGACTGATCATTATCATTGGTGCGCTTATTATTATCGCCAACCTGTAAATGCTCCAACCGACTGTTTTAGCATCTACATACCAATCCAGCTTGGATTTTACGTTTTCTTCGGTCTGAATCATTTGGTTTTACGTTTAATTCAACCAATGATACGTCTTATTCGGATTACTTTGCTTGGGAACGAGTGTGTACCGGTAGCGATCCTTTGCTTCTGGAATAACAGCTGTCTCTGGCAGCAAATCTTTCCCGATGCGTACCGGAGTTCCCTGAGGAGCAAGCGCAAACAGCTCTTCCACATCTTCAGTACTCATCCTCACACATCCAAGGGATTCATCCAGCCCGATACTGTTTGGCTCGTTGGTCCCATGGATGGCATAATTCGTGTCAGATAACTGCATTCCTCTACTCCCAAATTCGCCGTTGGAGCGACCATTTGGATTAACAACCTTGTCTGATATTTCAAACGAACCCTCTGGCGTGCGATCTCCCCCAAGCCCTACCTCGTAATTCCGAATAATCGTGTTACCGCTAATCAGTGCAAGCTTATGTCTGCTCTTGTCCACAATAATCTCAAGCCGATCCTGCAAAAAAGGCTTTCCGCCTAACGTATCCACAAATGCAGCGTTTTTGCCTTGCGTCGAATCTGAAATCACACGCGCTCCTTCATCTCTGTTCTTCCCGTTCCCCATTTCCCCTTGCTGATGCATGGCTAGTAGTGCCGGGAACATCCGGGTCATGCCTGGTGCAGTTTCTCCCAGAATATTATCAGGAAAGGGCTGGGCAAGCTGTGCCACATTCTTAGGCCAGGTTCCATTTTGTTTTTTATATGTAATCATTGCACTTGACAGCGCTGCCGCGGATTCCTGTTTCGCTGTCCAGGCTTGTGCCAGCCGCTTGATCTCTTGTGATACTTCGGGTGGTTCACAATTACACTGCTTGGCATCATAACTCTGTGCGGTTAATTTGCCATTGCTGTTGGTCTGTACGATGTATTTCACCGACATATTTCGCTTCCACAACGTCCAGTTACCAGCAACCTGCATCCCAAGCACAGCTGATGTCTGCACTTTCGGACCAGAGCCCGACCATGCAGCTGCCAATGCAGCTTCACCCTGGTCACCTCCACCGAATGCCGCTGCTGTAAACACATTGGACTTCACTACAGGAGCCGGATCATCTGCCGGGCTATCTCCTGATTTGTCCGCGGAATCATCCGTCGGTTCCAACGCCGAGGCCAAGACATCTGCCGCATCACGATTGAATCCAGGAGCATCCGCAGGCGGTAATCCTGCCAGTACAAGGAGCATCAGCAGAGTGAGCCACATCTTGCGAACACGATGTTTTTTCTCCTTTTGCTCAGCCACCTCGACCAGCTTCTCCTGATAATCCACCCATATATCTGCCGGTGCCTTGCTTCGCTCGAAAGCTTCGTAGACTTCACCCGCCTGCTGAAAACAATAGTTCGCCTTGGCCTCCTGCCCTTCACCCAAATATTCCTTACCGAGTAAATACCAGGCCATTTTATTATCTGGATGTTTCTTTACATAAGTTCGTAAATGAGTATTTTGCATCCGATCCTCCATCATTTCGCCGTATTCCGTTTCTTTCTATATCGGCAATTGATGACAAGAAATCCATAGGACTTGAGTACCCGGATCGATGCCTCAATATTCGACAAAAAAAGCACACTCCCCTGTCCCAAAGACAGAAAAATGTGCTTTTGTATGTTTCATATGAAAGGAATTAGCCTTCTTTATTGAAAGGTTCATCCGCTACTTTAATGGAGTCCGTAGGGCAGCCGTCACAAGCATCCTGCATGTCGTCGAACAAGTCATCCGGAATTGCTTTGATCCCTTTGTTGGCATCCCCATCGAAAATTACTTCTGCCAAACCTTCATCATCATAGTCATAAATGTCTGGCGCCGTTGCTCCGCATGCTCCGCACGCAATACATGTATCCTTTTCAACCCAAGTATATTTACTCATTACCTATCTCTCCTCCTATTATTCAAGAACGCACAGTATTTTTATCTAGAAACATATTAATACAAAGTAAGAGTTATTACAAATCATTTTAACAGCCTCAAGACTCCATTATGCCCTATTTAATCAAGACTTTGCAAATTATCTTTTTGCAGCGAAGTTCCCCGCACTTTATGATTTCGTAGTAATACGGAAGGATCATCCCCCAGCATTCCAGCTGTAACAACAGCATTTTCGCCAAATTTGTCACGTAATTGATCCATAATGCGAATCAGGTTTTCCTTCTTCGGCTTCTGCTCATATTCAAACAAATCAAGCTGTATTGCCGACTCCTCACGCGGGATTAGCGTTTGAAGGGTAACCCCCAGCATACGAACCGGCTTGCCCCCGCCCCAATGTTTCGCAAACAAAGCACAGGCTTCCCGGTATATGACCGACGCATCTTCAGTAGGCACTTCCATCATGCGCGATCTCGTAATGGTCTTCATATCCGGTGTACGAATCGTAATCTGAATGCCCTGACTGAGCATTTCGTGCTTGCGCAACCGTCTGGCAACCTGGTCACTTATATTCAGTAACACCCGATGCACATCATCCATTTCAGATATATCCGCAGGTAACGTTGTCGTGTGTCCAATCGATTTGTTCGCTTCACGTTCAGCCTGAACTGCTGAATGATTAATACCGTTTGCTGAATTTTTTAACCAAGAGCCATTGATTCCAAACACATCGGTTAACATCCGTTCGTCTGATTTGGCCAGCTGTCCTATCGTTTCAATGCCCAGCTTCTTCAGCTTTTCGGCTGTTTTTTTACCAATGCCAAACATCTCGTTACACGGTCTATGCCATAAAATCTGAGGCACATCTCTCATCCGCAAAATCGAAATGCCATTAGGCTTTTTCAAATCAGAGGCCATCTTGGCAAGCAGCTTGTTGGGTGCGATTCCGATTGAACAAGGCATCCCCAATTCATCCCGGATTCGGTTCTGAATACTCTCTGCAATTTCCAGCGGTGTACCGAACTGTCTGGACCCTGTAATATCGAGGTAACATTCATCGATGGAGGTCGCTTCGAGCAGCGGCGTATAACTGTAAGCTATTTTCATGAATTCTCTCGAATACCTTCGATACAAATGAAAATCCGGTCGAATCACTATTAAGTCAGGACACTTCTTCAGCGCTTGATGAACGACCATACCTGTGGAGATGCCCCTTCTGCGAGCTGTGTACGAACAAGTTACAATGACGCCTTTGCGCACTTCACTGCTGCCAGCAACGGCCGTCGCTTTTCCTCTATATAATTCCGGTTCCTCGGCTTCATGTACAGAGCAATAAAAAGCATTCATATCGACATGCAGAATCACTCGTCCGGCGGCAGGATAATATCGATCTACGTTCATGTTATTATTCGTTTGGTCTGAAGACATGATCTACTACCGCCCTTTCATATACACTATTCCTCGAAAAGCATTCTCTTATCTATTATATCAAAATCCCTTATGTAAATATCATTCATATCCCCTTATTTTCGAAGAGATTTAACGATCATTCGAATGACACCCCACACGGCAACGACCATAATAGCGAAATCAAAATGAAAGAAATGATTATATTCTCCCAGACAATAGTCATCCTCTTCCCCCCATTTATGCAGAACAAATTTAGAATTCATATTCAATCCCGGAATAGCTGCATATAGATGAAGCATACCATATTACAAGACTACTGTTTACAACACACTCTACTCTACAATCCATCATTTGTTACACCAAATGGTGAATTCGATGTAGCATTTGGCGATAATGGTGCTATAATAATTAATTATACAAATTCACGATTTTATGACAAATCTACACTTTGAATTTAATACAGTGTAGCGTTACAGAATCGAAGGATTCGTCACCCATATGATCAACCGTTTTTTTCAAACACACCATTAAACTTTCTAAAAAAAAGCGCTTCATCTTAAAGGAGGATCTTCATGTCAAAGGCCATCTCCATCTTCGATACGACTTTACGTGACGGCACACAAGGGGAGGGAGTCAGCTTATCGGCAGATGACAAGCTCAAAATTGCCAAGAAGCTTGATGACCTCGGTGCTCATTATATTGAAGGCGGAATTCCCGGCAGTAACACCAAGGACATAGAGTTTTTCAAAAGAGTCAAGGAATTGAACCTGAATGCCAAAATTGTCGCTTTTGGCAGTACGCGTCGTAAAGGCAGCATCGCGAGTGAAGACGCCAATTTGAAGCGCATGATTGAATCAGGTGCTCAGGCAGCGACGCTGGTTGGTAAATCATGGGATTTCCACGTGCACACGGCTTTGCAAACCACTTTGGAAGAAAACCTGTCCATGATCTACGATTCTATTGCCTACCTGAAACAAAACGGCATGGAAGTCATCTTTGATGCAGAGCATTTCTTCGACGGATTCAAGCACAACCCGGAATATGCACAGGCCGTGCTGACCAAAGCCCATGAAGCCGGAGCGGACTGGCTTGTGATGTGCGATACCAATGGCGGAACGATGCCACATGAAGTGTATGAGATCGTATCCACACTGGCTGAGCGCCTTCCACAGGCTCAATTGGGTATTCATACACATAATGATTGTGAACTTGCTGTCGCCAATACGTTAAGCGCTGTACAAGCTGGGGCCAGACAGGTCCAGGGTACAATGAACGGTTATGGAGAGAGATGCGGTAACGCCAACCTCGCTTCCATTATCCCTAATTTGCAACTGAAGCTTGGATATGAATGTGTGTCTGAGGATTCGATGCGTCAGCTCACAAATGTGGCCCGTTACGTTAGCGAGATTGCCAATGTAAATATGCCGATCAATCAGCCATATGTCGGAAATGCAGCTTTCGCCCACAAGGGCGGCATCCACGTCTCAGCTATATTGCGTGATTCGCGAACCTACGAACACATCGCGCCCGAGCTTGTAGGGAACAAACAGCGTGTACTCGTCTCCGAACTGGCAGGACAAAGCAACATCGTGTCCAAAGCACAGGAACTGGGTCTTGAATTCGATCCGAGCAGTGCCAACTCACGTCAGATCATTGAGAAGATCAAAGATCTGGAACATCAGGGTTATCAGTTCGAAGGCGCCGATGCCTCGCTTGAATTGTTGATTCGTGAAGCCAACGGTGACATGAAAGAATTGTTTACCTTTGAATCATTCAAGATGCTTGTTGAAAAAGTGGCTGGCAAGTCTGTTGTTTCGGAAGCCTTTGTTAAACTTAATGTAGGCGGGACAAGTGCTTATACTGCGGCTGAAGGCAATGGTCCAGTCAATGCACTGGATAACGCGCTTCGTAAAGCCCTTGTGCAATACTTCCCTTCCCTTGCCAACATGCATCTCTCCGACTATAAAGTACGTGTTTTGGATGAAAAAGACGCTACCGCAGCGAAGGTTCGTGTATTAATTGAATCCAAAAACACCGAAAACACGTGGAATACGGTCGGTGTATCCGAGAACGTGATTGAAGCGAGCTGGGAAGCACTTGTACACAGTTTCCGTTATGCCCTTCTTCAGGAAAAATTGCAGCACGAGCCTGATGTAGTCAACATACCTGCTCACGGACTAAGCAACCATTAATGCATATTTCCCGGAAAATAAAAGAAGCGCCTGTCTTCCAATAAACATTGGAAGACGGGCGCTTTTGTTTCTCTCTTGGCTAATCCGCAATTAATTCCTTAATTTTGCGCTCCAGCTCTTTTTCTGGCAGAATCCCCAAGATAATTTCCTGAACGACACCTCTGGAGTCAATCAGTACATTCGTCGGAAAAGCGATACCGTTATATTTGGCATATGCTGTTCCGTCTTCATCAAGCAAAATAGGGAACGTCAGTTTGTATTCATCCACAAAGGCTTTGGCATCCCTGATTTTATCGTACGTTGTTACATTCACACCGTACAGATCCAGTTTATCTTTGTATTTTGCTGCCAATGTATTAAGCTCAGGAGCCTCCTGCTTGCACGGTTCACACCAGGATGCCCAGAAACTGACGAAGATGGCCTTTTCCTTTGCTCCGCCTACAGAGTAGGTTTTCCCATCCATGGCGTGCAAAGAGAAGGCTGGTGCCAGTAAACCCGCCTTTGGCCCCGTCTCTGTGGGCATCGGCTCCTCTTGCTTAAACACAGCTGCAATTCCGTTGTCTGCATTTTGAGCCAAAGCAATGCCCACAAGCAATACAACACCCAGCAGTATGTATATGTTTCGTTTCATGGCCAGCCACCCTTTTATTTGATCAGCAAATCTAACGCAAATGCAGCAGATAGTAACGCTTTTTTGGACTTAATCCAAATGCGTTCTTTCATATTGTACCCTGTTCCTTTAAAATTTTACAATCCGGGTTACACAAAATAAAATTAAAAAAGGACTCCTGCCGAAGCAGGAGCCAAAGAGAGAGGGGTGAATACAAATGGCAGCACTTCACGGGCAGCAGAACAGCTTCTACATCCCCCGCTCGGTAGAGCAAGAGATGTCTAAGCATATGTTCGCTTCGCTGCCAATGGAAGCCTGCGGGGTTGTGCTGGGTGAAGCCGCAGCGGGCGGCATACGAATCAGTCGGTTTCAGCCGATTCGTAACGTAGCGCCTGACCCGCTGCACCATTTTTCGCTGGATGATGCAGACTGGATTCGGTGTGTGTTCAATGAGCCACAATTAATTGGACTCTTTCACTCCCACCCCCGAACCACGCCCATTCCTTCCAACGAGGATCTGCGTAACCTACCGATTTTCGCCGGATTACTCCAGGTATATCTTATCGGGTCGCCTGATCTTAATGCTGAATCACAACCAAAGATGCTTCTAAACGGTTATCAGATCCACACAGGCCCTGATTCATCCATTGGAATGGCCCATGTCCATTCTTACAGCTTACAGGCCGCCCAGCTATGCGTGACTTAACTGGGTGTACAGATCGCCCAATGTGTTTACATTTTGATGAGTCATATCCTCCAGATAACAGGACCATAATTGTGCAGTCATTTTGGCATCCTCCAAGGCGTGATGGCGTCCATAGATTGGAATGCCTCTGGATTCCAGCAATTCATCCAGCCCATAGCCTGTTCTGCTCGGTTCAAGCCAACGCGCCAGCATCATCGTATCAATGAGCCGGTGCGTGAGCCTTACTTTGGATGTCCGCCATAAGGCCGCATTCAGAAAAGCCCGGTCGTGCGCGCTTGCATGAGCAACCAGTACACTCCCGCCAACAAAAGACATGAAATCATGCAAGCCTTCCAGCAGCGACGGAGCATCCAGCGTCATTTCCTGTGTAATTCCCGTTAATTCGGTAATGTGTTCCGGAACGGTAACTTTGGACTGAACCAACGTATAGAACTGCTCATTCTCCAGCATGACACCGCCACGAATGCGCACCGCCCCAAAGGAAAGAATCTCATCCCCATGCTGGGGAGAGAAGCCTGTCGTTTCCAGATCAAATACGACCGCATTCAACTCATTCAAGGGCGTGTGCAGCACCTCGGGTCTGCGCTGTTCTCTCATCATCGAACGGATAAACGCCATATGTTGCGCCGTAGGGGCTCCCATTATGGAAGCGATGGCGGAAGGAACCCCTCCCTGGCGCAGCGAATTCCAGAATCCAGTATTGCCCCTTGCCGGCTCTCTCATGGACGTCTCCTTTCTGCAAACCGAAGTTGTCTTTGCAGCGCACGATGTACTCGCCGCACCAACCCTAACGTATCCCGGAGCTCATAAAGCATTTGTTTTTCCTTCAACTGTTTCTCATTCAGGAAACCACCGCTATGCTGCAATCCATGTTTGATCACAATAGGTGTACTGCGTCGAAGCCTCAAAGCTGTCATAAATGCACGCTGAGCTGCATCCAGCAAAGTAAGCGGAACTGCTTCAAGCGAAACCAACCTCTGAATTCGCTTGAGCGTGGATGTTTCCTTGATACCATGCTGCAAAGCCAGAAAACGCGCACTGTTCACCAGTGGAATATACAAGCCGTATTTCACATCAAACCCACCTGCATGTTCACCGAATCGTTCGGTCACTACCCGTCCGAGGATGTTGAGTGTCGCCTTGTGTTTAACGGTATTACGCAGCACGGCATCGGAAAGCTTAGGAACTGACCTGAACCCTTCATAAAACGCAGAAATCCATTCCTCCGCCAGCTCAGGCTCACCCGCAACAAAACGCATGTCTGAAGCGATAATCAGATTGCGAACCGGCTCCCATGACAGATCCGATCCCCATGCTTTCAGTTGTTCCTTCCATGATTCCAGCGTTTTCCTCCATAAAGACTCAGAACACATCACTTTGCCTTCACATTTGGCATAGCCTAGTTCCTCCAGCATATCGGTCATTCGAAGTCCGAGTTCGGCAAAATATGTTTCTTTATCCTCATGCGGGGTATCGCTGATTATCATGCCATTGTCCTGATCACTCCATAACGTCGCTTCCTGCCTGCCGGAACTGCCAAAAACGATAAAGGCATAGGGGACGGGAGGTCGGCCTAGGCCTTCCTCTACCATCCCCTGGATGCATAACTCTACTGCGCGCCGAGCAACCCGGTCATGCAGTTCATTTACCGTCTGGTACCATTCAATCGGCGACAAGGAAGCGGACAACAGTTCCAGGAGCTCATTCTGCAATATCACACGTGCCTGGCGCAGTTCTTGAGAAGATGCCGCACCATCTATCCCCTGATAGGACCAGGATTGATTTATATACGGGATGGGTTCCATCATGTCCAGCCTCCTTGAAGCATGATTCAGCAATCATTCCTCTTAGGAGCTGAACGTACCGCCATTGGATTTCGTTTCACCATTTTTCATTTGTTCAGGGTACCCGTAAGTTCCATGCTCACTTAAATCCAGACCCATCGTCTCTTCTTCTTCCGTTACACGGATTCCCATGACAGCTTTCATACCACCGAGAATAATGAAGGACATGACCAATACGAAGGCAAATGCACCTGCCAGACCCAAAAGCTGAACACCCAGTTGGTGGAAACCACCGCCGTAGAACAGACCCGCTTGACCTACGCCTGCATTCTCAGCAAGTTCCGGTGTTGCGAACAAACCTGTGGAGATTGCTCCCCACATACCAGCAATACCGTGTACAGAGAAAGCATAGATTGGATCGTCAATTCCTTTGCGCTCAAAGTATTGAGCTGTGAAGAATGTGATAATACCAGCCAGAGCACCAATAACCAGAGCTGCCCATGGTTCAACGAAAGCACAAGCACCTGTGATGGCAACCAGTGCCGCGAGCACACCATTCAGCATGCTAGGGATATCGGATTTACCCAATACAGCCCATGAGATTAACAGTGCAGCAACACCACCGGCCGCCGCAGCTACGTTTGTAGTTAATGCTACATAACCGAAGAATCCATCACCCATAGCAGATAATGTACTACCTGGGTTGAAACCGAACCAGCCGATCCAGAGGATAATTACACCCAGTACGGAGTAAACCTGGTTATGACCTGGAATGATGTTAGGTTTACCATCTTTGTTATACTTGCCGATACGCGGCTTCAACAGGATCGTTGCTACCAGTGCAGCAGTTGCACCCGTCAAGTGGACAACTGTGGAGCCTGCAAAATCTTGCATACCAAGCTCAGCCAACCAGCCGCCGCCCCATACCCAGTGAGCAACAACCGGATACATAATAATGGTATACAGCGTACCGAAAACGATATATACACTCATCTTTGCACGTTCTGCCATACCACCGCAGGCAATCGCCAGGGATACCGCTGCAAAGGCAAGGTGGAATACAAATTTGATTGTTAGCGGAACATCAGAGAAGGCCAGTGATTCGAACGAAGCAGCCATTCCGTCCCCACTCAGGAAAAACCCGGTTGTTCCGAAGAAACTGTTACCATTACCGAAACCAAGACCGAAGCCCAGAGCCCAGAAGGCAATAACCGAAATTCCCAATGTCAGGATGGTTTTACCTGCAATGTGTCCTGCGTTTTTCATTCGAGTCGAACCCGCTTCAAGTAGAGCAAATCCCCCTTGCATCAGGAAAACCAGCACAACAGCCAGAAACGTAAAGGCTGAGTTCAGACCGCTTTGAAGTTCGATGTTAGTCGGCCCCTCCGCAGCTGCAAATGCGCTGACCGGGAAAGCCAGTAACGTGAGCATTATTAACACCGACACCAACCATTTCTTTTTCATATACCCCACTCCCTTTTGTGTTAGGTTTATTAACATATCGTGAAACTCTTAATGCCATTATAAGCAGAAGACAGGAAAGTTGACAAGAGTATTTTCATCAAAATTGAAAAATATTTCTGGGAATAAAGTCATACGTCTTTTTCTTGCACTTAAGTACATAATCATGTCCCATAAGCACATAGATATAGAAACGCAGCTGAACAGGCCACTAAAGCGTAACGTTTGACTGTATGGTTAAAGATCATGTATCATAACTAATAGTAAGAAAAAAATTGGGCGGGTTATGCAAAGCCGCAACTGGAATCTACAATTCCCTACATTTGAATGTGCAAGCGAGGTGAATATCATTGGGGATATGAAATTATTTCGGATTGGCGAACTTGCCAAAACTGCAGGCGTGAGTGAACGGACGATTGATTATTACACGAAGCTCGGTCTCATCGCTCCTGAAGAGCGTACAGAAAAAAACTATCGTCTTTATAGTAATGAAACTTTAACCAGGCTTGAACGTATTGTACAGATGAAACAAGAGAAATATAGTCTCGACGAGATTAAGCAGTCTCTTGAGAAGTGGAGTCTGGTGAGCACGGAAGAACAGGTTGCCAGCAAATTGACAACCTTAGAGCTCCACGTGCAACAGCTTGAGCGAGAGGTGAATGAACTTAAACCACTGCTTGGCGAGATGAAACCTGTACAAGCACGCAAAATGATGGCTGGATTACTCGCCAAAAGTGCCGGTACGATGGAAGCCTTAAAAATCTTGCTTGAGAACACCATGATGTAGCTTATTATTAGAAAGCGGAGGAATGAATATGAGTTTTAATAACGGTATGTTCGTTTTGATCATTATCGCCTTTTTGCTCTCCTTATGGGCGCAATTTCGCGTTAAGAGCACATTCAACCGATGGTCCGATGTTAAAAACCTGAATGGAATGACCGGGTACGATGCTGCCCGTCACATGCTGGACTCAAACGGCCTGCACGACGTTCCTATTGAGCCTGTGCGTGGAGCACTCTCCGATCACTACGATCCGATTAATCGAGTCGTGAGGTTGTCTGAGCCTGTATATTACGAAAACTCTATCTCGGCTGTCTCCGTTGCGTGTCACGAAGTAGGCCATGCGATCCAGCATAAGGAAAATTATCCGATGTTGGCACTACGTCACCGGATTTTCCCAATCGTCAACTTTGCATCCGGACTTGCACCTTTCTTGCTCATTGCCGGTTTCATCTTTAACGCAATGAACCTTGTCGGAATTGGTATCATCTTCTTCTCGGTAACCGTTGCGTTCCAACTTATTACTTTGCCGGTCGAGTTCAATGCAAGTAACCGCGCAAGAGAGATTATGGTATCGGAAGGTTATATCCGGAATGAAGAAGAGAGAGGCGTCGCCAAAGTATTGAATGCCGCAGCATTGACCTACGTTGCCGCAGCGCTAATCTCATTGCTTGAACTGATTCGTTACATCGGAATTTTCAATAGCCGTGACTAATTGAATACCAAAACAAAAACAAAAAAAAAAAAAAAAAAAAAAAAAAAAAAAAAAAAAAAAAAAAAAAAAAAACAATACCCCACCGTCAATCGGATGGGGTATTGTTTTGCTGTAAACCGAAATAATTAAGCAAGAATGAACGAAATGACTGCGCAACAAGTGGAAGCTTGTCATCTGCACGGTGGATCAATCCAATTGTACGCGTCACTTTCGGATGAGAAATGGCTACATGCGCCGGCTGCAGCGGATTCGTTTGGAAAAGCGCCATTTCCGGCAGCAAACTTACACCCATGCCAGCCGCAACCAGCCCGCGAATGGTATCCGTCTCTTCACCCTCAAAAGCAATTTTGGGCGTAAACCCGGCTTCAAGACACGCATGCCAGACAATCGGACGCAGAGAATATCCTTTACTGAATAACACAAATTTATCATCTTTGAGCTGCTCTAACGCAATGCTCTCTTCACCGGCCAATGGATGATTCGGCGGAAGGATTGCATGCAGCTCTTCCGTAAGTACAATGTCACCATCCACCTGGTCGTGCTTCTCCGGGAACGGAGATATAAATGCCAAATCCACCTCAGCCGATAACACATCACGAATGAGCGTTGGGAACATGCCTTGCTTGAATCTGAATTTGACGTTAGGATAACGCTGACGGAACGCTGCTACAACCGAAGGAATCAAGTGAATACCGAGACTGTGAGGAAAACCGATACGAATTTCACCATGCTCCGGGTCAAGAAACTCATGAACCTCCCCGACCGCCTTGTCTAGATCTTTCAATATGCCTTCTACTCGTTTGCAAAAGAGCTGTCCGACTGCGGTTAACTGCAGATTTCGCCCTTTTTGCATAAAGAGGTCTACTCCCAGTTCTTCCTCCAGCTGATGAATCTGACGACTCACCGCAGACTGCGCCACATGTAATTCCTCCGCCGCCTGCGTAACATGCTCCTTCTGTGCCACTTTCAAAAAGTAATGCAACTGTCTTAATTCCACTGCCCCTGATCTCTCCAATCTGCTATACCCTACTTATCCTTGATTGCATTCCGTCTTCAGATCAATCCGACTACTGCTTAAAGCTCCGGGGTTTCCACAAGCGGATGAGAAGTCCATAAATGAAGAATCCACCTAACAACCCACCCAAATGAGCCATCCAGTTAATGCCTGACATGGCAAAGGAAAAAATAATTCCGAATACAAGCAGTGTATACAACGTTTTACGTGAGGCTTCATCCATCATCGTCCGCTGGAATAACGCTACATACAGAAACGCACCATAGATTGCATAGATCGCGCCTGAAGCACCTACCGAGATTGTTGTCGCTCCAACCGAGTTATACCATGCCACAGCCAGAATGTTGCCCAGAATGCCTCCACCCAAGTACAGCACACCATATCTCACCGACCCAAGCAGTCGTTCCATTGGTGGTGCAAATACGATGAGCGCGAAGCTGTTAAACAACAAATGACTGAAGCCTGCATGCAGGAACATCGACGTAATGTAACGCCACCACTCAGCGAATAGTTCATGATTTGAGAGCGCACCAAATTTAAGGAGCGTCATGCTATTCGTCGAACCACCGTTCAGGCTTAACACAATAAACATCACAACATTGGCAATTAAAATAATCGACGTCAAAGGGAAAAATTTCAAATAACTTTTCCAGTTCTCATACCTTATAAATATCATAAGTCTCTGCTTTCACTCCACCCTGTTCAGATCGGCCTGCAAGTCTGATCCATTCTAATGATCTTTCGTCCGAATTGGACAATGCCTTTCATAAAAGATTATAATGGATTTTGGCACGGATCACCAACTTATAAGGAGGAACATTATTATGGCACAAGAACGTACAGGCGCAGCCACCTTTAAAGGTAACCCTATTACATTGATCGGACCCGAGTTGAAAGTGGGCGATCAAGCACCCAATTTTACACTGAGCAAAAACCTGGTTGAAGATGCATCACTGAAAGACTTCGCAGGTAAAATCAAATTAATCAGCGTTGTTCCTTCATTGGATACTGGCGTATGCGATGCCCAAACTCGCCGCTTCAATGTTGAAGCTGGAGATCTTGGAGATAACGTTGTCGTATTGACAGTTAGCGTTGACCTTCCATTTGCACAAGAACGCTGGTGTGGAGCAGCCGGAGTTGATCGCGTCGTAACACTGTCTGATTACAAAACACGTTCATTCGGTGAAGACTATGGTGTTCTGATCAAAGAATTCCAATTGGACATGCGCTCTATCTTCGTGGTGGATGCTGAAGACCGAATTACATATGTGGAATATCTGCCTGAAATGACAGACTCCCCTAACTTCGAGCAAGCGATTTCCGCTGTAAAAGCCTTGCTGTAAAAGGTAGCTCACGTTCAGAACAAAAGCGAGGAAGGTTCACCTTCTCTCGCTTTTTGTTATTCACCATCTATTTCAATCATTTGACTTATACTTGCTCAGCTTCTTATCCAATACAGAGAACAAATTCATGATTGTGCGATAATTAGAACCCAGGTCTCCGAGTGAACCACGTGAAGCCGAATACATATCGACCGCACTGCGTACAGGACTTACCGATATAATGGAAACCGTAATATCCATCGTCCGTCCAAAGGTAGTCCGCTTCTCCAGTATGACCTCTCCCACAGAAGGCACTTCATGCAGTACTTTATAACCCGGAATTTTTTTGAGTGTCGAAGAAACTTCTTCCCAGGCTCTGTCTTTGGATAAGTTATAATACCGTGTTTTTAATTTGGGATCCTTGGCTCGATCGCTGGTCCCCTCCATGCTGCGGATGATACCGACGAGCGTTCTCTTTAAGGTCAAGACCCTTCCTCCTTTGAATGTAACCGTTCCATTTATGTATACTAGTGTAACATTGTTCATGTAGTAACAAAAGGGCAAGCAACACTTTTAACAAAATACAGCCGATTCAACAAAAAAATCAAATAAAAAGCACCCTGCAATTCCTGGATTAGAGGAAAAAGTCAGGGTGCTGTACATGATAAAAATAGAAACCCGCCTATGCCGTCCGGCTACATTGTCTTATGAACCTGCTTGGCAGGTGGGTGGCCGCAAAAATGTTTTTTGAAGTCCCCATGTCATATAGACAGGGCGTTTCAGCAACATTCTGTATTGATCTCCCGAAGACATCATCATTGGTTCAAAACAACGAATAACCGAAACGTACATCGCAGGATGTACAATTATTATATCCCTAACTGTGTAAAAAGTAAATGGTGACAGCTCATGTTTTATTTTTGGAGATTATCGTGTTTTTCGTCAGTTGGCTTCGGTTCAGAGGATTCAACCGTCCCTACTATCTCAACCGAGTCTCCTGCCTGTTCTGCGGCTTGTGCGGCTTCCTCTTCTTCTTTCTTCAGCTGCATCTTCTCCATCTGCTCCTGCATCTTATTAAAGGTTGCGTAGAAGTTGAAGAAAGCAAACCAGGCAACAATGCTAATGATAAAGAAGATGAACAAGACCGGATAACGAAAACCGATATAGAACAACAATCCACTTCCCAGCAACGTGGAAAATACACGGAATGGTCTAATCAGCGTCAACAGAACCGCATTTTTGATAATCAATCCGATAGACATATGGTAATGTACAACCATCGAGAAGAAGTTAAAGAGAGAAACAAACAGCAGCAGCAACAGTACGAGCATAATAATTCCGACCAGCTGCATATTCTTGAATTGTGTCATGTATACTGTGTAATCCAGATACATAATGGCAAACAGCAAGGTATAAAAGATACCTCCGATTAAACTCTGTTTGTAGTTCTCTTTGTAACCTACAAAGAAAGTACGGAAGATCGGCACGTCCGTATCACCCATATTCCATTTACGTACGACCGTAAACAGGGCCGAAGTCGCCGGGAATAGTGTAAGCGGTGCCACAATGGCTATAGCCCAGTTCATTTGAAGTGATTCGTTGGCGAGGTTCTGCTGCATGACGAGCACTTTCATAAACAAGAAAAACAAGAACGGAGACGAACAAATAGCCCACAACAGATTGGTTGCGGCCAGTCTCGTAATCCACTCTGTAAGTCGGTAGATCCCACCCATAGCTCCTTTAAATTCCAAACAATTCTCCTCCTCCGCAGCCTTGCGTCTAACCTGAAGTCTAATAATATTAATATACCTTATTATAGATAGGAAAAGCCAGCACTTCCCGAAAAGAGATCAACGGTACACCGGGATGGCATATTCTGCACATAAAAAAATGGAGCAGTCGCCCTGCCCCATTTTCCAGTTCAAACTTATATATTATTCGAAAGAAGAATCTTTGGCAGGACGACGTCCTTCGTTGTTGCTTGGACGCGGTTTGCGGTCACGGTTGTAACCACCTTCTCTGCTGCCACTTGCACTGCCACTGCTGTTACGATCGCGGTTATATCCACCACGTCCGCCGCTACCACTGCCACTGCTGTTGCGATCACGGTTGTAACCACCGCCACCACCACTGCTGCGGGTGCCGCTGTAACCCGATGGTTTGCGTCCGCCAGAGCGAACATCCGGTTTACGACGTTTTGCACGGATCGGATCTTCAGGAGTCAGATCAACTTGAGCATCTTTTTTGTCACCTGTCAGGAGCTTCAGAGCAGCCGATAACAGTTGAACAGAATCATATTGCTCCAGCATTTGAATCGCGATACCTTTGTATTCGTTCAGTTCGCCGGATTGTACGATTTCGAGCAAACGCTCAGCTGTCAAACGTTGTTTGCCTTCTACCGCTTCTGCCATTGTTGGCAATGGTTTGCGTGGAATACGATGACGTGTTACACGCTCGATAAAGTGCAGGTGGTCGATTTCACGCGGAGTAACGAAAGACCATGCAGCACCCTCTTTACCTGCACGACCTGTACGGCCGATACGGTGAACATAGCTCTCCGGATCTTGCGGAAGGTCAAAGTTCACAACGTGAGTTACGCCGGATACATCGAGACCACGAGCAGCTACGTCTGTTGCAACGAGTACATCAATGCTGCCGTCACGGAACTTACGCATTACTGTATCACGTTGGTTTTGGGACAAGTCACCATGAAGACCATCAGCAGAATATCCACGTTTTTGCAGAGCTTCAGCCAATTCGTCAACACGACGTTTTGTACGTCCGAATACGATCGCCAGTTCAGGAGATTCCATATCCAGCAAACGGCTGAGTGCTTCGAATTTTTGACGCTCAGGCACTTCAATGTAAGCTTGGTCAATCAAAGGTGCGCTTACTTGTTTAGGAATCACGGATACGTGCTCAGGGTTGTTCAAGAATTGTTGAGCCAATTTTTGAATGTTAGGAGGCATTGTAGCTGAGAAAAGCATCGTTTGACGGTCGTCCGGAACTTGTTTCAGGATGGATTGAATATCCTCCATGAAACCCATGTCGAGCATTTCATCTGCTTCATCCAATACAACAGTTTGTACATCATCAAGTTTGATTGTTTTGCGGTTGATATGGTCCAGGAGACGTCCCGGTGTACCAATGATGATCTGTGGTTTTCTTTTCAGTGCACGGATTTGACGAACGATATCTTGTCCTCCGTAAATTGGCAGGGAGCGCAAACCTTTGAAGCGGGTGAGTTTTTCGATTTCTTCGGCAACCTGAATCGCAAGTTCACGTGTAGGTGCCATAATGAGGGCGCGGATTTTTTCATCGCTTTTGGAGATTTTGCTGATCAATGGAATACCAAATGCAGCGGTTTTACCAGTACCCGTTTGAGCTTGACCGATCAAGTCTCTGCCTTCAAGAGCAAGAGGAATTGATTTGGATTGAATTGGGGTTGCCTCTTCAAAACCAAGTTCGGTGATCGCTTGCAGCACCAGTGGTTCAAGATTGAAATCAGTGAAATTTAAATTTGTCAAAATTATTCATACTCCTTCTATATGGTGGACATGGTGGACAATCCACTTTGTTGTCTGTATTCTTAAGTAGCGTTAATATTTATAGGTTATCCCATCAAGCCGAATTATTTTCACAAACGAACATAATTCGTGAATGGGTCCCCAACATAAGACTAAAACTACATACATGTGTTTGAAACATTTCAAATTTTATCGTTCCATTTGGAAAAAGTTTCCTACTCAAGAATATCCACAAATCATTATATCACAAAACAATTCAAGATTACCAGCAATCTGGTTTTAAATATAAATGAGGTGATTAAATTGCCCAAAATGGTTTGGCACTTTTTAGTGATCGTATTGGGTGCTGCAGCTATTGCCTGCGGCTTCAACTGGTTTTTGGTTCCCCATCAGCTTCTTAGCGGCGGGGTATCCGGTATTTCCATGCTTCTTGGCTATTTTACAAATTTGAATCTTAGTATCATGTATTTTGTTCTGAACATCCCCCTGCTCGTTGCAGGCTGGTTTATTCTTGGACGACGCTTCATTACATTAAGTATTGTCTCGGTAGCAGCCACCTCCTGGTTCATCGCGCTTCTGCCTGTTTTTGCTGTGGCAACAGATCCCCTTCTGAGCTGTGTATTTGGGGGTGTGTTAGTGGGACTGGGCACTGGTATTTCCTTCAGGGTTGGCGGCTCGACTGGCGGGCTCGACATCGTCGGTTCCATTTTCACCCGTAATCGCGACTTCCCTATTGGTACGGTGATGGCAGGGATGAACGGTGCTATTATTATGCTCGCTGGCTATCTAAATAATGACTGGAACATTGCTCTTGCCTCCATGGTATCAATTTATATCACGGGTAAAGTGCTGGATCTGATTCACATCAGCCATGTGAAAGTCACATTGTATATTATTACAAATGAAACCGAAGCGATGTTGAAAAAATTGCTTATTCGCCCTCGCGGGGTCACCAAAATCAAGACCCAGGGAGCATACACAGACATTGAAAAGGACATGTTAATGACAGTGACTACTCGGTACGAGCTTGTTGAAATCAAGCGAATTATCAAGGAAACGGACCCGAACGCCTTTGTTAATATTGTGGAAACAGTTGGGGTCATGGGCTCTTTCCGCCGAAGTTGAGACAGATGTACGGTTAACAATTCAAAACATTGTGGTATAATAACGGTGTACGGCTCCTAAATATGTTGTATAGCAGGATGTGCCCTTCAATTTCACAGCACCATGTGCTTTTCCGATTCGCGCCGAATGACTTACCATTTTGGAATTCGAGTAGGAAAGGGTGATTATTGTGGATATGGAAACGGTAAAACTGTTTGAAATCGTCAACAGATGGTGCCCGGAAATGCTCCCTTTCTTGAAACCGAATGAGCTCGACTCACTGATTGTTCTCCGGGATGGGCTGGGCATCCTGGAACAGGGAGACGCAATGGAAATCATTCAGTACAGTATTTGTGAGCATCAAAATGAGATTTACATTCAATAATTTTTTTTAGATTGATCATGCCGCTTCTTGTGGGGTTACCCTCAACAGGAAGCGGTTTTCATTTTTTCCATCTGTTTCATTACTTGATTAATATGGTTAAAAGCCCAGAGGCTTTATTGTATAATTCAAACATGGAATGCACATAGGGGAGTGGAAATGAATGAATATGTTTTGGGCTTTACTGGCTATGGCCTTGGGAACCTTCAGTGGTACACCAGCTACAGCAGATCAAGGGAATCAACCTTTTCAATCATTAACAAACAGTTTCAACACCGCCATCATTCAATCTCAAAAAGGTCAGGTCGTTATTGATGCGGATAACCCGCCTGCCAAAATTGACCCACAACCCGATGCACCCGTCGTCAAAGGCATCTATGTAACGGCCTACAGCGCAGGTGGTGCACGCATGACATCATTGCTCGATCTGATGGATAACACGGAGCTCAATTCCATGGTCATTGATATCAAGGACGATCTCGGATACATAACCTACCCTACGGAAAACAAGACGTTACAGGAAATGGGCAAATCCCAACCTTTTATCCGTGATATGGATGCGCTGATGAAACGCCTGCAAAAACATGATGTTTATCCGATTGCAAGAGTTGTTGTATTCAAGGATACGATTCTGGCCAAGAAAAATCCGGAGCTCTCTTTCCGCAACAAGGACGGTTCCATATGGGCCAACGGCAAAGGCGACAGCTTCGTAAATCCCTACAGTAAAGAAGTATGGGATTACAATATAGAGATTGCCAAGGAAGCTGCCAAATTGGGATTTAAGGAAATACAGTTCGACTATGTTCGGTTCCCGGAAGGCTTTGAAACGCGTGCGGACGCATTGAAATACACCAAATCCGACAAGTCCCGGGTCGACATCGTAGCCGAATTCGTGCAGTATGCACGCAAAGAGCTTGCACCGCTGGGGGTCCGAGTCTCGGTTGATATATTCGGTTACGCCGCCTCTGTACCCGCAGCTGAGGGAATTGGACAGGATTTTGTGAAAATATCTGAAAACGTGGATGTCATCTCGCCCATGGTTTATCCAAGTCACTACTCCACCGGCTGGTACGGTTTGAAAGACCCTGACAAAAATCCATATGCGACCATCAAAGGCTCCATGGAAGATACACATAAAAAACTTGATCCAACCAAGGAGCTCAAACCCGTTATCCGCCCATGGATTCAGGACTTTACAGCAAGCTGGCTAGGCAGTGGACATTACATCAAATACGGCAAAAAACAAGTCGAGGATCAGATTCGCGCGATGAAAGACATGGACGTGGATGAGTACCTGCTCTGGAATGCCTCCAACCGATATACGCCAGATGTAAACTATAAATAATGCACTCTTATTCTCGATCACTTTATTCCAATGACCTCGTTCCGTCCCGTACGGAGCGAGGTTTTTTTACTGTCTTCTCACCTTTACTTTCCGCAGCAGCCATGATCCCCTCCCTGTTCAAACGGGGCAAAATCCACTACAATAAATAGCTGTCCGTACATGACAGTTTAGTGATAACTCTTTAGAATAGCGAGGCATTGCCAGTGAACATGACCACCACCAGCTTTTCTCAGAAAGTTAAGCAATTCCTGATTATATTTTTGCCCATCTTCACTACACAAATCGCCCTCTCTGCCATGTCGTTCTTCGATACCAATATGTCAGGCAAGTTCTCCCCTGCAGATCTCGCGGGTGTGGCTATTGGTACAAGTCTGTGGCTGCCGGTACAAACTGGACTGAGTGGTATACTGATCGGGATCACACCTGTCGTCTCCCACCTGCTTGGTTCAAAGCGCAATGACAAGATTGGTCATAGCGTCGTTCAAGGCTTGTATCTCGGCGTGGCGGTCGGATCCGTCGTCCTTGCTGCAGGTGTATTGCTGCTTAAACCTATCCTGAATGGAATGCCTTTGGAGCCTCGGGTTGGCCAGGTCGCTTTCTATTTCCTGTGTGCTTTGGCTTTTGGAGTCATCCCCCTGTTCGGCTACACGGTGTTGCGCAGCTTTATGGATGCACTCGGCCAGACGCGTATTACCATGATGATTACGCTGGTCTCATTGCCTGTAAACATCCTCCTCAACTATTTACTTATCTTCGGGCGCTGGGGCTTTCCCCAACTGGGAGGTGTCGGAGCAGGTGTGGCTACAGCAAGTACATATTGGCTCATCTTCCTTATCAGTCTATTTTTTGTACATCGGATAGAGCCATTTGCCCAATACGGCATCTTTCGGCAGATGCCCAAAGTCTCACTAGCCAAATGGAAAGAGCTGCTTAAGATTGGTGTTCCAATCGGATTTGCTACTTTTTTTGAAACCTCGATCTTTGCTGCAGTCA
This sequence comes from Paenibacillus sp. UMB7766-LJ446, assembly GCF_030226665.1. Lineage (NCBI taxonomy): Bacteria > Bacillati > Bacillota > Bacilli > Caryophanales > Paenibacillaceae > Paenibacillus > Paenibacillus sp. UMB7766-LJ446. Next base: position 173,783 of record NZ_JASOYM010000001.1, read on the forward strand.
CATTACTGATGAGCCGATTCGATACCATCACAATTGCTGCCCATCAGGCAGCCCTGAATTTCGCTTCTACGCTGTATATGCTGCCTGTGAGTATATGTATGGCTCTTACGATTCTTGTGGGCTACGAGGCGGGTGCAGGGCGTGTGAGAGATGCGAAGCAATACAGTCTGCTTGGCATCGGAGGTGCCATTGCACTATCTCTCCTCACCGCTGTAGTGCTGATTGTATTCGGGGTACAGATTGCAGGCGTGTACTCTAATGATCGCGAGGTCATTGCATTGACACAGCATTTCCTGATCTACGCCATCTTCTTTCAGATCTCTGATGCCATTGCCACCCCAACGCAGGGAGCGCTTCGGGGCTACAAGGACGTGAATCCTGCATTGATCATAACGTTTGTCGCGTATTGGATCATCGGTCTGCCTGTCGGTTACATCACGGCTACGTATACTTCCCTCGGCGCCTTTGGATACTGGGTTGGACTCATTGCCGGCCTCGCGGTTGGGGCAACGGCGCTTCTCTGGAGATTGTTCCTTGTGCAGAAGAAAGCCTCGGTACATATGGCGGAAAATAAATAAAAAAACAAAGAGCACAGCCCTCGGCAAGAAGGGACAGTGCTCTTTTGGTTATGGTTTGATTATTGGGACAAACGCTGTGCCAGCTCGTACGTTTCCATATCGAAGTCTTTTTTCGTATTAACCACTTTATCGATATCGGTCAGGGTCAGTTCTCCCTTGATAATACCGCATCCTTTGTCTGTTTCACCCGCAATCAGACTGCGTACGGCGAAATCTCCCAGACGACTGGCAAGGTTACGGTCAAACGGAGTTGGCGTACCACCACGCTGAATGTGACCCAATACGGTTACACGCGGCTCATATGTTGGACAGCGCTCCATCAGTTCTTTTGCTACATCCTCACCCTTGCCTACGCCTTCAGCAACGATAATGATACTGTGACGTTTACCATGTGCGAAGTTGGCTTTCATGCGGTCTGCCACTTCATCCATGTCAAACGGAACTTCAGGCACCAGAATCGTTTCTGCGCCCGATGCAAGGCCTGCATGCAATGCGATATCGCCACAGTGACGGCCCATAACTTCAACGATGGAAGAACGTTCATGTGAAGACATCGTATCGCGCAGTTTGTTAACTGCATCTACCACTACGCTAACTGCTGTATCGAATCCGATCGTGTGATCGGTGAAAGAAACGTCATTATCAATTGTTCCGGGAAGACCCATGGTGTTGATGCCCAGCTTGCTCAGTTTGTTGGCGCCATTGTATGAACCGTCTCCACCAATAACAACCAAGCCGTCAATGCCGCGTGCACGCAGAATGTCTGCGCCTTTTTGCTGACCTTCAGCGGTATAGAATTCCTTGCAGCGCGCCGATTGCAGAACCGTTCCCCCACGCTGGATGATATCCCCTACACTCCGCAAGTCCATCGGGAAAATATCGTTATTCAAAAGACCCTGGTAGCCACGTTGAACCCCGTACACTTCGAGACCGTGAAACAGTCCGCTGCGAACAACCGCACGAACAGCCGCGTTCATCCCCTGCGAATCACCACCGCTCGTTAAAACTGCGATTTTCTTTACTGCTGTCATGATGTTTCTTCCTCCTCTAGTTTCACTTCAGGCTCCCACCACAATACGCCTGACTTACATATGCTTACGAATCCAGCGGCTAAAGATAAAGAAAAACACTCTTGTCATCGGACTATTCTTCATCAAACGTTTGGAAACGACGCGAACTTCCTGTTGTTCGCTGACTTTGGGATCAGACAGGTAAATGGCAAGCAGTCCTTCGATAATCATCCGGTGGAACGAACTTCCCGGAATCTTCTCCACATCACTGCGGGCCATCTCCACAATAAAAGCAATTCGGTCCAGCATTGTCTCCACATTCTCATAATAATTGCAGAAGTTGAGATCTCCCCCGATACGATCTTCATCCTGATCGATTAAATAATCGAGCATAATATGCAATGCGCATACATGAGGAAAATAGGCAGTGTGGATCGAAGCCGCCTGCTCTTCTGTCAGCTGATCGTCACTCGCAGCCAGAAACAGCATGAACACGCCCAGCGTAGAGCCAGTAGCAGCGGCAAATTCGTTCCATCGGAACTGAGGTGTGCGGTGGCGATGCTCTGACCACCATTCCAGCAATGCCGTTTCTCTCAGTTCCGGCTTGATGTGCTTATATACCTGCAGGTCCGTGTATAGGCCTGCCAGATCCTGAATTTGAGGCTTGGCGGATGCATAGCCTGGCAGCTGACGGGTCAGCTCCTGACATGAGGTCACTAGATTCCTTAGGTAGCCACCGTCATCCTGCTCCTCGCGGAGCGCATAATAATTGACAGGTGTTGCTTCGGGATCTACCGCATCAAGCATAGATTGATGGAGAAGCCGAAAGTCATTCGGGTCCATCGATGTACTGCGATCACACAGATTGTCCAAATAATCACTAATAGTCTGATATGAAACGATCAGTGGAATCAGAATGTGCCTGTTTGGCAGATCAGGTAAAGCATATACGGTCCCGCCTTCACAGTGGAACTGCTTGTCCCTGAGACTGGCCAGTGCCTGATTGCGCAATTCCTCATTCGGAATCTTTTCTGCCTTGGCACGCCACCCATCCAATTCCTTCCGCGTTTCCGGAATGGTGTATTTGTACACCCCTCTCATCAATGCCAACGGTCCACGCGGATATTGATGACGATTTCGATTTGATTGGCTCAAAATAAATGTGCCTCCACTTGGTTGAATACGTATTAGAGCGATTTTTAACCAATCCTATTATAATATGATCCCCCTAATTGTACAAATGATCTCCCGCATAATCACGGCAAAAAATCACATCTACGAACGACTTGTTGCAAAATACCCCTTCCATTCACATTTACACGTCATTCTATTTTACCAAATCAACCTTAAACCTGGATGACTTCCATAATCCCTGTAAATAAATACAATCAATAATCATGTAAGACCTGGGGATATTAAATTCTGCAATGCAAATTACCCACTGGGAGGAATTCAAGTATGAATAAAGCAACCATTGTTTCTCTGTCTGCTTGCCTAATGCTGGCTGTATCCGGTGCTTCTGCATCTGCATCCGCTGCAACTGAACCGATGCACAAAATGGAGAAATCCATGCACAAAGCAGAGCACAAAGCGGAGCACAAAATGCACATGAAATCGCATAAAGGCAAAGAACACAAACTGCATCAAAAATCAGTCAACAAAGAGCATAAAATCCATGCAAAAAGCGTTACACCAAAAGCCCTTCCTAAAACAGGATATGGCGGCGTAAGCGAGTAAAAAGGGATAAGAGAAAAGGGAAAAGAAAACGATTTTTCTTTTCTCTTATTCTTTAATTTATTTATAAGGATGAGAAACGTATGAAATACAACACTTCATTCGCCGCTATTGTCATTTTCTTAATCATTGCATGCCTTATCTTATCTCCGGCAAATAACATGAAGGAACAGACCGCTTTCCAAACATCCGCTCCTAAAGATCAGACGAGTACTGATCCCGAGATAAAGACAAGGATTCCGCAATCCATAGTCATGAGTAAACCTGTTCGTTTGTGCATTCCATCGGTGCATTTGAGTACTTCAATCACTCCTATTCACTTGTCAGAGAATGGACAACTGCAAGTACCCAAGTCCAGTGAGATCGCTGGATTATATGTAGATGGAGTTTTGCCTGGAGAAAACGGAAATGCAATTGTTGCCGGTCATGTAGACAACTATACAGGTCCAGCCATATTTTACCCGCTTAAACATCTGAAACCGGGTACTTTTGTTTTTTTATTTGACCAGAACAACCACTATCTTAAATATGAGGTTTTGGAGGTCCAATCCTATTACACGCAGGAAGCACCTTTGGATAAAATATTCGGCGACACCGCTGAAAAACAGTTGAATCTGATCACATGTACAGGAACGTACGATCGCAAAAAAAAGGAGCACAATAAGCGCCTTGTCGTGTATACCCGATTGGTTGAATAACATTCAAGAGGAGATAACCATGCATAAGTGGATAACCGTACTCCTAATTAGCTGTTTGTTTATAACTGTGCCACACTTGAGGCCTGCCGAGGCTTCTTCCACTACATCACAACTTGAGATTGAGATTAGTCAAAATCTTGAATCTCTCTTTGCCCAAAGATCGAAGTACTTAGCCGGACAAACTAATAATATGGTTCGCTATTATGATATACAATCTCCCTTGAGCCGTCACGCTTACACGATGGAAATCAATCGTAAAACCTATCTTCATGCATGGAGCGAACATCGTAACATGAAGATTACCGATTGCCAGTCCAAAATCCATATCTCCAAAATTCGTGTCAGAGATAACACAGCGACGATTTCTTTGGGCCATTCGCAGCAAATCACATATGCCTATAAAGACCAATTATCTTCAACCCATTCGTTTGGACTGGGAACCTGGCATGCTGTCACACTGAAAAAAATAAATGATCAATGGATCGTCTCGAAGGAATGGTACCTCGATCCGCTGGAGGAGAACCCTCGACTAATTGCAGCAGGAATGCCTTCTTCACCCCCTCATCGTCCTGAACTAAAGGACGGCAAGAACTACAAACGAAAACAAGCGGTGGACTATGCAAATAAATACGCGGGGATCGCATGGAGAACAAACGACAAGGTCAAGTATAATTCCAAATATAAAAATTACAATAATTTAGGGGGCGACTGTACCAATTTTGCTTCCCAAGCTCTTGGAGATCAGAAAGAAGGCGGCGGGTTACCGATGATGGGAGCATGGAGATACCATTTTCCCAAGGGTGGTACCAAAACCTGGGTACAAACGGATGCATTCAAAGATTTCATTCTTTACTCCGGGTATGGGAAAAAAATCGCAACTGGATCCTTTTCGAAGCTGGTCGAAAAAACGGAGGCTCACCCGTACGGTTTGATAGGCGAGCTAGCAGCTGGCGATCTGATCGCTCATGTAATGAATCATGATGTAGACCATTTTTCTGTTGTTACCGGATTCGATCAGCGCGGCTATCCCCTCGTCAATTCCCACACCGCCGATCGATTTCAGGCACCGTTTGACTTGGGCTGGGATAACAAAACGTCGTATATCCTCATTCATATTCGAGACTGATCGCTTCATAACACACATACTTGCCTCCTTTTGCTCATATTAATGGTGGACAAGAAGTGTTTTGTGTTGGATGGAGTGAAATAGATGAACATGCCTCCCGGTCTCAAGCAGACGGGTATCCGTATCGGTGCTGTCTCTCTAGTCAAAGTAATGGGTCTCACTGGACGTATCATCCTTACCCGCATGGCGGGTCCTGAAGGTATAGGATTATTCCAAATCGCTTATTCCTATTTTGGTTTCATTCTTATGCTGATAACAGGGGGGCTTCCTACCTCCTTGGGAATGTACACAGCCAAGCAGCCTGCACTTGGCTGGTTCTGGTTCAAGCGATTATCCACCTTGCTGTCAATGATTGGCGCAACTTTCTGTTTACTTACACTCGCCTACGCTTCAACCATTTCCACATGGTTGGGTAATCCTGTTCTGGAGCCGTTTATACGCTCTTTGTCCATTGCGATATTCGTCGTACCTCTTTTAAGCCTGTTGCGGGGGTACTTACAAGGTCTTGAATATTACAGCGCCATTGCCGTATCGGAGGTAATAGAGCAAGCTGTTCGTATCGGGCTGATGCTGGGTATGACTTGGCTGTGGCTTCCTCAGGGTGTAATGTATGCGGTCGGGAGAAGTTTGATCGGAACAGCAATGGGCGGAATTGCCGCTTTTGTGATGCTGCTTCTTTTTTTGCGATATACCGGTCAAAAGAATGAAATACCTCCTTATGTTTCCACAGGGAGATCAGACGGCTTTTGGTTTATTAAGAGCTCCTTGGTCATTTCCGTCACACGGCTACTTATTCCCTTCTCCGATATGCTAGATGCGGTCATTATCCCCTTAAGACTGCAAATCGCAGGCTACACCTCCGCACAAGCAACTGCAATGTACGGTCTGCTTATGGGTATGGCCATGCTGGTTGTATATATGCCAACGATTGTAACCGCGGCCATATCACATACCCTGACCATGAAGCTCGCTCTCTCCTGGCAGGAGCTTCGTTATGATTATTTTGCAAAGAAAAGCAGGCAAACGATGGAGATCGTCTGGATTTGGGGGATCACCTCCAGCTCTTTTTTGTGGATTTTCAACCGCGAGCTGGCACAGCTCTTATTCCATTCCGGACAAACTGCTGAGCTGATTCGTTGGTTAAGCATCATTCCCCTGCTGGTTGGACTTCGTGAGGTATCCACCAGTATATTGTGGGCACAGGATAACAAAAAAATCAGTCTGATCGCAACGGCTATCGGTATTACTGCAGCTACCCTCTCCCACTACTTCCTGATCCCTCTAAATGGAGTTCATCTTAAAGGTGGAGTGGCGGGTGTCATAATTATGGAATTTATCATCATGTCTGGAAATCTGATCGGATTAAGAAATTTGTTGAAAGGCATTCGCATCAGCAGTCTGACTGTACATTTCATGGTCGTGATAGTAATTTCAGCGTTAGTGGCTTGGTTGAGGGAGTGGACCACCCTGCCTGTATACTGGGGAGATTACGCGATTCTTCCAAGCATTTTTCTATTTTTCCTGCTAAACGGAAGCTATCTGTTGATCCACTATCGCCTGAGAAGCTGAAACCGTCCCTTTTGGCAAACACATACATAAACCCAGACCGAATGTCTCGTTCTAAAAGCAAACAACTGAATCCCATCTATTTACATCACATCCCTACAAGACTATAATGTCTTTAATCTTTTAAAGTATCGGAATATTATTGACCCGCTGGCATTCCATAGCTGGCGGGCATCTCTTTTCTGTAAGCCTTATCTAAATACTAGGCATATTTCATCCATCAAAGGAGTCGTTGACATGATGTCAAATGAACCACTTTCGTGGAGACGGTTATTTGCATTTTTTGTGCCGCTGGGCATATCCGCGTCTCTCGTTACCATTTCTCACGTGATCATTAACAGCACACTCGCACGTTCCGCTCATCCCGAGACGGTCATTGCCAGCTACGCCATCGCCGGTAGCCTGCTGACCCTCACCGAGCGCCCCTCAACCCTGCTGCGTCAGACCTGTTCGGCGCTGGTAAGGGATCGCCTTTCCTTTCAGGCCCTCACGTTTGTGACCAAAATATTTCTCGCTTGTGTACTTCTGATCGGATTCCTCATCGCATATTCGCCCATTGGTACAGGTGTATTCAAATATCTGTTTGGCGTAAGCCCGGATCTGTTATCCAAAGTAATCGACGTTTATGAGATTCTCATGTATGTCAGCATCTTTTCGGTCATCCGTAACATCTACCAGGGCATCATTATTACGAATAACCGTACAAAATGGCTGACGATCGGCATGTTATTCCGTCTTGCTGGCATGTACGGCCTGTCCTTGTATTTCATATATACAGACAGTATTGACAGCGGTCGTGTAGGCGCTATCATTTTTGCTGCTGGCATGATGATTGAGGCTTTGGTCAGTTTTCTCGAAGGAAACAGCATCAAGCGCAAGATGCCAGCCAAGCTGGAGGATCATCCCGTTGAAAACAAGGGCGACGTCTTTCGCTTCTACAAGCCGCTGTTATTATCCAGTTTCGTAGCTTTGTTTATCGGACCCGTCATTAATATCGTACTTGGCAAAACGACCGGGATCGCCCTGGCCATTTCTTCCTTTGCCGTTGCGAGCAGCCTGATGCAGCTGATGCTAAGTTTTTTTACATACATCCACCAGATCGTGCTGAATTTCTATCTTGTTGATGCCAAACTTGTGAAGAAGTTCGCACTCGTCACCGGATTCGTTCCTTTTGCGATGACCGTCTCCATTGCCTACACCCCACTTGGACCGTGGGTATTGGAAAATGTAATGAGTGTACAGGGTAATCTGCTACAGCAAAGTTTGTGGACGCTGCGAGCGTTTGTACTGTTTCCGCTGATTTCACCTTTTCTCGACTTCAGCAATGGTTTGATTCTGCTGCGCGGACAGACCAAAACGATGTTTCGCTCCCAGACGGCCAATGCCATATGTACGGTTATCGTCCTGCTCATTCTGGTCAGCATATTCCCGGCGTGGAACGGTATGATCGGTGCAGTGGCTCAATCCCTCGGTCTGCTTGCCGAGCTTGTCATTGTCTGGCTGGTCATCCGACGTACGCAAAAGGAACCTACGATGTCTGTTCCGTCATCCGGGAAATCTTCTTCCCTCAAAGGATAATAAAATTGAACTGTATTCAAGAATGGAGCCTTTCATCATGAAATCAAGTCATACCGCCCGGCCAGATCAAACCTGGCTGCGGGCACTCATGTTCACCATCTTCGGTTCCACCGTACTGGTGGTATCGTATTTTCAGCTTTATTTCAGCCATCTGGGATTCAGTCGAGCTGAGATTGGTTACCTGTACGGAATTGGTCCTCTCATCTCCGTATTCTCCAACATGTTCTGGAGCATGGCCAGTGACCGCTACAAAACCGTACGTAAAGTGATGATCATCTTGCTTGCCGGGCAGCTGATCACAGGTATCATGCTCGCCAATGCCACAACCTTTGGTGAGGTATTTGTACTGGTGACCCTGTTTTACTTTTTCTACTATCCCGTATATCCGCTTTCCGATACGATGGCAATTACAACCGCAAGCAAATATGGCCGGAATTTTACTTCCATTCGTGTTTTTGGCTCGATCGGATATGCATTCTTTGCGTTAAGCATCGGATACTTTCTCGGCTCTTTCGGGCCGGGATGGACGATGTGGGTATGTATTGCGCTGGCAGCCACTACCCTCCTGATCGGTTTTGGATTAAAAGATCAGCCTTCGGGCAGCAGCACTAAAATGGATCTCTCCGGACTATGGTCCATCTTGAAGCGAAGGGATGTTCTTACCTTTTTCGGCTGCGTTTTTCTGCTCGCTCTGGGTCACCGGATGAATGAAGCTTTTCTTACCATTACGCTAAAAGATTTAGGTGCCAGTGAAGGACTGATCGGCTGGTCACTGTTGATCTCTTCCGTAAGCGAGATTCCGGTGTTTCTGCTGTTAAGCAGATACGGCAATCGCTACAAGGAACTTCCCTTGCTCACGATCGCTGCGCTGATGTATACCATTCGTTTATTTCTGATGTCCATCTCGGATACACCAGCGGCAGTTGTTGCCATCCAAACGATGCACAGCGTGACCTTTGGCATCTTTTACGTGACTGGGGTCCGTTATATTACCCGCCTTGTTCCGGATGATTATCGGGCGACTGGCATGGCCTTGTTTACGATTGTATGGTCCAGTGCTTCCGGTCTGCTCAGCGGAACACTGGGTGGATTGCTGCTGGAGCATACCGGCAGAAACACTTTCTATCTCACGGCGATGGCATTCTCCCTGGCCGCACTTATTGGATTTTCCATGAAGCTTTGGTCAAGCATGACTAGCCGCGCATAGGCAATAATGAAAATTTCCCTTATGGAACTCAACATATCAAAAAAAGCACAGCCTCCCAGGGGGGACTGTGCTTGGGTTCTTATATTCAGCTAGAAGCCAATCATTTATAAGAAATCCGTTTAACCGGAAATATTCTTACAATTTGTTTACGTTAGCTGCTTGAGGACCACGGTTTCCATCAGTGATTTCGAATTCTACCGCTTGACCTTCTTCCAATGTTTTAAAGCCGTCGCCTTGGATTGCGGAGAAATGTACGAATACGTCCTCGCCGCCTTCAACTGAAATAAAGCCATAGCCTTTTTCTGCGTTAAACCATTTAACTGTACCTTTCAAATGAACAACCTCCTAAAAATATCGCCATCTATGGCGAATACCCTTATTATACTGTAGGACCTTCTACATTGCAATTTATCTTTTCCATAAAAGTCGAAAAAATTTGCTTTGAATCCAAGGGTACGGTATCATTTTACCAAAACCGTTAGTTTGGAGACTACCTATGATAAAAAAACATGAAATATACAAAACAGACAAGTGGAATATGATGACCGTAGAAGTTCAAGGCAAATATCTGGTGCTTCGTGAAATATCGGAAGAGTGGGGCGAAGAATGCCATACATTCCTCAGCCGACCTGCGTTGATGCACTGGGCTGAACGCCGCTTCCCGAAAGAAGATTTCGAGAACCGCGAGGACGAATGGCGTCAACTGATGGCTGCCTTCAAAGGGGTCTAGCCCATGCAGCTTGACTCAAGCAATGTTGTCATCTTTATTATTCTTGCTTTTTCCCTGGGAATTGTGCTGATTCTGGGACGCAACTCCATCCCGGATCGTCTAAGACGGGGCATGGCTCTGATTGCTACCCTGCTGATTTGTTTCGCATTTTTCCTGATCGTTTACTTCTTGGTCAACATGGGAGCCTAGCTTCTTCAAATATTTCAATGCCCCTCAGGTCATACTATACGGGATTATTCGTATAGTGAGGAGGAAGGCCGTTGAAATACCGCAAATCGCTGTTTATTCTGCTGGTACTTAGTCTGATTCCTTCGTCTCTCTCCGCACAAGCGAGTGGGACGAAGGCAGCTTCGTCTATATATTCATCACTTCATCAAAGGAGGATTCCCATGAGTCAACTATTGAAACGTTCCGAGGTACCTACTGAACAAACCTGGAAACTGGAAGATCTATTTGCCGATCAGAAAGCTTGGGATCAGGAATATGAAGAAGTATCGTCTTTGACTAAGAAAGCCTCCGAATTTCAGGGCAAACTGAACAAACCTGAGGCACTCAAAAACTGTTTTGAACTCGAAGATGAGATCAGTCTCAAAACCGAACGTCTCTTTGTATATGCCCGGATGCATCAAGATGAAGACACAGCTAACCCTACATATCAAAACCTCTCCCAAAAAGCACAGAAGTTAAGCGTGCAGGTTGGTGAGGCACTATCTTATGTTACACCCGAAATCTTGTCCCTTCCGGATGATCAATTGGATGCCCTCATCTCCAACGAGAAACTCTCTGCCTATAAGTTCACATTGGAAGAGATGAAACGTGAAAAGGCTCATGTACTGAGCCAGGCTGAGGAAGCACTTCTTGCACAGGTGGGCAACCTGTCCCAGGCACCACAGACCATCTTTAGCATGTTGAACAATGCCGATCTTAAGTTCCCGAAAATCAAGGATGAGCATGGAAAAGAAGTGGAACTCACCCACGGCAGCTATATTCAGTTCTTGGAAAATCCGAATCGGGAAGTTCGCGAGCGCGCCTTCAAAGCGGTGTATGAAACCTATGCCAAACAAAAGAACACGATTGCAGCAGCACTGAACGCCAACGTAACCAAAAACATGTTTTATGCCGATGTTCGGAAATATCCTTCCGTCATGGATATGTCCCTCTACGGCGACAACATTCCGAAGGATGTCTATACCAATCTTGTGGATACGATTCACGAAAGCCTTCCGTTGTTACACCGTTACATGGACCTGCGCAAAAAATTGCTCGGCGTAGATAAGCTGCATATGTATGACCTTTTCGCTCCACTGGTGGATGAATACAAAATGGATATTACCTACGAGGAAGCAAAACAAACGGTTAAAGATGGCTTGAAGCCGCTTGGTAAGGACTATGCAGACGCATTGCAGGCCGGCTATGATGACCGCTGGATTGATGTATACGAAAATGAGAATAAACGTTCAGGCGCCTACAGTTGGGGAGCCTACGGTACTCACCCTTACGTGTTGTTGAATCACAAAGATAATCTGAATAGCATGTTTACACTGGCACATGAAATGGGTCACGCTCTGCATTCCCACTATTCGGACACTACGCTTCCGTATCGGGATGCACAGTACACCATTTTCCTGGCTGAAGTTGCATCCACAACGAATGAAGCCTTGCTGATGGATTATTTACTTAATAAATCGACCGATCCAAAGGAAAAGCTTTACTTGCTGACGTACTATGCAGATCAGTTCCGTACCACTGTATTCCGTCAAACCATGTTTGCAGAATTCGAAAAAATTATTCACGAGCGCGCTGAACAGGGTGAGGCTCTCACACCTCAGCTGCTTTCCGAAATCTATTATGACCTTAATGTCAAATACCATGGAGACAGCATGGTTGTGGACAAAGAGATTGAAATGGAATGGGCGCGTATTCCCCACTTCTATAACAGCTTCTATGTGTACAAATATGCGACCGGCTTCTCAGCAGCGACCAGTTTCTCCAAGCAAATTCTGGAAGAGGGTCAACCTGCTGTGGACCGTTATCTTGGATTCCTCAAGAGCGGTGGCAGTGACTATTCCATCAACATCCTGAAAAAAGCTGGGGTGGATATGTCTACGCCAGAACCGATTCGTGAAGCTATGAGCGTGTTTAAGGAACTGATTGAGCAAATGGAACAACTAACCAAATAAGGTTGCTTTCTCGTCCATGTGACCTGTATCCCTTGCCCATTGGGGCAAGGGATTTTATAATCAAGCAAGATGCAAGACTCATGAATTAGGGTAATTGCGTACATAGTCCTGAATTGTTCAACAAGGAGGCACCACCATGAAAATGCAATGGGCGCTCATCGCAGGTCTCGTTTTTGCACTGCTTACCGGAATTTTTGCGGTCATTAATGTGGATTCCGTACAAGTCAACCTGCTATTTAACACGGTTCAAATCCCGCTGATTCTGCTCATTCTTGGCTGTACCCTAATCGGTGGAATCATTGTAGGGTCTTATGGCATCTTCCGCCAATATCGACTGCAACGCGAGAACAAGCAATTGAAGTTGCGTGTATCCGAATTGGAGAGCTCCGCAGCAAGCAGCTCTTCCTCCTCTCTGGACTCGTTTAAAACGATGGATACCTTCGGAACGAACGATTCGGACAACGCTTCTGCGGAGTCCGATTCCATTCAGAGCCAACGAAAAGGAAATCCTTCGGGTAAGCTGTAACACATCACATCAGAGGCAGCCTGCTGGCCATCAAGAATGGGATTGTACATTCTGCCAGACAGGCTGTATTCTGTTTGAAGAACAACTTTCTGCATATTCATTAACGAGGAGGAAATTCCCATATGAGTTTTACTATTGACGAATCCTATGTTCTGTCTTTTCTGAAAAAATTACTGGATACTCCCAGCCCGAGCGGCTATACCCACGATATTATCGAGATGATCCGCAAGGAAGCGGAATCACTCGATGTCGCTTTTGAATTGAACAACAAGGGCGGAGCTGTGCTCACTTTACCCGGGCAAGATTCTTCCAGAACGATTGGACTGAGTGCACATGTGGATACATTGGGAGCGATGGTGCGTTCCATCACTTCATACGGTACACTAAAGCTCACCTCGGTCGGCGGATTTACCATGAACAGTATTGAGAACGAGTATTGCACCATTCACACACGCGAAGGGAAGATCTATACGGGTACCATTCTCTCGCTTCACCCTTCTGTACACGTCTATCCAGATGCACGTACGTTTGAGCGAAGCGAGAGCCATATGGAAGTGCGTATTGATGAAGTGGTCTCCTCCAAGGAAGATGTTTTGGCACTGGGTATCTCTGTGGGAGACTTTATTTCCTTCGATGCTCGTGCGGTCATCACGCCAAGCGGATATATTAAATCACGTCACCTTGATGATAAAGCCAGCGTAGCTGCCTTGTTTGGTATCCTGGAATCAGCACATCGCGAAAACTGGAAACCACTACATAACGTTTCGCTGCTCATTTCGAACTATGAAGAAGTTGGACACGGCGCATCTTATATTCCTGCAGAAATCAGCGAATTGATTGCTGTAGATATGGGCGCAATGGGCGACGACCTTAGCTGTAAGGAGACGGATGTATCTATCTGTGCCAAAGATTCGTCCGGCCCATATGATTATGACATGACGACCCGTTTGATCGAATTAGCCAAGCAGGCGAACCTTGACTATGTGGTCGATATTTATCCTCACTACGGCTCCGATGGCAGCGCTGCATTACGGGGAGGAAATAACATCCGCGCTGCGTTGATTGGTCCGGGAGTTCATGCTTCCCATTCCATGGAGCGTACGCATAAAGACGCCGTCCTGAATACAGCGAGACTGCTCGCCGCATATATTACGACCAAGTAAATTGAATTATGTACGGGTGGTAAACAGGACATCGTTTAAATGAATGCTCAGAGTCGTGATGTCGATCTTGTCAGGCACGACAACTTGATCATCTATGATCCCCTTTATCATGTAAAAGGACACGTAAGCGATGCCGTTTAGGCGCGCTGAACGTGTCCTTCTTCTTTGGCATGTCTAATCCGCTTGTTCAACATGCTCGCGATATCTGCGTTCCAGAACCTCCAGCTTCTCCCTGTGCTCCCGAATCTCACTGTTCAGCAGAAGCAACGTGCTCCGCACCGCACGTAGTCCATCCTTCACCTGGGTTTCAGCATTGCGGATTTTGTCCTGTACCATCCAGTCCACAAAGAGATTGTCGAAGAAATAGTCTGCAAATGAAAGCAGGCCTCCAAGATGTAATTCCGTGTTTACGGCCATCCTCACATCCTCCAGCTCCTTCTGAAAACGGCGAAGACGTCTTCCGGCATCCATAATGGCATCCTGGGCATCATCCATTCGACTGCGCTTGATATGGGTGGAGATTACACCACCACCCATCATGTCATATACTCCCCAATTTCCCGCAGAGGACAACGCCTTTTCAGCACGTTCAAGTGCAAGGAGCAGATACTGCCCCTCTCTGTCCGCCTCATTCAGCTCCTGAAGCTCACCTGAGAGGTGTTCCCGATCCTCAGCCATTTGCTGCAATTCTGCATCTTTCTCCAGCAGATCGTTTTCCTTCTGGCCCCATAACACCTTGTAATCACTCTGCCAAAATTGATATTCCCGCTGTCTGTCCAGCTCCTGCTGCACTTGCGAGCGTTGCTCCTGGATATCCGTTAACATCTGGCAAGCCGTATCATACGCTGCCTTACTTTCCATCAACTCTAATTCTTCTTTCTCCAGTCGATCCTCTTTTTTGCCAATTAAATGATAAAAAAATGCAGATAACGTCATGCTGTTCAACCGATCCACATCGTTTTGTTCCTTCTGCAGGTGTTCCAGACGCTGCTGTACTTTCGTCTTCCACTCTGCTTCCTCCTGATTCAGCTTTTCCAGCCGATCATTCCATTTCTCATACATTCTTCCCTTTTCCTTGAGGACTGCCAATTGTTCATTCAGATCTCTGGACATGGATGTGGTGTTCTCCCCCTTCTATGGAATTCTTTATTTAATTAACGGTTTGAATATGGCTAACGTTTCATATAAATTCATTTACAGTCCAAAAAAATCGCCCTCCCTTCAAAGGCGACTGCAAGTCACTTTTTTGAAGAGAGGACGATTCATTAAAATATAGCTTTGGAATATGCTTAAGATTTGCTGTTTTCAATCTGTTCTGCAAGCTCATTCAGGACCGTCCATCGTTCCATCAGTTCATCCAGATGACGCTCCGCCTCAGCCTGCTCTGCCATCAACTCCTGCAGCCGGGCTGAATCGCTGAATGATTCTTCCATCTCTTTATTAATACGGGCGAGATTAACTTCAGCTTTCTCAATATTCTCATCGATCTGGTCATATTCACGCTGTTCTTTGAAGCTGAACTTCAGCCTAGGTTTAACCGCCGAGGCAGCAGATTTACTTTCCTCCGTTGCCGGTTTCACTTTAGCTGCTGTTCCCGTCGTACTTGCCTGAGAAGATGCAGGAGCATTTTTCAGCATCCATTCCGCATACTCACTGTAGTCCCCAACATGCACGCGTACAACACCGCCACCTTCAAAAGACAGCACTTTATCCACTGTCCGATCCAGAAAGTACCGGTCATGGGATACGACAAATACAACCCCCGGGAAATCATCCAGGTAATCTTCAAGTACAGCGAGTGTCTGAATATCCAAGTCGTTCGTCGGCTCATCCAGCAGCAGGACATTCGGTGCAGCCATCAGCACACGCAGCAGGTACAGACGACGCTTTTCTCCACCCGACAAACGGGAGATAGGTGTCCACTGTGATGCAGGAGTGAACAGGAAACGTTCCAGCATCTGAGCTGCTGTAATGATAGATCCATCAGCCGTTTTTACATTCTCGGCCACTTCCTTGATGTACTCAATCACCCGAAGAGATTCATTCATCTCCTGATGCTCCTGTGTGAAGTAGCCCAAATTAACTGTAGGGCCTACAACAACCTCCCCGGCATCAGGTTCCAGCTTGCCGGAGATCATTTGCAGCAAGGTTGATTTACCGCTACCATTCGGGCCCACGATGCCTACCCGGTCACCAGGCACCGCAATATAACTCAGATCGTCAATCAATTTGCGGCCATCTGCCGATTTGGACAGATGCTCGATCTCCAGTATTTTTTTACCCAAACGAGTGGAGCCCACGGATACTTCCAATGAGCCTGACCGATTAGGTCCTTGTTGATCCTTCAACTGTTCGAAGCGGTCAATTCTCGCTTTTTGTTTCGTGGTTCTGGCCTTCGCACCACGACGAATCCAGGCAAGCTCCGTCCGCAGCAGGTTTTGCCGCTTCTGTTCCGAGGCCGATTCACGCTCTTCGCGCTCTGCCTTCAGTTCCAGGAAGCGGGTATAGTTGGCCTCATACCGGAATAAACGTCCATGATCCAGTTCCAGCATTACATTCGCTACACGATCCAGGAAATAACGATCATGCGTGATCATAAGCAGTGCCCCGCGCCGTTTTTGCAAATACTGCTCCAGCCAAACTACAGAATCATTATCAATATGGTTGGTAGGCTCATCCAGAATGAGCAATTCACAGGGATGAATCAGCGCAGAGGCAAGCGCTACCCGTTTGCGTTGTCCACCAGACAATGTGCCCATCAGCGCATCGAATTGACGAATTCCCAGTTTGGACAGAATGCTCTTCGCTTCACTTTCCATCTGCCAGACCTGAAGCTGCTCCATCTGCTGGTTCAAGCGCAACAAACGCTCTTGCAGTGCCGGATCAGAAGGATTAAGCTCCAGCAGCTCCATCGTTTCCGTATACTCACGTACCGTTTTCATCTCCGGGCTGTCGCCCTCAAATACTTGTTGCAGTACCGTATTATCCGGGTTAAACTGTGGATTCTGTGCAAGGAACTGTATACGCACGTCGTTCCCCATTGAGATCTGCCCTTCATCTGCAGGCTCCATGCCTGCAATGACACGCAAAAATGTGGACTTCCCGGTTCCATTGACACCAACAACACCAATCTTGTCCTGGTCGCCCATACCAAATGAGGCGTCTTTAAACAAAATTTTCTCGCCATAACTTTTTGCAACTTGCTCTACCGTCATTATGTTCATTGCACGTTACCTACTTCTCTGTAAATTAATATTCAATATCTAATAGCCATCCCGTACACTCTCTTTATACTTGCAAAAAAGAACGACATCCATCCAGAAACAGAGCTGCTGCAAAGGCAATTCGTTTGTTCAGATGTTCCTCGTTAAACTCCGGATTGAGCATGATGTCCATCTTTAGCCGATCGAGAATCCCGATATAAGCTTCAGCGAGCAGAGCAGGCTCAGGTACGCCAGCATTCTCTAATACCTCACGGACCATGCTCATATATTCATTCATAAAAGCCTTCATAAATTTCATCAGGTCCGGATCATTATTGGGTGCCATAAAAAACAGCTTGGTATGATTGCGACGCTCATAATAATACGTAAGATGAGTCTTGGCGATCGCACCAAGCTTATCCCCAGTACCCTGATGTAAGTTCAACGCCTGATCAAGGCGACTGATAAAGCCGTTGCAGTCCCGCTTGGATACGGCAATAAATAATTGTTCCTTGTTTTTGAAATATAAATAAATGGTGCCTTTCGCGATGCCCGCTTCGTCCGCAATATCGGACATTTTCGTCTCATAGAATCCTTTTGAACCGAAAATACCGTAAGCTGCATCCAGAATTGCCTCCGATTTGTCTCCCTGCACAGTGCTCAAATGCACTCCCTCCCTACAACGCCAAAATGATACCCAAAGCGATCGCCAAACCTCCGCCGATCACCGAGCTGAGCACGTTCACGAAATCATTACTCATCCAGGACCAGCCACGCGCTCGAACCGTTTTGTGTCCACAATGTTCATTTACCTCGACCTCCCGGCCGCACACGGTACAACGATACATATACTGAACCGTTGCGCCCAGATAGGAATCAGCAAAAGCTCCTGCCAATCCACCTACAAGGCCGACAAACGTCCAGCTGAGCAAACTCAAGCCTTCAATCCCGGCAATCCAGGAAAAGAAGAACGCCCCCGCGCCGATCAAAGCTCCGCCTATGGCAGCAGCGAGTGTGCCAAGTAATGAAACACCTCCAGAGGTACCTGGGGTCAGCACCTTCCACGTCACGACAGAGCGTGGCGGCTTACGGCTAAGACTTCCCCACTCGGTTGCCCATGTATCTGAAGTAACGGTAGCCATGACACCAATAAAAGCATACATCCAGGCCGGGTGTGGAAGGATCCAGTTCCCCAGAACCAGAAACATGCCAATTCCACCATTAGCCATGACTTGCCCCGCGTCACGATTGCCTGTCTTGGCATACGATTTCTCAAGCTCCTGTTTGCGATCCTTGCGAAATTTGGAGAACAGCGTTGAGGTAATGAAAAACAACAGCAGTGTTCCAAACCAGAACAGGTTGCCCGCTCCATAATATATCGTACCCATCATCACAGCCGCAAGGCAGCCGGACAGGGTTAGCGACTTCTTCGCGTAGGCAGCACCCGCCACAACAAAAGCGCATACGGCGCCAATAATCCAGTCCATAAGTTCTCCTGCATGTGGCAACATATATGGCCCACATGACGTTTTATATTTTTGAAATTCAATTATACCACGGTTTGATGCCAATGCCGAAACTGCCTATGCCAGTATACAAAAAACCTGATTCGGCAACTTTGAAAGCTACCAAACCAGGTGTACTAATACTGCGATAAAACGGATATGCGTGATCCTAGTTCCAGTCGCACCCCCGAGAAACCCAACCTGTCAAATGTGAATTTAAATCACTTTTCGCTATCCTCTTATCTATCACATTTGGATTAACTTATCTGGTTTTAAGTTTCACTTCAGCTTTCCCGGTTACACTATCATCAGAACGTTACATCAAGACCAGCTACGATTCAACTCGTACTTAACTATTGAAATGAGGATGACACACATGAACATGAAGCGTGTAATGATTGTAGGAACAATGGTTGTCACTATGTCCTTCGCCGGAACAGCCTGGGGCAGATCAGCTATATCCCCTATCCCCTTGGCGAAATGGTCCATTGTTAATATAGATACCAAAGACGAGAGCAGAGATGAATTGCTAAGCGCTCTGAATCTAAAGTCAGAAGATGATTTGGTTCAGGATCTGTACGCAGGTAAATCGCTGAGAATGATTGCAGATGAAAATGATGGTGACTTCGATGAGGTTATCGTATTGCAAATAAGGCAGCTTAAGGAGCAATTAGATCAACGACTCGTAAGTGGAAGTATCAGCTCGGAGCAACACGCTGTGCAAAGCGGTGAACTTGAAGAGTTGGTAACGGAGAGTGCCAATACCGCCTACAACTTGGCGTAAATGAAAAGCCCCTTAGGCTAAGGCAGAGAATGAGGGCATGACAAAAAAGGAGCGTCGAGACGCCCCTCACCTATTTCATATTCACTCTAAGTAGGCAGAATCTATGATGTACGGTGCTTACTGAATTACTGCTGAAATCGTGCATTTGCCCAAGGACTCGCCGTCCCAGGCCAGTTCAAGCACATCTCCTGCTGCCGTTGGTCCAACACCTTCTGGTGTGCCTGTAAAGATGACATCTCCAGGCCCCAAGCCGTAATGATGGCCTACATAATCCACAATATCCTGAAGGCCGAAGATCATGTTACGAATATTGCCCCGTTGGACTTCGGCACCGTTCTTGGTAAGTGTAAAGTCTTTCTCAAGAAGTGCCTGAGCGCCCGGAAATGCCTGGAATGCTGTAACCGGAGCGGAGTTCTTGAACCCTTTGGCCGCTGTCCACGGATGCCCCTTTTTCTTAATAACCGTCTGTACGTCACGTAACGTAAAATCAATGCCAAACGCATACGCATCAATCAATTCATCCACAGCCATACCCGGCTCAAAGTCCCGGCCAATATGAACGACAAGTTCAGCCTCATAATGTACTTCACCCTTTGTAGCAGGCAATTGAAGCGTATCACCATTCAAAGGCACGACCGCATGGGAAGGCTTCATAAAGATCATCGGTTCATCCGGAACCGCGTTGCCCAATTCTTCTGCATGAAGTTTATAATTTCGTCCTACACAGTATACATTGCGAATGTTTGTCAGCATGGATTTACGACCACCTTTATCGGATTCATTAGCGTAGTTGGAGCATGTTCATCTTTTTATTACGGTCTGAAGAATCGGCTGCTCGTTTCCTGAAAAGCCTGTTCCCATACATCAGGTCGGTTCGTACATAACATTAGATCCGAGTCAATTGCCGCGAGCCGCTTCATGATAGTTTTGTCATCCACCGTCCATGCCATCACCTGAATACCCTCATTACGCATTTCCCGCATCAGCGATTTGTCTACATTTGTGTACCCGATCGAAAGAAAACTACAATTCATTTGTCGCAGCACTGCTGCCAGATCACCTGGCCGTGCATCAATAATCAACCCTGTTTTGAATTCCGGGGCCAGTTTCTTAACTTCAACCAGAGCCGTAGGTTCAAACGAAGTGATGACCACGTCATGCTGCATATGTCTCTTCCTTACCTCATGAATAACCGCTGCCGGCAGACCAGGATACATGTTTCCTTGCGTTTTCAGTTCGATATTCAAGCGAACTTTGCCACAGCAACGATCCAGCACTTCAGTAAGAGCGGGAACCCGTTCCCCTTTATAGGCTTTTCCTTTCCATGATCCCGCATCCAGCTGTTGTATATCTGACCAGTCCGTCTCTCGAACGAGTCCTTTACCGTTAGTCGTCCGATTCAACGTAAAGTCATGAATAACGACCGGAACACCATCACGCGACAACTGTACATCCAGCTCCATCCACTGAACTTCAGGTTGTTCCATGGCAAGCAGAAATGCAGCCATCGTATTTTCCGGTGCAGTGAACGAAAATCCACGGTGTGCAACACAAAGGTTGTTCATTCCATCCCTCCTCCAAAAATAGACTTCAACTTGGTGATGCAACTCCATTCGCATCAAAACGAATACCTGGCGAAAGCTGCGTCATCTGCTCCAGCAGCAGTTTGTTAGCTTCATCCAACATCGGAATTGCCTGACCCAGCCCAGCCTCATAAGGAATAACCTTCATGCTGCATTTAGCTTCCTTACTACAGTTCGCCTGAAAAACCGCTGTTTTCCACGTTTCCTCTGTCGTTGATTTCGAGAAAATAAAGTTGCCTGTACTATATGCAATCCACTTGCCTTTGTAATACTCCACCCCTTGCAAGACATGGGGATGCCCGCCTATAACCAGATCAGCTCCGGCATCTACAAATTCATGCGCCAGTCGAGTCTGATCATTATTCGGTGTGCTGACCCGTTCCTCTCCCCAATGTGCAACAACGATGACCAGGTCAGCCTTTTTACGGGCCTCCTGAATCGCCTTGACTGCACCTGTAGAATCGTAGGTTTCGGCAACACCTGCTCGATTACCTTCCGCTTTCCAACTCTCTTTCGGTACTACCCGGCTAAAACCCAGAAATGCAATTTTTATGCCCTTGCGTTCCAGATAAGCAGGTGTATAAGCTTCATCCTGGTTCATTCCCGCACCAGCATGTGCAATACCATATTCCTTCAGATACGCCAGCGTATCGACCAGACCCTCAACGCCCTGATCAAGGATATGATTATTGGCCAGATTCACCGCATCAAAACCAGCTGAAGCCATGGCAGCGAGTGCTTTTGGCGAAGATTTGTATACATAGGTTTTATCCAATGCATCAGTCCCATTAAGGGTTACAGGCGTTTCAAGGTTGCCGATCGTCAGATCATCGTTCTTGAACAGGTTACCAAGCTTCGCGAAGGGATAATCATACCCGTTCTTATCCAGCAGTTCAGCAACTTTTCCCGAGAACTGGATGTCCCCAACAAAGTTGATGGTTACATCGTTCGCCGAATTAGATGGCTGAGTCGCCCCAGTTCCTGTACCTTCACTCTCCTTTGAGCCGGAAGAAGCGGGAGTATCCTTCGGTTTAGTCGTTCCTGTATTTGTCTTTCCATTTGCCTCGGAGCCTGTAGCATCCGTTTTTTCCTCACCCGACTTATCGTCGGAATTTTCAGCTACCTGTTCATCAGAACCATTCGGTCCTTCAGTCGAAGTATTACCTGCCTGCGAATCCGTATCAGGTGAACTTACCTGATCACCGCCCTTAGCACCCTCTTCATTCACAGGCTCCTGATTCACAACCGTTTCTTTCCCTTCCGGGTCAACTTGCTGTTCCTTCATGCCTACTGCGTAATAGAGGCAGACGAGTCCAATGGCCACGATCAATACCAGATTAATGATCCAGACCAACCGTTTGCGGGCACGTTTTACTTTTTTCTTCTGTACACTTCGTTTTGATCTTGGGGGATACATAGGCAGCTCCTCTTCTTCACAGCAATCCTTATCATATTATATCAGGCATATTCTGGATTTCCATAATTCCTTGGAACTGTAAGCATAGAAAGAATTCACTTCTCTCTGCTTTTCACGTTTTGGCGTAAAAAAAGGCTGTCTCCGCTGTAGAATATCTCTACGTTTGAGACAGCCATGTACGTTAATTATTGTGCAGCAAGTAA
This sequence comes from Paenibacillus sp. UMB7766-LJ446, assembly GCF_030226665.1. Classification (NCBI taxonomy): domain Bacteria; kingdom Bacillati; phylum Bacillota; class Bacilli; order Caryophanales; family Paenibacillaceae; genus Paenibacillus; species Paenibacillus sp. UMB7766-LJ446. The sequence continues at coordinate 196,574 of NZ_JASOYM010000001.1, forward strand.
TTGCGTAGCTTGAACTGACATTTCTTTCGCCTGTCTAATACAGTCAGGCAACCCTACACCTTCATAACCAGCACCCGCAATGTACACCCCCGGCAATTTGCTGCCAAGCTCCTCCCGGAGTGCTGCAATCTGCTGCAGATGACCTACCGGATACTGCGGCATGGATTTGCGAAGCCGAGTAATTTCCGAGAAGATCGGAACAGCCTCTACGCCCATCGTTTCACGCAAATCCTTGAGTACCAGATCCGTCAGCGCATCATCCGGGAGTTCCACGTTCTGCTCGTCTCCCGAACGGCCAACATAGCAACGAAGCAGTACTTTATCATCCGGGCTGGTATGCAGCCACTTGGTTGATGTCCAAGTACACGCTGTAATATTGCGGCCTTCCTTGCGCGGAACGAGGAAACCGGACCCATCAAATACGTGTTCGATATCTTTTTTCTCAAAAGCCAGCACCACATTCGCCACCGATACGTAGTTAATCGCATCCAGAGCCGTTGTATCCACGTGAGGCTGTAGCAGTTCGGATGCAACATACGTAGGCACGGTAATGACTACATCATCCGCTTCAAGACGCTCGCCGTTACCCAGTTGAATGCTATATCTGGCCGCATCTCCAGTCTGAACCTCCAGGGATTGCACTGAAGTGTTCAGACGTTGATCCACGTCCTGCAATTCATGTACAAGCGCGTGAACGAGGCTCTGCAAGCCCTGCCGGAAGTTCAGAAAAGCACTTCTCTTCGTTCCCGTATGAGTCTCTGCCGGTTTGCGGCCAGTCATCATCCCCCGGATCAAACTACCATAATCCCGCTCCACCTCGCCGAATTGCGGAAAGGTTGCCTGAAGACTCAATCGTCGCATATCACCTGCATAAATGCCTGCAAGCAACGGCTCAGTGAGGTTTTCCAGCACTTCCGCTCCAAGGCGGCGCTCAATCATATAACCGAGCGATTCATCCTCCGTTGTGCGACGGGGAGGGATGACAAAATCCATTAATGCCCGCAGCTTGCCTGCCGGAGATACAAGACCGCTTCTCAGAAACGGTCTCAACTCCGTCGGAATACCGAGTACGAGTCCTGCCGGCATGGGATGTAACTTGCCACGCTGCATGATGTACGTTTTTTTGGATTCCGGGTTTTGACTGACCAGCTCATGATCCATCTCCAGCTCTTTAGCCAAGTCAATCATCGCCGTTTTGCGGGCAAGGAAAGAATCCGGCCCCTTCTCAATGACAAAACCATCCCGGTGCAGCGTCTCAATCATGCCACCCATGGAGGAACTTTTCTCAACCAAGGTAATTACAGGTTCAACCCCTGCTTCCCGGTAATGCTTCCGGATATAAAATGCCGCGCTTAGGCCGGTCAGACCTCCGCCGACAACAACGACACGACGTTTATGGTCTTCCATTACATATCCGTTCCTTGCTGCCATTGGTTAATAATGACGTCACTTAATGTTTCCATATAAAGCGGGTCGCTATTGAGAGAATCGATACGCATGAGGCGCATGTCGATCTCTTTGGCAATCGCTTTGGCCTCAATATCAAGATCATAGAGCACTTCCAGATGATCCGATACGAATCCAATTGGTGCTACAAGCACATCTTCTACCTGTTCACGAGCAAGATCCTGAAGCGTGTCCAGAATATCAGGGCCCAGCCATGGCTCCGCCGTCCGCCCGGCACTTTGCCACGTAAACTGCCAGTTGGTAATTCCTAAACGCGAAGCAATAACTTCCGAAGTCTCCAGCAGTTGCTGCGGATATGGATCACCGATATCCACAATTCGCGCAGGCAGACTGTGTGCGCTGAACAACACTCGTACATCCCCACGTTTGGCTCCCGCTTCCTCGAAAGCATCCAATTTAGCGCTAACACGTGTGGAAAGAGCTTGAATTAATTTCGGATGCAGGTGGTAACTCTCAATAAAGGACATTTGGATTCCCAGTTCTTCCGCTTTCTCACGAGCGCGCTTGATGTAGCTCCCTACACTCATCGTGGAGAAATGCGGTGCCAGTACGATGCCTATTGCGGTCTGAATTCCATCCTTCGCCATCTGTTCCACGCCATCCTCAATGAACGGATACGCATGCTTTAACCCTTGATAACAACGGAATTCAACCTCATTGGAACGATCATCCTTGTTTAACGTCTCCTGAAGGGCCTTAACCTGATTATCCGTGTTTTCTCGAAGAGGGAATACGCCCCCAACGATCGCTTCATAACGGTCGGTCAGTTCTTTCAGTTGTTCCGGTTCAGGCGGACGTCCTCTCCGGATATGTGTGTAATACGCTTCAATACTTTCCATATTCTCAGGTGTGCCATACGACATCACCAGTACACCTACCGTATTAGTCATTAGTAACCGTCACTCCAGTCTTCAATGCTTCAGCAGAATATTCATGAATATACGCCGTGAGTTCTTTTAATTTATCCAAAGATGCTTCAGGAAATAGTCCATGCCCCAGGTTGAAAATATACCCCGGCTCTTTGATGCCTTCGTCAATAATCAATTTGGCATGCTGCTTGATCAGATCCATCGGTGCAGTCAGCACATAAGGGTCCAAATTGCCTTGCACAGCAAATTTTCCACCCAGTCGTTTACGTCCTTCCGAGATCGATACTCTCCAATCCAACCCAATCACATCAGCTTGCAGATCATGAAGGGCTGGCAGCAATTCACCAGAAGCGACACCCGGGAAATAAATTTTCGGTACATTCAAATCCGATAATTCGGTAAAGATACGAGTAATCGTCGGTAACACATACGTTCTAAAGTCGTTTGGCGAAAGCGCGCCTACCCAGCTGTCGAACAATTGGAATGCCTTGCCGCCGTTCGCAATGTGTGCACGGACATATGTAATCACCATATCGCCCAGTTTTTGCATCAATTTATGCCATACTTCCGGTTCACTGTACATCATCGTTTTCGTCCGTATGTACCCTTTGGAAGGTCGGCCTTCTATCAAATAGCTGGCGATGGTAAAAGGTGCACCGGCAAACGTAATCAAGGGTACATCCAGTTCCTTGTCCAGAATTCGAATCGTCTCCAGTATATGAGACAGGTCTCCCTCAACATCAATGGGACGCAAACGATCCACATCTGCCGCCGTGCGGATTGGATTGTCTATAACAGGTCCAATATTTTTAACAATATCAAAATCTATACCGAGCGAAGCAACCGGATTCATAATATCGGAATACAAAATAGCCGCATCCACACCGAGTTTGCGTACCGGCATGAGTGTAACTTCAGCTGCTAGCTCAGGTTGACGGCAAATTTCGAGCAAAGAATACTTTTCCTTAATCTTGCGATATTCGGGATCATAACGCCCAGCCTGACGCATGTACCACACCGGAACACGGTCCACTTGCTGTTTGAAGCTGGCCTGAATCAGACGATCATTATAGCTCATGTAAGAAGCCTCCAATAGTTTTTGGACTCATAAATAACATTATGCCCTTTTTGAAGAGCGGTAACAACCACGTGTCGATCTGTTCCGATGACAATACTATGACATTCCTTACATCCCCTCATCCATATGCCAATTATGTTATAATGAAAGAATCGTGTTTTTTTGAAACGTTGCAGAAACGATCGGAAAGGAAGTGAAAGCACTTTGAAAACGTGGAAAGTAAACCTCATTGTGCTTTGGTTCGGACAATTTCTGGTCAACTCGGGCATGACCATGATCACCCCGTTTTTGTCCCTTTATCTCGCCAAGGATCTTGGCGTGGTTGGTGAGCATGAAATTGGCATATGGGCGGGATTTATATTTGCTGCCAACTTCCTCACCTCATTTTTGTTTCAGCCCTTGTGGGGCAAATTGTCTGACAAATACGGCCGAAAAATTATGTTGCTGCGTTCAGGTTTCGGGATGGCGATCGTTATCGCCCTGATGGGTTTTGCACAGAGCCCATGGCAGCTCCTTTTATTAAGACTGCTCAACGGTACGATCTCCGGTTTCAATCCAGCAGCGGTTTCGTTAATCTCGGGTACAACACCGAAGGATCGAATGGGTTTCGCCATGGGTATCAGCCAGTCCGGTCAGGTGGCTGGTACAATTCTGGGTCCGCTGATCGGTGGTTTACTGGCTGATGCAGTGGGCTTCCGCCCTATCTTCTATATTACAGGCGGACTGATCTTCGTGGCTTCAATGCTTGCCATGTTCCTGGTCCGAGAGAAATTTGACCGCAAGGAAGCGGCCAAACTGCCGGAACAATCCGTATTGTCCGGTTTGAAGGAACTCAACAAGTCACCCCAGTTACCTGCGTTGTTCGCTGTAACGTTCCTGTTGCAATTTGCCATGATCAGCCCGATGTCACTCTTGCCGCTGTATGTACAGAAATTACACGGTTCGGATGTGAACGTCGCCTTCTGGGCTGGAGTTGTCGGCGCAGTCACGGGACTATCCAACATGGCCATGTCCCCGATTCTTGGGAAGCTCAGTGACAGGGTAGGTTCACACAAAATACTTACGTTCTCTCTTATAGGGACCGGGCTTATGCTTATACCTCAGGCTTTCGTGCAGACGGTATGGCAGCTCATCATCGTCCGGTTCATGATGGGTGTGTTCATGGGTGGACTGCTTCCAAGTGTCAACGCGCTCATTCGCTCCTATACACCAGATAGCATGATTAGCCGGGCGTTCAGCTTTAATACGAGCACACTTGCGCTGGGGAACATGCTTGGAGCCGTAATCGGCGGTTTTATGGCCGGGTTTATTGGCATCGAAGGACTGTTCATCGTTTCCGGTGGACTGTTGTTACTCAACATGGTGTGGGTGAGACTCAAACTGTACAATAAACCTCCTCTGATCAGAGAATCCTAAAGCTTGAATCTAAAAGATATTTGTTCTTAAAAAGCCGCTTTCAGCGCCCATTGGGCAATGAAAGCGGCTTTTGGCATTTTTTGTTCAATTGGACCAAACCTCAACGTTTATTCATTGATTCTGATGGCTTGCGAATTGAATCGGGTATTCTTTCACACCAAATACAAAGGCACTTTGTATCGGCTGCAAAACGGTTCCCGGCTCCAACTGTATATCTTCCATTTGCCGAAGCATCGTCTCAAGAACAACCCTAGCTTCAAGTCGTGCAAGCGGCGCACCAAGACAAAAGTGAATACCAAACCCAAAACCCATATGTCTGTTCGGCTTGCGGTCAGGCACAAACTCCTCTGCCTGTTCAAATTTAGCGCTGTCCCGGTTGGCCGATCCCACCCAGGATATCACCTGTTCTCCTGCCTGGATTGGTTGTCCGTTCAATTCCACGTTTTCTTTGGCAATACGCCCAATAGCCACAATCGGCGGATAATAGCGTAATGTTTCCTCTACCGCAGAGGGAATAAGTTCAGGGTGCTCTCGCAGCTGCTGTTGAAGCTCAGGCTTTTCTGACAGAATACGTACGGCATTGGTAATCAGATTGGTCGTCGTTTCATTGCCAGCAGCAAGTAATAATATGCAAAACCCGACCACTTCCTCTGCGGTCAGCTTCTCCCCTTCAATCTCCGCAACCAGCAGCAAAGAGATCAGATCATCCTTTGGCTGCTGACGTCTTTCTTCCATGATGGCCGTGAAGTAGCTCGCCAGTTCCTGTTGATTCCGTCTCTTTTCTTCCATCAACTCCTGGAAAGCTTCATCACTATCATCCCGCGCACCCTTCACCAGTGCATCAGACCAGTCTTTGAACTTCTGGCGATCTGCGGCAGGGACTCCAATCAATTCGGCGATCACAATGACCGGAAGCGGAGTGGCAAGATCGTCGATAAGCCGCATACGACCTCCTGAAAAATGTGGAGTCAGTAACTCATCCGCAATTTCCTGAATACGCGGAGCCAATGCTTCGATTGCTTTTGGTGTAAACGCCTGATTAACCAGATCCCGCAGTTGCTTGTGCTTCGGCGGATCGGTAGTGAGCATACTGGCGTTAGCACGATCACGTTCAGAAGAAAACAGTTTGGGGTTTTTCAACACATATTGCACATCATCATAACCGAAAACATCCCAGCATTCTCGATGGTTGTCATAGCGGACTGGAGTGTTGTCACGAAGCTCAGCGTACACCTGGAAGGGAGATAATTGTTGTTCCACCCCTTCCAGTTCCCGGATCGGAATGTAATTGGCATACTTTCTCGGTGCTCGGTTCATCGTTTCTCCTCCAATCATTAATATATATTTATTTACATATTGAAATCACCCTATATTATAGACTCAACGCTAAGTCCATACAAATATTTGGCAATAATTGAGCCTCTTTTCCTAGAACGCATTACAAAAATCGCCAAGTTTTGCTAACTTATTCGGTCCGAGATCCGTTTTGTATAAGATCACTTCTGCTATGCACGCTCCGGCAACACTTTCCCCAAAAACCTTTCTAAATTCTATCAGGACAAAAGACTCATATGTAATGAAATATGACACAAAACTATTTTGAATATGCTTTTATATAGCTCTTCCTCTTTATACCTCTTCTTATATTTATCCATAAAACCTTATAAATAAGCTATATACTCTACATATCTATCAATGTAACCGATTACTCTACCTATATCTACTATTGTCATATTATTTAACATGAAATACAATCGTTTTAATTCATATACATATTACCCTCAAAAAACATCACACGAAACTAACATGAAGGAGAGTGCTATTCATGAAAAAAACTTCAAATCTTCGTCCTTGGGCTGTATGGAGCACAGCTGCTTTGACAGCTCTAACCATCTCCCTGTCCCCAATCGGAACCTATGCTGCTCAGGCAGCTACGGTAGAAGTGAGCGGTACAACCAGTGCAGTTCAGACCACATCATCCACTCCGGCTCGCAATACAACCATCCCTGCTCTATCGGATTCGTTCAAACAATCCGCTCTGCCTAATGTTCTGGTCATTGGAACGGGTGGTACGATCGCAGGTCAATCCGAGGATGCGACCAGCTTCCAGAACTATAAGGCGGGTACACTCCCGATCGAGGAAATGGTCGACGCCTTACCGGACAAACAGAAGATTGCAGATGTTAGCACACTCCAATTCGGAAATTCAGGTTCAGGATCTTATACTATGGCTGATCTCTATGACCTGTCACAGACAGTAGACAAGGCTCTGGCTCAATATGACAGCGTTGTAGTTACCACCGGTACAGATACCATGGAGGAGATCGCCTACTTCCTTGACATGACCGTTCAAAGTGATAAACCCGTTGTCATTACAGGGTCTATGCGCCCTTGGACGGTTATCGGCTCGGATGCACAAGCCAATCTGTACAACGCCATCAAGCTCGCAGGCAGCGGACGCACCACTTCATTTGGGACCGTGCTGATGTTGAACGATACCATTCAACTGGCACGCGGGGTGACCAAAACGAATGATTATCGAACTGATACGTTCGAAACTCCGATGCTTGGTGCAGTAGGTTATATTGATGAAGAAAATATTCGAATTTACCGTGCTCCCGCACGCGCTTTGAAGCCTGAAGGTACATTGAAGCCGGCATTTGACCTGAGCAAAATCACGAAGGCAGATCTCGCCAAAGTGGAAATTGCGGTTTCCTATCAGGAAGCTGGTGGAGAAGCCATTGAAGGATTTGTTCGTGGTGGAGCCAAAGGAATCGTAACGTCCGGTACCGGAGCAGGCGGGATTTCGAAAGCCATGGGACAAGCACGTACTAAAGCAGTGGAGGATGGCGTAATCTTCGTAATGACCACTCGGACAGGTTCAGGCAGTGTATATGGCGGAGGGAAAGGCGTTATCGCTGGTGACAACCTCAGTCCTCAACAAGCACGCATTTTGCTCATGCTCGGGTTATCCTTCAGCGATGATTTCGATACAATCAAAAAATGGTTCGAGACTTACGGTACGCCGGAAGTTTAAGAAGATCTCATCCTTTATATTCTGGAAAATAAAACAAGAGACGACACATCCCCTGTTGATCAGGGAATGATCGTCTCTTATTTTTTCAACCCGTAATGATGCAATATGGCGACCTTCCATTCAACGAAAGGCCATCGGTAGCTTTCTTACTTCACCCAGGCCAGAGCCAGACCATCATAATCCGGCAGCATGGTCGTTACAAGGCGCGGATCACTTGCCATCTGCTCATTGAAGCGACGAACGGCAAGCACAGCCGGTCCTTGCTTATCCGGATTCAGCGTACGACCGCGCAGGAAACAGTTATCTCCCACAATGACCGCCCCTGGCCGCGCGAGCTTAATGGCATAATCCAGATAAACAGGATAATTCTCCTTATCCGCATCAATGAAGAAGAAATCGAAGGTACGTCCTTCCTGCACCAGTTGCTCCAGACTGTCGGCTGCGGGTCCAATTCGATATTCGACCTTATCCCCAAAGCCACCTTCCTCCAGATGGCCCCGAGCCATCGCTGCGTATTCCTCTTTCAATTCCAGCGAAGTCAGGGTTCCTCCATCACTTAAACCGCGAGCAAGACAGATACCGCTGTATCCGCCCAGGACACCGATTTCGAGTACGGCTTCCGCTTTCGAAGTTTTCGCGAGAAAAGTGAGTAAACGCCCGTAGGCCGCTGCCACCGAAACTTCCGGCATGCCGTTCGATCGGATGACTTCTTTTACCTTTAACAAGAGATCATCCTCTTGAAATAATTGATTTACATATTCGTCAGGGGTCAGATTCACCGCTAAAATCCTCCTTGGACACTTGGTCTGCTTTCCATATGGATGCCAATGTTCTATAATAAATGTTTGTTGTCAAACACAGGCGGTTGACTGCCGCATCACCTCTAAGAGATGAATGCATAAGCTCATCGCATTTCTCATTGTAAGTTTTTTCACGGAAAGCGGCAAGGCCGCACCGTTACTATACAGCGGAGAGAAGGAGTTCCCTTCTCCGGCTTGAAATGGAGTTGAAATGAATCACATGGCTCAATTGCAATTGATCGCGACCTCGGCGATGGGACTCGAGGCTGTTGTCGCCCGGGAACTGAAACAACTGGGGTATGAGGATGCTACGATCGACAATGGACGGGTTTACTTCACTGGAGATTATATTGATATTTGCCGGTGTAATCTGTGGCTAAGAAGTTCGGATCGCGTTTTGGTCAAAATGGGTGAATTCCCTGCTACAACATTCGATGAATTGTTTGAAGGTACCAAAGCATTACCTTGGGAGGATTGGATTCCAGCCGATGGCGAATTTCCGGTTGAAGGTCGCTCCCACAAATCTCAGCTAAGCAGCGTGCCGGCTTCACAGGGAATCGTGAAAAAAGCCATCGTAGAAAAACTGAAGCTGACTTATGACACGGAGTGGTTCCCCGAGGACGGGTCTCGTTATGTGATTGAGGTCATTCTGTTGAACGATCGCGCCCTGCTTACTTTAGATACAACCGGACCCGGGCTGCACAAACGGGGTTATCGTAAACTGGTAACCGAAGCTCCGCTTAAAGAAACACTTGCTGCGGCGCTTATTCAGCTCAGTCGCTGGAATGTATCCCGCCCCTTCTATGATCCATGCTGCGGATCAGGTACCATGCTGATTGAAGCCGCCATGATTGGCTGGAACATTGCACCAGGACTGCGTCGCACCTTTAACTCCGAGAACTGGGCTGTCATTCCTGAAGAGCTTTGGGAGAAAGCGCGCGAAGAAGCATTTGACGCGGTTCGCGACGATATTCCATTGCAAATCTCGGGCAGCGACATCGATCCGGAAGCGATTGAGGTAGCAAAGGCAGCAATCAAGAGTGCCGGCTTCGCCAAAGACATTGAAGTCAGCGTCCTGCCTGCTCATCGAGCAAGACCGCAGGGTGAATATGGTGTCATTATTACCAACCCTCCGTATGGTGAACGCTTGAGTGAAGAGAAAGAAGTGCAGAAGCTACTGCGTTCTTTAGGGCGCAGTTACCTCGATATGCCGACATGGTCCTTTTTTGCCATCACGTCGACCAAATCGTTCGAGGAAGACTTCGGCCACAAGGCAGACAAGCGCCGTAAGTTGTTCAATGGACGTATTGAAACCCAATATTATCAGTATTTGGGCCCACTGCCTCCACGAAATAAAACACCAGAACAATAACATCATTGTCATGATAGAGTGCCCTTGCCTTCCACGGCCGGGGCGCTTTTTTTGTATGTATTCCAGGAGACATAGAATTGATCTTGGTGATGCTGCTTCCGTATGAAGTATTTCTCCCCAGGGCATAGTTGAAAAGCCATGACACCACGCTATAATGGATGGAGCCCTATTTTTACATTCCGTTAACAAAACAAAACCATTCATCTGGGAGGAGACATATATGTTTGTCACTAAGCCAACACGCAGCCTTACGCCGCGCGGGCTTCTGAATCATCCACTTACGTTATATCTTATTTTTCTTGTCCTCATGCTACTCAAATTAATGTGGCTCCATCACAATCTGCATGCCTACAACATCACGATGGGGCTTCTGGACAAAGTAATTGCCATCGGTTCGCTGCTGCTTCTGTCCTTCTGGACCTGGTGGCTGCCTCGCCGGGGCATGATCCTATCGCTCGTTGTAATCCATCTGCTGCTTACTGCACTGATCTATGCCGATATGGTTTATTATCGCTACTTTCAGGATTTTCTGACGATTCCTGTGTTGATGCAAGCCAGACAGGTCGATGCTCTGGGTGATAGTATTGCCACGCTCATCCACGCCAGTGATCTGTGGTTCTTTGTTGATTGGCTTGTGATCACCCCATACGCAGCGATCCTGCTATTCAGTAAACATCACCGCCGTGGTGGACGCCCCAGCGCATATACGAGTGGATTGAACTCTTACTCGTCAAGCTCTGTCAAACCAAGCTTACGTCGTCGACTCACTGCGGGCAGCATTGCTCTAATATTGGGTCTTGGGCTCGCGGTAGGTCCGATTTATTATTATAGTAAAACTTGGGCGAAAGGCTTGTTTGATAACAACTGGTGGAACGTGTCCATGTATAATGTTACTGGACTTCTTGCTTTTCATGGCTATGATCTATACAACTACGCCAAAGACCATCTGGGCTCTGGGCCCCAGGTCGATCCTACAGATCTGGAGCAGGCGAAAGCTTTTTTTGCCAACAGACAACAGGCTGAGCCTCTGAAGGATGCGATGTTCGGCAAGTACAAAGACAGCAATGTCATCATTGTTCAAGGCGAAGCCTTCATGAATTTCATGATTGGTCAGAGCATTGGCGGTCAGGAAATCACGCCTCATTTTAACGAGCTGATGAAGGAAAGCCAGTACTACAGTCATTTTTATCACCAGACAGGTCAGGGCCGTACATCAGATGCTGACTTTGGGGCGAATATTTCGATGCACCCACTGTCGGTTGGGTCCGCTTTTGTCCGTTACGCAGACCACAGCTATGATTCCCTGCCTTCTATATTGAAGGATCACGGTTACAGTACCAATGTATTTCATGCCTATGAGAGTGGATTCTGGAATCGCTATACGATGTATCAGAATATGAAGTATGACAAGTTTTACAGTAAAAATGATTATGAACAGGATGACCCGCTTGGCTGGTCCCTGTCGGACGAGTCCTTTTTCCGCCAATCGGTTGAGAAAATGAGCAATGAGGTTACCGAGCCGTTCTATTCATTCCTGATTACACTGACCAGTCATCATCCATACGCATTACCCCAAGATAAACAACAGCTGGATGTCGGGGAATTCCAAGGAACGATGTTTGGAGACTATCTGCAATCCGTACATTACGTCGATTCTGCACTCGGCAGCATGGTGGAAGACCTGAAAAATCGGGGGTTGTGGGACAAAACGATCTTCATGTTCTATGGGGATCACGATAATTCCATTAAGGAACAACCACAATATGAGAAATTTTTCGGACGCTCGCTGAACGATCTGGATATGGAGCAAATTATGAACGAAGTGCCTTTGCTGGTGCATCTGCCCGACGGAGCCGGAGCCGGAACGATTGACGAGCCAGCAGGACAGCTGGATATTACACCTTCCGTTCTGCATCTGCTCGGTATATCAGATCAATCCTACTACCATATGGGCAACGATGTGTACGACGGTTCCTCCCGCATGGTGGTATTGCGCACTGGTGCGTTCACTGATAGCTCCTTGTTCTATATCCCTTCAGATGATTACCTGTATGACAGGGGCTCCTGTTACGATCTGTCTACGGGCGCCAAAACGGATATTAATGCTTGCCGATCTGGTTATGATGAAGCGTCAATGCGACTGCATGTGTCAGATACAGTCAACACGTTTGACCTGATCTCACGTTTTCGCAAGGGGCAAACGTCTGAATCCGCACCCTAACAGATACGGAAAGGCACGCTGACGTAACTGTATACTTCATATTAAAATTTAACCCGACACTATAATGAAATGGAGCTAATTCATGACCATGACAGCACAACCAGTCCCATACAATATTGAACAAAAGCTGTTCGAAGAAGCTGCTAACTTTGTCAAACTTCGCTACCCTCAAGGGTGGGGCGGCGCGGCGGCTGTATATACCGAAGCAGGTTCGCTCTTAATCAGCGTAGCTCCAGAAGTAATTAATGACGCCACGCACCTGTGTATGGAAACAGGGGCCTATCTGGAAGCCCACAAATTAAACGAGCGGGTCACCCACTCAATCTGTGTGGCACGCGACGATGAGCACTCGCAATTCAAGGTTCTCACCCCTTGTGGTGTGTGCCAGGAACGATTGTTTTTCTGGGGAGAAGATGTGAAGGCTGCCGTGTACGATCCGGATGGAGCTATAATATACAAGAGATTGGACGAAATCCAGCCTTATCATTGGACCAAGGCATACCGGGAAAAGTAGCAAGTTTAACGATAAGTGTTGAGGCTGCAATCCGTTGCACGCTTCAGCACTTTCTTTTTTTGGTAGCTGGCTGTAACCACGACCTTGCGAATGTTAGAAAGTCGCTATATAATTGTAACTGTATTGGTTTCATTTATAAATGATGGAGGTTTTAATGATGAATATTGAAATATGGTCCGACTTTATGTGTCCTTTCTGTTATATTGGCAAACGTCGCCTGGAGAATGTACTGGCACAATTCCCACACCGTGATGAAGTGAAATTACAGTTCAAAAGTTTTGAACTCGATCCAAATGCTGAATTGAACAGCGGCAAGACCAACGCAGAATATCTGGCTGCCAAATACAATATGAGTGTGGAGCAGGCACGTGGAATGAATGCCCAGATGAATGCCAATGCTCGCACGGCTGGACTGGAATACAACATTGATGAGATGATCCCTACCAACTCCTTCTCTGCTCACCGCCTGACCCATTGGGCAGAAACACAAGGGAAAATGCTTGAGCTGAGCGAACGACTGTTTCAAGCAATCTTCATCGAAGGTAAACATGTCGGCAATACCGATGTCCTGATCGAGTTGGCTGAAGAAGTGGGTCTGGATCGCAATGCAGCAGCAGAAGTATTGTCGAGCAATCAATTCGCAGAACAGGTTCGTGCCGACCAAGCCGAAGGTGAGCAGTTGGGCATTCGGGGTGTTCCTTTCTTCGTATTTGACCGCAAGTTCGCTGTATCTGGCGCTCAACCGGATGAGGTGTTCCTTGACGCTATCCAGAAAGCATGGGACGAACTCTCCCCTTTCACCATGGTGGAGTCCAGCACCACTGACACTGATGGCAGCGGAGTATGCACAGAAGACGGCTGCGAGGTTCCGCAACCTGATCAATCCAAATAACACAAAAGCAGCAGGATCAAGGGTTATCCCTGAACCTGCTGCTTTTTTACACTCTACAATTCAAGCTCATTATAAAGTTTTAGTGGTTGATAAACAGTTGCAGTGGAGGGGACGGAATCGATTCTGAAGAAGCGCAGCGTTCGCCTTTGTCTCCAAATTTTCACCTTTTGAATATTGAAACAAAAAATTTGGAGACAACAGCGATCGGAAGAACGATCCGTAACCGGAACAATCGAGCTGCATGCTCAATCCCAAAACAGCTGATCCGGGTGCGGTCCCGTCCGTTTGTCCGAATCCAGCGCATCGATCAGTTTCAGCTCATCCGGAGTCAATTCAAAATCAAAGATGTCCGCATTCTCGCGAATTCGCTCAGGCGTAACCGACTTCGGAATCGTCACAATCTGGTTCTGAATATCCCAGCGCAGAATAACCTGTGCCGGTGTTTTCCCATATTTCTGGGCCAGACTTTTCAAAGCCGATTCCTTGTTCAGCTTGCCTCTCATAATCGGGCTCCATGCCTCCAGTTGAATGCCCTGTTCCCCACAGAAATCCTGCAGCTCCTGTTGAATCAGACCTGGATGCAGTTCCACCTGATTCACTGCAGGCACCGTTCCACCTTCATCTATGATATCGCGCAGATGGTGTACTTCGAAATTACTTACACCAATGGCACGTACGCTTCCTTCGCTATATAGACGTTCGAATGCTCTCCACGTCTCCTTATACTGGTCTCTGCCAGGCCAGTGAATTAAGTATAGATCAATGACATTCAATCCAAGCGCCTTCTGACTGGCCTCAAATGCTCTCAAGGTCGAATCAAACCCTTGATCCTCATTCCACAGCTTGGTTGTCACAAATAGCTCATTCCGGGCGATACCGCTGCTCGCAATAGCTTGTCCAACTTCCTCTTCATTTCCATAAACGGACGCCGTATCAATGCTCCGATATCCGACTTCCAATGCAGTCTCCACCGCTTGCTGTACTTCTTCGCCTTTTGCTCGATAGGTCCCAAATCCCAGCCATGGCATCGTCACGCCGTTGTTCAGAATCGTACAATCCGTAATATGTTTTGTCATTCTGTACCTCCTGTGTGAAATTTGCCTGCTCTTGGTCTATTAACCTTCTCGTAAAATTTTAAGCGGCATGTTACATACAGTTTGGCTGAGATCCCTTTTCAAAAAAGACATGAATAACCCGCAAAGCACTTCTGCTCTGCGGGTTCTGGTGTGACAGGAACGCCTATAGATCCCCTTGCCCATTCTGACTCTGGATCGAGTTTAACCTTCTCTTCTCCTCAATGAACATCTCTTCTGCCAGCTCAACGCCCTGACCTCCAAGCGAAAGTTCGGCTTGACGCATGGCCTGCTCGGTATGCGCCAAACGGCGTTCTGCCTGTTCAATGGTCTGTTCAGTTGGATGTGACATTGCCTGGGAAACGGCAAAATGAAGTTTGTTCACTGCATTCTGCGCCTGGGATACGGTTGTATCGGCTTGCAAACTGGAATCATAACGCTTCGGCATGAGTATTCCTCCTTGGGATCATGTTCCTGTTACCCCTTTAAGATGGTTTACATCGGCCTTCCTTATTCTTGTTTTGCTGAAACAATGACGGATTGCTTCGCTTTTCCCCAAATTAAATATGAATATCAATTATGTATAACCTTTTCCGGGTTTGCTGCGTTTATTTGATAAGTACCTTTTTTACAAGGAGGTTTGGTTTTGAAAAACTTTTGGTTTCTTTTCATTCTGGTACCTTTATTGCTACTGATCAGCGGCTGTACAGCTTCGACGTATGAAATAACGGGATATACAGGCTCCTCCATTAATAACGAAATTCCGGTTCCCGTGAATGCAAAGCAGCTCAGCCTAACGGCATATTCAGACAATCCAAACTATAAAGAAGGCATTAAATATGAATTGAAACATATCGGAGGAGAACAGGGGTTATATGTACCATCCGATTATTTTGAGAAGTTATCCGAAGCGGGATGGGTTGAGTTGGAGGAAGAGCGCCTGGGTCATGTTCATTTTTTGAAAAAAAGCGATACGATCATCGCCATTGAATTTCAAGAGGATACCTTTGAGATTGTTGAAATGATGCCCGGCTTCACCTTTTAATCTTGGGCCTTGTCCAATCACAACTAAAAAAAGAGAGGCCACGGCCTCTCTTTACCCTCGTGGAAAAGTTTGCTCTGCCCACTGCATTCCCATACAATTACTTCACGAATTTCGCTACTTTCGCAAGCACTTCTTCTTCTGACGGAGCACTGATATACCGACCGTTGATGAAGACAAAAGCACGCTTCGCGCAAGGACCGCAATACGATTTGCAACCAATCTTGATCTCCGTATCCGGAGCCATTTTCTCCAACTTGGCTACAATCGATTTTAGTCTGATATGATTACATTTTTCGCATACGCGGATATCGTTAGCCATGATTTCCCCTTCTTCGCTCCCTTAGTGGTCGCCGTGGTTGCCCTTGGATGGGTTCGTAATAACGAAGCCTTCTTCAGGGAAGTAGAGGTAATCAATTTTAACGCCATCCAGCAAAGGTTGGTCATTCTCAAGAATGACGTCAATCTCTTTATCCGTAGATACGACCGTATCATTTTCTTTTGGCGTATCAATATCAAGTCCGTAGTGGGCATGATCTCCATGCGCATGTGTGATTACAACGCGCAGCAATTTACCTTCGTTCTCAGGCTTGTCCAGTTCAAGTTTTAATACTTTTGCGGCATTACGTGTAATTTTGCAATTCATTCCATTCATCTCCTATATCGTAATTGCTGGTTCCAACAATTTCAGCATTTCTAAACTCCAGCATCTATTGTAAAGAAAGTTACTGCGTTCCGCAATAACATTGATGCAAAATCGATGGGAATACCAACCATTTCGTCACTAGTTAAGACGACGTATCCGCTGTAAGCACCGGATATTTGCGCTCCGCACGACTTACAAACCAGTTCATCAGCAGCAGCGTGACACCAATATCATCTATAGGCATAAACGGCATCACGTCTGGAAGAACCCAGTAGAGCAGCGCCGGGATGATAAACAGCAGCTTCTCTCCCAAAGGGATTTGCGGAGCCCGCAACAGACGCGGCAGCCGTTTGAATACTTGTGTCCATCGTTTGAACGACAGCAGTCTTCTCCACTTCATATGAACCCCTCCGTATGGTTATTACACCAAAAAATAAAACGAATACACGTAATCGTCACACTCATTATTACCCGCTCCAGAACGATTCGGAACGAATGATGCAACTTACAGATAAAAAAACGAACGCCGGTAACAGCGCCCGTTCCTGTTATACGAGTGGACAACCCGTAAGTTTCATGTCTTCCCATCCAAATTATGTGAAGTCAGGTTATATGGATTCTCACTCTTCCCTGTTAGTGCTCTCGATCTGTTAATAATTCAGCCAACAGCATACCAACCTCCACGCAGATATCATCAAATTGATCCATGGGGAGCGGGTTGACCCCCAGACCCACTTCTACCGTGAACCCAGGCTTCCGAAACCTCTGAATGAACCAGTCTTTGTATCCTGCATCGCTCCCACCCAGCTTGACTGCCTTGTATCCTGAAGCCCTTGCCAGTCTGCGTGACAGTGGAGCACTCTCCTTCGGCTCCAAATCTCGGTAGTTCCAATAAATTTCCTGCCCCTGACTGTGCAGTGAAACGACAGCATCGAATGGAT
The DNA here is from genome assembly GCF_030226665.1 of Paenibacillus sp. UMB7766-LJ446. Taxonomy (NCBI): domain Bacteria; kingdom Bacillati; phylum Bacillota; class Bacilli; order Caryophanales; family Paenibacillaceae; genus Paenibacillus; species Paenibacillus sp. UMB7766-LJ446. Next base: position 213,942 of record NZ_JASOYM010000001.1, read on the forward strand.
GCTGCTCGGTCCACTGTGCGAGTGCCAACGCCTCCGGTTCCGATAAGGGAGCGACTCCCGCATAATCTCTTGGCCCTGGTGACGTTATCCCTCTTCTAGCTGCCTCTTCCTCCCAATAAGCCGGGAATTGATCGTTAAGGTCTACTCCCCTGATATTGGACTTCCAATGCGTAAAATGGGAGCGCCCGGCATTCCATTCCAGCAATTCTTCTGCATGGGGATGGTCATTAACTACGCCCTCTTGTACCAATTCAACTCCATCCGGATTGACCATAGGTACAGCCCACAGCGTGGTTTCCTGCATCCATCGCTCCGTCTGAAATTGATTCCATGGCGTATTCGTGCTGTAGGCTTTCGCATATTCTTCAATGAACCGCATCAGAACCGCCGTTGTCAGCCACTCATTCGCATGAACAGAGGCGTTGACATGAATATGTCTGGGTCCTTGACCCAAACGCAGATAAGGCAAAGCCTTGCCCATAACACTGCTGCCAATCGAGCCACTTTCGATAAATGGATACTTCTTTTCCAACAAACCGATATCACGGTTCATTTCACGGTAACCATACTCTCCCTGCAACTTTACGATAGTTTTTCCATTTGAATCGGGAATATGAATACATCGTCCGCACCAGTCCGGAATGTTCGCTATTTCTGGATTGGCCTTTCGCAATTCTTCTTCATTCACTCCAAAACGTAATGCAATCACGCCTACCTTCTCCCCCGGCTGCACTGCATATCTGCGTCCCGTTCCCGGCGTAATGCGCAGCATCTGTCCTGTCAGCAAATAGGGCTGGGACGCTGCTTCCGGGTTAAGAGCGGCCAGCAGCTCCTTGGTCATATGATTTGCTGCCGCAATACGCGATAAGGTATCTCCCTGATGAACAATGATCCATTGCAGCTCCATGTTGATCTCCTTCCCCTTAGGAAACGTTGTAATCTCCTGTTCTTTTCTCGCCTGTGTCCATACTGTATGTAATATGTATGCGGAGCTGGTTGTCCGTCATGTGACATGAATCGTGCAAATCCCGCCAACATAACAAAAACATATTGATCTTCCGAAGCTCCTCTACTTTTCTATCCGAACATAAAAATCCCGGAACGCTTAGGTTCCGGGATTCTTATAAGCTATAGAAATCAAAAAATTCGCTATGATAATTGCGTAACCTGCCATACAACTGGTGTTTTGGAGATTTGTTCTCCCAACCATTGGCGGGTAATATTCTGGAACATGCGTGGGTCCCCTGTGCAAAAAAACTGATGTACCGGCGTCTCATCCCCACTGGCCAGCTTTCGTTTATCATACAAAATCGTACTGATTTCCCTCGCCGTTTCATCTGCCGAACTGATCAGCTTCACTTCCTGTCCCATAACCTCCTGAATGGTTTCCATGAGAAAAGGATAGTGCGTACAACCCAGAATAAGACAATCAATTGGCTGTTGTTTAATCTGGCCCAAAGATTGCTTCACCGTACTTGTCGTTTGCTCGGAACGGAATTCGCCTTGCTCCACCAGCGGCACAAGTGCCGGACAAGCCTGACTGACCACATCAATGTATGGAGATAATTGTTTGAGTGCAGAGGTATATGCACCACTTCCAATCGTTCCTACAGTGCCAATGACACCAATGCGTCCTGTGCGTGTGGCTGTGATGGCTGCTCGTGCTCCTGGATGAATGACACCGATGACAGGCACATTCACCTTGGCTCGAATATAGTCGAGCGCTGCTGCCGTAGCCGTATTGCAGGCGATAACGATAACCTTCGGATCGAACTGGATCAAGAAATCAACGATTTGTTCCGTGAATTGTTTAACTTGTTCGGACGAACGGGGTCCGTACGGTGTTCGGGCGGTATCTCCAAAATATATGATCTTTTCCCGTGGGAGCTGACGCATCACTTCCTTGGCGACAGTCAATCCCCCTACACCGGAGTCTAATATAGCGATTGCTTGCTGCACGAACACACCGCTTCCTTCTTTATTGAATTGGTTCTGTTAACAAATTGGTTCCCAGAGCTTTCTTCCTACCGTATGAATTTTCAGGCAAAAAGGTACCTACATCTTACCCGATTTCATCGCAGGGTTCAAACAAAATGCCGTATTGTACAGGTCCTGTACGACCACGCACAACAAAACAGGCCCTCCTCCAGATGGAGGAAAGCCTGCTCACGTTCAAGCTTAGCTTTAGATGTTGTCTTTCGAATCATCAGCAGGAAGCTTCGCGATGACTTCAATACCCGACTCATTTCCTGCATTGTCCCCAGCTGAATCAATGGAAGAATCGGAATCCGTAATAACTGCGGATACGCGCACTTCTTTACCTTCAGCGCAATTGCCCCAGGATTGAATATCCTGGATAACGACATCCGCCGTCTCTTTTACTTTGGATACGATCAGTGCGCTTTGTTCGCCTACCTTGCTAGCCAATTCCTGACCCTTCTCACTCACCTGACGTGCACCTTCCGAAATATCTTGACGCAGTTCGCGTCCTGATTTTGGCGCCAGCAGCAAAGCTGTCACTGAACCTACAACCGAGCCGATTAATGCTCCCCACAACAAACTTTTGTTAGAATCCTTCACGTCGCATCTCTCCCTTTACCTTAAATGAAGTACCGAATAACCAAGCAACGGACTGTTGCTCGTCAATCCGGGCGAATGCCTACTCTGTTGATGCAGTATAAGCAGCAAGGGCTTGACCTGACACTCGGATACCAAAAAAATTTTGGATACCGTTCCCGCACCTGCTGACGTTATAGTGATACGCCTCAGGTCTGCCGGGCCGGCTCAAGCGGAGCAGCCGCATGTTCATCCCCCGGGTCCAGATCAATTACATATCGTCCCGGTGCAATCATCGCCGCCTGATGCTCACAACGCCAGCGTCGTCCGCCGGAAGATCCCAGCGTCTGTCCATCTTGCAGAACATCTCCCTGATCAAATATGTAATAGGCGGCACCCAGTAATGTCTGGGCTACCGTATCCGGATCTAGTCCAATGAAATGACACTGTACATCAGGCACACCAAGTGCTGACAATCCTACCGTGTCCATTACCAGCTGACGCTGTTCCTCCGTACCTCCAGCCTGATACATGCGCACATTCATCGCAGCGTATAGATGTTCTTCACGCTCCTGTGACAGCATATAGGCTTCCGGTTCAACCAATTTGTCACTGCCGTACCAGTACAACGCGTCGCAAGGCAACACTTCCATGACTGCCTGAATCGTCTTTTGGAACAATTCAAGTCGCTGTTTGCGCGGCATGGCAGCAGTGAACATATCGTGAAGACGGATGGAATATTGGATCGTTTCCATAGCTTGTCCTGCTTCTGGCCAGTGCCAGGCTTGCTGTAAAGCCCCTCCAAAGCGGGCACGATCTACAATTTCAGTAACAGGGAGCACACAAGTCTGTGCCGGAATGTTACCTTCCTGAAAAGAAACCTTATGGTCCAGATGGTAGAAAACCAGCATCTCGGGATTATGCTCTCCATTGCCCTGCTTCACGTCAAGCCGGACTTGTCCGGTATGACGGCTCATGGCATCCTGCAAACGCCCCTGATCTATAACAGGACGTTCCTGAAATAACAGCTCAATCATATATACCGGATGAAATCCGGATGGTATATCATTCGTTTCATGATTTCCTTCTTGATCATCTTTCCATTCGTTCGTCATGCTGCTTCCCCTCATTCCTTGCTCTGTCCCTCGGCCTGTACAGTCTGGAAAGGTCCAAGTTCTTTTTCCACATAGGTATGGACCTGATGGGAAAAATGTTCAAGCACGCCCGGCAAGTCACTGCTCAGCGGATGCAGTTCAGACCGCTCCCAGCTGTAATAGTCCTGAACGAGCGGCTTGCGCAACGATACGAGGCGACTAAGCACCTCATAGGTTGCATGATCAAAAACCTTCTCTTCGTGGTTAATCTGAATAATGTCGTCATAGCTGCTCGCATCACGCATGATGAAGCCGTCAATGAGGTAACTCCCCACATCCGTAACGATCTCAATGGCCAGATGAAGACAACGTTCCTGTACCAAACCCAGCATTAGACTTCCATCCCAAGCCTGTGATGCGCGGCGGAGACCTTCAGCCACCTCCGGTACGGCAGCAAGTCTGCGCGCAATCTGTTCCCTGTTGACATAATACAATATGTTCACTTCCCGTTCAGTGAATTATCGGTTCCTTTTTCCTCTTCGCTTCAGCCAAAATAACATCACAGGACAAGCGATCAGAAACACGACAAAAATATATAAAAATTCCATAACGTCTCTTAAATCGCTCATGCAGAGTCCCCTTTATCCAAAGTAGAATGAATTACTGATTAGATTTCGTAGTCTACTGCAATCGACTGCTCTCTGACCTCGTTCATATACTTGATGACTTCCTGATGCAATGGATGCACCTGATATGCCTGAAGATCTTCCAGTGATGCAAACTCTGCTGTAAGTGAGATGTCAAAAGATCTGTCCGAACGAAGCACGTCAACACCTACTTCAAGCGAAACCAGAACATCAATTTTCCCTTGCAGATTGCGGAGAACAGTAGCAGCCGCTTCAATACTTTCAGAAGAACGATCCTTCATTTTAAACAGAACAATATGTTTAATCATCAGACAAGCACCTCATTTGAGTATAATAATTGGTATGAATGAATTTTCTTGTATCCAAAATATATCATAACGTCCTCTATTACGAAAGGATACTTGGAAACGTTCTCTTCAAAGACAATCTAATCGGGGCTGCTTTCATTCGCCTTTTGATTTCTCCTGAGGTGTATTATCTGTCTGTTCACTCGGGTTTGTCTGTTTGTCCTTGACAACTTCCGTCGCTTGATCATTTGTCTCCTGATCCTCCAAGTTCGGCTGTGGTTGAGGCCATTCCCGGTCAGCCAAACTCTCCTGCTTTTTGAGCACTGCTATAGCTTGTCTGAGCTTGTCAGGCAGCGGAAGCCCGATGCGGGCATAATTTTCGGTAATGGATATCAGCTCATTCACGAGATAAAAGTAAATGGCTCCCCCTTTAATAATGTCAGTTCCCATGAGCATGTCAATTCGGTGGGCTAGCAGAATAACCGTCAACATAAGGCCTTTGCGCGCGAGCCCCCAAAATCCAACATTACTATTCAATCCCTTACCCGTTCTGACTGCAGCAGCGAGACCCGTAATATAATCCACAGCCATTGCAACCGCCAGCAAGCTAAGCAACTGATCCCATCCACCAAAAGCAAACGTCATGAACGCCCCTGAAATGGCAGCAAAGGTACTTACGGATGGATTCACGTTTCTCACCTCTCCCTCTCATTTGATCTATATACAAGATATGTAAGAGTAAGAGATTTTGACAGGCCACATGCCTGGCTGAACAAGCGGATTTCTAATTTCAGATTTGTGCACATTGGAAATTGGTTCCTTTAACGAAAATCGAATATTTATGGGTAAATCAGGGAAATAAACCGCATCATATCAACAAAAAATAGATAAAAGTACTATAGTCACACTAATAGGTAATTAGACTCATTTTATTTTTATTGATTATCTATTTGATCCCTTAAATTTAGTGAAACATTGTAATCTAGGAATATACTAGGATGTGAATTACGTCTGTTCTAGTTCATAATTCCTCCTTTGGAGCGGATTCACGCATCGGCTCATTTGAAACAGGTGCACCCGGCACTTGAAAGTACCCCCATACTTATTGTAGTATTTGGTTAAAAAAATCGGAGGAAATATGCCTAATCAACCAGAACAACATTCCATCCAGGCGTGGTCTCTGATCAACCGTAAATATTTGGGAAAAGGCGTCCGTGTTAAACGATTCCGAAAACCGACACGCTGTCAAATCCGCAACCGTGTTCTTCTTGCCGTGCTGATGGCCAATGATATCAAGTTGTCCCAGCTCGCCGAAGATCTATCCATCTCTTCACGCAGCGTCAGCGCGTGGGTGTATGAAGGACGGATACCCGGCAGTACCAATTTGGACAAGGCATGTCAATTGCTCGGCTACCCGCGTCACATTCTTTTTAACGAAGAAGTGGTACGCAAAAGCCCTGTCATTTGTCAGCCCGAGCCTTCCCGTTTCATGAAGCGTACGGTGACCCGTTCTCCGGTTAGCAACCGTATTCTGACAGGCTTGTGTATGGTCCATGATTTGTCGGTGACAGATGTCAGCCACTGGATCGGGGTTCACCCCGGCACTTTCCGCAAATGGCTGCATCAGGGAACGCTGCCTTCTGCTGCGTTTCAGGAACAAGCGGAACAGTTTTTCCGCATCCCGAAAACTATTTTGTTCGCAGATGTCATCTTGAAAGATCGCCACAATAACTAAATTAGCGAACAACCAAAAGGCTCTGTCCTCCCTCATGGGAAAGACAGAGCCTTTTTAAAGGTTAAGTTTCATCGTACAGGTGATATTAGGTTACCATTTCTCTAGTCATGTGCATTAAGCATCATCTCTCCAGGACGATAAGCGGTCCTCCTGCCCTCTAACCACCTTTGGTTGCATCATCCTCCGCCCCCTCGTCACTCCCTTCCCTGCGCCCATACAGCTCACTCTCTGAACGAGGCGAAACTCTATTCTTCAAGAACGGCTCCATCTCTCCATATATACTTTAAAGACACTTACAAACCACTCATTAAAACATGGCGTATTTAAAAGAATAGAACTTCATGGCCGGCTTTACGTTCACGTTATATTTGTACGAACAAATTAATTTTAAACTTGTTATAAAAAGTGAAAAAAAGCCTGTTCCCCAAAGGAGATAGGCTATAATTCATACATGAATCCGGCTTGTATAACGTTTGTTCTACCTCCTTAATCCCTTGACTGACCAAGCTTTCTCAGTAACTCATTAGGAGATATTGCTTTCGAATCAAACATAATTACCTTTATTATAAACAACAACACGATTTTGTCTCATACTTTACACAATTCATTCTATATTTGTACGTACAACTAATAATGCAAAACAACACTGGTTATATCTCTCCAACCTTATTTCGTACCCACGTTAAGAATCTCGTTGATATATTTCAGGCCTGTATACCGATCCCGAAGCAAATGAGCTGTGGTGAACGCATGTTCCACCATCTCCATGGATATCCCCAGTTGTTCAGTTGTTGTAGGGCCACCAACCTGCTCTAGCCAAGCTGTAAGCTGGGATGAATCAGGCAGATTATTGTATATACGGAAAACCGGCTCGTCGGATTGTTGTGCAAGATCTTTGTATTTTACCGCAAGCAGTGCACAGGCAACACCCACCTTGGCACCATGCAAAACAGGCCTGTGCCCTGCCTCCATCAGATCCATCTCCCACCGATGGGACACATGATGTTCACCACCAGATGCAGGACGGGAATGATCAATGATCAGCATGGAAATGCCGGAAGCAATCAGCGCATCCATTAATACAGTCACACCATCGGCCCGCCCTTCGGCGATACCTTGTACATGCTCCACACAGGTCATTAGTGCTTCTTCTGTCATGCGATACGCTACTGAACAGAATGGCTCCCCACCCAGATCCCTGGAAACCACCCAGTCCGCCAGTGATGTATATTTCCCAAGCATATCCCCGAATCCGGCGGCATTCATCTCTTGCGGAGCCTGCTCCAAAATATCGATGTCCGCGAATATAGCTTCAGGCGGCACCGCCTGGAAAGTCTGTTTGACGCCGCTTACAATAAGAGGTGCGCCTGCCGAGGTAAATCCGTCAACCGAAGCTGCTGTCGGTACGGACAGAAAGGGCTTGTTCATTTTGGAACAAACAATCGCACCAGATCATGAATGGTCCCTGAGCCAACAGCAATGATCGCCTGACTTCCCTTTTTTACACCCAGCAATACCTGCACAATTCCCGCCTCGTCGGCGATCACATCCCCCGATTTGTTCTCTGGCATGCATATCTCATCCACATGAACGCCCGCTTCTTGAATGTTCTTTATCACTTGGTATCCTGCTGCCGGTCCCGTATATCGATCATAAACAACGGTCACATGTCTGTACACTTGCTCGGACAAATAGCCAGGTAACCGCCGGATTGCTCCATGCTCCAAATAAACCTGCATTTGCACCAGACGGTGATGATGCCCACAAGTACAATTCTGCGCTTCTTCGTTCCATGCTGCAATTCGCTCGTTCATATTCATTCGTTCTTACCTCCCTTAAGAAATATCATGCATAAATGCACGGATAAAACCACAAAATGAAAAAAGGAAATAAAATGTGAGTATTTTCCTGATCACACTTTACTTCCTGTTTTAAAAATTTGCAAATCCTAAACTTACATTACCAAGCAGGTGAACCTATGAAATTAACCAAAGAAATAGGGATTTCTCTCGGATTTCTCGCCGGAACGACATTTGGCAGCGGCATCGCTTTTTTGTTTCGCTTTCAAGCGTATGAAGTCATGGCCAGTGTTGCGCTCTTCGGTATTGCTGGAGCCATCGCAGGACTGTGTGTGCAACAATTGAAATTCAATAAATAAAAAAACTCGCGAAATTGCCCTAGAGCAATTTCGCGAGTTTTTACTTTGATGCGGTCGAGAGGACTCGAACCTCCACGGGGGTTAGCCCACACGGACCTGAACCGTGCGCGTCTGCCAATTCCGCCACGACCGCATAATATGTATCTTCTCATCATGGATGAAAAGCATTCCGGTCAAGCAATAGCTTGTTTTACCGTAATTATGAGTATACATGCTCCAAAATAAGTTTGCAACATCTTTTTTACAAGCTTCAACAAAAAGGACATATGTCCTTTTTTATCATATCCAAACTCCCTATCGTAGACATTAGGTGAATGGTGATATGAATTTAAAGGAGAGATCCCACATGAAAAAAGCAAAGCTTTGTTTTATCGGTGCAGGTTTTCATGCATCCACAAATATATATCCTTCTGCGGTTGAAGCAGGAGCAGAAATTCAGGCCATTGCTACCCGCAGTATTGAACGTTCCAAGGCGGCCCTCCTTCGTTTTGGGAGCAACGGGAAAGCCTATAACAATACTCAGCTGATGTTGCAGAATGAAGACTGTGATGGCGTTGTTGTTGTGGCGCAACCAGAGGATCAGACTGCCCTTGCCCTTGAATGCATCCGGGCTGGCAAAAATGTATATGTGGATAAGCCCCTCGGATGGAACGCTGCGGAGGCCGCTGCTGTGGCTGAGGCTGCCCAAAAGGCAGGTGTGGTTGTCATGGTTGGATTTATGAAACGGTATGCTCCAGTCTACATAAAACTCAAGGAACTGATTGATGGCGGATCAATGGGCAGAACACGTTCTTTCCAAATGAAATTCGCTGTAGACAGCACTCCATTCTGCAAGAATGAGGAGCAATTTATGAAGCTCGCTGCCATTCATATGGTTGATCTGATGCGTTTTCTGTTCGGGGAGGCCGTACAGGTTACAGGCACGACGGTTAAGGACGGAGAACATATCAACCAGAGCATTTCCCTTAAATTTGATCAGGGTGTGGTGGGCAGTGTCTACTTTGCAGGCATGAGTGCATGGTCACGTGAGAGCGAAAGTGTACTCGTCACCTTTGACGATGGATTTGCGTTAGCAGATGAGATTAACACACTCACGGTTCATCCATCTCGTACAGAAAATAACCTTCCCTGGAAATCCCTTGAGGAGCAGGATACTGTTTTCACCCCTTCCGGCTCACCCATGTCAGGGGCTTATCGCGACCTCTACTTACGAGGATTTGTAGGTGAGATGGCTCATTTCATGGAATGCTGTCAGAACAAGTCTGTTCCACATTCCAGTGGCAAGGATAATATTGAAACCATGGCGTTATGTGATACCATTCTGGCCTCACTTATCTGACGTTTATACGATACCAGACGAATCCGTTTTATATGACCAGAGAAGAGGAAAAGAGTACATGTTAGACACCGGATTACTTATTATTCGACTTGTTATTGGTTTCATTATGCTGGGTCATGCATGCAAGAAACTGTTTGGCTGGTTTGGTGGAGAGGGCATATCAGGAACTGCCGAATTTTTTGGTGCGGTTGGTCTGAAGCCTGCGAGAGTTATGGCGGTCTTTGGAGGGCTCATTGAATTAATCGGTGGATTTCTGTTTGGAGCAGGTCTCTGGACTGGTGTTGCTGCCATTTTGCTCATGATTCCTATGGTTGTTGCCATAGCGAAAGTTCATGCAGGTAAGGGACTTTGGAATCTGAACGGAGGATTCGAATACAATCTGGTTATACTCGGATCGTTGATCGGTGTTGCACTTGCGGGTGCAGGGGCATACTCTCTGGACCATTTGATATAATCAGCATTTCATTCCCTAACCCTGGTTTCGCTAGCACGAAGCCAGGGTTCTTTGGTGTCTGAACATCATGCTGAGCCATGGGGTTTATAATCCAAGAGAGAAGTGATATGCTCATAGATGAATGATACGTACATTTATGTGATGTAGTACTCCAATAGATACCATAAATAACCACCACGATGGAGGTGCAATTATAATGAAAAAGAAAACCATTGATGAGTGTCCCACTCCTTATGGCTGTTCCGTCGAAGTCACGCTTAGTGTCATCGGAGGCAAATGGAAAGGTGCGATTCTATATCACCTATTCTCTGGTTCGTTAAGATTCAACGAGATCCGAAAATTATTTCCAGATATCACCCAAAGGATGCTAACTCTCCAGTTAAGAGAGTTGGAAAGCAGCGGAATTGTTCACAGGGAAATCTATCCTCAAGTTCCGCCCAAAGTGGAATATTCGCTTACACCGTTTGGAGAAACGCTCCAGCCGATTATTTACAGCATGCGAGACTGGGGAGAACAGTATACGAATGAAGTCCTGGCCAGATCTCAAGAAGTCTAAACAAAAGACAAAAGAAGCTAATCCCTTTCTCAGATAGGATTAGCTTCTTTTATTTCGATATGAGGCCCGTAACATCTTATTTGATGACCGTTTGGATTGTAATGGTACGATTACGCCCCTCTTCTTTGGCTTGATATAACGCATTGTCCGCCAAATGGAATAATTCTGTGGCTGTTGTAGAATGCAACGGATATTCGGCAATACCTGCCGAAATCGTTACAGAACGATCAATAGGCAGTACGCTCTGTTCCACAGATACTCGAATATTCTCGGCAATCTGATACGCTGTTTTGGATTCCGTATGTCGTAATAACACAACAAACTCCTCGCCGCCAAACCGGGAACATACATCCTGCGTCCGAACCGACAATTTAATAATATTCGCAATATGCTTCAGAACCTGATCCCCCGCATGATGCCCATACGTATCGTTTATGGATTTGAAGCGGTCAATATCCAGGACTACAATGGAGAAAGGAACTTCTTCATCAATCCAGTGCTGAATAACTTCTTCAAATGTTCTGCGATTGGTCATTCCAGTTAATACATCCGTTCTGGCATCATACGTAAGCTGATCCTTCTGCTTGCGAAAATTCGCCAATGTACTCAGCACGGTGCGCGTTAACAGGTCAGCTTCTCTGTTCCAATGCGGCTTCATTACAGGCAAATCTACTTTGCCCTGATCCACTTGGTTAACCAGGTCGGCAAGGTATACAAATGGACTGGCCAGCTTGCGTGCTACACGAATAACGATAAGCGTCAGAATGATGAATGGCACTGAGGTGTACAAGAGCAGCATGCGGATATGTTGATTCAGCTGATCGTAAACCATCTGGGTTGGAGATACAACAACAACTCCCCAATCGGTTGTCGGCACCTTATAATAACCTGCGAGTGAGTCCACACCAGCCAGATTTTTGTATTGTTCTTTACCCGTCTGTCCGTTTAGCAATTTCTGCACAACTTGATTTTTGCTTAGATTTTCACCGATTCTTTCTGTATCGGGGTGAAATAGCAATGTTCCTTTGGCATCAACAATAAAAAAATAAGAACCATTACTGGTCTTGAGCTGGCTGCCAAATGACAGGTTCAAGATATTGTTTTCCTGCAGATAGATGCTCCCGCTAATCAAACCTTTGAATTCACCTGATGGACTGAAGATCGGCTCACTCACAAAAACGTTTCTTCGTTCCGAATACGGCGCGCGGTACGCTTCTGAGATATAGGAAGCTCTGGATTTGAACGCTTTTTTGGCTGCATCCGAAGTGATAGGCTGTCCGAGGCTTTTTTCCAAATAGGGAGATGAACCCCGAATGATTCCCGATTCATCTACCAGAGAAACCGAATTGAAATAATTACTGCTGTTTCGAATCAAATCCAGTGTGGAATCCAGTTTATTGGCGTCTGCATAATCCATTTCCGGAAAATAATTGGCTGAATACTTCAAACTGCCCTGCATGGATTGAAACAACGAGTCCAGTGTTTGGCTCATTTGCACGGCACTTGAATAATTCAGTGAGAGTGTATTATTAATCAGCGACTGCTTCTGGGATGTATAAGATGAAATAAACATAATGGTCAATGTCATCAAAACGGCAATGGTGACCAACCCACTCAACAGAGCGGTGAGGCTGATTTTTTTGAACTCCCTTACTTTTCTTCTTAATCTGGGTGTTTTATTCTCTGCGATCATTATTGCTTCCCCCGGTTTTTCATGAAAAGGCATATTCCTTCTATTTTATACGAAAGTTGTTAAGAAGACATAAATAGTTTATGAAATTCGAATAAATACATAGGAAGATTGACAATTTAATGACAATTGAGTACATAAAATGGATAGCATGATCGTACTTTCTTCGCAATCATACTGGACTGTATACGAGATTAAGATTATATCAATCTACAATAACATAGCCCTCTCCAGGCTGTTGTTCTACAAACCCAGCCATATGACGCGATTGAAATGAGATGGGTTCGTCACAACCCACCAAAATGCGGTTTTGGACTTCATCAGTTGTTTCAGCTGGCAATGCAAATGAGCGCGTATAAGCGAAGTGTTCCTGTAACGTGGTATGAATTGCATTCACCAATCTGTCATTGCCCGCACGTCCGAATACATTCAGCAGTACGATACCACCCGAATGCAATTTGTCTTTTAACATCGTGAAAAATGAGCTTGAAGTGAACTGTGCAGGAGTTCCCGTAGCCGTAAACGCATCCACAATAATATAATTGTAGGAGCCCGAGGCTTCCCGCTCCAATAGTTCACGACCGTCACCAACCAGCACATCAACTCCACTATATCCAAAGAAGGTTTTGCTGAGTTCAACGACTTCCGCATCGAGTTCGGCAACTTTAACCTGACGCTTAGACAGGTAGGTTGATAAGGTTCCAATGCCGTGTCCCACCACAAAAACCGATTCATAATCAGGATTATTTCGTTCCATCAGGTGAGCCATCGCTCTCGGATACTCCAGCACCATTCGGGATGGTTCGTCCAGATCCATGGCGCCCTGAACAGCTGCGTTTGAGAACTCCAGCACACGAAACCGGCCCTTTTCCCCATAAAGCCTGGAAGTATCATATATCGTCAACTCATGCTGTTCACTCTTATTTCGGTATAAAACTCGCACTAACCGTTCTCCCTTCGTACGTTACGCAATGATTATAAGTATGTCCCTATATTATACGGGAAGATAATACTGTACCCTAGACCTGAATGATATAAAAACAATAAAAAAACCGATTCCGATGGAACGGAAACGGTTTGCTCCTGGCATTCAGGGTTGAATCGCCTCATGCAGAGCCTGAACATACTCCATACCCAGATTGGAAAGCGAAGCATTTTTGTGACTGATCCAACCGACATTAATGGTCTCTTCACACTCCAGCGGGACGGGTATGATCTCGTTCCCATTCAGGTCGGCACTAAGCACACCTGTCGAGATGGTATATCCATTCAAACCAATCAGCAGATTAAACAGCGTGGCCCGGTCGTTAACCTGTATACTTTTGGGATGAGAAAGTGTGCTCAGGATCTCCTCTGAAAAATGAAAGGAGTTATACTCCCCCTGGTCAAAGGACAGGTATGGATAATCCTGAAGCTGTTCAATCGCAACTGACTCCTGCTTCGCGAGCGGATTTTGCACACTGATAAAGATATGCGGCTTGGCAACAAACAGACTGTTGAATACCAGACCCGCATCCTTGAGCAGCTTGTTAATAACCTTTGAATTGAATTCATTCAGATAAAGAATGCCGATCTCGCTGCGCAAACTCTTGACATCCTGGATGATCTCATACGTTTTCGTCTCCCGCAGAGCCAGTTCATATTCATCCTGCCCATATTGCTGTACCAGCTTCACGAATGCATTCACCGCAAAAGCATAGTGCTGTGTGGAGACGGAGAAATGCTGCGGAGACGGCTTAGCATTCAAATAACGATTCTCCAGCAATTCGGCCTGCTCTACCACCTGACGTGCATAGCTTAGAAATTCCACGCCTTCTTTGGACAAGGTAATCCCTTTATTTGTACGTTCAAAAATAGTAATTCGCAGCTCCTGCTCCAGATCCCGAATGGCATTCGACAGGCTGGGCTGGGAAATAAACAGCCGCTTGGCGGCTTCATTCATCGAGCCACGCGTGGCGACTTCAATCACATATTTTAGCTGTTGCAGCGTCAATGCATTATTCCCCTCTCTCTGGTGCGTTACTTTGATCATTACTATACCATATTGCAATCCAGACGAGCTCTCTTTCAGAGCACAAAAAGACGTCCCCAAATCCGTTTACACGGTTGGGAACATCTCTTAAGTTGGTCAGCAACGTTTAAGCCATGCTTGCTGTGGGTCTCACCACAATTTCATTCACATCCACCTCAGCTGGCTGGCTAATCGCATACAGTATGCTCTGAGCAATAGCCGTGGCCGGGATGGAAATGCGCCGATATTCCTTCATAAACTCGCGTGCTTCATCATCAGAGATCGATTCGGCAAGTTCGGATTCAGTCACACCCGGCGATACAAGGGTCACACGGATATGCCCGCCTACTTCCTGTCGCAGACCCTCCGAGATCGCACGGACAGCGTATTTTGTTGCACAATATACCGCAGCCGTTGGAGTCACAGCATAGGCTCCGATAGAGGCGATATTAATAAACTGACCGGAGCCCTGTTTTCTCATAACTGGCAGACCAGCTGCAATGCCGTGCAGAACACCGCGAATGTTAACATCAATCATCCGGTTCCACTCGTCCACTTTTAAGGCTTCAAGAGGCGATAGCGGCATGACTCCGGCGTTATTTACAATCACATCTAAGCGTCCATAACAAGTAAGTGCGAACTCAACGATCGTTTGCATTTCTTCCAACTGTGTAACATCAAGTGTATGATACTCAACCGATCCACCTTCTGATCGAATGGACGACGCCAGCGCCTTTAGCCGATCCTCCCGTCTTGCACCAATGACAACATGAGCCCCCTGCTCTGCCAACACACGCGCCGTTGCCTCCCCAATTCCGCTGCTTGCACCGGTAATCACAACCACTTTCCCTTTTACATTGGACATATTGATTTCTCTCCCTTTTGATAATATTTTATTGTCCCTTTTCTCTGTACAAAACCATGCCCGCATGGTAAAGCACGCCGTCCTTAAAGTCCCCATCCGCAGTAAAGCCAGTATCATCCACATATTCAATATGATCTTCATCGACTACATAGCGACCTTGATATGCACTTTGCCTATTTCCCCGTGCTTCATCATAGCGACCGTCAGGAAGAAGCTCATGCCTGATGTATCCATCCTTCGTCACCCACATCCCAACATACGGGTGTTCCACTTCTTGTTTGCTTCCTGATGTATTGTCTACCATATTTCCACGACACTCCTTTCTGTTGTCCAACAGATTCAATTGCTTATTTTCATTATGTAAGGAATCCGTCTCAGTACGATAGAAGAATCCCACAGTATTCTTGCCTATTCGTCCAGCACATTCTAAAATAGTTATACAAGTACGAGAAAAGGAGGCCTGTAATTCATGCTTTCAAAAACGGAACCAGACACAGCTATTATTCAGCAGCAGCAGGAATTGGCCCGCTTGATCGGACGTTTTACCCACGAAGACGGGGTTCATCTAACAGACATTCCTTCCCTTGCTTTGATCCGTGCTTCCCAGGTTTCTGAGCCCATCCATACCGTGCATGAACCCGCCCTTTGCATTGTGGCCCAAGGGTCCAAGCTGGTTATTCTCGGACGGGAGAGCTACACCTATGACCATTCACAGTATTTGGTCGCTTCCATAAACTTGCCTATTTCAGGGCAGGTTGTACAGGCTGCACCAGATCATCCTTATCTCTGTCTGCGACTTGATTTTAATTCAGGGCAGATTTTCGATCTTATCCAGGACTCTCCCGCCTCACAAACCAAACCCGACAATTCATCAAGCCGGGGACTGTTTGTAAGCTCAACCAAGCCTCCACTTCTGGAATCCGTAATCCGATTGGTTCGACTGCTGGATACACCCGAAGACATTCCCGTACTTGCACCGCTTATGATCCGCGAGATTCTATATCGCCTGATACAGGACGAACACGGACATTCCATCAGGCAGTTTGCAGTTCAGAACAGTCATGCCCAGCACATCGCCCAGGTTATTGAAATGATCCAATCCGAATATGCGCTTCCACTGCGAATCGAGCAGTTGGCCTCCATGATCAACATGAGTACGTCCTCATTGCATTATCATTTCAAAGCCATTACTGCCATGAGCCCACTGCAATATCAAAAACAGATTCGATTGCAGGAGGCCCGGCGAATGCTGCTTGCAGGGTCAACCGATGCAGCCGATGCTGCATTCCAGGTTGGTTACGAGAGTCCTTCCCAATTCAGTCGGGAGTATGCCCGTATGTATGGCCTTCCTCCCAAAAGTGATATCAAACGCCTTCGTCATACACTTCATATTGATTGCTAAATCTAAGCAAAAAAACCACGTCATGATGACATGGTTTTTTTGTTAGGCTGAGCTTGCAGCGCTCAGGAGAAGATATTCTTTTTTTCAAATACAGACATTTGGTTTCCCCCGGTAATTACCTCATTATTTTCCATTCCGTCAACGCCGATTATTCCCGTCCCTCATATTAGCCAAGCTCTGATTCATACTCTTCACTATACCGACAACAACTGTCCTGGATGAAGTGATTGAACTGGAGGAGTCTGCATATGAACAATGAAAACAACAATAGCAAGCCGTTAATTATACCGCAGCCGATACGAAAAGACGGTGCAGGAGGTCCCGATCTGGGACCTCGGGATGTAATGAGAGATCTACAAAATCCGGATATGCTGGTTCCTCCGGTGACCGACAACGGATTATTACCCAATCTGAAAATGTCTTTTTCCGATACACATATGCAGTTGAACCATGGCGGTTGGTCCCGTGAAATTACAGTACGGGATCTGCCCATCGCCACGACACTGGCTGGTGTGAATATGAGTCTTACACCTGGAGGCGTGCGGGAGCTGCACTGGCATCAGCAGTCTGAATGGGCATATATGATCTGGGGCACAGCACGGATTACGTCCGTGGATCAGAATGGTCATAACTTTATCGCGGATGTTGGACCGGGAGATCTGTGGTTTTTCCCGAAAGGTCTGCCCCATTCCATTCAGGGACTGGCTGATGGTTGTGAGTTCTTGCTTGTATTTGATGACGGCTCCTTCTCTGATCTGAACACGTTATCCATCTCCGATTGGTTTGCGCATACGCCACCGGACGTATTGTCCGTTAATTTTGGCGTGCCTGAATCTGCTTTCCAATCCATGCCAACAGAGCAGGTTTACATTTTTCAGGATCAGGTTCCTGGTTCCCTCGAAAGTCAGGAAGTGCAGTCCCCATATGGTACGGTCCCTCTCTCCTTTAAGTACCGACTGTTAGCCCAGAAACCGATCATCACACCAGGAGGAAGTGTGCGCATTGTGGATTCCACCAACTTCCCGATCTCTACTACGGTTGCCGCAGCACTGGTTGAAATCAAGCCTGGAGGCATGCGCGAACTTCACTGGCATCCCAATGCAGATGAATGGCAGTACTATCTGACCGGACAAGGTAGAATGACGGTGTTTGGAGGAAATGGTATTGCACGCACGTTTGATTATCGGGCTGGGGATGTCGGATATGTTCCTGTAGCCATGGGCCATTATATTCAGAATACGGGTACGGACACGTTATGGTTTTTGGAAATGTTCAGAAGTGATCACTTTGAGGATATCTCTCTAAATCAATGGATGGCATTAACCCCGGAAGAGCTTGTACGGGATAACCTGAACGCCTCCCCCGAGCTGCTTCATGCATTGCGTAAAGAAAAATGGCCTGTCGTTTAATGCAAATTTGAAGACGAATGTACCAAAGTTATATTGAAACCTTGATTGTCGAAATGTGTACCGAATTAAAAAAGGCAGTTGCCCCTTTAACGGGTACTTCTGCCTTTTTTTAATCTCTTAACTCCGACGAAAATTCAACCATAGTGAATCATTATTTTGCTTTTATCGCCTGAATATATACACTTTCTCCCTCAAAACTGACGAGTCTGCCCTGTTGTGTTTCTTCAAACTTGAAATACTTCTTAATCACAGATGGCGCGCTCAGCATGCTTGCTTCAAGCTCTCTGCTCTCCGCCTCGGGAAGTCCAGCCCGGTTACACCAGTCTTCAAAAATGAAGCGCTTCTCAAAGGTAACCATCGTTGCCAATCGGAATCCGGCAAGCTCCAGCATCCGAACCCATTCCGTCTTACGCCATGCCCGAACATGGCTTGCATCACGCCACTTCTCGATTTCATTGTAAAATTGGTCGTTCTCATCACGTTCAGGTGCCACATTATCAATCAATAACAACTTGCCACCCGGTTTCATGACTCGAAGCGCCTCTGATACAAAGGAAGATACGTCTGGAAAATGGTGTGCCGCTATGCGACAGGTCACAAGGTCAAAGAAATCATCCTCGAAAGGAATATGTTCAGCATCCCCTGCTACAAAATCCACATTCTGGTGTCCATTCCCTCGGATAAAGCGTTCAGCCACCTGCAACATCTCTTCCGTCAAATCCAATGCAATAACCTGCTTCACAAGTGGAGCTAATGCATTAGCAACATGTCCTCCTCCAGTAGCAATATCCAGCACTTTCATATCAGAACTCGCTTGAGATGATGCTACAAGTAATGACAGATCGTCCCCTTTGGCATGGCCGACACTGGTCACATATTTATCTGCATTTTTAGCAAATTGCTTGCGTACCTGACCTTTAATCTGATCATTGGACATTCTGGACCCTCCTTTTGTTTCATTAGATGAAACTTCGTTTCATTAATTGATATGGTTTATTTTATCACAAAATGACCCGCAGCGAAATAAAAAAGCATCTTCCCAGTGAATTTCACTCAGAAGATGCCATTTTACAAAGTTATAGGATGGAGCTTGTTTATAGCCTTTGGATAAAACTTTACCCTTTGATTTATTTCAGAACAGTCGGCGATTTCTTCCACAATCCGAGAATCAGACCGGAGATCACTGAACCGATTGCTACAGCAAGCAGGAAGAGTAAAGCGTGATTCGCCAGTGCCGCAACGAAAATTCCGCCATGCGGAGCAGGTACGTTAATGCTCCACAGTTGAGTCAGTCCACCTGCAACAGCAGAACCGAGAATACAGGATGTCAGGACACGGAGCGGGTCAGCTGCAGCAAATGGAATGGCACCTTCCGTGATGAAGGAAAATCCGAGCACGTAGTTCGTCAAACCTGATTTGCGTTCTTGCTCCGTAAATTTGGATTTGAAGAAGGTTGTAGCTAATGCAATCGCCAGCGGTGGCACCATACCCCCTGCCATAACAGCTGCCATCCAGGCACCATCTGTATTGCCGCTTGATGTGAATACACCGATAGCAAACGTATAAGCCGCTTTGTTAAACGGTCCACCCATATCGATGGACATCATGCCGCCTAGCAGCAGGCCAAGCAATACGGCATTTCCGGTACCCAAATTGCCAAGTGCATCGACAAGCCATGTGTTAAGGGAACCAAAAATTGGATCAAAGACATAGAAACTTATGGCACCTACGATAAGCAATCCGAACACCGGATACAGCAGGATCGGCTTCAAACCATCAATGGCTTTAGGCAATCCTTTAAATAGTTTGCGCAGACTGATAACTACGTAACCTGCCAGGAAACCGGCAGCCAGACCACCAAGGAAACCGGCGTTTGAATTAACAGCCATCAATCCGCCCACCATACCAGGCATGAGGGCCGGACGATCACCGATACTCATCGCGATAAATCCGGCAAGGACAGGAATCAGGAAATGGAACGCACCGGTTCCGCCCCCAATCGTCTGCAACAGCTGCACGATAGGATTTTCCGGACTTGCAATTTGTTCAAACAAGAAGGATATGGCGAGCAGAATACCGCCACCCACGACAAATGGAAGCATATGCGAGATTCCGTTCATCAAATCTTTATAAATCTTGCTGCCCACGCTCACTTTGCCTTGGCTTTCTCCTTCAGCCTTGCCAGCACTGCCGCCCTGGCTTCTGTAGATCGGAGCGTCTCCGTTAACAGCCTTACGGATCAGCTCTTCGGATTTGCGAATACCATCACTCACTGGTCTTTGCAATACCGGTTTGCCATCAAAACGGGCCATTTCTACATTTTTATCCGCCGCAATGATCACCCCTTTAGCACGAGCGATTTCATCAGCTGTCAGTACATTCTGTGCTCCTTCGGAACCATTAGTCTCCACTCGAATATTAATGCCCATTTCCTGCGCTTTCTTTTTGAGAGCGTCTTCAGCCATGAACGTGTGAGCAATACCTGTTGGGCAAGCGGTAACTGCTACGACAAAATCTTCAGATGCCGAATTGCCAACAATAACACCAGATGCGCTCTGCTTCTGCCCCTTTGTATGGCCCGAGCCGGATACAACGTTTGTTCCATTTGCAGTATTTGCTGCTTTCTCCGCTTCGGCTTTTTCTTTGGCAGCCTTCTTCTCCGCCTCCTCCGCCTGTTTGGCATCGAATAATGCAGTAACTTCTGCTGGCGTATCCGTGCTCATTAGCTGCGAGATGAAATCGCTATCAATCAACAGCCTGGAAAGAGCCGCGAGCGTACGAAGATGGGTATTGGCCGCTCCTTCTGGAGCTGCAATCATGAAGAATATATGAGCCGGCTCGTCATCAAGCGCTTCAAAATCAAGTCCTTTTCGGCTCTTCGAGAATACAACTGTAGGTTCATTCACTGCTGTTGTCTTAGCATGAGGCATGGCAATACCGCCACCAATCCCCGTGCTGGATTCAGCTTCACGTTTATAAATCATTTCCTTGAAAAGTACCGGGTCATTAATACGTCCGCTCCGGTTTAAACTTGCAATGAGTTCATCGATAGCCTCTTCTTTCGTCGTGGCTTGCAGGTCCATGATCATCGTTTCCTGGATCATCAGGTCTGTTATTCTCATTTTGGTACACTCCCTTAAGTTCAGTCGGCCTGCGTGATGCAGACCGGATTATATTTGCACTTGTTACGCTGTTATCTGCTATCCAATGAATCCCCTCATTCGAAAAAGGGGCATTCATTCGATTTATTTTGTACTGACTATACTTGGGTTATAGTGAC
Organism: Paenibacillus sp. UMB7766-LJ446; assembly: GCF_030226665.1. Classification (NCBI taxonomy): domain Bacteria; kingdom Bacillati; phylum Bacillota; class Bacilli; order Caryophanales; family Paenibacillaceae; genus Paenibacillus; species Paenibacillus sp. UMB7766-LJ446. The sequence goes on from NZ_JASOYM010000001.1 coordinate 235,425, forward strand.
TTGAGTACGCAGCTCTTCGATGAGTTCCCGAGTTGCCAGGTCATCCGAGAAAGCCGTTGCACTACCTGAAGCAACACCTGTTCGGAAAGCTTCAAGCAGATCTTCGTTTAATCCAAATGTCCCTACAAATCCGCCAATCATTGAATCTCCAGCACCAACCGAGTTCTTCACGACACCTTTGGGCACGCTCGCGTGGTAGACATCTGTTTTGGTAATCAACAACGCGCCTTCTCCTGCCATGGAGATCAACACATGCTTGGCACCTGCTTCCAAAAGCTTGCGACCATACGTTACCAGTTCCTCCTGGGTGTCGATGGTTACTCCGAAGAGTTCAGCAAGCTCATGGTGATTCGGTTTCACCAGCAACGGTTCATGTACCAAAGCATCCATTAATGCAGGTCCCGTTGTATCGATCACAAATTCGGCACTCGTTTGCTTGCATACGTTGATAAGACGATTATAGAAATCAGCTCCCAGAGAAGGCGGTATACTTCCGGAAAGAATGACGATATCTCCTTTTTGCAATGCAGACAGCTTGTTAAGTAAATGCTCTGCTTCCTCTGGACGAATGGCTGGTCCCTGTCCGTTAATCTCTGTCTCGTCTCCATGCTTCAGCTTGATATTAATCCGGGTATCATCTTCAATGGTAACAAAGTCCGTCCGGATCTTATCATCCTGCAATTTGTCATTAATGAAACGACCCGTGAACCCTCCCAGAAATCCCAGTGCAGTGTTTTCGGCTCCCAGTTGATTAAGCACTCGCGATACGTTAATGCCTTTACCCCCTGGAAGTTTCAGGTCACGGTTCATACGATTTAATTCACCAAGCTTCAGATCATCCACTTCCACGATGTAATCGATGGAAGGATTAAGTGTTACGGTATATATCATGGTTATCCCTCAATTATTTTAGTTTTCTGGGCGATTACAGAACGCCAGTGTTCCGGCATCCGTTCAGTAATCAAGTCTGCCTCCTCCAGGTCAAACAGTTTGGCAAATGTAATTTCCCCAATTTTGCTGGAATCAGCCAGCACGTAAGATTTCCCGGACAATTGATGTGCGCGTCTTTTAATCAAGGCTTCCTCCGGATCAGGAGTTGTATACCCCATTTCGGCATCTACTCCGTTGGTTCCAATAAAACATTTATCAAAACGGAAATTGTCCATGTTCTGTAATGCGATACTGCCAATCACGGCTTTGGTATGAATCTTCATCATACCGCCAAGCAGATAGCTGCGAATTCGTTTACTTACCAGCGCCTCTACGTGAGAAAGTCCGTTCGTTACCACCGTAACGTCCTTCGCTTCAATATAGGGAATCATGGCTAATGTCGTCGTCCCCGCATCCAGATAGATGCATTCGCCATTGTTGATCTCCTGTGCAGCTAAACGAGCAATGGTCGTTTTTTGTTGAATGTTTTTGAACGTTTTTTCTTCCATACCTGGTTCTGGCGTCTTTTCATTCACCAGAGCAGCACCACCATGTATGCGTTTCAGCATCTGTCGGCTCTCCAGGTCGATCAAATCGCGCCGTATCGTTGATTCAGAAGCACCGAGTACATCGACGAGCTCTTGCAGTTTCACAATTCCTCTTTCTTGTAAGCGCTCTATAATTGCAGCATATCGTTCTTCAGTTAGCATATTCATTCCTCCAACTGCTTTTATAGTAACATAAAATTCGTAAAAAACAATCATTTTCGTTCATAATAATTTATAAACATTCAAAAACCATCAAAATTCGACTTTTCAATTTCCAAATATCCGTATTCAATGCATCTAAAACATATAAACGTTCAAATTCATTCAATACATATTTCTTTTCAGATTGTCCATGTCCTCTTTCTTCTTCCATGCATTTGATAATATCGGACGAATCATTTCGTATCTGTATATCACATGGGAGGTGGCCTTATGGCGAATAATCGCAACAAACGCCGTAAACCGTGTATTCCTCATACAGGCAAAACAAATTCTTCACTAAGCTTCGGGTGGATTTCCTCCAATTGGAGCGGTTATGCACGGGCGGGTTACAAAGGTGAATTCAAACGTATCTCGGCCGAATGGAACGTGCCCTTTGTTTTACCCTCATCCAAGTCCTCATACTCCTCAGCCTGGATCGGAATCGATGGATACGAGAATTCCAATCTCATTCAGACTGGAACAGGCCATGATTGGGTTAACGGCAAAGCCAGTTATTATGCCTGGTGGGAAATTCTTCCGGACGTTGAGACGGTCATCCCTTTTCCTGTTTCTCCAGGAGATCGGATCAGGGCTACCATTTATAGAATTAATCGTACTCGATGGTGTATCACGCTTCATAACCTGACTCAAAGCTGGACTTTCCGTACCGTCCAGCAATATACAGGCCAGCAATCTTCAGCGGAGTGGATTGTCGAAGCACCATCTGTGGGAAGCTCCATCTCCCGGTTGGCAAGGATTTCACCTATCACCTTCACATGTTGTCGCCTGAACGGTCGCTCCCCCAGCCTAGTCGCCAAAGAGAAAGGCATCATGATTCAGCAAAAACAGATTGTTTCCATTCCAGGAGCACCAGGGCCACGAGGAGACTCTTTCGTCGTGAAACGAAACGACTGAACCTTCATCGTTGACAGAGTCGTTAATGAAAAAAACTGCAATGTGCCTTATTCGGCGTACCATTGCAGAATGGATATTCGGTCATTATGGAATGGACACGAGATTCTCTTTTTCATTTAGAGGAATAGCTCGGCCCTGTCCGGTTTGGGTTTGATCCAATTTCCCTCTTCATTAATAAATGCACCCTTGAAACGCCCCATCTCCAATTTCTCTATTAGCTTCGTCTCATCCAGCACCAAAATTTCGGACAACTGCTGCAAACTATAATAATCACCCGGATCGTAATCGAGCAGGATTGGAACAGCCATGTCGTATAGTTCTTTGATTAGATTCTCCAATGAATGACGCCCGAGATTGTCCATGGTTTGGAAAAATTTCAGGTTATGGGACACCAGATTGTGGAAAGATTTATCTTTCAAGTTCATCCACAGCGTATTACATGCCTGGACACTCATATAGTTCTGCTCTACATCATAATATTGGATCTCATCAATCTTCATATACTTTTCCTGAAAAGCCACAATTTTGATCAATGGTTCGTTCCGTTTGCGTGACACTTTCTTCAAATGGGTTTTGAACCCCTCATAATCCATGATTCTCACAATAATCTATCGCCTGCCTTAACGCTGTATAATTCGATATTTTACAGCATTATATAAGCACCCGTAAATGTAACTTTAGAAAAACAAAAACCGTACAGCCTCTTATCCTGCTGTACGGTCACTTTGTATAGTCAGATCCCAATTTCACTTTTCACCCAACTAGCAGTAAATTCCTGTTCATTATACTTGAAAAATTGCTCCATAATCTGTTCACGGTCATCCAGAAAAAGCTGGTCTGCTACAGCTGAAACCAATTTCGGCACAGCATTACGAGTCCCCGATATGGCCGAAGCAGAAAGGCCGCAACTTGCTAGTGCAGAATAGTTAAAAACAAACAGGCCACGCAGCTTATCCTCGCCCTCCTCATCTCTGCTGGTCATTGCAAAACCCGGACTAAGGTAGGGATGTGCGTCAAGCAGCGCATTCCTTTGTGCATTCGGGGCTTGAAAACGGTCTGCCCAGCGTGCAATGTGTGCCTCCACCAGTCCGAGCTCGGGACGCAGTGCCGGATCGCTGACCAACCCCGTACTTATGACCAGAAAATCAAAGCTCTGCAGGCCCTGTGGTGTAGTCACTAGCGCTTTCCCATCCTTCATTTGTACATCCAGCCAAGGCGCATGAAGATGTAATTGAAAGCCTGGCCATGAAGCAGCCCGGTTGAAGGTATCGTTGGTTGGTGGCTGATTATAGTTAAAAAAATGGGAAATAGCCGCATACTTTTCCTTGTCCGACAGAGCATGGAACCGTTCGATCATCCCGGATTGTTCCATCTGACGTATCGGGTTAATGCTCGGTAATTGTTCCCGCCGCACAAAAACATGTGCCTCTGCCACGCCTGCGGCTAGTGCAAAGTTGGCATTATCAAAGGCAGAAGCCCCGCCGCCAAGTATGCCGATCCTTTTTCCTTGTAACCGTTCAAAATCAATCGTTTCCGACGTATGAGCGTACAGATGTTTAGGTACTTGCTCAGCGATCTGGGGTGGTACATGCCATTCCCCACCTCCCTGGATGCCAGTAGCCAAAACAACCTTTCGTGCCAGCAATATATTGGCTGGAGCCCCTGCGCCTGCGATGTGCAGTCTGTGAACACCTCCATCTATAGGTTCAATCAGCGTCAGCTTCACTTCATTCACGACCGGCAGATGAAGCACTTGTCTGTACCAGCGCAGATAATTCATCCATTCGCTGCGCGGAATTTTATCCAACTCTTCCCATCCGGAGGGGCCTGCTTGCGCCTCCCACCATGCTCGAAAAGTCAGTGAAGGGATACCGAGATCTATGGAGGTCAGATGTTTTGGTGTACGTAAAGTGACCATACGGGCGTAAGTTTCCCAAGGTCCCTCCAGCCCTGCGACATTTTCGTCTATAACCAGAATGTTGGATATACGCTCACGCAGGAATCCAAAAGCAGCACCTAAGCCGCTCTGTCCACCACCTACGATAACAACATCATAGATATGACCTTCATCATGTTCTCGCGGGCGAATCCAATCCGAACCTCCATACGCAAGATAAGCCAAATCATCAAGTACGCGTTGGTTTAATGCTTCAAGGCTCATCATCCCTCAATCCTTTCAATGTCTACTATATATATGAATACGGAATCTTTAATTCAATGTCAGTTTTATGTGAGAATCAATTTAATAGATCGATAATCAGTAATCCTATTTAGCCTAATTCCGTTACCATATAGATATAGATGGCGACTTCACCTCTATTCCTTACATCTATCCCTATATGGATTAGCGTTATTATAAGAGTTCGGATCATTTTTTTGAATATGACGGCAGCTTTATTGTCATTACATATAAAAATAGCTAACATGCTTGTTAAAGATAACGAAATCAAAATTTTAATAACTTTGTCCGTATGTAAAAAGGACAGATCAGGTTGGATATTAACAGTCGATCCAACCCGGATCTGTTTTCGTGTTGTTTTATTTGAATAAGTGGAGTACTGAAGTATTAATACCTCATGCCAATTCATGTAGCGACCATACAATACCGTTCGTTGTTCCGATCCCCAGGTTCAATGTAATGGTTAGTTATTGATTAATCAATTACAAATCTACATAACATACTTACTTCTTTTGCAGCTCTCTAATCGTCCGTGTAATACCTTCTTCAAAAGAAGTGATCTCCACAGGCCCAATGTTAGTCTCGTATTTCTTATTGCTCAAAAGCAGCGGTTCTTCTGTCAGATATAACATTTCAACAATTTCTTTCATTACCGGGACACCCAATCCAAGTAACGAGAGTCCTGTTTTGCCAAGTGCTATCACCGGTTTCGCAGTACCTGCTGCCTGTTGTGCAATACGTACAATTTCCTTGCCCGATATTACGCCAGCACCAGGGATATTCCAGTTTTGCCGATACGCATTATCCCGACTCGCCAGCTCCACAATCATGACCGCTGCATCAGGCAAATAGATATATTCTCGCGGCGTTTTCATATTCCCGATAAAAAAAGCCATTTTCCCTTCTGCAATTGCTTTAAGCGTTGATCCAAGGTAAGAAGCCTGATTGGCAGAAGGGCCATAATAATCAGGTAAGCGAACAATCATCACTTGAGCAGTGCGCCATTTGCTGCTAAACAACATATGTTCATAAGCAAGTCGAGTCTTTCCTTTTCGCGTATGCGGCTGCTTCGGATGTTCTTCAGTTACTTCTTTCATTTGTCTTCTTCCATATGGATAAATTCCATCTATGACAACCACCTTCAAGCCCAAATGTTCCGCCGCCTCCATAACGGATTCCCCCAATGGAATCAATCTGCTTTCCATCTCGTTATACGGGACATTCGCGCAATGAAACATTACGTCTACATCTTGGGAAGCAGCTATAATATCCTCAGATTGAAACGCATCGCCGACAGCAATCTTCAGGTGATGTGGAGATCCCAGCCTCACAGCAAGCTGCTCCAGTTTTTGACGTGAGCGGCCAAATATAATTGTAGGAATGCCACGTTGAATCAATTCCTCTGTAATTGCTGCACCTGTTCCGCCTGTTGCTCCAACCACGATTGCTCTTTTCATTTCTTATCAACCTCTTTCATTTAGTTATTGATCAATTACTTATTAAGATCACTATAACGCATAATTAGTGATTGATCAATAACTAAAATAAAAAAGGGCAATCCCTCTTATTAAAATTTCTTTTACACCAAATCTCAATCACAATAAGACTCGATATTCTCACCCACCTCCGGGCATATTAACTTATCTAGAGTTCCATATAATTCTGAATTCAAACGCATGATTTTACATATAACTTCGGGTTGCAAAATCAAAAAAGGCATGATATATTATTTGAGCCATCAATGATTGAGGCATCAATGATTGAGGTGTCCAACAATTTTATGCAGCAATGGCATTATACAAAGGCAACATTCTAATGGTATTACCTAAGCCGTTGTTCATGTCCAGATTCACCCGGGAGGTCTAGTCATGACACGTATTGTTTCCAAGGAAGAGCAAATTATCAACCTGTTGAATGCACTCGGCAACAAAATCAGCCCCAAGTTCGAACGCTGTACGGGCATCAGCTCATCACGCTTTGAGATTTTGCATGAGTTGGATCAGGTTGACGAGATTAATCAATCCATGTTGCAAAAAATCATTAATATCGACAGTGCGGCGATTACTCGCCATCTGAAGCAGCTTGAAGCCGATTCGATGGTCACCAGACGTAAAAATCCGGAAGACAACCGAGTTACCTTTGTTCGCCTTACGGACGAAGGAAGGAAGCAAATCGAAGGTTATAAAATTGAGAAAACCAATTTTATTCATCAGATTTTACAGGATTTTAGTGAAGAAGAAGTTCATCTTCTTGCTGATTTCCTGGAACGTATGCAAAACAATTTCTAAACCCATATATAGAGGAGAGAACCATACATGAGTACATTCCAAAACACTTTTCAAAAGACTAATGATTATAACGAAATTACTTACGGCCGTCGGTCTGTAAAACTATACGATCCTGAAGTCAAAATCAGCCGTGAAGAAATGACCGAAATTTTGGCTGAAGCTTCGCGCGCACCTTCTTCGGTTAATATGCAACCATGGCGTTTTCTGGTCGTAGATACGGCTGAAGGGAAAGAAAAGCTTGCTCCTCTTGCCAAATTCAATCAGAATCAAGTACTGACTTCTGCCGCTGTTATTGGTGTGTTCATTGACATGAACAATGCAGAACACATGGACGAAATCTTCAGCAAAGCGGTTGAGCTTGGTTACATGCCACAAGAAGTCAAAGATATGCAAATGCAAGCTGTTAAACCTTACTACGATAATATGCCCGCTTCCGCTCTTCGCGATGTCAATCTGGTTGACGCAGGTCTGGCTTCCATGCAATTGATGCTCGCTGCACGGGCTCATGGATATGATACTAACCCGATCGGTGGTTATGAGAAAGATCAAATCGCTGAGACTTTCGGGATGGATAAAGATCGTTACCAACCAGTAATGCTAATCTCGATCGGTAAATCGGCCAAAGAAGGTCACCCTTCCTACCGTCTGCCTGTTGAGAAAATTACGACTTGGGCATAATATCAGGCAATGTTTTACATGTTAAAGCACCTTTTGCGTCAGAAACAATAACAACATTCTAACTACACTTATGGAGGTTGAATATTATGATTATCATTCACGCTCACTTGCAAGTTAAACCAGACCAGGAACAAGCTTTTTTGGAAGCAACAAAAGTGCTGATCTCTGCAACACGCAATGAAGAAGGCAACATCAGCTATGATCTCGCCAAAAGCACTGAACGTGAACATCATTACACCATGATTGAGCTGTGGAAGGACGAAGCCGCTACAGCTTCCCATAATGCAAGCGCCCATTTCCAGGCTTTCGTTCAACAAGCAGCAGCATTCATGGCCGCTCCAATGAACGTTTTATTGCCAAATGGATATCCGGTAACATATGGGGGGCGGACTGGCCCTTCATATGGGCCTTGCTCGGCTCACGCCAAGTCGTGCTGCCATTTCCGACATTTTTTCTTCCTTGTCCTCCGCTTCCAGAATGTACTCCAGCGTCTGAATCTGCGAAGCGGAGAACGTCATATTCGTACCATAACTTCGCTGCAACTTGTAGGTGTTCGAATATGCATTACCATACTTGATGATCTTCTCAATAAGTTCCCGATGGTCGCCCATCCAGTCTAATTTCATGAATAATCCCTTTCACCTTCAAAGTGTCTCTATCTCTCTATTCCAATGTACTGAATTTAGATATGTTTTTCAATCCATATGATCGCTTCCTCAATGACTTCATCGCGACTGGGTTCATTAAATATTTCATGCATGAGATGTGCATATATTTTCAGCGTTTTATCGGTTGAGGCAATATCACCGTAAAAGTCGCGCGAATCCCGTTCGCTCACCAGCCCGTCGTTTGCTCCATGCAGAACAAGTACAGGATCGACAAACTGCTTCGCATGTGTTTTTAACCAGGCCACTCCATTCCCCAGGCTATTAAACAAATCCACGGAAATCTGTTTTTCTACGAGCGGATCATTCACGTAAGCGGATACCACCTCCGGATCACTGCATACGCCGCTACCAAGCTCATTGGGAAAATACGTGCCCGGGGGAAGATCAAGTGGTAATTCTCCAGCAACCTTCGTGTTGTAACGAGTTAACGCTCCGGATAGAACAATTCCTTTTACTTTGCCTGGATATTTCGTTCCAAATGAAGAGGTTGCGAAGCCACCCATACTATGCCCAATGACAAAAAGCGGAGTGTCCCCGTTCTCTTGCAAGGCTGCTTCAACAACCACATTTACATCATCAATGATCTGATGAAAATCACTGTAGAACGTACGCTTCCCTTCTGATCTTGCATGACCACGATGGTCAAAACGATATACGTTAAAACCACGTTTGTTTAGTTTATCAGTCAAATAATCATAGCGTCCGGCATGCTCACACAAGCCATGAACAATGACCACGGCTGCCTTGGCACCGCTTACAATATTTTTGCTGAAATAAAGCTGAGTTCCGTCAAAAGATTCAATTGTTGTCTCGATATGTCTCATCATTGATTCCATCCCTTCATTGTGCTCAAGCATTAACAAGTATCTAACGGTCTTGAGCCATTTTTTAGATATCCACTATTCATGGAGATTCCATCTAAAATAATTGTCTTTACGAATTATATTGTTTCTTATAGAAACAATATAACATCAGTGTTATGCGCTGTCCAGATTAATAGGACCAGATCGAGAATAAAATGCCGTATCCGGCCAATTAGAACGTAAGCTGCAGGCTTGTTTCCGATGAAATGACCGTGCATAGAAAAAAGCCTTTAAACACACAGAAATCTTTGTGTTTAAAGGCTTTTAATTATGGAGCCTAGGGGGATCGAACCCCTGACCTCATCGCTGCCAGCGTTCATCAATCCGTTATCGCTGGTTATCGAAATATCTCGGAAGCCTTGTCCTGTATGGATTTATGGCATCTTGTGTTATCTCTGGTTATCGGTAAATTTGGGTCATTATTGGTTGTTTGTTACCGGATTGTTACCGCGTTTTTCACAATAAGATACGGCTTTAAAATTGCCACTTGCTCAAAAAGATTACTACCTATGTTTTCTCGGAGCCCTAGCCCTGATCAACTTGTTCCCCGATTAATATCCAAGCCATCGGACAAGATAGTTTGATCTTTTCAATGAACACCTTAGTCAAAGCTAACTTACAAAGTTCGCGAAAAAACGCAATCAGTAATTACTAAAAATGAAATACCTCGCAGCAAGCTGCGAGGCATTTTCATTACTATATTACACCTCGTACTTCTCTTTCTCTTCGGCAGCAACTAGATAATTGCTGCGATCTTCTGGCGTGGTGTCGTACCCTTGTTTCATTTGCGAATCGCAAATTTCCAGTGGAGGTAAACTATTAACTAAATCAACTGTTTGAATTGAAACATTGATGATTCGAAGCAATAAATTGAAAATGTACTTCTCATCATCCGAATAATCATTCGGGTCATCTGTGATTCCAGATTTATCATCTCTTTTTACTTGATACTGATCAATAATCCATTCGATTGCTGGGCGACCATTCACAACGTACTCGTACGCTTTTTCAGGAATGTTTGAGATCGTTATATCTGAATTAAACACAATAATATCTAGTACATCTTTCTTGGGATGCCTCATCTTCGTAACCTTGTATGAACAGTTTGTCTTACCCTCAATAACAACATCTGAATAAGGTTCAACAGTTTCATAGTTTAGATGTAAATTAATCAGTTTCTTTCCGATTTCAGAAATTTTATTAGCGTGCTTAACTATTGGAATGTTGGGTAAATCTTTAATCAAATTGTTTTGATACTTTTCGCGATATTCATGAATATGCAAAACTCCATAAACGTAAGCAAACGCATCAAATCCAAATAACCCCAATGCAGCTTCAAAGCTCTCATTTAGATTTGATTTTTCGTCAAATAAAACATTTCCATCCTTAAATTTATAAAGTTCAAAATGTCTTCCTTTATCCAACATATTGTAATTTGGTGGAGTATTTGTGACGAATGCCGAAAACCCTTTTTTTGTCCCAGCTCCCGAGACACTGATCATTATGTTTCCATCTAATAATGATTCATCAAATTTCCTAGGATATTCAAGGATATCACGATAGTAATATAGATGTTTTTTTACAAATGGATAATACATGCTTTTAACAACAAAACCATTACCCATTTTCTTGAGTTCTTTGTTTTTATATAATTTATTCTTAAGAGATCTGCTCCAACTAATATATTTCTCATCCGTGTTTAGCAAGACATCTTTTTCTTCTTCAGATTTAGAAGATAATCTTTGAACCTCCAGATTATAATTATCGATCATTCTTTCAGCGTTATTTTTAACTGTCGAAGAAGAAAAATTGTATACCCATCCGTCTCTGTTTGACTGTATTCCATCTTGTTTGTTATAAAATACATCACCTAAAATACTTGGGTACTCTTCATAATGGCTTTCTCTTTGATTTATCCAGTCATTATTTTTGTCCGGAGTTACAGAAGTCCACTCAATCCCTTCAATAGAACCTTTTTGCTCGAGTATTGAAAGTTTCGTTTCACGACTTAAATAATCTCCAATGTCATGATAATAAATTGAGTGACTCTCTGAGCCATCTTTAACAAGCAAGGTTATTGCAATTGGGGTGCGGCTCCCTGACCCGAAAATCTTTCCACCTTCTCTTCTTGATGTTTCTCCTTGAGTTCGTTGATCTCCCCGTAAATTTAATACATAAATATAATTGAATTCTTCAAACCAACTTTTTCTTAATCCATCAGCACTTTGACTATCAATAAATTGACCATTAGTAACAAACGCAATTACACCTTTTTTCCCTATCCTATCTGTAGACCATCTAAAAGCCTTTATATAAGTATCATATATTCCTCTTATTGATTTAGATTTTGAAAATTTGGCATAAGTATGTGCTATCGAATTATCCAAAATTGGGTAATTCTGATTTTTCACACTCTCATTTTCGTTCTTCGCACCGACTGAATATGGCGGATTTCCAATAATTGCGAAAATGGGATCTTTGCGTTGTTTTTCAAGACGTTCATTGTTCTCCCCGAACAACTCATCCTCAAACAATCCCTCTTTTTCGGTACTTTCAAATGTATCCGTCAAAACTATACCTTCAAACGGCTTGTAATTTCCATTCATAATTGAATGGAAAGTTTCTTCAATATTAATTGCTGCAATATAGTAGCTTAATAGAACGATTTCATTTGCATGAAGTTCATGCGTGTACTTACGCAATAAATCTTCTTTTGAAATCAAACCACTTTGCAACAATCGAACTATAAAAGTACCCGTGCCTGTAAATGGATCAAGGATATGAACTCCTTTATCACTTACTGACTTACCGAAGTGTTTCTTCAATACAGTTTCAACAGAATGAATGATGAAATCTACTACCTCTACAGGTGTAAACACGATTCCTAATCGTTCAGTCGTTTCCTTGAATCCTACCTTAAAAAACTTATCATAAAGTTGAATAATAATGTCTTGTTTAGCTTTAAGATTATCGATTCCCTCGGCACGTACACGCACACTTTCATAGAAATCTTCAAGTCGTCTTTGTTCCTTAACAAGCCCCTGTTCATCCATTACCTTTAATACAACATCCATTGCCCGTGAGACAGGGTTATCGTTCGCAAAACTATAAGAATCAAACAACGCTTCAAATACTGGTTTAGTAATTAAATGCTGCGCCAACATTTCAATGGCTTGTTGATCTGAAATTGCCCCGTTGATATTATACCGAAGCCCTGAAACAAATTTTTGAAAAGCCTTATGAGCCTCACTATTCGCATCCTCTACCATAACATGAATACGCATCATGTGTTGCTGTGCAATTTCAGCAACATCCTTTGACCAATCTTCCCAATAACGGACATTCCCTACTTTATTAACAATTTTCCCGTATAGCGCACGTTCCAGTTCAGTCCAACTTTCATCAAAGAATAACGTCAATTGTTCCGGTTTTGGCTCAGTAACGGTCAACCCATCTTCTGGCACATCGCCAACACCAATGATTTGAATTTGGTCTGGTTTATTCTTGTTCAACTCTAACTTGTTTATGGTTGCATCAAAACGCTCATCCAATGAACGTAAAGCATTTAAGACTTCCCAAATGACACGATATTTATCGTTATTATCTAAAGCTGTATTCGGATCAACTCCTGCAGGAATACCAATTGGTAAAATTACGTAGCCATAGTCTTTACCCTCAGTTTTACGCATCACACGTCCAACCGCCTGTGCGATATCAATTTTCGATTTGCGCGGTTTTAGGAACATAACCGCATCCAGGTCGGGTACATCTACGCCCTCTGTTAGAAATCTTGCGTTAGACAAAATACGGCATGTGCGATTCGGTACTTCACCTTTTAACCATGAAATCTTTTCATTCTTTTGAAGTGCATTCATTGAACCATCTGCATGATCGATTTGCACTTGAAATAAGTCTGAAAAATTGCCACTTTGATAAATGTACTGATCTACAACTTCAGAGAACATTTTAGTAATCAGCTGTGATTCCCTAATCGTTCCAGCAAAAGCAATTGCACGCTTCATAGGCTCACCGAGTATTTCATTGGAATTACTCTTTCGTTTAACAAGACCATTCCAACAACCTATGATTTTCGTAACATCGTCAAACTCCAATTCGGATTCACGAGCTAACATTTTTTGGAATCTCCGCGCAATAACCTCTTCGTCTACAGCAAGAACCATTACTTTATAGTCTGTTAGAATACCTTTACGAATGGCATCGCCAAATCCAATACGATAAAACTCTTCTCCATAAATTTCTGGATCATTCATATCTGCAATAACGACTGACATATTTTCTGCTTTACGCTTAGCATCTTCTCCATACACACGAGGTGTGGCGGTTTGATATAGACGTTTCGCAGTTTTAATGTTGCTATCGCTATGAACTTTCGTAAAAGCACTTGCTTCACTACCACTTTCAGTTGCACCTGTAGTGCGATGAGCTTCATCGCAGATAACTAAATCGAAATCATAGAATCCATTTTGTTGAGCCTCAGTGATCACGTCAATAGATTGATAGGTCGAAAAAACTGTTAAAACCTCACGAGGTAACTTTCTACTCTCAATGCGAGCTTGATAGTCTAGTAACTTCATGTAATTTGTGGTTGCAGGATAACCTAAATCAGCCGCCGCAATATCCTCCAACTCATTTTCACCTTTAGTTTTTGTTACTTTTCTATCTGAACATACTGCTATTGAATCCATATTGAAGTTTATGTCTGCCGACCAACCACGCAAGGTCTGAGATAACAACTGAATACTTGGAACTAAGTACAGTACACGGAATACACCTTTCTTCTCCATTGCCATTTTCTCAGCAATAGCCATTGAGGTATAAGTTTTTCCAGTTCCAGGCGCCATGATCAACTTACCGCGGTTTGCAGTTTTAAAACCCTCCAAAACTTTCTTAATAGCCGGAATCTGATGAGGACGTGGAGATTTCTTATCTTGAAGCTTAATCACAGCTGGACTATTAAATGAATAAGAAGACCAGTCAATTTTACTTTCTTGTAGATCAGATAAAGATATACGTACGATCGGCTTATCACGGAATCTTAATGCATCATTCGCATTATCACTCCACTTGTCCGTGGATGTAACAATAATTCCTTCAGTATAAAATTGCTTTCCTATCTCGTTAAGAAATGAGTCAATATGTTCTTTACGAATTGTAGTATCTTTGGAATAGAACTTACACTGGATCGCAATCAGTTCACCAGTTTCACGTTTTCTAGCTACTAAATCAACACCAGTATCCTTTTTCGGAACATTATACTCAGTAGGAACTTCACTTAACTTCCAGACCTTATCGAATAAACGGGCGTACATCGGTTCTTTTTCTAAGTAAGCAACAACTAATAACTCAAATAATGTCCCTCTATCACGTTGCTCATGTTTCTTTGCATCGATTTCATTCATTAATGTCACAAAGCTTTTATGATTTTTTGACTCCATTTATTGTTAACCTCCGCATAATGACAGTAGTTGATTAAATTCCACTATCTCCGTTCAAATCCCTGCTTGCATAGAAAAAATCCCCACACAAGCGGAGTAGGGGATAGTCAATAGCATCTTGTCCTAGATCTTCCATCTCTCAACACAGAAATCTACAAGCTCAACTGATCCTTTCTCATCTTGCTTTTCGAAGTTATTACCATTGTTCTGTATTTTTTGAATTAAGTTTTTGAATTGTTTCAAACTTGCTACCGCTTTAAATCTGATCGATAACTTTTTGTTTGGTGTTTTGTTCATGCCCCGGCTATTTAATGACTTTTCCAGCAAGGTCAAGATACCGAGCCTATGCACATTTGAATAGTGTTCACCTTCTGTGTTGAAGCCTCTACCGGGAAAATTAAAGCGAACCTCTTGAGCGAATATATGCTCAATCGTAGGCAATTTCTTGTTTAACTTTATTATATCTTGCATTGAGTAAGGATTACCGCCTTTATTCTTCAGAATATCCTCATCGTATTCAAAGAACACATATTTTAGCGCGACATTACAGTAAATATCGCCTTCAAGCCTACTTTTAAATTCTGTTAGACTCATAAAGTTTTTAATAAAGCTGACAAGCCCTTTTTTGATATCTGCCTCACTGAAGTATCTAGCATTACAAGCAAGATAAGAAATATCTTTGGTAGGATCAGTGCCTCGTGTTTTATATACCCTTACATCAGCGATTTCAATAAGGTCAAGAAATGAATGCTTGTTATCCAAACAACTTTCTCAAGGAGCCCCTGCATTTGCAACCGTATTTTCACTTTTCTTTACTTTTCTAACTATATCTAACATACTTGCAAAAAACTCTGACAAATCAGTTAAATCATAATAGCCGGAGTTTCCGTTTTGTTCTGACAAGATGAATGTGCCAATATATTGCGATACTTTGGTGTCCATTGCTTCAAGTATATCATCAAAAAGCTCATCTATATTTGGAATCTCCCACGATTTGATAATTTGGTATTTTGAAGTGCTTACTATTGAAGAATATCTCAAGTGTTTTTTGTGCCAATGAACTTTACCTTCGAGTTGTACGTTAGTTTCGTGAACGAAGTATCTCTACATATTCGAGCAAAGCCTTTGAACCCCCTGCCTGCATAGGACAAAAGACCCTTATGATACGGAGCGAATAACATGCTTTGGCTAGTATAGCCCTGTAAAGACTCTATTACTAAAATACTCCATATAAAGTTTCCTATTTGATTATGCAATTTTGAGTCCATGTAAGATTCTCCATGCCGAAGTAAATTGGTAATAAGTATTACTGATTATAATTGTGACAACTCGTTGTCAGGAATCGAATGCTCCACTGAAGAAAAGAGCCTGCATGCGGGCTCTTATTAAATTAAGACTAATATGATCCAATCTATCTTGCGAGAAAAAATAAATGCTTCATACACACGTACTATTGTATCATAAACGTTCTTTACTTGAAGAATAATTAAATTCCAAGAGCTGATCAATTCACAAAGTAAACCGGATAATCAGTCAGCTTTTCAACAGCCTCTTTACCTTGTATTTCAAATGCCTTTTTCGCCTTCTCAATTATATTATGCTGCTTCTCGCGTAGTGTCTCAGCACTATTGTATACTCTGCTCAATTGAACACGATCATAAACCTGTCCGATATTAGGGTATAGCTTCTCTTTCAACGGATCAACAAAGTAGCCTGGCTTAAACAGAAACTCGATGTGCTTGAACAGCTTCTCTACCGTCTTACCATTCACGGCATCGTGTTTTTTGCTGAAATGATCTTGCAACTCCTGTTGGTATAGATATCTCCGGCATCGCTCAATACGCTGCTCTAATGAGTCCACCATTTGAACGGTTATTTGATATGCATTTTCTTCTAACTCACTGAATATGCGAAGCAGCAGCATGTATGCCTTCACGTTCTCTAGCTGACAATCAAGATAATATATATAGTCCATATAATCCAAATGGCTGGGTTGATTGCCTAGGTTGTATTTTTTTTTACTTTGCACACGATTGATCCAGAAATCATTATAAAAATCATAAAACAACCAAATTAGATTGGTTACAGCTTCGCTTTCTTTGAGTACGATTATCTCGCTCAAACGTTGCTGCCACTTCTCTTCATTGTTCTCCTGCTTATAGCGTCCCTCTTCTCTGTCGTAATAAAATCGATAGCATCGCATTTTCGCATCTGCTGTCGGCTTCGTATACCTCGTATCCTGCGGATTCACTTCTTGTCTTCCATACTCCTGAATGATTTCACAAGCATCACCGTAGTTGATAGCTCGATAACTACAATATTTAGCACCGTAACCGAGCGGCAGGATGCGATCATCTTTATAAACCGGAAATATTACGAAGCCTTGTTCCATCAACTCCTTCGCAAAGTCAGGACGAACGTCTGTCTCATCCAGCTTTAGCTTCCTACGAATTGCGCTGTCAGCAGCCAAATCACGTTCATGAATAAGTAGCGGAGGACATTTGATTTTTTCTAAATCCTTTATAAATTGATACAAATTTATCACCTTCTTTTCTGTGCTTAAATGATAAAACCAAACAGTCAGTTGTCAATCTTTTTTGTTGACAATCCTCTGTTTGGTTTTATAATGCTGGCGCAATACCGCTTAAATTATCTTGATCATTATAGCCAAGATACGCTCTGACTGTTTCGTAGCAGCGGAGTGCACCGCAGATTTTGGAATCTGCGTACTTACTAAGAAAAAAATAAATATTGGAGGCTGCATAAAGATGCAACTTGTTAAAGAAACAGATCCAACACAACGAATGAAACGGCTAAGTATCGTCAGTTTGAAAATGGTCAAGGAATCTACATTACCATATCCTTCAAACGTCATACGGAAGCCGCAGGATGCTTATGATATCGCTAGACGGTTTATTGGCGACGAGGATCGTGAACATTGTATTCTCATTTGCCTAGATACCAAGAACAAAGTGAATGCGATTCAGAGACGATTGGGATTGGCACCCTTAACTCCGCTTTAGTACATCCGCGCGAGGTATTCAAGGTTGCCATACTTGCCAACTCTGCTGGTATCGTATTCGCACATAACCATCCGTCATCAGATTGCAATCCATCGCCTGAGGACCTAAAGATCACAGAGCGCATCAAGCAATCTTCAGATATTTTAGGGATAGAACTGATCGATTCGATCATCGTATCAAATTGCAATTATTACAGTATGAAGGAGCATGGCTTCCTGTAAAAAATAAAATATGAAGGAACGCATTCGTTCCTTCTCCTTATGAATGAACCCTGGTCACCACGCCACGATAGCCTTGCATCTGCAAGGTTTGTAACAATGGGAGGCATCGCCTCTTGCTTTAGATATTCATTCAAAGGGTTTAAGAGCAGCGTGTAGCCTAATGGCTAGATGCTTTTTGTCGTTGCATCGAAGCTGAATCGTGCAGATCATTATTTTGTCGTGCAGCGACAAAACCGCATTTCACGCCCCCTTTATCTGACGTTGACGAAGTATCGCGTGAGCGATATTTCATCATTAGGCAGGTAGAGGGGATATCTTTGCTGTATTCTCGCATCAGATCTTGCGTTATGATGATTGAATTAGTCGGCGATCTTTAATACATTACGAGACGTCGAGGCTTCATGTCACATCGCTCACCACAGAATCTTAGTATGTAAATCAACACATACGATTTATTTATGTTATAATGCCAGCGAAAAGAGGTGATTGAAGTGAATCAAGATATGTTAATGCGAGCGTTATCTGAACAGCCTAAGTATGAAGGAAAGTCTTTTACCGGACGAAAAAAACAATCCAAATCTAAACGCCATAGACAAATATCAGATAAACAGCGTCGAATCGACCATCCGAGTAAACGCCGCCACGCGCTACTTCGGCTACATGCCGATCTGGATAGGCTCTTTATCGCAACCTCAAAAGTTACGCGCCATTCAAAAGGTAAACAAACTAAACATCATGCGAGAAAAGGAAATAACGGCAATCTCGGAGTTGAAGGTGTTTGGTCATCTGTCACATACGAACGATATAAAAGATCGTGTAGAACTTTTTTGAAATTCTGCTTTGAAAACTTCGAAAACGTTAAACAGGTGCGAGATATCAAGCCGCGCATGGTCGGTCAATTTATTAACTCGTTACTTGAAAAAGATAGATCGGCTAAAACCATATCAGCATACGTTAGCGCTATTCAAAAGTTAGCTGAATCAGCTGTCAAAGCCGGTATCAAGGGTCATGTGCATTTAGTGAATGAAAAGCATCGACAGATGGTACCAATCGCTCATAAGGCAGAAAGACGACGCGGCAGCGCCGGAGGCGTAGGTTATTCGTTGCGTGAAGCCCAAGTAATCATCAAGCAATGCGGTAAACATTACAGTATTTACGAGCAAGTATTGCTGGAGCTCTTGTTATATTCATGCCCTCGAATCAGCGAAATGCTCAAAATATCATATGAGCAGATTGATTTCGATAATAAATGCATCGTCATGAATAAGAAAAATCAAAACAAGAATAATCGCCCTCGCTTAATCCCCGTACCGGAACCCACACTTCAAAAGCTCAAAATGCTAGAACCCTTCCTAGCTAGCCTACAAACTAACATTTGGGGTCATCGAATGAAGGAAAAGCACGTTCGCCAACTCGTTAAAAGCTGCGCAAGCTACGGCAAAGTTAAATATTCTGGCGTTCACGATTTCAGAAAGGCTGGGCTCCAATGGCATACTCGGCGGTTAAATTCTTGGAGCAAAGGGCAATTGGTTACGGAAATTATGCGATTCGTTAGTGTAGATTTGAGACTGAATCCAATATTTAAAAAAAATGGCGATCAACACTTTAAATATGAATCATCCACCTTATTAAAACGGCAAAAAAGATGGTTGATTAATCAGTATTTAACGCAATTACTGGGTCACTCACGAAATGATGCAACGAGTCCGTATAAACAAGGCTCAAAGATAATTATTTAACCTGCACACAATTAACTACAAATAACCAACAGTATTCTTTCCCCCGTCTCATCTAGGATTACGAAGAAAGTGGTGTAAATGATTCTGCGGGTTTTTGTTGATCATTGTAAAAATGGCAGCGGATTTTTGTTGATTTATTTCTGTAAGATTTAATAAAAAATGAACCGCACGCCTCTTATTCAAGGAACGATTCATTTTTTCGATTAGCCGTTATTTCGAATTACACAAGATTGAATAAGCTGTAAATGAAATTATACCAATCATCATCGCATTTCATATTAGGCGATGCATATACGAGCGAAGGATTCATGATGTAATATTCACTTTTCCCTGTTTCCCACCTACCCAACGCTTTGATTCTCTTTAGCACTAACATGCATGCTTCGAGTTCCAACTTTCGTTCTGATGACAATTTTTTTGTTTTTGTTTTGGAATACAAATTCCACATTTGATACTTCTTTAAAAATTTGAATCGGCGTTTTTTATGTGATGACTTTAAAACCTCAATAACCGTTTCCTCATCTTTCACGATTTCATCATCAAAGGTATTATTCACGAGAAAAAACGACTTGTAATGCGTTTTTATCATTAACCCTCCAAGAAATGCAATAGGATAGAAATCGGTTAACTTTTCAGCAAAGAGCCTTTCTTCCCGTGTGTTTGGATGTTTTAATATGCGTGTCTTCTCCCGATCAGCCTGTTCAATTATGGCTTTTAGATTTTCCAGAACTATTTTTTTACTGAAATAATTTTTGTCAGTTTTTTTACCCTTTAAGAAAACATCCTTTTTAAAACGGTAAGCATTTCCGTTGAAGCCCTCAGGAAATTTCCTTTCCCAGACATGATCTGCAACAAACTGATTTATGTATTTGATTGCTGTCGGTCTCGAAACGCCCCATAAATTAGATAAAGCAGTATCATTTGCAATCAATCCGTTTATTTTGATTAAATCATCAGAATTGGTAATGTCGTCGCCATTGTAGTTCATATACGGAAGAGTCCGTAGAAGGCATTCAAGCATCTTAGATGGATATTTACCTACAATACTATCCTCAAATGCTGGCATCGTTTGTGCAAAATGCTTTTTTCGTCTTCCTTTTTCGCGATATTCAAATTTTTTTAAGTGTTTTATTTTTTCAAGTCGAGCCTTACGGCTTTCAACAC
Organism: Paenibacillus sp. UMB7766-LJ446; assembly: GCF_030226665.1. NCBI lineage: Bacteria > Bacillati > Bacillota > Bacilli > Caryophanales > Paenibacillaceae > Paenibacillus > Paenibacillus sp. UMB7766-LJ446. Next base: position 256,298 of record NZ_JASOYM010000001.1, read on the forward strand.
GTACTTCAGTATCGGAATCCAACTTTATCCGTATATATTCTACCAATTCTCCAGTTTCATCATCAAAGCCCGGTTCATAACTTATTTTCTTTCTAGTGAACATGATAAATTACCTCCCATTTATGTTGGAGGAAAGATTATCATCCTTATTTACATACTAAATCTTCATCGCCGCCAAATCTCTCCAGTGGGTGTCGCAAAATTTTACAACCTCCCATCCACTAATTTACGTTTTAATTTCTTTTTCCTTTTTATTTCTATTTCGTTTTAAAAAAGCCTAAGCGTATTTGCCTAGGCTTCATCACTCATTTCAAATAAACGCTTTAATCGATTAACAACGTACTTGTGATGTAAAAAGTCAATATACTCACTTAATACCTTAATTGATGTATGCTTTTCAACTTTGCTTATTTTCATAAACATATCTTGATATTTATAAAATAAATTAATGGCTTCCAGTTGTTCAAAATCCATACGCTGTATTTCTCTTGTGAGGTGTTCAATTAATTGATTTCTTTTTGTTTCATAATCATTAATTTCGATAAATGTATCGTCCGCTTCAATGAACCCATATTGCTTTAATATTTGTTCTGCATTTTCAATTTGTAATGCCGCCATAATCTTCCTTGCTACTTCAAGACTCGGTTTTTGAATATGTCCGCGCTCAACTTGACTGATATACGAAGGTGATACTTCACAAACTGATGCTAACTGTCGTGTTGAAATACCTAGTTTATTTCGGCTGTTTCTTAACCAAAGCCCAAATTCAATCAATTAAATCAACTCCATCACATGTTTATAGTTTCATTATCCCCACATCTGTATGCACTATTCACAAATCACCTATTGCAATTGTAGCAGAAGGTGAATATAATGAAAACATAAAGTTTGTAAGCACTATACACTGAACATATAAAAAGGGGCGTTCTCAATGGCAAAGAACATGAAAAAGTACATGAATGTAGAAGCGTTGCCCGAGGTGATGACCGTTAATGATATGAAGGTTTTTCTCGGTATCGGCAGGGTACAGGCATATGACCAAATAAAACGCCATGAATTTCATTCCGTTAAAATAGGTCGCAGCATTCGATTCAGTAAGAAAAATTTCCTGAGCTGGTTTGAGGGCTGGGAAGCATCGTAAATGACTCAATTGACAAGAGAGTAGAGAAATTAGTTGACACTTCCCTACTCTCAGTTATCATAATCAAAATCTTAAATTGTTCGCTGTTTATACGGCAAAACAAGCTTTGAACACTTAGCAGTGGGCAAAGTGAAGCGGTTCGCAAAGAACCAATATCAAACCAATGGGAGGAATATGAATGTACTTTGTCAATGAAACTCATGAACAAAACTATAACTATCTACTCAATCAATATCCCTTTGCTCGAACAGACTCAGAATATAAATCTGGCTTCTACATCGTCGCTCACCCAGATATATTCAGTTATTGCAATGGTAATCCGGTATCTCATGGGCGCGGTCCATATGATTGGTTTTTTGAGCAAAGAAGCGGACCCGACCTATCGGGAGGTTTTGTTCATTTGGTTAAAGCCGGATTAAATCTCTATAACAACTTTCAAGGTTTTTCCCTCTATTTGGCTCTAGCAACATGGGGACACGAACTATATAACGTTTTTGTTCAGGCTTGTAAGATTCGTCGCAGTTACCCATAAACCAATTTACTAAGAAATGGAGTGTGAAAAAAATGGCACGCAATAAAAAATATCCTGGTGTGTATGAGCGAAGCGACACAAACGATAAATCCTACTATTTTCTTGTTACAACCCTTGATCCAAAAACGGGGAAGAGAAAACAAAAAAGGTACGGCGGATACAATGATCCAGCAGTGGCTTACAAAGAACTCATTGATTTTAAAAACAAGCAACATAAAGGTACGTATATTGAAGCTTCAAAAATGACATTAAAGGACTGGTTAGAGCAATGGCTTAATGAAAAAGAGCTTTCAATTAAGAAGGTTACGCTTCGCTCTTACAAGCACCGAATCGAGTCCATTAATGAGGAATTTGGAATGGTACCACTTTTTACAATCTCAAAAGATATCTTCAATGATGTCCACCGTACCCTTCGGCAAAAAAATAAAGTGATTTTCAATGGCAGAACGAAAATTAAAACGAAGGAAAAGCTCTCTAGTCGAACGATTCATGACACCCTAAAAGTGTTGAAAATGGCACTTCTACAGGCATATAGAGATGAAAAAATACCTAAGAATGTCACTGCATCTTACAAGTTACCACCCGTAAATTCAAAGGCTCATAACGTTTTGAAACCAAACGAAGTTTATCAATTATTGGAAGCTGCAAACGGAGACCCCCAGTTTTGTGCAATATACTTGGCTCTGACCACAGGAATGCGCGAATCCGAAATTTTGGGATTGACCTGGGATGCCGTTGATTTTGATAACCGAACAATTATGATTCTTCGAACGCTTGATCATGAAGATGAAGATAATGCCGTAAGTGACGGTACCAAAACTCATTCAAGCAGACGCCCCATTGAATTTGATGACGAAATCATTGAAGTTCTTCAAGCACAAAAAAGATTCATTTCAAGCAACAAGAAGCTAGCTGGTGAACTTTATCGGGACAATAACTTGGTATGCCCTACTAGCATCGGGACACCAATGAATCCAAGTAATTTGAGGCGCACGTTGGATCGTTTGACAAAAAAAGCAGGTGTTACTCGTGTTACTGTTCATGAATTACGACATAGTCACGCAACACATCTGTTAATGGCTGGAGTAGATGCCAAAATTACAGCGAGCAGATTAGGTCATAGCTCAACACGTGTCACGAATGATATTTATCAACACGTTATTAAGGGTATGCAGCAGGAGGCGCTTAAAAAGTACCGAGAAAAGATTACACCAAAGAAATAAGCAGTTGCCTTATAATGCAATTAATATTTGTTTAGTGGGGGAGAGTTTATGGGGAATAAGTTTACGTATGATATTTACCAAAATTATATAAAAGGAACGGAGTTGGATAATCCAAAACATGTAGAGTATCTAAAAAACAGAAAGCTCAGCTTTGTACCTGAGCAACTGTATGAAGTGGTTTCTGAACAGGAAGATAAAATCAACGGGATTCCGATTCCCGTTGATAAGATTGCAGGGTCACATCTAACAAATGAGGAAGGGCGAGAATTTAGTCTCTACGAATTGTTGGTGGGAGATAATCCATTTCGTTTCAGTTCGTTGGATATCTTCTTTAAAATTCTACAGGGTACATCAGTTGAAGAAAGTATAAAATGGCTCGACAGTCCAGAATGTGCTAACTCCGATGTTGAAAAAGATCATGGGCAACTTCCTAATTTACCTGTAGCACGCTACTACCGAGATATAGACAAATATTTTATTGATGAGGGAAAGAACCGTTCAGTAGCCGCGATGTTAATTAAGGCAGATTATTATCGCGTAGCTATTCTAAGAGAGTATGAGAGGGAAGAGTCTGTAAAAACTACTCATTTTGATAACCAGCCTCTCCAAGTTCCAAAACGAATCCAACGGAGCTGGTTCCAGAAGATTATTCAAAAAATTTTTTGGATAAATTCAGGGAGTGTATAAAATTGTAAGATTTTGAACTTTGTAAGTCGATGATCATGCTTGAACTTGGTTGGAATCGGTAAAAAATTCACCTTAAAACAAATCGCTGTCAGGGACTCACTCCTTGATAGCTTTTTTTGTTACTGCTTGTTATTTTGGTTACTTTAGAGTATCAATTTTACCGGATGTTACCGGATTGTTACCGCGGTGTCTTTTCTTTGTTTGGAGACTCCTCGGCAAAAAAAGAAAAACCCTTGATATACAAGGGTTTTCTAACTATGGAGCCTAGGGGGATCGAACCCCTGACCTCATCGCTGCCAGCGATGCGCTCTCCCAGCTGAGCTAAGGCCCCAAATATGAATGTAACAGGTTGTCCATCTCTGCTTCATTCCGCAGGCGACTCCTATATCATATAAAATACAGCTTTGGCTGTCAACAACTTTTTGTTGAATTTAAAGTGATTGGAGAAGAACATCCTTTTTACTGGAACACACGTTACGGTAACCCCAGATTGCTCTTCTCCCTTACCCGCTTCATTAATCCTCGATGTCTTCTTTGGACAACAGAGATTTTAATTCTTTCATGAACATATTGATGTCTTTGAATTGGCGATACACCGAAGCAAAACGTACATAGGCTACTTCGTCAACGGGAAACAGCTGTTCCATCAGCAGCTCACCAATCTGGCGGCTCTCCACTTCAGCGTCAGCTGTATTTCGCAGCGCCTTTTCTGTCTCGGATACCATCATCTCCAGCGTTTCTACCGAGACCGGACGTTTCTCACAAGCCCGAATCAGGCCACGTAGAATCTTGTCCCGGCTAAATTCCTCGCGACTACCATCTTTCTTGATGACGATCAGCGGCGTTTCTTCTACCATTTCAAAAGTTGTAAATCGACGGCTACATTGCTCACACTCACGACGACGACGAATCGATTTCGATTCATTGGCCGGCCTTGAATCAAGCACCTTGGTGCCCAGATAGGCGCAATAAGGACATTTCAATTCAGATCACTTCCCATGTTTTACTTTTACCACAAATTCCCTGTAATCATTAGTTATGAAAATCGTATTGACGACACATAATACTTTTACCAACCGCGAGGAGGTGAACAGCAATGGCACAAAGCAATGGTAACTCCAACAACCTGGTGGTAACTAAAGCTTCCGCAGCTCTCGAGCAAATGAAATATGAAGTTGCTCAAGAACTTGGAATCAGCATTCCACAAGACGGATACCAAGGTAACATGACTTCTTACGAGAACGGTTCGATCGGTGGATACATCACGAAGCGTCTGGTAACAATTGCAGAACAGCAATTGGCAGGTCAATACCAATAATATCTGCATCGTAATACGGTAACACAGAGGAGCATGGAGCGGCCGGTGAATAACCGGTCTGCTCGGTGCTTCTACTTATTTTAGACCATGTCCAGAATGTCTTTCTTAGAATGTATTATAGATCTTTACATATTGATTATAATAATAAATGACGCGTTGTACATAGTGCCGGGTCTCACCAAACGGAATATCCTTGACCGTCTCAAACGAGCCGTCCCAAACACCATCCCTCAGCCATGAGTTTACTTTGCCCGGACCAGCATTGTATGCAGCAATCATAGCTGTTTCATTCCCGTCAAATTGATCTGACAGATTGCGTAGATACCAGGTACCCAACTGGATATTTCTTTCAGGCTCGTGCTTTAATTCTTCCAATGAGGTGCCCGGAATTTTGGCTTGCTCCATAATCCAGTTCGCGGTGTCGGGCATAAGCTGCATCAGCCCAATAGCCCCTCTCCTTGATTCTTTGCTTGTCTTAAAATTGGTTTCCACCTTGATGATGGAGGCTATAAGAAACGGATCGACCTCATAACTCTGAGACTGTGCACGAATCTCTTCCTTATAATGAATCGGATAGAACCATGACATCCAGTTCGTATTCAGGAAAAGCACCAATACAAAAGACACAAACATCAACAACAATACCCGTTTTTTACGCAGCAATCTCATAATAGACCTTTACGATGCAAAAATGAAATAATTTGCCGCTCCGTCTCTGACCACAAGCCGCTGTTATCAATAACCACGTCAGCACGCTGCTTCTTGTCTTCAATGTCCATCTGTACGTCAATACGGGCATCTGCTTGTTCTACTGTCATTGCGTCTCGGCTCATCAGTCGTTCCCGCTGCACGGACCTAGGGACATATACAACCATCACTTCTTCAAAGCCTTCTTCCAGCCCTGACTCGTACAATAACGGAATATCCGATACGACAAGCTTGTCCGGATGTTCAAGCTCGTATATCGCAGCACGTTCGCGCATCTCCTTGCGGATTGCAGGATGTGTAATAGCCTCCAGCGCTTTGCGTTCCTCTGGATCCTGAAACACAATACTGCCCAGCTTTTTCCGATCCAGTGTTCCGTCCTCATTCAATATGGCTTGTCCGAACCGCTGAACGGCCGCAGCCAGAACGGGATGCCCGGGCATCATGACTTCCCGGGCAATAACATCTGCATCAATGAGCAACGCTCCCTTACTGGCGAGAAAGGCGGAAACACTACTTTTGCCTGTCGCGATCCCGCCGGTTAAGCCAATATTCATTATTTCACCTCACAACAACTTCATTATTCCCATAATCATTAATAAAAGCGCAGGTAGCACGGATAATCTTCGCATCCAACTCAGTGCAGCAAATCGCAGCCCAACCCTCATGCCCAATGACAGAAATACCCCGCTAAACAACGCAATAACTAGTGCAGTCCACAAGGTCGGGAATCCCAATAAGGCGGCCCCCAATCCTGCGCCGAAAGCATCCAGAGAAAGAGCAATGCCCAGCCACATCGCTTCTTGAACGGATATACTTCCCGAATTGTCCATATCCGCCTTTGAGGGGCTGCGCAGAATCTGAATGACTACCCCCAGCTTCCGCAGCTCAAGTGTAAAGACCATTCGTTCCAGAGATCCTCCAGAAGCCGATTGCTCAAGCTCAAGCGCGAGCACCTGATTTCTGCCTTTCGACTGAGCTTCTTGTGAGGATTGTGCTCCACTTCGAATTGTTCCTGCTCCTTCACGCACTCCGTTGTCCGTTTCCAGCTGTTCCTTGCCTCGTTTTCGAATCAGTTGCAGCAACGACCATGCGCCAATACCAATCAGAATAACCGCTCCAACAATCGAAGCCGCATCCGGAGATACCACATGGGACAGAAGTACACCTACTTGCATGGATAACGCAATAACTAGACCCGAACAGATGGAAATGACGACAATGGATAACAGCGGAATTTTAGTCCTCCGCAGTCCATATGTAATCCCGACTCCAAAACCATCTAAACTAAGCGCCAAAGCAAGCGCCAGTAATGAAATAAAATGATGCAGCACCCCGGATTCCTCCCCTGTGCGGAACTCGTTCCAACCGACGGCTGCCAGTATGGGTATACGCCCGCTTATTTCTGCCATATCAGTATATGGAGGGAGGAGTCCAAGGGTGCTACAATTTAACGATTTCGTTCATGCTGCCAAACTCATAACCGATTTAGAGCAGCGGCTGACACTTCGGACAATAATGCGTGCCCCTGCCGCCTACTACGCTCTTCTCGATTAATGTGCCACAAGTTGCACAAGGTTCAGATTTGCGTCCATATATTTTCAACTGATGCTGGAACATTCCCATCTCGCCCTGTCCATTCACATAGGACTTAATGGAGGACCCACCTGCATTCACCGCATCCTGCAGCGTAGCTACGATCGCTTCATGCAGCACGGTTAACTGCGCTTCTGTCAATGTCTTGGCAATGGTCTCTGGATGAATGCCTGCGCGGAACAAAGCCTCGTCCACATAGATATTCCCGATGCCGACCACATATGCCTGATTTAACAACACGGCCTTAATTTTGGTTGTCCGTTTGCCAACAGCATCACGGAATGCAGCCACAGTAAACGCGGGATCAAGCGGCTCCAGCCCCAATTTTAACAAAGGTTTGGATACCAATTCCTCCCCTGCATTGAAGAGATGCATTGTACCGAATTGACGCACATCCTTGTACCGTAGTTCTGTTCCATCGGTAAAGTGGAAGATGACATGGGTATGCTTCTCCACGTCCTCATGCTGTTGGTATACCCCGTACCTTCCTTCCATCCGCAGATGGGAGACGAGCACCAGCCCGTCCAGCAAAATACGCAAAAACTTGCCTCTGCGCTCCACACCGATCACGGTATGTCCCGCAAGTTCCATTGCAAATGCATCTATGTCGTCCGGCCGCTGAATAATCCGCGGCAAGCTAACGGTAACTGAGTCAATGGTCTTGCCAACAATAAGTTGATTCAATGTTCTTCTGACTGTTTCGACTTCCGGTAATTCCGGCATGATGTTCTCACCTCCCCTATATTATAACGGAAGATAGCGCTCAGCGGGACCCCTTCTTATATCGAAAACAGTTGAAAAACAGATTGTAAAATAACGGAAAACCCGCTGAGGATCCATTATTTAGCCTCGTACCAGTTTTCCCCGTAGCTGACTTCCGCTTTCAGCGGCACAGACAGCTCCAATGCTTTTTCCATCACTGAAGGAACCAATTCTTTCATCAGTTCCAGCTCATCCGCAGGCACTTCGAATACAAGCTCATCGTGCACCTGAAGCAGCATACGGCTCTTCAGCTTGCGTTCACGCAGCGCTTCATCCATCTGTACCATGGCAAGCTTGATGATATCTGCCGCAGTTCCCTGAATCGGCGTATTCATCGCTGTCCGTTCCGCAAAGGAACGCAGGTTAAAGTTGCTTGCATTGATTTCTGGCAGATAACGACGACGTTCCAGCAGCGTTTTGACATAACCATCCTGACGCGCTTCCTTCACAATATCGTCCATGTATCGGCGCACACCCTGAAACACTTCAAAGTATTGATCAATGAACTGTGCCGCCTCCTTACGCGTGATGTGCAGGTTCTGCGAGAGGCCGTAATCACTGATGCCGTATACAATCCCGAAGTTAACCGCCTTTGCAGAACGTCGCATGTCTCCATCTACCTCTTCTGGCTTCACACCAAACACATCGGAGGCCGTCTTCGTATGGATATCCATGTCCTGGACAAAAGCTTCCTTCAGCCGCTCATCATCTGAAATATGGGCGAGTACGCGCAGTTCAATCTGCGAATAGTCTGCTGCCAGGATAGACCAGCCCGGTTCAGAAGGAACAAACACCTTCCTGATTTTACGTCCTTCCTCCATACGAATTGGAATGTTCTGCAAGTTCGGGAACTGGCTGCTCAGACGTCCGGTAGCTGCAATCGTCTGCCGGTAGTACGTATGCACTTTGCCATCCTTCTCTGAAATCTCTTTGAGCAGTCCTTCTACATATGTGGATTGCAGCTTGGCAAGTTGACGATATTGCAGAATGTGCTTGACCACATCGTTATAAGGAGCCAGCTTCTCCAATACTTCGGCATCTGTAGAGTATCCTGTCTTTGTTTTCTTCACCACAGGCAGACCGAGTTTATCGAATAAAATTTCACCCAGTTGCTTCGGTGAATTCAGATTGAATTCCGTACCGGAAAGCTTGTAGATTTCCGCCATCAACCTGCTTATATTTTCTTCGAACTCACTGCCCAAAGCCTGCAAATCTGCCGTATTAGCCTTAATGCCCTGTTTCTCCATATCAGCAAGAATACGTGACAAAGGCATCTCCAGGTCATGGAAGAGTGCGTTCATCTCATTGCTCTCCAGCGCCTGCTCCTGGAGTGGAATAATCGCTGCTACCGCGGCTGCTTTGCGACACAGAAAATCTCCGAGTATATCTGCCTCAGGCACCCTGTATTTTGCACCTTTGCCCATAACCGTATCATCCTCAACAAGCGAAGGCAGACCATACTTCGTAGTCAGGCCGCTAATTGTCTGATTCGATTCGGTTGGATCAAGCAAATAGGCAGCCAGCTGCACATCAAAGGACGCTCCTGCAAACTCAATCCCATGCGCATGCAGCGCCAGGTCAACACGATGCAGATCATATCCTCGCTTGGGTTGTTCTGCATTACCGAGCCATTCTCGTACTGGAGCTGCTGCTTCAGACTGAAGCAACTCGGGAGACAGGAATGTATAGGTTCCGGCTGAACCTACAGCAAGTCCAATCAGTTTTGCCTGATGCGGGTTATCGCCATGTGTCTCCACATGCAGCACATCAATGGATCCAAGTGAGCCGAACAGCTCACTAATCGTTTCTTCTGTTGCAATGGACGATTCCACCGCAGCAGCTGGTACGGCTTCCTGTTCAGAAGCTACACTTCCACGGAAAGACAGACGTTCAAGCAAAGACTTGAATTCGAGCTTGGCCAAAGCCGGGCCTGCCAGTTCCTCTTTTAATCCGGCGAACTGCATATCTTCCCACGTTTGCTCCAATGGAACTTCACGGTGAATCGTGGCAAGCTGCTTGCTCATACGGGCATCTTCGGCATGAGCCTCAATCTTTTCTTTCATTTTACCCTTCAGCTCACCTGTGCCGTTAAGCACTTCCTCGACCGAGCCGAACTGGTGCAGCAGTTTCAAAGCCGTCTTCTCTCCAACACCAGGAATGCCCGGAATATTGTCAGACGTATCGCCCATCAGGCCTTTGAGATCAATAATTTGAAGTGGAGTCAGACCATAGCGCTCCTTAATCTGAGCAGGATCGTACAGCTCAATCTCGGTGACCCCTTTACGTGTAAGCCCGATATGCACATGTTCAGACGCGAGCTGCAACATATCTTTGTCACCCGACACAACGAGAACCTGTCTTCCCGCTTCATCTGCCCGTTTTGTTAATGTTCCGATAATGTCATCCGCTTCAAATCCTGCAAGCTCGAACTGGGCAATACCCATGCCTTGAAGCAGCTCTTTCAGGAGTGGAAATTGCTCTGACAACTCCGGTGGTGTTTTCTCCCGGCCACCCTTATATTCCTGGTAACCTTCATGTCGGAACGTGACTTTACCTGCATCAAATGCCACCATCACATGTGTCGGTTTATGTTCTTCCAGTAACCGCAGTAACATCGTGGTAAAACCGTATACCGCATTGGTGTGCAAACCTTTCGAGTTAGTTAGCGGCGGCATTGCAAAAAACGCCCTGTAAATAATGCTATTACCATCTATGAGAATAAACTTGTCCATTCCAGCACCTCGCGTATCGTATCGTCAATCCTTCAATTACATCTACTCTCATGATACCATACACACCAGTTACAACAAAAAAATCAGCCGATTTTTATGTCATCATCTGACCTGCAGAAAAAAGGAACCCCCTCCACAGACAGCCTGTATTCAGGCCACCCAAGAGAAAGTCCCTTTATTCCGTACGAATTACCCCAATTTCACTAATACAGTTACCTATTGATTCAAATCAGGGCGTTTTCCTGTTACCAGATACACCGTGCTCTCACCAATGTTTGTTGCGTGGTCACCAATCCGTTCGATGTAACGCCCTACCATCATCAAGAGCATCGCTTGGGAAGCCTTGTTCGGATGGTCTGACATGAACGAGTAAAGGTCACTGATCATATGACTGTACAATTGATCAACCTGATCGTCAGTTTGAGCCATTTTGTAAGCCAGATCCGTATTTTCTTTCAGGAAGGATTCAATAGATTCATCAACCATGGCTTTTACGATTTCCGCCATTCTTGGAATATCCACTAGCGGTTTAATCAACTGCTGCCCATCCATGCGAAGGGTCACTTTCGCTACATCGAGTGCAAGGTCACCCATACGCTCCAGGTCACTTGAGATTTTGAATGCAACAATAATACGTCGCAGATCCTTCGCTACCGGCTGTTGTGTAATGATGAGTTTGGAACCCAGTTCCATAATCTTGTCTTCCAGGGCATTCAGATTCGCATCGTTCTTGATGATGACCTGAGCTTTCTCGGCATCCATCGTCTGCAAACTTTCAATGGCACCATCCAGCGCCGTTCCTACATGCTCACCCATTTGCCGAAGCAGTGTGCGCAGTTCCTCAAGCTCTTGATCAAATTCTTTTCTGCGAATCATAGATTCCATGTCCTCCTTATCCATCATCTCCGGACACACCGGGATCGTTCGAACTCAGCTTGCTTAGCCGAACCGTCCGGATATATAATCCTCGGTTCTGGAATCCTGCGGTGTGGAGAACAATGTTTCTGTTTCAGCAGCCTCCACCACTTCCCCATTCAGGAAAAATACAGTACGACCCGATACCCGCGCAGCCTGATGCATGTTATGGGTTACCATCACAATTGTGTATTTATGATGCAATTCCTTCACCAGTTCCTCGATTTTGAGTGTCGAGATCGGATCAAGTGCAGACGTTGCTTCATCCATCAACAGGACGTCAGGCTGGACAGCCAGGGCACGTGCAATACAGAGCCGCTGCTGTTGTCCGCCAGAAAGACTGAGTGCCGATTTTTTGAGCACATCCTTTACTTCGTCCCACAGTGCAGCATGGACCAGACTCTGCTCTACCAACCGATCCAGTTCCGCTTTTTGTGTCACCCCATGAAGTCGCGGCCCATAGGCTACGTTATCGTAGATGGATTTTGGAAAAGGGTTAGGCTGCTGAAACACCATTCCGACCCGCTTGCGCAGCGTCTCAACTTCAATCTCATTGCCATAAATGTCGGAACCGTCCAGCATAACTTGTCCTTCCACACGTACGCCTGGAATCATGTCATTCATCCGATTCAAAGTACGAAGCAAGGTGGATTTGCCGCAACCCGATGGACCGATAAACGCGGTAACCGTCTTCTCCGGCAGGTCCATTGATATATTTTTAAGCGCATGATGCGTATCATAGTATAAATTAAGTCCTTCAATGTGAATGAGGTCTTTCATGGATGTTCACTTCTCCTTCGCGGCAGGGACAACCAGATTCCCTTTACGTAAACCGATGCCAATAATTGAACTTGGCTCCGGCCATCTATAATATCCTACCCTTTCATTGTAAAAACAGTATCACTTTCATGTTAACGGAATGTAAAAAGAGACATCTTTCACACTCATGACCCCCTTATCTGATCATTGCGTATGAACGATGCCTATCCTACCTTCATTTAATCATCCGCTTAGACCATATCTTCCAGTCTCTCCCGAATATGCTCTGCCAATTCCCCAGCCGTCTTGCCTTCCATGGCAATATTTTCTGCAATATGAGACATGCCTGCTACAGCCGTGTTCAGCTGTTTGAATGCAGCCCCTCCATCGTTTACATGAACGGAGCTGCTGTTAATCTCTGCCGCGCTTGCTCTCACCAATTCTACAGTCTGTCTGGTTAGCCCGCCGATATCCTCCAGCAAAGATGACATATTTCCCGCAACCTCACGGGTTTGCTTGGCAAGTGCGCGAATCTCCCCAGCGACGACCTGAAACCCCCGTCCGTACTCCCCAGCATGTGCTGCTTCAATGGAAGCATTCATGGCAAGCAGCCCACTCTGGTCTGCTAATGAACGAATGGAACTTGCCATCCCGGAACCCATATCGATGGAACGCAGCATGTCATCAGCGTGCTTCTGCTGACCATCAATATGCTGATATACACGGTTATAGGAAGCATCGACCTGACTAAGACTGCTGGCCCCCTGCCGGGACAACTGCATGATCTGTTCTGCTTCTTCCCCCGCTTTTCGAGCCGCTTGAACCAGTCTGGAAACGGAATCGTTGATTCTTGTTATTTCCTGTCTGCTCTGTGTAATAATATGTACACGTTCTTCCGAGGCCACATGCTGCAGCTTACGGGAAAGGGACATGACATCCCTCATCGTCAGCACACCCAGCAATTGGTTTTCTTCCGTAACGATCAAACAATCATAGAAATTTTGCTCGCTGCGGGTCAAAGCAATGTCAATTATCGCGGTGGCTTCTGCATGCACATCGACAATGACAGGAGAAGAGTTCGCTGCATTCACAACCGGCTTCCGGTAGAAAAGATCTGCCGCAAAGCGTCCATTCAGCATCCGGTATAACGTCTCTCGCATCAACAATCCTAATGGCTGCATTTGATCATCACATAATACAATACAAGGGTACTCCTGGTCCTGATTCAACAGGCTTGCCGCTTCCCCACAGGTCGTATGAACGCCAACTACCGGAACTTGGCGGCAATAGTCCCGTAATGAAATGACAATGTCTTTGGTATCCATAACTCCATCTTCATCTTTTTGTTCAATAATGTGCGTTATGGCTTGTTCTTGTTGCGAATATAACATTTCTTTGGGCTGGTCGGGCTTCACTTCGAGCAACATGGGCATAAATGCGCAATCTCCTTTACGTATGAGCTCCGTCCTGAGATGGAATATATAGGTACAAAGTATCACTCAGACAGCTTCATCCTACTCCCTATACGTAAAGGAAAATAATTCTTTATGTTAACGGAATGTAAAATAAAACTCCCCAATCATTGTTAACTCGAATGATGGGGAGTTTTTCTTTTTACAACCAATTTATAACCTACACCGCGAATCGAATCAATGTGAACCGACTCCGGATCCAGCTCCAGCTTTTTCCGTAATGAACTGACGTGAACGTCCACCGTGCGCTGTCCTCCGATATAATCGAAGCCCCAGACCGCATTCATCAGATCATCCCGTGTAAGCACAACACCTGGTTTCTTGGCCAGATAAAGCAGAACCTCGAACTCCTTGGGACGCAAACTGATGGATTGTCCACCCAGCGTAACCTCGTACTTCAAAGGATAAATCTCAAGCTCTCCCAGAATAATGCGTGAACCGTCTTTATCCTCTGGTTGAGGCAAATCCTCACCATTCGAATAACGTCTTAACACCGCATCTACTCGAGCCAGCAATTCGGATACGCCAAAAGGCTTGGTAATATAATCATCGGCACCTGATTTTAAGCCTTGCACCACTTCGGCTTCACCGTTCTTGGCTGTGAGAATAATGACCGGTGTACTGACACCCTGAATTCGTAGCTTGTTCAGGATATCCAGACCATTCATTCCAGGAAGCATCAGATCCAGCAGAATCAGATCAAAATCCTGGGACAAGGCCCGATCATAACCTGAAGATCCGTGATCCTCAGCAATAACATCATAGCCCTCTTGTGTCAGGTTGTACGTAAGCAATCTTGATAATGTTGGTTCATCTTCAATAACGAGCAAACGCTGCGCCATGGTACCCCTTCTCTCCTTGTAGGTTGTCTGTTGCCACAACACTTTCTTTATCATAGCACCTAATTGTTAACTGTGTGTAAAACAGTATATTCCTTTTTACATTCCGCTCCCAACCGGCTATATTTCTTCATCCTGAATTAATGGAAGGATAACACGAAACGTCGTTCCCATGCCAAGTTCACTCTCTACAGCCAGTTGGCCATGGTGTAATTCAACCAGATGCTTCACAATCGAAAGTCCAAGTCCAGTTCCTCCCGAATTACGGGATCTGCCCTTGTCCACCCGATAGAAGCGTTCAAAAATCCGTGGCAAATCTTTTTTCGGGATACCGATTCCTGTGTCAGACACTGCAAAGACAACTTGTTCTTCGTCCTCCTTATGTTCAACCGACACTTGCAATTTTACCCTTCCACCCTCTGGTGTATAGTTAATGCCGTTGGATAACAAATTAATAAAGATCTGCTTCATTTTATCCTCATCAGCTTCAATATACAATTCTTCAGGAACATTCATCTCCAGACGAATATCTTTCTTCTCCGCCACCTTAGACAGGGTACCTAGGACCATCTCGAAGAACGAATGCACATGCACAGGCGAACACTGCAGCGGAGCCCGTTTGGATTCAATTTTGGATAACTCCAGTATATCACCGATTAATCGGTTCAGTCTGTCACCTTCATCATATATGATCTGCAGGAATGAACGTTCCGTCTCTTTGTCCTGTACCCCGCCGCTAAGAAGCGTTTCGGCAAAACCTTTGACCGCAGCCACAGGCGTCTTGAGTTCATGAGATACGTTCGCTACAAACTCACTGCGCATTGATTCAAGCCTGCGGATCGCCGTTACATCCTGCAGGAGGAAGAGCATCCCCCGATAAGCACCATCATCTTCAGACATCGGTACCCCATCAATGCGAATCAATTTTTCAACCGGATTGAACACACTCACTTCTTCATGCATCGGTTCTCGCAGTGCAACACTCTCTTCAACGGTTCGCGTCAGCTCATAATGCCGCTTTAATTCAACATATGGCTTGCCAGTAACGCGCTCTGCCTGAATGCCAAGCATACGCTCCGCTTCCCGATTGACCAGGGCAATAGATTGACCTGCATCAATCATGATAATGCCCCCTGTCATGTTGGCAAGGACACTTTCCAGCAGCGCTTCATTATCCCTGATCGTCTTCAACTGCATCTGAAGGCTGTCTGCCATTCCATTAATGGCAAGCCCCAGTTGACCAATCTCATCATTGCGGGTTACGTTCACCCTCGCATCATAGTCCAGCTTGGTAATTCGGTGAGCCACCTTCGTAATATGCTCAATCGGTGATGTCAGCCCCCGCGCAACCCGGTAACTGACCAGAGCTACAATCAGGAACAGAAGTCCCAGGGTGAAAAACATTAAAATCCAGCCCTGCTGAAGTCCTTGATCTACAGCTTCAAGACTCATGGATAAACGAATATATCCGTCAAATTTCCCGCTAGGTAACTCAATCATGTCACTTTGATCTGAATTCACAGGAAGCGCCACATACAGCATATCCTGCCCCAATGTTTCGCTGAAACGAATCGATTGACCATAGCTTTGCCCAACCGCTTCTTTAATCTCCTGACGGTCCAAGTGGTTGTCCATGGACTTCGGATCGCTCTCCGAGTCGCCAATGACCGTTCCGTCTTTATTAATAAAGGTTACCCGTGAATCCGTCAGTCGATCCAGTTCCACAGCACGTTCAGAGTAATATTTCTGTGTCTCTGCATTTGTCGGATCGGTTGCATCATGGAACGGGAACGTTGCTTTCAGCAAATTGATCTCACGCACCATCGTTTTCTCCAGTGCAGTGATGTGAGTAGTTTTAAAAACTCTGCCCATCGTATAACCAGCCACAATGACGGAAATACCGATCAGCACCATCATGATGATGGCAAGGCGAATTCGGAAAGGTCTCATCTATCTCTTCCTTTGTTGTAAAATTAATAATTAACATATCCTAACGCTTATTGTTTCATTTTGGACGCGATGCCAACCACGCACTGCCCACCCATTTATAGTGTGCCGCATTGTTTGCTAATCTTCATATGAGCGCCTCCGAAGCTTACTTGTTCGGTCTATATCATATCACAGATAGCATGAAGATCCTGCCATTTTTGATAAGGAGCTAATCGGCGAATTGTTATAGGACTATCTCCACGTATGACTATAGATAAAATATCATGGTTGTATCAACGCCGATACCGACTTTTGTAAATATGATCAAAATCATCTCATTCCAATATATGCGCATAAAAAAGACGTACCGACCAGTCTTCCTGGACGATACGCCTTCATTTCGACCATTTCGTTGATCGATTATCCATTCACCACTTCGCCGCCATTGACGTGCATAACCTGACCGCTCACGTAGGAAGAATCATCAGAAGCGAGATACACGTAAGCTGGAGCTAGTTCATCCGGTTGTCCGGGACGTTTCATTGGCTGAGTAGCACCGAATTCGCTCACCTTTTTCTCATCAAAGGTGGATGGAATGAGCGGGGTCCAAATAGGTCCTGGAGCAACGGCATTCACACGGATTCCCTTCTCCACAACGTTCATCGACAAGGAGCGCGTAAATGATGTAATTGCTCCTTTGGTAGATGAATAATCAATCAACGTCGGATTTCCGCGATATGCGGTAATAGAAGTCGTATTAATGATGGTGCTGCCTTTTTTGAGATGTGGCAGGGCAGCTTGTGTAATGTAAAACATACCGAAGATATTGGTACGGAACGTGCGCTCCAACTGTTCTGGTGTAATATCCTCCAACTGCTGCTGTGGATGCTGCTCGGCTGCATTATTCACCACAATATCCAGCTTGCCCAGTTGATCCACCGTCTGCTGCACTGTGCTCTTGGCAAAAGTATTGTCACCAATGTCCCCGGCAATGAGTATACATTTGCGTCCTTCCTGTTCGACCTGACGCTTTGTTTCCTCAGCATCCTCATGCTCACTCAGGTACACGATCGCTACATCCGCGCCTTCCTTCGCATATGTAACGGCAACAGCACGTCCAATTCCACTGTCTCCACCCGTGATCAATGCAACCTTATCCAACAGCTTTCCGGCTGCTTTATATTGAGGTTTCTCAAACTCTGGTTTGGGTTGCATCTCCGATTCGATACCGGGGCGCTGATCCTGATGTTGAGCAGGCATCGTCTTTTGGTTTTGTGTTTCGGTTGACATTTGGTATTTCTCCTCTCAAAATGGAATGTCTAAATCTAGTCTCATTCTGTAGGATGGCATGAACAGTACAGATTATTCCTTCTTCCAACGGTTCATCCTCCAAAGTAGCTGTATTTCGTCTTCGATATTTACTTACCACACCCTTTTGGAGGTCAAACAGAAAAATCCCATGATGATCTGATCGCTTATTTCATCCTCTTGCAGACATCCTGCCATTGAGGAAAGCCGTAATGGATTGACCCTATCTTGCCAAACATTCGAAATTTTTTCGAAATTGAGACTGTTTCAGCATCCAAATTGGTTTCCTATGCCGTATAGGCTGATGTACAATGTACAAGTATACAGATAAGCTTTCAACTACATTTATCAAGGTTAACTGAGGCTGTTCTATATCCCCACGGAGCAAACATTCTGATCTAATATGGAGACCTAACCCATGGAATCGCACATTAATTCTTATATAACACTTGTAGCAACATCAGCAGTGCTGAATGTTTTTCTGTGTTTATATACTTATGTTAGAAGAGCAGAGATCCCGAGTTCGAAAATATTCATACTCTATACAGCAGCTCTGTCTGTGTACACCTTCGGATACGCGATTGAACTCACCAGCAATACTCTGGAGCAGATGAAGTTCTGGACGACCGTAGAGTATATCGGCATGCCTTTCTCCGCCTCGCTTGGGCTGCTGCTCATGATACAATACACTGGTAGAACAGTATCCAAAAAAGGGACTGCGGCACTGTTTGTAATTCCTTCCATTACCTTGTTCATGGTGGCAACCAATGATTATCATCATTTATTCTATAAAAAAGTGTGGCTAAGAGAAGACAGCTCTGTCCCCCTAATGGAAATTGCCATAGGTCAATGGTACGTAGTTCATGGTGCATTTACCTTTTCCTGTCTATTATGCGCCTGCCTTATTCTCATCAAACAATGGAGACATACCAAAAAGATCTACCGTCGTCAGCTACTCACACTAATCACCTCACAAGTTATTCCCATGGTAGCGGCCTTCGTATATTTGCTTGGTTTGACACCAGGTGGAATGGACCCCGTTCCGGTTCTAATGTGCATAACATCTGCAATGTATATATGGGCTATTCTATCCTCACGTCTTCTAACCATCGTACCTATTGCCAAGGATAGTATCTTTGAAAGCATGCGTGAAGGTGTTATCGTGCTGGATAGCTCCAATCGTCTCGTCGATTACAACAAATCTCTACGTGATATGCTGCCTGAGCTTGATTTGAGTATGGTGGGTCAATATTTGAACGATATTTGGTTATCTCTTGCGGGAGAGACTTTTCCGGTGGAATATGGCCGGGAAGGCCTGCAAACCGATTTGTACTGGCAGTTAAATGGGGAGACCGTCTGTTACCAGGTCAGAACATCATATGTGTATAACAAAGAGGGACAAGCCGTTGGTACTCTGATTATGCTGATTGATATTACAGAACAGCGTTTCCTGCAAGAACAGCTGAAGCAGCTGGCTTACTTCGATGGCCTCACCAAAATATATAACCGTACACAGTTCCTGCTTCGAGGACGAGAGATACTGAGTGAAGCCCAGCTTAATCTGCGGCCTGCGGCCTTTATTTTATTTGACATTGATCATTTCAAACGAATTAATGACACCTTTGGACATGACGTTGGCGATCAGGCCATCATTCACGTAGTCTCTGTATGTAATCGTTATCTGAACCCGGAGATGCTGTTTGCACGTTATGGAGGAGAAGAGTTTGTCCTCGCTGTTCCCCATGCATCCCTTCAAGATGGTGAGCAGCTCGCCGAGAAGTTACGCGCGGCCTTGTTGAATAACCCGCTGGAGGTACAGGGAACTCGTATTCCACTGACTTCAAGCTTCGGGGTGGCCCAATATAATGGAGGGTCCGATTCTCTGGAATCCCTGCTGCGCGATGCCGATACGGCCCTGTATGAGTCCAAGCGTAACGGGCGAAATACCGTATTTGCCCACGCTGTGAGCCAGGGGTGAAAAATGTAGAACTTAACTGAGTGAGTCATATATACCGTAGATTCATCACTATCACTTTGCTGATTGTGAGACATTTCTCCAGCCGAGCGAACAAAAATAGACAGCCTCATAGGCTGTCTATTTCAATAGGTTTCAATACCTTACTTTCTAATTCGGCTTGTCCAGCGTTATGAAGTGCAAACGCTTTAAGTTCAGCAAGAAGTTCAGCAAGCAATTAAAATTCGTTCGCAGCTGTTCTTAGATAACCTGATTGTTAACCATCAGATACACCATAATAAGCAGGAAGATGGCAAGTAATGTGCTGAACGTACGAATCTTGCTTTGCTCTGCACTAACGTCACGCTTGCTTTTCACAGCCTCTGCTGCCAAACGAAGCGGTTTGCCCATAATCCCACCAATGGCTGCAATCGCGAGCAGCAGAACGACAACTACGCCCATCCAGAGATAGGAATATTCACCTTTGGTCATCAAGTAACCACCCGTAAGAAGTTGAATCACCAGTCCATACTGCGCAATACGATTCAATGAACGGAGTGATGCAAATGCCCCTTCCTGGGCCGCTGTACTCAGGGTACGGATTTTGCCAACCACGAAAGGCAAGACCAGATAGAATCCCATCGCCAGTGCTCCAATAATATGAAGCAAATACATAATCATAGTCAAAATGTCCATCCTCCTCAAAAATTTCAGTTCAGTGTGTTATACATCACATCTCATTATACTGGGGAACTTATCCAAAGAAAAGAAAACCTCCGGATAATCCGAAGGTTTTCTGTGTATTTCTGTCAAAAAGTATTCAAACTTACAGGTTTACTACTGAAATGACGTTACGAACGGAATCAGCAGATTTGTCGAGTCCCGCTTTTTCTTCAGCAGTCAGTTCCAGTTCAAAGATTTTTTCAATTCCGTTACCACCCAGAATGGTTGGCACGCCAAGGAACAAATCATTGTAGCCATATTCCCCTTCGAGGTAAGCAATAACCGGAATAATTCGTTTTTTGTCTTTCAAAATGGCTTCGGTCATTTGCACCAAAGAAGCTGCCGGTGCATAATATGCGCTGCCGTTTCCAAGCAG
This sequence comes from Paenibacillus sp. UMB7766-LJ446, assembly GCF_030226665.1. Taxonomy (NCBI): domain Bacteria; kingdom Bacillati; phylum Bacillota; class Bacilli; order Caryophanales; family Paenibacillaceae; genus Paenibacillus; species Paenibacillus sp. UMB7766-LJ446. Next base: position 277,269 of record NZ_JASOYM010000001.1, read on the forward strand.
GTTTACGATCTCACCGCCGCCAACACGTGTGCGTTGTACGATGGATTCGATGCGATCTGCCGGGATGAGAGTGTCGATTGGAATACCACCAACGCTGGAATAACGAACGAGTGGTACCATATCGTCTCCGTGGCCGCCAAGAACGAATCCGCGGACATCTTCAACCGATACATTCAGCTCTTGTGCAATGAATGTGCAATAACGTGCAGTATCCAGAACACCCGACTGACCGATTACACGGTTTTTAGGGAAACCAAGCGTCTGATAAGCCGCATATGTCATTGCATCCACCGGGTTGCTTAGAATAATGACGATGGAATCAGGGCAATATTTTTTCACATTTTCACAAACAGACTTCACGATTCCTGCATTCGTGTTGACCAGATCATCACGGCTCATACCCGGTTTACGGGCAATACCTGCCGTAATAATAACAATCTCCGAACCTGCAGTATCCTCGTAGTTGGAAGTACCAACGATATTGCTGTCGAAGCCCTGAACAGGACTCGCTTCCATCATATCGAGCGCTTTACCTTTCGTCGGGTTTTCCAATTGAGGAATATCAACCAGAACAACATCCCCGAGTTCTTTTTGGGCAAGCATCAAAGCCGTTGTAGCTCCGGTAAATCCGGCGCCGACTACTGTGATTTTTTTGCGCTGAATAGTCACGATTCACATCTCCCCTTACAGGTTTTTAATGATTTGATCAGCAAATTCAGAACATTTCACTTCAGTAGCGCCGTCCATCAGACGTGCAAAGTCATAAGTAACTGTTTTGTTGTTGATGGATGTTTCCATACCTTTGTAGATCAGGTTAGCTGCTTCTTGCCATCCCAAGTGCTCAAGCAACATAACGCCGGACAGGATAACGGAACCTGGGTTCACGACATCTTTGTCAGCATACTTAGGTGCAGTACCGTGAGTAGCTTCGAAGATAGCATGTCCTGTTACATAGTTGATGTTCGCTCCTGGAGCGATACCAATTCCGCCAACTTGTGCAGCCAGTGCATCGGACAGATAGTCACCGTTCAGGTTCAACGTTGCGATAACATCGAATTCGCCTGGACGAGTCAATACTTGTTGCAGAGCGATATCGGCAATCGCATCTTTCACGATGATTTTGCCAGCATCTTCAGCTGCTTTTTGAGCAGCATTTGCTGCATCTGTGCCGTCTTTTTCCTTGATGACATCGTATTGTGCCCAAGTGAACACTTTGTCAGCGAACTCTTCTTCAGCAACTTCATAACCCCAGTTTTTGAAGGCACCTTCAGTAAATTTCATGATATTGCCTTTGTGTACCAATGTAACGCTCTTACGGTTGTGATCGATGGCATACTGCACTGCTGCACGTACCAAACGTTTGGAACCTTCAGAGGAAACTGGCTTGATACCAATACCGGAAGTTTCAGGGAAACGGATTTTGTTTGCACCCATCTCCTGCTGCAGGAACTGGATCACTTTTTTCACTTCTTCGGAACCTTCTGCATATTCAATACCAGCGTAGATATCTTCTGTATTTTCACGGAAAATGACCATGTCTACCAGTTCAGGACGTTTAACCGGAGAAGGTACACCATCGAAGTAACGGACAGGACGCAGGCATGTGTACAGATCCAGTTCTTGACGAAGTGCGACATTCAGGGAACGAATTCCGCCACCGATTGGCGTAGTCAGTGGTCCTTTGATGGCTACGATATACTCGCGAATGGCTTCAAGCGTGTCGTTTGGCAGCCACTCCCCGTATGTATCGAATGCTTTCTCGCCAGCAAACACTTCATACCATGCGATCTTCTTGCTGCCGTCATATGCTTTTTCAACAGCTGCATCCAATACGCGCTTGGAAGCTTTCCAGATGTCACGGCCTGTACCGTCACCTTCGATGAATGGAATGATTGGGTTATTAGGTACTTGCAGTGTACCGTTATCAATTTGAATTTTTTCGCCTTCAGTTGGATGAGCAAATTTTTCTAATTTCATTCGTATAATTCCTCCTTGAGATTCGTATGTGCAGTATGATAACACACCGCTTGTCTTAATTGGAGGAAGGGTTATGAACATGCGGCCCGTTTTTAGCCGACAGGTTTCAACCCTTCACCCCATCCTTGTTTATTATACTGGTTTTGACAGCATTAGCGAAGTTCAATCGAAACGTACTTCTGATCTGTTGGACCTGTGTACTCGGCACGCGGGCGAATAATACGGTTATCTGCGAGTTGCTCCAGAATATGAGCAGTCCAGCCTGATACCCGGCTAATCGCAAAGATCGGTGTGAACAGTACCTCTTCAATACCCAATTGGGTATATACGGAAGCTGAATAGAAATCTACATTTGGCTTCAAGCCTTTTTGTCCTGTCACCAGCTCTTCGATCTTCACTGACATATCATACAAGCGTGTATCGTTGTTCATTTCTCCCAGTTCCTTGGACATCTTTTGCAGATGTTTGGCACGTGGGTCTCCATTTTTGTATACACGGTGTCCGAATCCCATGATCTTCTCACGGTTGTTCAGTTTTTCCTGAATTGCCGCTTCGAGACGTTCAGGCGTACCAATCTCAATCAGCATTTTCATAACGGCTTCGTTAGCACCGCCATGCAATGGCCCCTTCAATGCACCAATCGCTGAAGTTACACCTGAATAGATGTCAGAAAGCGTAGCTACAGTTACACGCGCAGCAAATGTAGATGCATTCAATTCGTGATCAGCATGTAGAACAAGCGCCTGATCAAGAGCTTTAACAGCGGTCTCGGTCGGTTGTTCTCCAGTCATCATATATAAAAAGTTTTCTGCGATGGAAGCGCCTTCTTTTGGAGCCACAGGTTCCTTGCCCTGACGGATACGAGCTATGGCTGCCACAATAGTTGGCAATTGCGCTTGCAGCTTAACCGCTTTGTTCTCATTCGCTTCCGCTGTCATCTCGTCAGCCTGCTCATCATAGAGAGCCAATGCGGATACTGCGGAACGCAGTGCTGCCATGGTACTCATGTTTTTCGGATACAATTGGATTTGTGCAATCAACTCGCTCGGAATCGGCGCGTAATCGCTCAGGCTTTTGCGAAGGGATTTCAGTTCATCCGTAGTTGGCAATTTACCAAACCACAGCAAATAGGCAACTTCTTCAAAGCTTGCATGTTCAGCCAGATCGTCAATATCGTAACCACGGTATGTTAGCACACCGTCTACAATGGAGCTGATCGAAGAGGTTGTTGCAACGATGCCTTCCAGACCTTTGGTAGCTGTCATATTACATCTCTCCTTTAATAAACGAAATCAAGAACCCATCCAGAGTGTCATCTACGTGCCTCAAACGCACTCGTCCTTCTTTTGTAACCATTTACATTTTAAAATTAATAAATACCTCAATACCGGTTTTCATATCTGTCAATCGGTATTTCCTTCTCTCATCATACTGGATTTTGTCGTTTATGTGAACATGATGCGGGGTCATCCGCACATCAAACTTCTTTATCAGACCGATAAAGCATTTTTGAAAACCTTTACAAAAACAAGGTTGACATTTTATTCTTTTTATATAAATCCATGCTATTAATCAAGTTTCTATTGCTATATTTTGTGAATATCAGGCATACTCTAGGCAAAAGAAAAGAACTAAACCGACGACATCCTGGCGTTTCAAGTCACTGGTTTTGCTCTATATTAACTAGATAGCTTCCTGTGCTTCCTTCATGGGTGCTTGAAATGGAATAAGGAGAGTTGATGCTTGGATAGAATCATAATGAAACGCCTGCTGCGCGGCATATGGGTGATTATCGCGGCCATTCTCATTGCCGTGGCCATATATTTGCTGTTCCCGCTGTTATACCCTTTTGCCATTGCCTGGATTATTGCTTATGCGATGAACCCTTTGGTGAAGTTGCTTCAATACAAGGCCCGATTCCCTCGCTGGTTGGCGGTGACCTTGTCACTAATCATTTATTTCGGGGCCATTGTAGTCGTATTGTCCGCAGCTGTAACCCGTATGGTGAAAGAAGTCATTTCACTAACGACGAGCTTCGACCTTCATGTCGATGAGATTAAGGCTACGTTTGTCCGCTGGACCCAGAATGACACGATTCAGAGTTTAATCGGGCAGATCAATGAATTTTACAAGGAAAATCCCAACTATCAGGAGACCATTAACAGCAATATTAGCAAAACAACCGAAACGGTAGGTACAGCTGTAACGGATCTGGTCACCGGATTCTTCAACATGATCCTGAGCCTGCTCACTTCCCTTCCCAATATGGGAGCAGTACTTATTGTTGTTCTATTGTCAGCTTTCTTTATCAGCAAAAGTTGGAACAGACATAGTATTACCGTATCGGGCTGGGTGCCCTCTTCCGTTCGCAAGCCGATTAGCGACATATGGAATGATCTGAAAAAAGCACTGTTTGGTTATGCACGGGCCCAGTTGATCATGATCTCCATCACCGCATTATTTGTCATGATCGGATTGCTTGTGCTACAAGTTAAGTCTGCCTTCACGATCGCTTTGCTTATCGGTCTGGTGGATCTGCTTCCTTATCTCGGTGTTGGCCTGGTGATGGTTCCTTGGGCGGCATATCTGCTTATGAATGGTGACTTGTATCTAGGGATAGGCATCAGCATTGTATATCTCATTGTGCTGATTGCCCGCCAAATCATTGAACCCAAAGTTCTTGCCAGCAGCGTCGGCCTGGACCCTCTCGCCACATTGGTTGGCATGTTTGTCGGACTGAAGCTGTTCGGTGTACTCGGTTTGATCATTGGCCCTGTCAGTCTTGTCATCCTTGATGCATTCAATCGAGCGAATGTATTCCGGGATCTCCGAACATACATTATTAATGGACGTGTCCGATGAATTCATGATTTCTGTTTTCTGACATCGGCATCCGCATATAATCACGATACAAAAAGGCACCTCTCATCAGACTGAATCTGGTGGTGGGTGCCTTTCTTTAACTGTTTTTTTCTGGTATAGCCTATTGTTTCGGACCGCGATAAAACTTAATACTTCCGTTTCTCATTTTTTTCTCCAGCCATCCCAGGAAGAACAGACGATACACTGAACGTGTTATGGGAAACAACAGCGTAAATCCGATCAGATCTGTGATAAATCCGGGAATCAGCAGCAGGAAACCACCGACAAATATAAAAAGGCCATCTACCATTTTTCGTCCGGGCACCTTACCGCGCTCCATCTCGGATTTGGCATCGATAAGTACTTTTCGTCCTTCAAACTGCAACATTGCTATACCGATCAAGGACGTGAGAATCATAAGAAGCAATGTCTTTCCGGCTCCAATCCAGTCACTCATAAGAATGAAACCAAACAGTTCAATCACCGGAATGATTAAGAGCAAGGCCCACATCCATCTTCGCATTTACGTATTACCCCTTTCCTGAAAGCCACACTTTCTCAAGTGCGCTGTAGAGCTCAGAAGCTGCCTTATCCAGCCGGACTGGCTTCCAGTCCCCATTGACCCATACATGCTGGGTAGAGCCTGTAACCAATCGTTCACCAGGAAGGGACTCATCCGATGACCATACTCGTTGCCCGATGCCTATCTGCTCATTAAGGTCTGCAGTTGTGCGCCTTATGTCATACTCATAGTTCAGTCGCAGACCGCTAAATGCAGCAATACGGGTGAAAATGATGATTTCATCATCATACCGGGCAGGTTTATGATATTTCACATCCAGTCCGGTTACCGGAAGCAGTAACCCCCGTTCCTCCATTTTACGATATGTATACCCCATTTGGCGAATCATCTCGGTTCGACCGATTTCAAACCAATTCAAATAATTGGCGTGATAGACCACACCCATCTGATCACTTTCTTGATAACGCACGCGAAGGCGTGCCGTGTACCAATCGCCATTGCTTTGTTGTTGCATGTTATCGGCCTCCTTCGATATACCAATCCTTACGTATTCAGCGGCAATAAAGTGTCATAAAGATGGAAAAAAAGCAACGGGACGCAAACGCCCCATTGCTTTATCCTGTTGCCTCTCTTCCGAACAATTATGCGTTGTTTGGAATTTGGCTTACTTTGATCAGGTTGGTGGAACCGGAACGACCCAAAGGTACACCCGCTGTAATGACAACCAGGTCTCCTTCTTTTACAAGTCCGGACTTCACGCCGCCTTCAATTGCATTTTCAAACAAAGCGTCAGTGGAATCAACAAGTCTTCCTTTGACTGGTGTTACACCCCAAGCCAAGCAAAGGCGACGGGAAGTTCTGTCTTCCGTTGTCACCGCGATGATTGGAGATTCTGGACGATATTTAGAAATCATGCGTGCTGTATGACCGGATTCAGTCGAAGTAATGATCGCTTTAGCGTTCAGATCTTGAGCTGACAGGGCAACAGATTGGCTGATTGCTTCAGTAACTGTTGTTTGTTGAGCAACACGTTGTTTCAGATACAGCTCTTGGTAAGGAAGAGCGGATTCTGCTTTTTCGGCAATACGGGACATCGTCAGAACGGATTCAACTGGGTATTTACCCGCAGCTGTCTCACCAGACAACATGATCGCATCTGTACCGTCGAAGATCGCATTGGCTACGTCACTTGCTTCTGCACGTGTTGGACGTGGGTTGCGCTGCATGGAATCCAGCATTTGTGTAGCTGTGATAACCGGTTTGCCTGCAACGTTACATTTTTCGATCATGCGTTTTTGTACCAATGGTACTTCTTCCGCAGGAATCTCTACACCCAGGTCTCCACGAGCAACCATCAGGCCATCGGACACTTCAAGGATTTCATCCAGATTGTCCACACCTTGTTGGTTCTCAATTTTGGAGATGATTTGGATATGTCCGGCATTGTGTTTCTCAAGCAATTCACGAATCTCAAGAACGTCACTTGCTTTACGAACAAAAGAAGCCGCGATGAAATCGACACCTTGCTCGATACCGAAGACGATATCGTTGGCATCTTTTTCGGTAATACCCGGCAGAGAAATGGCAACGCCTGGAACGTTAACACCTTTTTTGCTTTTGATTGTACCGCCGTTAACGATACGGCATTTGATCTCGGTGCCTTGCACTTCCACCACAGTCAGTCCGATCAGACCGTCGTCGATCAGAATTGTAGATCCCGGTTCAACATCACTCGGAAGATCTGTATACGTAATGGAGAGACGTTCTTTGGTGCCCAGAATTTCTTCTGTTGTCAAAGTGATGTACTCGTCTTGAACCAGTTCAATTGGCTCCACTTCGAGTTTACCTGTCCGAATTTCCGGTCCTTTGGTGTCCAGCAAGATCGCTACTGTCTTGTTCAGCTCTTCGCATGCTTGGCGAATTGCTGTGATCCGTCCGCCGTGCTCATCGAAATCACCGTGGGAGAAGTTCAAACGGGCCACATTCATACCGGCCATAATCAATTTTTTGGTGTTCTCCAATGATTCACTGGATGGACCAATCGTACATACAATCTTTGTTTTGCGCATTTTGGGTTTCCTCCGATTTTAAAGGTCTATCTTTTTTATCTCTTTTTCTTTTTCCAACTATTAAATTTACTATACTTTTGCTCGTTTGTATAGGAAATTCGTCATATCATTCAGCATTTCCCGACAAATTACCCGCTGTATCGACTTCAACAGGCACTTGAGTGGCTTCAATCTGCACTTCAGGTTCAAACGTGACTGATCCAATTTTACGGAATTTCTCATACCGATCCTGCTTCAATTGGTCACCGCTCCAGCCTTTCATCTCATCCAGATGGCGAATCAAAGCCTCGCTGATCGCAGCCGCAGATTCTTCATAATCCTTATGAGCACCACCGCGTGGCTCGGGAATTATTTCTTCAATGACCTCCATCTCCAGAAGGTCTTTGGCCGTTATTTTCATCGCTTCGGCCGCCTGATCTGCCTTGGATGCATCTTTCCAAAGAATGGATGCAGCACCATTCGGAGAGATCGCAGAGTAAATCGCATGCTCCAGCATCAACACACGATTACCTACAGCCATAGCAAGGGCCCCGCCGCTTCCGCCTTCGCCGATGACCACCACAATAACAGGCACCGAGAGCTTCGCCATTTCCAGCAGGTTACGGGCAATAGCTTCCGATTGACCTCTCTCTTCAGCAGTATTACCCGGATAAGCCCCTTTAGTATCAACGAATGTAATAATTGGACGACCAAATTTGTTTGCTTGCTTCATCAGACGCAGCCCTTTTCGGAATCCTTCCGGATGTGCGCTCCCAAAAAAGCGGGCGATATTATCCTTCGTATCTTTCCCCCGCTGTTGGCCGATGACCGTTACGGTTTGTCCGTTCAGCTTCGCGAGTCCGCCAATAACCGCCAGATCGTCTCCAAACATGCGGTCGCCGTGCAACTCAATGAAATCCGTAAAGATCAGCTGGATCAGATCCAGTGCCGTCGGACGCTGCTGATGCCGCGCCAGATGCATTTTCTGTGCGGCCGTTATACCAGAATAAATCTCTTCTTCAAGTCTATGATAACGTTCTTCCAGGCGGGCAATTTCGTCGGTGAAGTCAATGCCTTTTTCCTGTCCAAACTGTACGAGCTCTTCGATCTTTTTGCGCATCTCAACCAGAGGCGCTTCATATGGCAACTCACCCGCCATTCAGACCCCTCCTTTTTCACTATGCATATCTAGAAGCTTGCCAAGGGTGGCTCGAAGTTCCTTCCGATGGACCACCAAGTCCAGCTGACCGTGCTGCATATTAAATTCTGCCGTCTGGAAATCGTCAGGCAGTTTCTGACGGATCGTCTGCTCAATGACGATTCTGCCGGCAAAGCCAAATACAGCTCCCGGCTCGGCAATATTGATATCACCAAGGCTCGCAAAACTGGCTGAAACTCCGCCTGTCGTCGGATCCGTAATGACCGAAATATACAAGCCGCCCTGTTCATCCAAACGGGACAAAGCCGCACTTGTTTTGGCCATTTGCATAAGGCTAAGAATACTTTCCTGCATCCGGGCTCCCCCGGAAGTTGAGAAAATGATCAGAGGCAAACGTTTTTCTGTTGCAAGCTCAATCGCACGGGTAATTTTCTCCCCTACAACCGAGCCCATACTGCCTGTAAAGAAGTCGAAGCTCATAACAGCAACAACTACAGGCAAACCTTCTATGGTTCCCTCACCTGTAATGACAGCTTCCTTCAAGCCTGACTTCAGGCGCTGTTGCTCCAGTTTGTTACTATATCCAGGGAAGTCAAGCGGATTAACCGATATCATATCAGCGTCATGCTCCACAAACCCTTGCTCATCTAGAACCATGGCAATACGTTCCATTGCGTTCAAACGCATATGATAACCGCAAGCCGGACATACTTTCAGGTTTTTCTCCAATTCCTTGCTATATTGAATCGTGCCGCATTTGCTGCACTTGTTCATAAGCCCTTCAGGTATTTCACGTTTTGGACGTTCTCCAGCTTCCTGACCTTCGCCACGAAGCGCACGCTCGGAAGGTATGGTAGCGTACTTCCGTTTTTTCTGGAATATATCTTTGAACACAACTACACCTCTCCAGCCGTTGATTTGATGGCCGCAACCTGCAGTCCGTTGCATGTAGCAACTTCATCCGCGCGCTGCGGTAAACCGCTTACGACCCATACGCTGCCATGGGCCTTGTCCAGCATTCACAACAAAAAAATCCGCCGGTATAAGGCAAGGATCAGCGGCTTCTGTCAGCACGATTGATGTTACCTGCAATAACCGAAAGATTGTTGCGCTGATGTTTGAATCTGTCTTGGTAGGGTCTCTGTAAGCAATCTGGTCGGTCCTTGTCCTAACAAAAAAAGAAGGAAGGACAGCAGCATACAATACATGCAAGTCGATTCCTCTTTCCGCTTGCGCGGTCAGTCCCTTATGTACCATTGGTACTTCTACATCTGCCAAGGCACGTCTGATATCGAATGAATCAGGAATGCAGAATCGAATTCAGCACTTCCTGAACCTCTTCCAATTCCCCTGAAGGGACGCGAATCTCAAATTGCTGCTTGGATAAACTGATGGGACGGGTCTGTACCAGAAAACCTTCTTCCGAAAGCTTGGTCTTAATCTTGTCCGCAACCTTTGCTGTCGGTGCAATGTAAATCACCGTCCACATGCCATGTCCGCCCCCTAAGCTAATGTTCAGAGCCCGTATATTGGACTAATGATAACATACCTCACTTTTTTTCTGCAAGGAAGGGTTCGGGACCTTTGGGGAGAAAACGAGAACTAGAGGGACATTTGTCCCGCGAGGATAACCGATATGGTTGATGCGATGTTCCTAGGACTTTCCTTCTCAAAAAAGGAATTTCAGGCCTCTCAGGGCAGCATTAGCCGCCCCCGGAAGACCTTCAAGTCAACGAACAAAAGAAAAGAAAGCAAATACTAAAATAAATGAAAACACAAATGAAGGGAATCAGATATCCGATGGATATTTCTTGGCTTTAATATTTTTGTGAGCAATTCGGGCAGAAGCTGCTGCGGCTAACCCGGCAACCAGGTCGTCCAGAAAAACATGTATAGCAGGTCCTGCTTCGTTCAGGTCATGAATGACACCAATCTTTTCTTTATCCAGATAACCAAAACTGGTTAAACCGATCATACCATACACATGGGTAATGCCAAGAGCAAGAGTCTCGTCCACTCCATACAGGGATTCATCCGCCTCCATAATTGCCTGCAAAGGTTGCGGCAAAAGGCGTTTCTCAGCAAGCTCGTCGAGGGCTATACCTGTGTACAACGTATATTGCACCTCACGTTTCTGCAGTACTGATTTTACACTGGTGACACAGTCATCCATAGTCAGTTCCGGGTGGTACCCTTTTTGCAGACGATATACAATTTCCGCGATTGCATCAATCTGTACACCCCGCCGGGCCAGCATGGCTTCTACGATTTCATATGACATATCTCGACCTCCCGCATCGCTCCCCCGAGAACCCCCAGGTCCTTCGGTGTTCTCAAGTGTATGCGGCAAACTCGCAAAATGTTCATAAAAAATGCGGAATGCGCATTCACTATTACAGTCTAATTATCCTATAAATTATGTAAAAATATTTATATATTACATTCTTTCGTTCATTATCTTATTCGCCTGCATACCTGATGTAATTGGTAAAATAAACACAAAAAAACCTGCTCGGCAGTTGGCCGAACAGGTTACATCATTAGGAATAAGAGCGTGTCGCAGATTCATGGGCAAAGCCGAAAATACATCACTTGCAGGACAACCTCTTATTTAATTTTGACCGTTCCCTCGCCCAGCATTTGCTCCATTTCGGAGAACAAAGTGGGCGAAGGTTTAATGCGATAGGCATCACTCAATGCGAGCAGCTTCTGCTGCTGCTCATAGAAGAGCACCGTCGCCACCGGACCTGAATGCTGCTGAAGCAGCTGCTTGAGTCGGGCCAGAAGCTCTGGCTTCTCCGCCTGCGGGGTGATCTTCACGAACACCCGCTGCTCTACAACCCGAGGGCCACGGCTCTGCTCCGTGCCGCCAGCGGCCTCAGCGGGCCGACGAGCCACGGAAGCGGCCCCATTGGCATGGGCCGCCGCCCCTGGCCCAACCGCAGCGCTGTGCGTCGCTGCCGGGCCCTGGCTTCCGCTGCTGTGCGCAGCTCCAGCATTCACGCCTGCGCTGCTGCGCTGTGCTCCGGCCCCCGCGCCGGCCGCCTGCCGAGGCAAAGCCGCCGGGCGCGAAGCACTGCCGCTGCCGGGCTTACCGCGCCGTTCGCGGCTGCGCAGCTGCTGTTCCAGTGCCGCCGGTGACAGCGGCGCCACTTCCTCAGCCAGCAGCTTAAACCCTTCGTCCTGCTGCTGCACCTTGGCACGCACGACGAGCAGTTCACCTTTCCCGACATGCTGCTGGCTGCGCCGCCATACTTCGGGAAAGAGAACCACTTCACAGCGTTCGATCTGGTCTTCCAGCTCCATGAACGCCATAGCCTTGCCCTGTTTCGTCGTAATCGACTTCACAGACACAACCATCCCGGCTGCGACGGCCATCGTATCGTCAGCCGCTTCCGTCAGCTCCATAATGCGATCTGCGCCGCTGGATTCGAGCACATCTTCGTAGTCATCCAATGGGTGACCAGATAGATACAAACCTAACAACTCACGCTCCAGTTCCAACTGCTGACTCCCTGAATAAGGCGGGATTTCAGGATATTCAATCTCCCAGTTCGGCGTCTCGACAAAATCAAATAACTGAATTTGCAGATCCTCACGTTCCTTGCGCCATTTCAGAGCCGCTTCCACGGTCTCATCCAGCATCGCTAGTAACTGCGCACGGTGTCCGGGTAATGTGTCAAAGGCTCCAGCCTGAATAAGCGATTCAATCACACGTTTGTTGCATACACGCAAATCGACACGTCGACAAAAATCGAGCAAACTGTCGAACGGTCTTTCCTGCCGTACAATCATGATACTCTCCATCGCCTGGGTACCTACATTTTTTACCGCAGCCAGACCGAAACGTATCGCCCCGGTTGCTTTACCTGCATCCGAATTTTGATCCGTTGACCCATCTTGCGCCTGTACAGCAGACATTCCACGCTCTTCAGTGAGCGATGACTCCTCTTCCCCAGTCCCATGCAGACGTTCTGCTGTAGAAACCGTCATCACACCCGAACCTGTTCGATCCTCGGAATGCTCTGGCATAGCCGTCTCTGCCTGCCACCCATATGCACCACCGTCTTCATCGGGTACGGGACCCGGATCATCCGGCAAAGGTGCTTCACCGTATTCTGCATGTCCCGAATAATGATCATCATCATGTACGGCATGTTCGATAGTCGGACCTGCTGTACCGTCCTCACCATGTTCTTCTCCTACATGTTGGGTTTCCGCTGCTTGCCCAGCCTCCGTGCTGCTGGATGATGCAAGCACAGGTGTAAACAGAATGCCACTTTCATTCACATCCGGCGGAAGCACATTAATGTCCATACGCCGACATTCCACAACGTACTCTGCCACTTTGCGGTGACTGCCCATAACGGCTGTTAACATGGAGGCCATAAAATGAACAGGATAATGCGCCTTCAGATAAGCCGTCTGGAAAGCCAGCACCCCATACGCCGCGGCATGGGCACGAGGGAAACCATAATTGGCAAACTTGACGATCATGTCATAGACCAGATCTGCCTCCGCTTCGCTGTATCCTTGCTTGAGACTGCCCTGAACAAAATGTCCTCGTTCGAGATCCAGTACTTCCCGCTTCTTCTTGGAAACCGCTCTGCGGAGCAAATCCGCTTCACCGAGAGAGAAGCCCGCCATCCGGGAAGCAATCTGCATAATTTGTTCCTGATATACAATGATGCCGTACGTATCCTTAAGGATGGACTCCAGATCCGCATGGGGGTAATCCACTTCGATCTGTCCATGTTTGCCCTGAATATATTTGGATATGAATTCCATCGGGCCCGGGCGATACAAGGCCAGTACGGAAATAATATCTTCAAATACACTTGGCTTCAGCTCCTTCAGGACTCGACGCACCCCTGCGGATTCCAACTGGAATATCCCCATCGTGTCGCCTCGACCAAGCATCTCATACGTGAGTGCATCGTCGTCCGCAATATGACGAAAATCCGGAATCTCGCCATGTTCACCAATCCAGCGCAGACAGCGCTCAATAATTGAAAGGGTGCGTAGACCAAGGAAGTCCATTTTGAGCAGTCCAATGGACTCCAGGTTTTCCATGGAATACTGCGTTAAGGCCGTTCCCTCACTGCCCTCCTGAAGCGGAACGGCATCCGTCAGCGGATCACGGGAGATGACGACCCCCGCCGCATGCGTGGAGGCATGACGCGGCATGCCTTCCACCTTCATCGCCATATCGAGCAATTCACGTGTTTTGGGCTTGGTCTCATATAGAGCCTTCAGTTCAGGTGTGCCTTCCATGGCCCGCTGAATGTTAATGCCGAGCTGTGCAGGAATCAGCTTCGCTGCCTTGTCCACCTCGCCGTAAGGCACATTTAGTGCACGTCCGACGTCCCGAACGGCTGCACGGGCAGCCATCGTACCAAAAGTGATAATTTGGGCGACATGGGCTTTGCCGTATTTTTTTGCAACATATTCAATGACTTCATCCCGCCGTTCATCACTGAAGTCAATATCAATATCCGGCATGGATATCCGTTCCGGATTCAGAAACCGCTCGAAGAGCAGGTTATATTTCATCGGATCAACGTCTGTAATACGCAAAGTATAGGCAACCAGACTACCTGCAGAGGAGCCACGACCCGGCCCGGTGACAATTCCCTGCTGGTGAGAATAAGCGATAAAATCCCATACGATCAGGAAATAATCCGAGAATCCCATACTGTCTATAACCTGGAGCTCATAATCCAGCCGCTGTTCAAGTTCGGCTCTGAGCTCCGTGTCCGTCCAGCGCGATGTTTCAGTATAGCGCTTCTCCATTCCCTCTTCGCACAACTGGCGCAGATATGCAGAAGGGCTTTTCCCTTCTGGAAGCGGTCTGTACTCCGGCAAAATCGATTTGCCGAATTCCAGCTGCAATTCACACGACTCCGCGATGCGAACCGTATTCTCCAATGCTTCGGGCACATGGGGGAACAAACGCGCCATTTCTTGTTCACTCTTGAGATAAAGCTGATTGGTTCCGATGCGCAGTCGAGTCTCATCATCTACCGTTTTTCCTGTTCCGATACAGATCAACACATCCTGAAGCTCGGCGTCCTCTTCCGACAGATAGTGCGCATCATTGGTTGCCACCAATGGAATATCAAGCTCTGCTGCCAGACGAATCAGCTGGGGGTTGACTCTTTTTTGTTCAGATAGCCCGTGATCCTGCAGCTCCAGATAGAAATCGGCACCAAAAATGTTTTTGTAACGGAGAGCCGCACGTTTTGCCTCTTCCTCTCGGCCATGCAGCAGATGCTGGGGAACTTCTCCTCCCAGACAAGCACTTAGACAGATGATCCCCTCATGATGGGCGGCCAGACTCTCCATATCAATACGTGGCTTGTAATGGAAGCCTTCCAAATGTCCGATGGAGCATAGTTTCATCAGATTGCGATAACCCGTCATATTTTTGGCCAATAAAATCAGATGATGGATCGGCTGATCCTTGCGGCTTCCCCGCTCTTTGCGAGACCCGGCGGTCATATAAGCCTCACATCCAATGATCGGCTTAATTCCCCGCTCAATGCAGGCTTTATAGAAAGGGATGGCACCATACATTACACCGTGGTCGGTCAATGCCAGCGTAGTCATTCCGAGATCCGCGGCCTTATTCACGAGATCCGGTATACGCGCAGCGCCGTCCAGCAAACTATATTCACTGTGAACGTGCAAATGCACAAAAGAACTCATGTTTTTTCTTCCTTTCGCCATGGACAGTCGCAGCAAATGCCTTGCAACAGGTGGTTGCTGTACTATCTTCTTCTATCCGTATTTTTCATCCTTCGGGTTCAAACCGAAAGTCGATTTCTGTATTGATGCAAAATGCTGTTATAAATGAAATGAATGAAATATAAGTATTCATTCTAATGAAGAGTGTTTTATTATTCTATTTTATCATAACGTTCGGGGGCACGCCCATACAATAGAAGTACAAGCCGCTCCCCCTGTTCCGGACCGAAGACAGGAGGTGTGCTGCTGGGTCTGAAAGGGGTGTTGCCGGATGAGCACATTTTTGTCCAAAGCTATTCTTGATTTCTTCATTGCGTTTGGGATCGTGCTGGGCGGCGCGATGATTGGAGGTATAGGAGCGGTGGTCTCTCTCCAGCCTCCGACACAGACGATGCTTGATGTCGCCGGGAAAATTAAAATTTGGGCGCTCGCAGCGGCCGTCGGCGGTACAATCGATCCGATGCGGGTGATCGAAAGCAACGTGCTGGACGGCAATCTGTCTCCGGCAGTCAAACAAATTCTGTACTTGATATCCGCATTTATGGGCGCCCACATGGGTACTGAGCTGGTGAAATGGGTTTGCGGTGGAGGACGGGGTTAACATGACTCCAGGACAGCGCCCATGAGAATCCCGCCTTTTGAACGTTACCGCCCGCTTATGCGCATGACTGCTGTCTTTGTTCTGGGAATGATCGCCGGTTGTGTCGTGTACAACGGTGTATTTCACCTGAGTTACAACGAGTTGTGGCTCAACAATCAGGAGTTGCAGCTTCAGTTGCATCAGAATGAGGAGGATATTAAAACGCTGAAAAAATATAGTAAACGCCAAACCGTCATTAAGGAAATCAAGGTGCGCGCAGAAGATTCTGACAAGGGACCGGACGAGGCCTCCCTGAAAGTGATGCTGCAGAAACTGGGGGATGAACTTGAAGTTCTTCGCGGCCGCGACGTCTTCAACATCGACGAGTACAGTAAAATGACACGCATTATGCTGAACCAAAAAGTGTACGAGGTCAGAGAAAAAGAGTATACCGTTCAGGTGAAAACGATGCTGGTGATGGAAGGTGTGCTGCAAGTTTGGGTTCAGATTCGGATGCACGTTCCTGCATAGAAAGCAGATGACAGCTCCAGAAAAAAACTGCCCTTGCCCTCTGCCTGCATGGTACAATAAGGGCAGTAAATGCTTTCCAGAAAAGGAGCTGCGTCTTTGTGTTCATCGATGTACTCAAATATGCCCTGATCGCCATCTTTGCCCTTGCTATGGTCTGCTCAGCTCTGAACAGCATTCGTTCACGCAGGACCACAGATCCCATCGCTACAGGTCTTTATCGTTCATGGACCAACATCTGGATGGGCAGCATGCTGGTTATTCTTGCCCTGATCCTGATGTTTGTCTTTACCGGTTCTACGTTATCTGTCGTTGTGGAAGCGCTATTTCTGATTATGGGGGCGTACAATCTATTCGCTGGGTTACGCAACCGCAGTTACTACGCCCGCATGCAGCAACGTTCAGACAATGGAACTGGCAAAACATCCGGACAATCTGCCTAATACATTTAGCGGGATGTCGTCGCATCAAAAAGAGAGTATTCCTCATCAATCGAACAAGCCTGAGCCACATTCATTTCGGGGTTCAGTGCGCTGATTCGATCAGGGGATACTCTCTTTTTTCTGAACTCATGATATTTTCCGAACTCTGGATCACTCGCCTTACTATGCATGGTCAATGGATTGCAGCGTCATCACCGCTTTGCATACCACATTCCCATCACGGGTGATGACAATATCCATTTTACAAGTCCGACGACTCGTCTCCAAAATAATGGGACGAACGAGAATCTGATCTTCAATCTGTACCGGCCGAACAAAATACGTTGTTACATTATCCACCACATGATCATTTCCTGTGACATCCCAGGCTGCGCGCCGTCCCGCCTGTGTCATCACATTCAGCAGAACGCCTTCCGAGATGGTTCCGAGGTCTGTCGCCATCTGAGGAATGATAAATCCGTGGAAAAATAATTCGTTCTGCTCTCCGCGTTCCTCGGCGAACCCGTTCCAGATCAGATGATCAAACGTCTCTCCAAGCTGAGGCTGCTTCTGTGCATCACGCATCGCCTGCAGTACTTCCTTACGTGTGACGGATGCAATCAGTTTACGGTTCCGATCCACAATCGGCAGGAAGTCAATGCCCTCCCACGTCATGATCTGTGCTGCCGAAGCCAGTGAGGTTTGCAGCGAAGCTGTGATCGGGCGGCGTACAACACACTTCTCAATACTCTGATCCTCTCTTAACTCGCTTACATCTTTCAGGCTCACAATGCCGATTACCCGGTTCCATTCATCTACTACCGGGAAGCGATGTTCTCCCGTCTCAGAAACCAGCAGGTGAAAATCCGCGGCTGAACTGGTTACCTTAAGCACCTGAAGGCGGGGTTTCTGACCAATAATGTCCTCAACCAGCATGATTTTTTTCTTAATCAGTCGATCGAAGATCGCACGGTTAATCATTGAAGCCACCGTAAACGTATCATGTCTGGAGGAAATAATGGGCAGACCCAGCTCATCCGCCATCACTCTCACTTCACGGCTTGTACCAAAGCCGCCTGTAATTAACACACCGGCGCCCTGTTCAAGGGCAAGGGAATGTGCGTTGTCCCGGTTCCCGACAATCAACAGACTTCCCGCGTCAATGTACCGGGCCATGGCCTGCTCTTTCATTGCACCGATCACATACTTGTGAAGCGGCTTGGACAGACCGTCACTTCCACCCAGCACATGACCTTCGACAATGGTTACCACATCGGCAAAAGTCAGCTGCTCGGTCATGCCGCGAGGTCTTTTCTCGATCCGCACCGTTCCAATTCGTTCCTTGGTCACGACCAGGCCGAAGTTCTCTGCCTCTTTTACCGCACGATATGCCGTTCCTTCGCTTACACCCAGCTCCCGTGCCAGTCCGCGCACCGATATTTTACTGCCTACCTTCAGTTGTTCAATATGTTGAAGCAGCTGCTCGTGCTTCGTCACGTTTTCTTCCTGTCCGTCCATCTGTACCACCCCCGAAGATGCATCTGTACTATTCTGTATCTATTATAACACGACCTTAGGAAAATAACCCCACTCCTCGCGCCTTTCTCCTAAAGCACCACACTAAATAGATCACAATAATCGGAATATCGAATTAAAGGTATACAAAAAAAGACCGGCCCCTTCATACAAAAGGGAATCCGGCCTTACTTCAACAGATAAAACCATCTCTATCACCATGTCACATGTGATTCAAACCTTATACAGACTTGCTCTGCTCCTGCTTGTCCACCAATTTCATCTCCCACTGCCGCAGCTTTGCCCGTCGAACAGCTTCCAGTGCACGCTTCTTCTCTTCATCTACACCAAGAATAAAATGCAGATGTGCACCAACGATTAATAACGAGAACAGCACCCATACGATGCCAAAAATATTAACCCAGTCCATTCCACCAGCAAAGGAAATCCGCGGCAACGCAATGACCAGCATCGACAACGCGATAAGCAGATAGATCACATGTTTTGCTTTCTTCAACCTTTTCACCATTCACAGCTCCTTCGTTCTTGATCGACTCTATATGTCTAGTCTATGAACGATAAGGAGCCAATATGAAAGGTTCAGGCAAAAAAACGGGACAAGGTTTAAGTTTAGGCTTCAGCGCCACCGTAAAGATGACCCAGACTGTCTGCAATAATTTTGTTCACGTCTTCAATAATGACACTCAGGCGACGTTCAGCGTCAAACAGACGACGGATGTTCAGGTTCAGGCTTAGTACTTCAAACAGCTTCTCCATTTTCTCCATCTCGTCCGGAGCAGGCATATCCCCACTCATCATACGCTGTTGCAATTCCATCTGTTGATCACGGAAGTTATCCAGCATGGCCTTTGCTTCCGGGTCTACTTCAATCAGCTTCATCGCAGAAGTAATTTCTTCTACCTCGCTGCTTTCTCTCAGTGCTTTGGCCAAATCATTGGCTTTGTCATAAATGTTCACTATAATTCCTCCTCATATTTGGTTGTCCTTCTGTTGTTCATTCATATTCATTCACATTCTCATCGCATCGTTCACCCGTGTTCATACACGTATTTCACTTCCGTCAAACAAAGATTGCGGAAACATGCCATCCATTACTTGCGAGCATCAAATGCATTTAATCCAAATAGGTCAATCACCAAGGGTTATATGTCCTCATATGATGAAGCACATGCCATGTTTAGATGCCGTTCAACTTCGAGATCAGACATCAAGTTGCCGCCCGGAAGGAGATCCGTGATGTCCACTAAAAAAGTAACGATTCAGGTTACCGGCTCGGGCATCCTGCAGGACGACGTCATCATGCTGGGCGAAGGGGTGCTCAAGGCACTTAAAATCCCTTCTGGCCGACCGCTTCAGCTGCAATTCGGCTCTTTCCGCCGTGAAGTCACTGTCATTCCTGTTCCTAGATATGACGGTCTGCGCATCAATCAGACGGTAGCCAGCAAGACCGGCCTTGTTCCCCGTTCGGTCCTGAGGATATCCTATCGTTCAGCCAGCAGTACGCTGCGCATTGGACCCTACATCAGTGTATTGGTTAGCCGGGATTACCCTGATCAGCCCGATCGGCCCTTTGGCTCCATCACGATGTTCTGTCAGGAACTGGTGAACGCCTGCCGGAAGCAGGGCGCCTATGTATCCTTTTTCACACCGGAGGATATTAGAGCGGTAACGGGTTATATGAAAGGCTGGGTGTATGATGACGGCTGGAAAAAGACCGTTCTGCCTATAGCAGACGTCGTCAATAACCGGCTGACGTCCCGTAAGCTTGAGAACAAACCTAGCGTACAGCATTTTATGAAAGAAGTAAAATCGCTCTACGGCACACAAACTTTCAACGAAAAGTTTCTGGACAAAAATGAAGTATTCGATGCCTTGAAGTCCATTTCAACATTGAAGAGGGTGCTGCCCGAATCCCATTTACTTAAAACCTCAGCCATCCTCAAAACCATGTGCAACCGATATCCGGTTGTCTTTCTGAAGCCCGTTCGCGGGTCGCTTGGCAAAGGCATCATCCGGGTCTCTCGTCAAAGTGACGGCAGCTTTCTCACCCTTGCCACTGGCGTTGGAGGCACCCGAAAACAAACGTATACGTCTCTGGATAAACTGTATGCCAGTATTTCCGGGAAAATGAAAACAACGCGTTACCAGATTCAACAGGGTCTTACCCTTATTGATAACAGCGGCAGACCCGTAGATTTCCGTGCGCTTGTGCAAAAAAACCGTACGGGCAAATGGAGTGTCACTTCCATCGTCGCACGTATTGCAGGTGGCAGTCACTATGTATCCAACCTGGCACGGG
Organism: Paenibacillus sp. UMB7766-LJ446; assembly: GCF_030226665.1. Taxonomy (NCBI): domain Bacteria; kingdom Bacillati; phylum Bacillota; class Bacilli; order Caryophanales; family Paenibacillaceae; genus Paenibacillus; species Paenibacillus sp. UMB7766-LJ446. The sequence continues at coordinate 297,950 of NZ_JASOYM010000001.1, forward strand.
GTGGAAGCCTCAGTACCGTCAAGGAAGCTGTAGCCAAAACCCAATTGTCCGGATCAGCCAAAGCTTCTGCTTATGCAGGATTGCATACGGCGGCGCTGGATATCGCCAAAGGCATTGAAGGTGCCATCCCCGCCCATTTTGGTGAACTCGGCATCGACCTTGCCTTGGACACCAGCGGGAGGGTCTGGCTACTCGAAGTGAATTCCAAACCGTCCAAGAACGATAATACACCACTTAGCGAGAGCAAAATCCGGCCTTCGGTCAAAGCGATGCTGGAATACTCCACCTATCTGGCCGGATTCTGAAGAGTCATCCATTAGAGGAGGTGCAGCGGAATGTTCCTGCAACAGCAGACCAACACAGTAGCCATCCTGGTTCGGGCAACAAAAGGCTCGCCTCCTTTCGTGGATGAACTCTTCTGCCGTCGTCTCAGTTTGGATAGTCACCGTTATGGCCTGAATATCATTGTGCTGGCCGTATCGAATAAACCCAGCGTATCCAGGCTCACACAGGGCTATGCATTCGACAGGGGCAAATGGAACATCGTGCCTCTCCCAGCAGTGGATTTGATCATGAATCGCTGTCTGCTCCCGCTCCCTGGAATATTCAAACAGCAGCTTCAGACACTTGTTTCCTCAAGCAACGGACACCATGTCCGTTACTGGTCTGCTTCCTTGCCTGGTAAATGGAAGGTACACCGCGCCATGTCTTCTGATCCAAAACTGCGTACCCTTCTGGCGCCTACGACGCTGTTTCAGTCGGATACTTTATGGGAGCAGTGGCTGGAGCGCTGGCCGAAAGGTATTTTCTTCAAACCTGTATCGGGCACCCATGGTAAAGATACGTTTCGCCTTTATCACGACGAGCATCACACCTCCTGGATCATGGAGGGAAGAAATACTCGCAATGAATTGATTCACCGTACATTTGAGCATCGCCAGGATGTCTCTGCCTGGCTGGATTCATACAAGGCCGGTAAAAAGATGATCTTACAGCCGTATCTGGAACTGAGTCATCACGGACGACCGTTCGACATTAGGGCCTTGGTGCAAAAAAATGGGCAAGGACGCTGGTCTCTAACCGGATGTATGGTACGGGAAGGACCGGCTGGCTCACTCACTTCCAACTTGCATGGAGGGGGAAAGGCGTACCCCGTGCATCCTTATCTGTTAGAACGATACGGGAGCAAGCAATCCGATACTCTGCTGGAGTCCATCAGGCAGGCCGCTGCCTGCATTCCCACCCTGTTAGAAAGCCGCTTTGGCAGACTGGCCGAACTGGGTCTTGATTTCGGAGCAGATGTTCAGGGTCGCCTCTGGCTGCTCGAAGTGAATTCGAGACCGGGACGTTCCTCATTCGCAGAGGCGAGTGACCAACGTATGCACAGTCTGACCTACACCCGGCCGCTTGCCTATGCCCGTTATTTGCTGCAACAACATGTTCTCACGGACGTGAAGCGTCTAATGAAAATGCCGAATACATCCAGCACAGCTGGCCTGAAACCCATCCCGATTCACGGCGGTTGAGGCACGCAGCGCCCTGCTTGCCATGGAGCCGAAGGATCTTTTCAGGATAGGAGGATAAATCATGAGTTTGACCTTTTGCAACCTGCATTTCACACAACAGCCGGATAAAGTGGTTTATGTATCCAACGCATTAATGAAAAGTCTAAATCTATCCGGCAAAAAAACGATTCATCTGCGGTTTGGTCGTGACCGGGTGCCCGCAACCATCAAACCGATCAAAAAGGCTGGCAAACATATTTATCTCGCTTCGGGCATACGCAACCTGATGAACGTTCCGAAACGGGGCAGCATCTACCTCCGCAACCTGCAGAACGATGAAGTTCAGTTGGGTCCACTGATCGGCGTGTTGTCTGACGGACCTTCGTCTGGCTCCAATCCGTTTGGTTCACGTACCGGCTTTATCAAACAACTGCTCCGCGAAGGCAGCCGTAAATCCTATATCTATGCGTTCACCCCAAGAGATATTAACTGGCAGAATGAAACGGTATCTGGTTTTTTCCTTAACGACAACGGAAGCTTTAGTCGCAAAACGGTACCTCTGCCAGACGTCGTGTATAACCGGTTACCCAGCCGCCGCTCTGACTTCTCACCAGCAATCAACCAGCTGCGGGAGCGATTTGTCCGGCGCAAGATCCCTTTCTTCAACTGGAGTTTCTTTAACAAGTCGGATATCTATAAGCTGCTGGAGAACGAACCGGCTGCCGGACGTTATATTCCAGAATCCATCACCAATCCGACGGTAGAACAGATGAAAGAAATGCTGGAACGCCATCAGTTTGTCTACTATAAACCAACAGCAGGAAGTCTGGGCAACGGGATCTATCGACTGACCTATTCGCCCAAACGTGGATATTTCGCCCGTTATCGCAAAAAAAGCGGCAATGCCCTGCTGCGTTTCGGTTCATTCAACAGCCTGATGCGCATGCTTCAGGGCAGACACGGCAAACAGCTCCGCGGTTATGTCGTTCAACAGGGTATCCGGCTCATTGAGATCGACGAATGTCCGATTGATTTCCGCTTTCACATGCATAAAAACGGAAACAATCATTGGGTGGTCGTCGGCATTGGCGCCAAAAAGGCTGGCCGAGGCAGCGTAACCACACATATCAAAAATGGTGGTTCCCTGATGACCCCTGAGCAGGCGCTCAGCCGCAATTTTGGCGACCGAGCAGGAGAAGTGCTCCAGCATGCCAAATCCGTCGCTATTACACTGGCCCAGGCGATTGAAACCCAGCACCAGCATCTGATTGGTGAGATTGGCTTTGATCTGGGCATTGATCAGGAGGAACATGTATGGATGTTCGAAGCGAACGCCAAACCCGGCCGCTCCATTTTCCGTCACCCTTCGCTCCGGCTGGAAGGAAAATCATCGGTGGAGCACATCCTGGAACATTGCCTGTATTTGAGCAAATTCCGGAAGAGAGACGGCATTTGATGAGCCTCCAGGATGATTTTAGACCCGTCATTGCCATCCTGACCATGCATGATGATCAACGGATGTTCAGAGGAAATCATCAAAACTTCCTGGATATTGTGCAGACGGGCGAAAGTATGGGATATGTGGTGTACGTCGTGACTGTGCGAGATTTGAACGTGAGCGACCCCACCGTGAAAGGATACACGTACAACAATGGAAGTGGGAGATGGACTTCACAGTCCTTTCCTCTTCCCCATGTACTATACAATCGGATACCCAACCGGGAAGATGAACGCAAACCTTCAGTACAGCGAAAAATTGAAGAATGCATGCATTCAGGCATCGAACTGTATAACCCGTTTTTCTTCAACAAATGGAATTTGTTCGAATGGCTTAAGAAATCCAAATCCACCCAGCACCTGATCCCATATACTCGCCGGATGCGAACCGCAATCGCTTTGGGGACCGTGCTGAGGTCACATCCCTACCTGTATCTGAAACCAGAGAGTGGTAAGGCAGGCAAAGGAATCATGATGCTCAAATTCCAGGAAAAAGAACGCCTTCCTTATCGGCTTAAAATACAGAGCACCCGAAAGAGCACCACGTACAAAGCAGCAACTCTTTCCAAGCTATGGGCAAGGATCCGCAAGGAAACCGGACACACGCCCTACATTATGCAACAGGGTATTGAGCTGGCGTTGTCCCGCAAGCGTCCATTCGATCTACGGGTACTTGTGCAGAAAAACGGAAAAGGACAGTGGAGTATAACGGGAATTGGGGCCCGGCTCGCTGGCTCTCGTAGTATAACCACCCATGTGCCGCGCGGAGGCACCGTGGAGGACCCGGAGAAGCTGCTCACCGATCTCTTTGGAGAAGAAATGTCGAATACACTGATGAGGCGGGTGAAGTCTACTTCATTGTTGATCGCCAGACAAGTGGAACGAGGCTCCGGGCATACGCTTGGTGAAATGTCCATGGATCTCGGCATTGACGATATGGGCGAGATCTGGTTTTTCGAAGCAAATGCAAAGCCGATGAAGTTCGATGAACCGCAGATTCGGCGGAAGTCATTGGAACGTATTTTTCAATACAGCGCCTACCTTGCCCGTCAGTCCAAACGATGATGAACAGGAATAACAGCTAAAGAAGGTGATTGTTTGTGTCCTCACCTGTTCTGGGCATTATGACGTTGTACTTAAATGAACATCGCGCTCTGGAAGAACGGAGCATATACCGCAGAATGATCCTTGAAGGGCGCAAGCGGGGACTCGATGTTTATGTGTTCACACCTGCCGATGTACATTCAGGGGGCAAACAGATTGAGGCAATGGTCTTTCATTCGGAAAAAGGCTGGTCCCGGGAATGGCGTTCATTCCCGGATATCATCTTCGACCGCTGCCGCATACAGCGTAATCGCAGATTTCAGCAATTGCTTGCCTTTCGGCAAAAGTATGGTCACTTGCTCTTTCTCAACCGTCCATTGCGTAACAAGTGGACCATTCATCAGACACTCTCCGCAAGGCCAGCCTTTCGCGAGCATTTGCCAGACACCCTTCTGTTCCAGGATATGTCCGATGTCAATCGAATGCTGAAAGCCTCCTCCCTCATCTATCTGAAGCCCATTAATGGAACGGGAGGACGGGGTATACTCCGCATCGAGCGGAGCGGCAGCGAGGCCAATACGGTTCTTGTGCAGGGACGGGATCAGAAGCGTCGGATCATCACCCCGCGCAAGGTCCATTTGTCACGCCTGGGCTCACTTCTTCAGAACTGGAATATGAAGGACAAATACCTGGTTCAACAGGGAATTCAGCTCCAGCTCCCGAATGGCCGTGTTCATGATTATCGAATGCTGGTTCAGAAGAACGGTGAAGGACAGTGGGAATTGACGGGATGCGCTGGGCGGATGGGTGCAGAGAAAAGTGTGACCTCCAATCTTCATGGCGGTGGTCAGGCTATATCGATGCACAAACTGATGAAACAATGGATTACGGATGAGCAGCAGCGAGCAGAAATTAACGCAACGGCCGAGAAATTCGGGATTGATGTAGCCACGTTTCTGGAAAACACCTATGGCAACTTGTGTGAATTGGCTCTGGATTTGGCGATTGACAAGAGTGGACACATCTATCTGCTTGAAGTGAATCCGAAACCAGCGCGTGAGGTGTTCGCCCGCATTAGAGAGAAAGACACCTATCTCAAAGCGATCACCCAACCATTGGAGTATGCCTTGTGGGTGTACCACAACCATCCAAATTCAAGCCCTCCCCCTCGTGGCGTGAAGGTAACCAAACCAGTCAAACGTCGCGTAAAAGGTAAATATCCCACACTCAAAAGGACCAGAAGATCCCAGTTATGACTCGTTAGACTTCATTTGGTAGTGAACCGAATTTTCTTCGAACAAAAAAACTGACCACACCAATATCCAAATGGATTTGGGTGGTCAGTTTTATTCTACTCGGCTTCCCGATACAAACGAAGCAGTTCCGTAAAATCAGAGATCAGTACATCTGATCCTGCAAGTTCTTCGTCCCGACCGAATCCTGCGTAGGCACAGCCGATGACGGTCTGATTGTTCATTTTGCCTGCCTCCACATCAGAAGAGCGGTCCCCTACCATCCATGCATCCTGAATGCGATGCTTCTCAAGCAGGATCTGAACCAGATTAACTTTGGAAGGGGTCTTGTACTGGCCTGCACTATACACGCCTTCAAAGAGCGGCATGATCTCATGAGCAAAAGCCACGCCTTTCACATAGTCCTCCAGCCCGTTACTGGCAACAAATAAGCGCACACCTTGCTCTTTCAATGCTTCAAGCGTCTCTTTTACTTGCGGGTACAGGACAGAGCTTCCTCCATCGAGTCCCTCAATCTCCAGCTGAAGCAGCAGTTCATCTGCACGACGATGCGCCGCAACGGAAGCTTCAGGCATAACCACTTTCCATATATCCTCTAGCAACATCCCCAGGCTCCCAAGCATTCGTTCTTCAGGAGGAGTCTCTCCCTCAAAATGCCCTTCTGCCCGCAATGTATCAAACAGCTGATGATAGGCTGGCAACAACAGGGTTTCCGTCTGAAATAACGTACCATCCATATCAAAAATCATCGCTTCCGGTTTACGCAATACCGTCTCTCTTGTCATGTCCAATGTTCCTTTCGGATTGGGATATGTATTCGGAATCGTTCCCCTTCCATGATAAACATAAACGTTTGGCAGTGTAAACCGCGCAATGTAAAACATCTGTGTCATCAACGTTATACAGCATCTACAAACATTATACTTGAATTAAACAAACTATATACAATCATACTTCATTAAAGTATAATACTGAAAATATAGTACTTTAGACACTCAACCTAAAGAACCATTACAGCTATCATCCAGGTTTTTTCGACAAATACATATACCCCAAGGAGAGGAATAACAAACATGAAAACGCACAGGACCTTCAAAATTTTTTATAAGATTGGTTTGGGCTATTTGCTCGTACTCGCTGTGTTGGCGGGCTGCATCCTTTTGATCCAGAACAGTACCAGCAAGCTTCAAAGCGAATTGGATTTTCTCGTAGATCATGATATGAAGGTACACGCTCTGACATATGAAATCGAAAAGAGCATGGTGGATATGGAAACAGGCCAGCGGGGCTACGTTATCACAGGGCAGGAAAATTATCTTGACCCGTACACAAACGGAAAAGAACAGCTGACCGTTCTCAAGGAGCAGCTGGCTACATTAATCTCGGACAACCCCTCACAGCTGAAGCTGCTTGAAGAAATACATAGTTATATGGAAAACTGGATTCAAGTCGCGGGAGAACCGGTTGTTGTGTGGCGACAGGCCAATGATCTGCCTTCCATCCGACAATTTTTCACGACAGATCCCGGTAAAAAAGACATGGATCAAATTCGGCAATCCCTGAATACGTTCCGAACCAATGAACTTGCGCTAACCGAAGCACGTACAGAAGCATTGAAACAGAAAAACAAAATACTGAATTGGGAGTTGTACGGTGCACTGATCCTTGTTGCCATAATCTCGGTCATCGCTGCCTTAGTTTTGTCACGTTCCATTGTAAGAAACATTCGCACAGTGACACATGCACTGAATGATATCGGCTCCTCCAATGGTGATCTGACCCTGCGAATCGCCACTCCGATGAAAGATGAAACACGAGAATTGGCTGAGGCTGCCAACACCATGCTCTTTGGATTGCAGCAAATGATGCTAGACATTCAAAGCAATGCCACTATTCTGAGCACAGCCTCCGATCGACTGGATAAAGGCGTGTCTGACAATCACATCGCAGGAAAAGAGGTCGCCACGGCCATGGAGCGTGTCGCTGAAGGTGCTGATGAACAGGTTGCCCTTACTCAAACCATGGTCGCTGCGATGGAACAATCGCTCATGGGGCTTAATCGGGTCGCCGCTTCAACAGCCGACGTGGCTGAACGTGCTGTACGCACTGAATCCATTGCCGTTGACGGACAACAGCGCATCGATAATGCCGTTGGGAAAATAACGTTCATTGAGCAATCATTCCTGTCTGTGCAGGAAGCCATTAACGAAATTTCCAAAATGTCTGATCAAGTGATCAACATTGCTGATTCCATGTCAGGGATCGCAAGGCAAACCAACCTGCTTGCACTCAATGCTGGAATTGAAGCTGCCCGTGCGGGGGAACATGGACGTGGTTTTGCCGTCGTTGCCTCAGAAATTCGCAATCTCGCAGATCAAAGTGCCACGTCAGCGAAGGAAATTACAAGCATATTGGAAACCGTTGTAACCGGAGTTCAAAACACGGCCCATGTTGTGGACGAGAGTACACTCCATGTCAACGAAGGATTACGGACGATTAAAGATGCAGGGCATGCCTTCACAAATATTACCCAGCACATTCATGATCTCAGCGGTGAGTTTCAGGACGTATCCGCGGTTGTGGAACAACTGACAACCGGCAGTGAAACGGTAATGAAGTCCATTAACGAAGTATCCGCCGTAGTTGAGGACACCGCATCAGCCACGGAAGAGGTATCGGCTATGACCGAAGAACAACTTGCTTCCCTGCAGGAAATGACCGACACCTCCAAGCAGTTAAACGAAATGTCAGATGCGCTTGATCAACTGGTTAACCGATTCAAGCTTTCTTGACCTTATGGATTATATCTAAACAAACCAAAGAAGCAGATCCTACTCCACTCAGGATCTGCTTCTTTGGTTTGTCAAAAGGATGGAAATTGAACACGATTCCGTTTCTAACCCGGCACCATTGTGGATTAGGATTGATCTGGATTTTCTGGATTACGCAGCGCTTCAAGGACAAGCTGTGCATGATAGCCATCGTTGAAATCGTATATTCTGGCAGGTTGACCCTGAATACGGGCAATAACGTGTTTTAATACAGGTAGCTGGCTTAAGGATTCTTCTACTTGGACGGGAACAAGTGACTTTCCGTTGCGTCCACTCCATAGTTGATCCCAATTCTCCAAAGCAATCGTTCCTTCTGTGCCGTAAACCACCATGGATACACGCTCTTCACCTGCAAAATGTGCAATCCCGTTTAACTGGATTCGTGTTCCATCCTCCAGCTCCATCGCGGCTTGAACTTCATGTTCACATTCCCCTGTATTTGGAGGAAATCGAACCTGACTGTTAATCACGCGTATAGAACCAAACACCTTTTGGATCATATGAATCCAATGAATTCCCACTTCAAGAATAAATCCGCCCTGCTCCCGACTCGTAATCCAGGCATTTTGCTGCCACGCTCGAGGCCACTGGGGGAATTGCAGGATCAGATCGATTTTGCGAATCTCACCAATTGTTTCCTGCTGAATCAACTCTTGCAGTTTCACTACTGACGGTTCATGCGGCATGGAGAAATGGATTGCGTGTACTACACCGGCCTTCTCGGCTGCCTCCATCATCCCTCTCGCTTCCTCCACACTGTTCGCCAGTGGTTTCTCACAGAACACATGAATCTTGCGCTCTAACGCGTCCATAACGACGGGATAATGATATTTAGGCGGAACTGCAATGTACAGCAGATCAACCGCATGTGTGTCGAGCAATTGCTTAAAATCCGTATACCTCTTCGTCTCAGGATGAGAGGAAGCAAGCGATGCCAAATTTTCCTCATTGGAATCGCACACCGCTACAATCTCTACTTTTCCGGATAGTTCTGTCTGTGTCGCCTGATGTATCATATGTAATCCCATTTTGCCCAAACCAATTACAGCCATTTTTATCGTTGTCATCCAACTCACTCCAATCGAATTTCAGTATAAACAGAAAGCGTAACATTGCCAATCCTTTACACGGATACGAAATGGGAAGTGCACGATTCTCAATGGATATACACAATTTGAATCTATCACATTTTATAGTATTTTACATTTTATTCTATATTCATCGTTTCTAGTTCATTTGTTGCAGGAATATATAACCAATTTATTTTTTCTTATAGGATATAGCATTAAGCGTTTCCAACCTAAGAATCAGGAACTTATACTCATAAAAGCAGTTGACAAAAAACCACAAAAAAAGCTACTCTTCCTATAAACAAGGATTGATTTCCTTTCACAACCTTAGACGACGACATACACTCCAAAAATGGAACTTGACCTGTGGGTCCAAAAACCTATTTTGTGAAGCGAGGTGTCCCGCATGAGAACAGTTGCGGACTATTTGGCAGAAGCTCTGCGTAATTTAGGCGTTACTCATGTCTTTGGTATTATCGGAAAATCCATATGCCCTGCTGTCCTGAAAATGGTTGATTACGGCTTGGAGTTCATTCCAGGTCGCCATGAATCCAGTTCAGGCTTTGCCGCTTCGGGCTATGCCCTCCAAACCGGGAAACTGGGTGTGGCCTTTGCCACTTCAGGTCCCGGCGGAACCAACTTGCTCACCGCCGCAGCACATGCCAAGGCCAATAACTTGCCTGTCCTGTTTATTACAGGTCATCAGTCCATCCAGGAACTGGGGCTTCCACAATGTCAGGACTCCTCTTCCTACTTGGCCGATCTGGCCGAGATGTTCCGTCCTGCCACGTTGTTCAGCAAGCTGGTAGAGCGTGGCGATCATTTCAGCACCATATTGAATCATGCCCTTTCCATTGCACTCGGTCCCAACAAAGGTCCGGTCCATCTCTGTCTTCCGTTTGATGTACAAACCGAACAGCTCGCTGACTTCCGGGTTGTAATCCCGGAGCCTGAACCCCTGATTAGCGTATCCAACCTGAATCATGTCCTCCCCTTGCTTCAACAGTCCAGTCATCCTTTAATTATTGCAGGTAAAGGCGTCAGTCGCGCCAGAGCCCATGATGAATTGCTCCATTTGGCCGAACATTTCAATATTCCTGTCATTACTTCTCCCGGAGGAAAAGGTGCCATTGCTTGGGATCATCCCCTTTACCACGGCCCTTGCGGTGTTGGCGGCTTCCCTCATGCAGATGAGCTGCTGAATCAAAGTGATCTCTATATCGTACTCGGTTCACGTCTGAGTGATATGACGATCTGTAATTTGAAGCCGGAAAACCACCCTGCACATTTAATCCAATTCGACACCGATCCTGCATTCGTTGGTAAAATACTTCATGCATCAACCTTACATATCACTGGCGACTTGAAGGACAACCTGCAGTTTTTGCTCAGTACACTGACAGAACAACCTGTTCTCCCAAAAGAAACGACAACGGTTAATTACACCGTACCTCTCCCGGATCTGCCGAACCTCTCTCTAGCTTCCGTACTGGAAGAAATGAGTGAATTGCTTCCCTATGATCATAAGCTGTTTGTGGATGATGGCAGTCATGGTTTTCATGCGGTTCAACGATATAAAGTCAAGAAACCTGGCAGCTTTGTGTTTGACGCCTATTTTGCCTGTATGGGCAATGCCATCGGCATGGCTATTGGAGCCAAAACCGCCGCACCGGAAGAAACCATTGTATGCATTACGGGTGACGGATGCTTCATGATGCTTGGAACCGAGATTAACACTGCTGTATGCAACAATCTGCCAGTCATCTTCATCGTAGTAAACAATAAACAGCTGGATATGGCACTAAAAGGCATGGAGAAAACAACAGGTCGAATCGATGGCACCTTATACGAGGTACCGTTGGATGCAGCAAAGTTTGCTAAGTCCCTCGGTGCTGTAGCTTATCGTGCGGAAACACGAGACGAATTTGCCTTTGCTCTCCAGGCGGCACAGCAGCTGAACCAGGTTACCGTAATTGAGCTTCTTACTGATCGCGACGAGATTCCACCCACGGCTCACCGTACCGTGACTTTGAATTAGGAGGAACATAGCATGAGTGAACAAGTGACTCAAGGATTGGAGCGTTTTGCAAAGCTTTCCGGTGAATATGGTGCAAAAGCACTGGCACCGATTAAAGATCAGTTCCCTGAGCTCGCTGAGTTTATTATGGGGACGGCTTACGGGGATATTTTTCAGCGCACAACCATTACCGATCAATGGAAGGAAGTCGCCATTATCTCTTCACTGATCTCCCAGGGACAGTATGAGCAGTTGGGGGTTCATTATACGATGGCACTAAGTGTCGGTGTAACCGTGGATCAGCTGAAAGGAATTCTGTTGCATCTGGCACCATGTGTTGGTGCTCCGCGGATCATCAGTGCTTTTAATATATTGCTGGCTACACTGGATGAAATCCAATAATTCACTCTTCTACATTTTTATACATGATTCGACTTTTTTATTGATCTTTTTACATCCCTACCTTTATAATATGGTTAAATTATCCTTCGAATCCGTCACATCTCAGAAGCAGTCAGCTCAGGCCTCTAGGCCTATGTCTTGGTTAGCAGGATAGCCTTAACTCATTTAAAGGAGAGAGAACAATCATGGGAAGTTTTATACTGAAAACTGACGTTCCGAACAAGGTGTTAAACATTGAACTGGAGGGATCTTTCTCTCAAGAAGACGGTTTACGTTCCATCTCGGCATACCAGGACACGATCGCTCCGATTAACCCCAAGGAATATGACCTGAATATCGATTGCAAAAAGTTGAATGTTACCGCTCCGGAAATTGTGCCTCTTCTTGAGGGCTGCCTGCAGTTGTTCAAAAAAGATGAATATAAAAAAGTGGTGCTGACGCTTGAGAATAATGCCATTCTGAAAATGCAGCTGGCCCGTCTTGGACGGTCTGTCGGACTGGACAACCTTGAGATCATCTCCACGGTTACGACCTAATAAACCAGGCGGACAAGCTGAGGGTTCACCCATCCGCTCAGGAGGAGAATGAAGATGGCTGGAATTCGTATTGTAGATATCGATATCTATCATCCAACCCATAAGGTGGGCAATGACTTTTACATTGAACATTTTGATGCAAGAGGTGTAGATATTCGGGGACTGTTAAAGGCACTTGGGCGTGATACACGTTACAAAATTGACAACGATGATGAAAACTCACTAAGCATGGCCTTTGAGGCCGCCAGTAATCTGCTCGAAAAGACCGGACTTACCGGTGCTGATATTGATCTGATTGCTTATGCAAGTCAAACGCCGGAATACATCTTTCCTACGAATTCCTTAATGATTCATCGCCTGATTAACGGGGCATCCCATACGATTTGTATTGACAGCAATGCCAACTGTGCTGGCATGACCGCAGCCTTTGAACAAGTTAGCCGTCAGATGCTGGGCAATCCCAGAATTCGCCGTGCTTTGATAATTGGCTCGGATTACGTCGCTCCTCACGCAAGTCCCGACGATCCTGTATACTTCGCGAACTTCGGGGATGCAGCAGCAGCTGTCATTGTTGAACGGGACGAGCAGGCTGTCGGTTTTATTGACTCGATCTATCAGACCGATACCTGCGTATACGGCAATTCACTCTTCCCGGCACAAGGTCTTGCAAAACTGGGCCAAACCGGTGTTGATGCAGGTGCCTTCCATGTAAAATTCATACCGTTTGATGATTCCATCTGTGTAGGGGCTGCCTCTGAATCGATTCGCACGCTGTTAAGTCGTAACGAGATCGGAGCAGACGAGATCAAAGCCGCTTGTTTCTCCCAATTATCCATTGGCAATATACGTGCTGTATCCGAGAACATTGGCATCGGTGAAGATATTGCCGTCTACATCGGAGACGAGTTCGGGTACACCTCAACCAGCAGTCCATTTATTGCATTTCATCGAGCCATTACATCCGGCCAAATTCAGCGTGGTGATAAAGTTCTGTTCTGGACGGTAGGCGCCGGGTGGCAAAATGTTGCCATGATCGTAGAATACTAAAGGCTTAGTTCGCAAAAATCGAAAGAAGGACATCCTTTTAGCTGAATAGGACAGTCCTTCTTTTCTTGTATTATACGGGTGTGATAACTTTGGTTGAATCGACCTTATGCATTTGTAGTGGCTGCACGATTTGCCATTAATCTTCACTACCCTAAGCTACGAAAGTGGAGTGAAATGATTAGGCCTTACTTGCTATATCTGCAATCTTTTTCAGCCATTTTTCTCGTGTTGCTTGGTCTGCTGTATCCACCGAATCAAAGAAAATATGGGACAAAACTTCAAACCCGCAATATTCAAATATTCCTTTATCGGACGTTAACCTCAACGCTTCCTGCATCCCGCTAGCTTCATACTCTCGCAAAGATTTACCTTGAGTATTAATTATTACAGCTTTCTTTCCTTTAAGTAGCCCCAATTGAATTCCATTTTCATACTTATAAGCAAACTCATATGAAAATACTCGTTCAATATAACCCTTCATCATAGCAGGCATACCGGTCCACCATATGGGATAAATAAAAGTAACAACATCAGCCCAAATCAAATACTCTTGTTCTTGAATGACTTTTTCATCATTTATTCCTAATAAATCGGCCATGTTTGCACCAAGCAAGGGTTGAAAGCCAATCTCGTACAGATCTCTCACTTCAACGTTATGTCCTCCTTTCTGAAGACCTTCTACTGCCGTTTGTAAAATAGAATGATTCAAACTTGTTTTCCTTGGATGAGAGATGATCAATAAATGATTCATGAATGGTTAACTCCTTTTTCTTATTAGTTTTTTTCAAATATTAGTATGGAAGCATCGTTCATGTTATAGATCGGGAAGGTTCCCTGATTTCGTTCCCACTCTGAATTGAGTTGTTATTCCCTCGTAATTCATCATCATACTCATTCCCATTGAGGCGTGTTGCAAATTGTGACAGTGCGCCATCCATAGTCCCGGATTGTCCGCCTCCAGGTATATTTCATAGGTTTCACCTTTTTTCGTTAGGAGTGTATCAAGGTAGACAGGACTACCCTTCAAAGACACACCGTTTTTGCTCCATACTCGAAAAATATGTCCGTGAATGTGGAACGGATGATCCCCGCCTGCTTTATTGGTGACGGTAATGAGCACACGATCCCCCTCCTTCACAATCATTGGAGGAATCTCGTGGAAGGAACTTCCATTGATTGAATTAACAAAAAGAGATCTGCCCAGTTCTAATTTGAAACTTTGATCAACTGTAAGGTTCGCAAGAGGGTCATTCGCCAGCGGGCTGCCGTAATCAACGAATGAGAATTTCTCTTTATTAGTTAATTGTTCAAGTTCAGCTCCACTGCCGATAGAAATGGGAAGCTCTTTAGCCAAATCACTTCTGATGACAACCTTTTTATACTCTAGAAGCTGTAATATTAGATCATAGCGTTGTCCAGCTCCGATCGGAATAGTTACATCTTTTAGTTTGCCAGGCTCATGTATATCATGACCGTCCATCGCTGTGACCTTAAAAGAAGCCCCATCTATCGCAAAGTTCATCGTTTCATTACTAGCATTAGTCAGTCTAACTTTAACGAAATCTCCCACTTCTCCCAGTGTAGTTAACCCCTTCGTACCACCGTTCAGCAGCATAGTGGAGTTCAATTGTTGGTAAATTGCAGAAACCTCTTTTATTGATGACGCCGACGGATCGGGTGAAATCTTGGGCTCAACAATAAAAGAACCTAGGAGTCCCTTCTCTACCTGAATTGAACTCATCTGATGAGAATGGTACCAATATGTGCCCACTTCGGAAGCGATAAAGGAATACGTAAAATCATCCCCAGGTAGAATGGCATCCTGGGTAACTCCAGAGACTCCATCTTGTGAACAAGGAACCTTGATTCCATGCCAATGAATGGTAACCCCTTCTTTGATATCCTTGTTGTACAATGTCACCACGACACGTTCACCTTCTTTAACGCGAATCTCAGGCCCAGGTGAGGTACCATTAAATGTCCAAGCCTCTGTCGTTTGTCCATTATCAAGATTCAATGTTGTCATAGCGGCTGTCAGTTCGAATTTCCGAATAGGCGCCGCCGTATCCTCATCCACGATCTTCTCACAGGAAATACCTTCTTCCGAATGATGGGATGTTGTCGTTACTGATCCTGTATTGTGGTGATGCTGAGCCATATTAATCTCCTCAGGTTGCTGTAATCGAATTTGCCAAAAGAATACACCGATTAGCACTCCTATTAGTAACAACGGGACCCCAAAAATGAAAAACCATATTTTACTTTTTTTCATGTAATCCTCCTTTATTTAAAATTAATTATTAATTGATCAATAACTAATGAAGAGGCAGTGCGATTGATTACTTAACATTCGTGGTAAGATAATATATTTAGTGATCAATCAATAACATGATATCAATAATATACATACGACTTATTTTCTTTTGCACGGTTAGAACATTTCCTATGCAATATTTAATAACTCCCATCTTCATCGCAGTAAGTAATCAATCAATTACTAACAAATCGATTATACAAGTCAGTAATTTATTAGTCAATAACATTCTGGCTCAATCCCTAACAGAGAAAATTCATTTCATTATATTTGTAGACACATCTGGTAGAACCAGATAACAAAGAAACAAATTTGCGACCTCCCCACGAATTGAATTCAGGGATAAGGTCGCAACTTTAAAAATCTTTTCTCTATGTCTAGTCGATGGAATTAGGACCTTAAGCTCTTTATAAGTTTAAAACGTTTAGAAAATCTTCTTTGTCTGCCGATCATCCTTCAGAATCTCTACCGCCTCCCGGAAACGCAAGGAATGCACAATCTCCCGCTCCCGCAGAAACTTCAGACTATCCTGCAGATCCACGTCATCCGTCAGATCGATCAACCATTGATATGTAGCCCGTGCCTTCTCTTCCGCAGCAATATCCTCGTACAAATCAGCAATGGGATCTCCCTTCGCTTGAATATAAGTTGCGGTGAAAGGTACACCTGCGGCATTGTTGTAAAAGAGGGCTTTGTCATGATTTACGTAATGAGCATCCAGACCCGCTTGCTCCAGTTGTTCGACTGTTGCATCTTTGGTCAACTTATAGATCATCGTTGCAATCATCTCTAAATGAGCAAACTCTTCTGTACCGATGTCATTCAGCAGACCGATAATTTTGTCCGGAATCGTATAACGCTGATTAAGATACCTGAGGGCTGCAGCCAATTCACCATCAGCTCCGCCATACTGTTCCATCAGCAATTTGGCCATATGAGGGTCACATTTCCCCACCCGCACAGGATATTGCAGCTTTTTCTCATATACCCACATGCCGCACTTCCTCCTCCAATTTTTGATTTAATCTTACAATCCGGATAAAAATTTCAGCTTAGCATTTCCGGGTGTCCCTGAACTAAACTATCGATCCATGGGACTCCCGGCAAGTCAACAAGCCACAATAGCTGAAAATTTCACTACACCTGCCAAGGCCAAGGTGTCTGAGACCATTCCCAAGGATATTTGGAAAATGAATGACCAAAGTTCATAAGTGGTCCATACAGCTGCTGGAACTCACGGGACACACGCATTCTCTCTTGGCTGAATTTGTTAAACTGTTCGATGCTTTGATAGTCTCCAGGGTGGGTATCCAAGTACAGGTTCAGCTCAACCAATACAAAATCCAGAGCCTGAAGTTCCTCCAGCAGCTCATAGTATTTTGCATCACAGGCTTTAGGTGCTTCAGGTTCCATCCACTTCCACCTCTCTCCCCTTTGATTTTTTAGAGGTATAAGGGCTGTACAATGCAGGCCACAATGTTCCCACTCTCAGTGCTTCTGCTGGACTGTATTGGGGCCAACCCATCGGCTGGAAAGGGATAAACAACTGCGGTGTGACGAGATACGTACGAATGGGCAGCGGCTTGCAAGGATCAAACGGCCCAATAAAAGGGACGTAAGCACGAAGCTGCGGATCTTTCACAGAACAGCGCCTCCTTTATCACGGATTTGGTGCATGTCATCACAATTACCCAAGCATTCTTTTTCCGTCTCTATATCCATATGTCGCTGTCCCCAAGTTAATCCCATATTTAGCGGATCGAAAAAAAAAAGACCTTCGAACGACTCACCCCACTGGTGGTCTCCGAAGGTCACTTCGATGGATATGGCGGCCATATCCATCGTTTATTTCATCAATACTCAGTCTCTGTTACGTTCACGATCATTATTCTGCATCGAATCTGGTTCCTGTTCTACCGTCTCCACCTTATCTTCTTCAGAATCAGGTCGCTTATATACTTTTACGCGGGTAATTCGGAGACGGGTGGATTCTTCGACTTCAAAGACATAACCGTTTTGCTCCCGTGTTTTACCTTTGACCGGACTACCTCCCAGTTCCTTGAACAGCCAACCGCCAATCGTATCGACTTCCTCATCCTCAATGACAGCTCCGGTCCATTCATGGACCTCTTCAATCAGGGAACGACCATCGATGGAAAAGGCTTCTCCACTGCGCTCCATATGCGGACGTTCGTCTTCAAACTCATCATACAGATCACCAACGATCTCTTCCAAAATCTCTTCGGCAGTCAGCAAGCCGGCTGTCCCGCCATATTCGTCGACAACCAGAGTCATCTGGGAATGTTTTTTCTGCATCAAACGAAGTACATGACTGATCTCCATCGATTCAGGCACATTCAGAATTGGACGAACAAGCGCTGCCAGATCATGCTGCTGGTCTGGTTCAGCGAGAAGTAGGTCCGTAATGTGGATGAATCCGATAATCTCATCCTTATCCTCAACAGCGACAGGGTAACGAGAATGCTTCGTTGCATTAATAATTTTCAGGTTTTCTTCCAGAGACATATGGGTATACAAACAATCCATATCCGTACGCGGCAGCATAATTTCACGCGCCAGCATATCGGAGAAATCAAAGATGTTATCCATCAGTTTGATTTCATCCTTATCAATGACACCACTCTTGGCGCTTTGCTTCATCAAAATGCGAAGCTCATCCTCCGAATGGGCCTCCCCTTCGCTGGCAGGTTCAATGCCTGCCAAACGCAGCAGTGCATTGGCTGAAGCGTTCAGCACCCAGATGAACGGGAAGAAGATTTTATAAAATAAAAGCAATGGTGCCGATAGCAGCAGAGCCACTCCGTCTGTTTTTTGAATCGCCAAAGATTTGGGCGCAAGCTCACCCAGCACAATGTGCAGAAACGTAATGATACAGAAACCGATGATGACGGATACTGTCGATATAAGTCCTGTATCCGCTACACCAAGCTTGAACATCAGAGGTTCAACCAACAATTCGGAAATGGCCGGTTCACCGAGCCAACCAAGCCCGAGCGATGTCAGCGTAATTCCGAACTGGGTAGCCGATAGGTAGGCATCCAATTTCCCATTCACCTTCAGTGCATAACCAGCCAACTTATTCCCTTCACTCTGTAATTGAGTGAGGCGTGTTTGTCTAACTTTAACCAGGGAAAATTCCGCTGCGACAAATACGCCATTCAAAAATACGAGCAGAAACACACAGACCAGATTAAATACCAACTGCCCGAGATGAAATTCGGTATGAATACCCAAGTCGAAACTCCCCTTTTTGATCTATTTCAGGAATACACCTGGAATATCAACGTGTAATTGCTTTTCTCGATTTGAAATCCACACCTTTATAATACATATCTGCCACGAGCAGATTCGGACCGCAGCAAGAAGCAGCATCACAATGACAGTTCACTGTCTGATTCAAAGGATGTTCTGCCGACCACTCATGGAATACGTCATCCAGCTTCCGGTCTCGAATGTTGCCAAACGCCGGGATGTCGGCAAAATCGGTAACATACACGTTTCCGGTAAACATGTTGACGTTAACGCGGTTACGACCGTCGGGATCGTTACGAACCGTTACTTTGGGCTCGCTATATAAGCGGTTGATGAGCTCCCGATCCTGGTCTGCTGCACTGCATGCGAAGAACGGAAGTGTACCAAACAGCATCCACATATCCTTGTCACGCACATCCAACAAACGATGAATAGCCGCTCTCATATGATCAAGGGAAAGCACCGGCAGCGCAGAAGCAAAATTCGAATTATACATCGGATGCACTTCATGACGGACACAGCCCATCTCACGGATCAATTGATGAATGCCCTCAAGCTTGTCATGGGTACGGAAATTAATCATGGACTCCGCAGAGATAAACATGCCCGCTTCACTGAGTTTACGGGAATTTTCCATCATTTTCTCATACATCTTCACCGCTACTTCACGCTTGACGGGTCTGCCACTGTTGGCAAAACCAACCTGGTGAAAGTCATCGGCATTCAGATAATTGAATGAGATATGCATAACGTCCAGATATGGCAACAGCTGCTCGTACCGACCAATATCCAGCGTCAGATTCGAGTTGATCTGGGAACGAATCCCCCGATCCTTGGCATATTTAAGCAGCGGAATGATCATCTCATCCACGGTCTTCTGACTGAAGCTCGGCTCACCACCTGTCAGACTGATCGTCTGAAGGTGCTCCACCTCATCCAGCCTTTTAAGCATCAAAGGCAACGGAAGCGCAGGTGCTTCGCGCATCGTTAACATATCTCCTACCGCACAATGCTCACAGCGCATATTGCACAGATGAGTTACGGTCATTTCTACACTGGTCAGCACATGGCGTCCATATGTACGCAAAGAGCCGATCGGATCCCAAGGATCATTAGTCGGCGATAAAGGCATCGGTTCTACCGATCCTGAGTTTAGCATGGTCATTGTTCTTCACCTTATTCCTTTTATTAACCTAAAAAGTTTTATTTACAACATACCCCGACTTCATCTTTTTGGAGTTATCTTTTATCATAGCACAATTTCCTGCGCTCTGGCATGAGCATGCTCTGTCCATTACATGACAAAAAACGCCCCCGTAACATCCGGGCCAAGCTGCCCCCGGACGTTACGATATGAGCGCTGACCCATTCTCCATTAGATGTCAGATATCAAAATATTTCATTACGTGCTGAAGCTGGCGTAGCGTCTTCCACCCCTTCAACACCTGTAATCATAACAGACAGCGCTGTGGACAGATCAATTTCATAGGGTGCGCTTAAGGTCTGTCCATCTGCGTCCTTGAGAACACGAATGCGTGGTCGTTGCGGAACGCGGGAATGGATGGCTGCAACAACCCCGATTTCTCCTGTACTCAACGTGACGGAAATACCTAAGGGGTAGATCGCAACACAATCACGAAATTTTTCCAACATACGCTGTTCATATAATGTCCCTGAACCCGTGTATAATACCTCAACCGCCTGATGAGGCAGAAAGGCTTGACGATACACCCGATTGGTCGTCATCGCGTCATAAGAGTCGGCAAGGGCCAACCACTTTGCATATTCATGGATTTCATTGTCTTTCAAACCAAATGGATACCCGCTGCCATCAATCCGTTCATGATGCTGTAAAGCGCAATGTGCAGCAAGGAGCGGTATACCCGGTTCATCTTTGAGAATACGATGTCCATATGTAGTATGCTGCTGTATGATTTTAAATTCCTCATCACTTAACTTGGAGGGCTTGTGCAGAATGTCTGGGGCAATCTGTGTTTTTCCAATATCATGTAACAAGGCCCCCAGACCAATCTCCATTAATTGCTGGCGTGTATAACCCGATGCCACTCCAAGAACCAAGGTGTATACACATACATTCAATGAGTGATTATACAGATCAAAATCACTGGAGTTCATATCCATCAGCATAATCATCGCTTCCTTCTGACTGCCAATGTCCTCCAGTATTGCATTCATTACCCCGCTAAGTGCTTTTCCGAAGTGCGGGATTCGACTTTTGGTTTTGAGGCCAGACATACTCTGAAACTGCTGTTTGATCTCGACCAGCGCTCTACGCCTGGTCTCTTCCTGCAGCATATCCGGAATGATGATATCCTCTGTTGCAGCATCCGAAATATACACGTATCCAATCCCCAGATCTTTCAGACGTCCAATCAACCGACTGGTCAGCTCCACTCCCTCACTGAGCAGAACCACACCCTCTTCACTATAAATTCGTTTCCCCAGCTTCATGCCAGGCTGCAATAGGTTTATATGTACTAAACGCACAGCCTATCCTCTCCCGCTCCGTAGATGTAATTTCCACTAGCCGCCGCTTCAGCAGAAGGCAAGTACTTGTTAGATTTCATGCCAACGGGATCGCAGGCTGTCATCCAGCGCCCCTGGCCTTTTCAATTCCGTTTCGAGCAGGTCACGTATAAATTCAGGAAGTCGATACGTTGTATCCGTTCCAAGAGAAAGGGACGGATACCCTACATTGAACGTAAACATGTCGAGTGTTCCCACCACATATTCATGTTCATCACGAATCGGTTCGCCCTCAATGTATATGGCACGGATCTTCTCGTATAGAGGCGCGTGTGGATCATATTCCACGTCCATCCCATCCATGCACAAGGTTCCTAAAATATGCCCGCGAAATCCAAAACCGATAATCGGTTTTCGTGAGAACTCTGACAACAGCGACTGCTCCAGTGCCTCCCGAATCTGAATTCCATTCAAGCATATTGTACAGGCATTAATGGGAGATGGACATAGGGAATGTAACATTCCCTTTGTAATATTGCCCTGCGGAAGATCTGCAAGAAGCTGCCCGGCGTTCACAAGTGACAACTGCGCTCCGGTGAACTGACGGACTGCCTGGGCAAGCAATGACGCAAACGGAGACTCATGATCGTAATCAATGGCGAGTGTTCTGTCCGTTATAACGGCTGTCTGGCCAAGCGCCCGTTCGGCTTCCGTCCGATGTGTGTCTATGGCCAGTGCTACCCTTTCTTCGAGCATCATGTTCTGGACCGGAACACAGCCACTGCTCACCAGTGCAAGTTCATTCGCTCCATATTCTCGCTCCAATACCACCTTACCGAGCCACTGTCCAAACTTGCCTGCCGCTCCAAGCACCGTCTGTCCAATGACTAATGGTTCTTCCAATACATGATGTGTGTGTCCGCCCAGAATGACATCGATGCCCGGGATCTGTTCGGCCAGTCTGCGATCTGTTGAAAGCCCCAGATGGGACAAAATAACGATCACATCCACCTGAGAACGCAAAGCTTCAACTTGCTCACGCAGTGCCTCTACCGGTTCCAATACATCCCATCCCAACAGTTCGTAAAAAGCGGTAAAGGGTGCTGTAGCACCAAGCAGACCGATGCGAAATGGCCCCTTCTCCAGAATGAGAGAGGATTTCATCCAGACTGGTGGCAGGCCCGTAGCCTGGTCCACAACATTTCCACATACGACTGGGCACAGAAGTCCAGAGTAAGACTGTGCCAATTGTTCGGGTGTAAAGGTTAGTCCTTCGTTGTTCCCGATTGTTATGGCATCGTAACCGGTCAGATTAAGGACATCGACGTTAGCCGCCCCCAGAGTACCCTCCGTCTCAACTGCCATCCGGTCCATATGATCTCCGATATCTACTACCAGAAACTCTCCGGCCTCTTCCTTCTCCTGTCCGATCATGGCGGCGATGGAGCTCATGGAGCCAAAATGACTATGGATGTCATTCGTGTGTAGAATCGTTAGTGTTTGCGTCTTCCTGGTGCTCATCACACCGCCTCCCTCTTATCGTATATAACGTACATTCCTCTAATGGATAAGCATAACATTTTCCGCGTCGTTATGATATATTTATAGGGTTTAGAGATTAAAAAGAGGTGAGTTATTCGCATGAAATTGACAATTCAACTATTTGCAGGCATCGCTGAACGTCTGGGCACATCCCTGCTCGAATATGAATACCCTGGAACGGATCCAACTCCTGTGCAATTAAAAGAAAAACTGGGCCTTGCTTACCCGGAAGCGACGGATCAAATACGCGCTTCTTTCCTGGCAGTAAACCAACAGTATGCTTCTGCCGATATTATAATCAAGGCCGAGGACGAGCTCGCCTTAATTCCCCCTGTGTCGGGAGGAGATGGGACCCATTTGACTGGTGACGAACAGCGTTCTCCCCATCCCGAGCATCGTACGGATGACGGATTATTCCTGATCACCCAGTCCCCACTGTCCGTGGAAGCTACAACGAAGCTAGTCATCACTGCAAACCATGGAGCAGCCCTTACCTTTGTTGGCACCACCCGTGAAATGACTGGACAACAACGAACGGTTCATCTCGAATACGAGGCCTATGTACCTATGGCACTTTCTCAGATGGCGGCTATCGGCAGTGAAATTAATGAACGCTGGCCAGGTGTGATATGTGCGATAAGTCACCGGATTGGGCAGGTAGATGTAGCAGAGATCAGCGTCGTCATTGCCGTTTCCTCCCCTCATCGCAGTGACTGTTACGATGCGAGCCGTTACGCGATCGAAAGACTCAAACAGAATGTCCCCATTTGGAAAAAAGAAATATGGGAAGATGGTTCCGAGTGGAAAGGTCATCAACTAGGACCCTGGAACCCCATGGACAATTAAATAACTAGTCATTCGACCCTTTGAACGGGCAATGAAATTAGTAAATAAGTCGTTGTCAACCCATTTTTTTCTTGTTATTATAATGATATATGTCGATATTAGTCGAGGAAAAGGTGGTTTATACGTGAGAGTGCATGTTACTGATCTTAAACCTGGCGACCTGCTAAAAAATGATGTGTACAACAGTTCGGGTCTCCACATGCTGATGAAAGGTTCCAGACTCAGCGACGATGATATTGCCAAGCTGCTGCAGCACGGAATCGATTACGCAGATGTAGAGCATACAACATCTGACCTCCACTCTGATGCACAAACCTTACCTTCCGATCAAACCCGTCTGTTAACTAACCTGTTTAACGATACGATCAAAGGTACAGAATCTCTGTTCGAACAAGCGATGGAGAAGGGTTTTATTGATGAGACTCAGGTCGATGAGATTTTGATAACCCTAACGGGACAGCTTGAAAAACAAAAGGATGTTGTCTCCTTGCTACTGATGCTTGACGGGGATAACGACTATACCTACAATCATTCTTTACAAGTCGGAATGCTCGCTTTTTATATCGCCAGCTGGATGGGCTACAACCCTGAGGAATGTTTGACTGTAGCCAAAGCAGGATATCTTCACGATATAGGCAAGTCCAAAATTCCATCTGAAATGTTACATAAGCCGGGCAAATTAACGCCCGAAGAATTTGAAGAAATGAAGAAACATACGTTATATGGTTATGAGATTGTCAAGGAATCCACTCAGGATGAGATTCTTGCAACCGTTGCCCTCCAGCATCATGAGCGTGAAGATGGAAGTGGCTATCCTTACGGACTGAAAGGCGACGAGATTCATCCATTTGCCCGTATAACGGCTGTAGCAGATGTGTACAGCGCGATGACGACCAATCGGGTGTATCAGACCAAGCAGGAACTTATCTCCGTGCTATGCGAATTGTACAGCCTCAGCTTTGGTCAGTTGAATGCTGAAGTCACACAGGAACTCATCAAACATATGCTGCCCAATTTTATTGGCAAAAGGGTTCTGCTCACAACCGGCGAAACCGGTCTGATTGTTTTAAATAACCCTGCGGATTACTTCCGACCACTCGTTCAGACCTCTACAGCCTTTATCGATTTAGCGAAGGAAAGAGATATAGCAATCGTTGAAATTTATATCCAGTAAGCCAGCAATAAGCGTTCAGGAATCCGCAGCAGCAGTTAGCGTACTTCAAATCCAAGAGAATATCCGATACAACGTTTACCTCGTATGCACGTGAATAAAGGGGAGCCACTAAGGCTCCCCTTTATTCGGATTAATTCATATCGGATTAAACGCAGAATGCTTTCGTGATGATAACCAACAGAATGAACAGTACCAAGATCGTTCCAGTGTTTGTGAACATATTGTATCCGCCTACGCCGCCTACGTTGCCCCCACAGCCATATCCTACTTCGCTCATGTGATTGCCTCCTCTTCATCAGGTATACCCTAACATATGACGTTTAGGTTTGGATGAACCGGGCGAACGGGCAACATTCCATAAATGGTTGTCTGCCTGCTTTCGACTGAAGATTAGGCTTCACGTTTACTCCTGATCCGTTTGTTGTTAACCTGAGGAACCGGAAGAGACCTTGATCCCCTTTTCCTTACGATACATGATAACCAGCAATCTCCAAAAATCATAACTGCCCGTCTCATTCATTATAAACGGTTGGTAATAACGATAAGCTTCCTCTGCCCAAGACGGACAAGCCATACTGGAAATGTCCTTTTGCTGCTGGACCCAGGCCGACTGAGATTCCAGCATCTTCTCCAATGCTGTTAACCGTTCTCTTTCCTCCATCGTCGTCATTGGCGTCTCCTCCGCTCCTTCCACAGTTGAATTATATTCAGATTGCAAATAGATTCCTGGATCCACAACACCATTCTCACTGGCCGTATATCCATACGAAGGGGCGCTGGATTTGCGTACCTCATAATGCACATGTGGCCCTGTACTTTCACCCGTACTCCCCTGGTTGCCGAGAAGCTGCCCTTGCTTTATTTGCTGTCCAACTTTTACTGCAATCCGGGAAAGGTGGGCATAACAATGCAAGTAACCCCTGTGATCCTGTACCGCAACGGTAAGCCCATAACCGCCGAATCCTGAGCCTGTAGCCCCTTCCGCAGCAAAACGTACAGTCCCGTCCATAAATGCATGTATGGGCCCATTCCATGGCTCTGTGACGAGATCAATTCCACGATGAAATGTCTGTCCGCCAGAAATAGGATGGATTCTGTAGCCAAATGAACTTGTAATCCGATATCCCTTAAACGGATTGTCGCTCATGTTTTCACATCCTTTTCTATCATTAGATGCTTGAATCTAGTAAATGGCTTGTGCTATTGATCTTATTTTATTACAAAAAAGAACCGCTCAGAATGTTATTGGTCCAAACCCTGCGGTCTTTTCCAATGCTTATTCCAAGCGGTGATATAGATTATTATCTGTTCTCTATCGTTCCAAGATTAAGGGGATTAAGGTTGGACAGGCTTATAAATAACTCCAAGCTGATCAATCTCTTGATCGGCTCTTCCATAAAACCCGGCGATATACCAACCCGCAGGCGCGTCCAGAATGATCTGCTCCGAAGTCTTCTGGCCCCCTGCAATTTTATTCCCCAGATTGGTCGTTAATTCAAGGTGAAAGATTCGTTTATCTCCATTTCGTGTCCCCTGACTAATCGTTGCCCGTGTTAGATATTCACCATTAGCGAGATTCAGTGTGGAAGTATTGGATTTCCCTCCATGTGTCAGACTCGTTCCATCTCGATACAACGTCGTAATACCATCCACACGGTTGCCCGTGTCCAGTACAATTGAGCCAGGCTGCGCATCAGGGATGCGCTCCAAATCATTAAAGCCAGTCCCGCCTGCTCCTCCAATGGTTGAACTGAGTCGATATGCAGGTGAAACACTGTATACAAAATTTGCTGTAATCGGAAAATGATCAGACAGTTGATTTCCAGACGGATCAACGAATTTCTGATCTTCCACACGATAACTTGCGGCATTCAATGTTAACGCTTTGCTTCCACGGTATAAGATTTTGTCCACAATTTCATAATTGGGGCCATTGACGTTGCCAGCATCCATAAGCGCTTCTCCGTCTGCCGGAATGCTTCCACCCCGGACGAGATCAATCCAGGGATCATGCAATTCATTTTCCGTCAGCAGCATCTCGATGTTGTCTGAAGCACGGGTATAACGAGTATTCGTATCGCCAAAAACAATGACCGCGTTGCCCTCAGATTGATTTTTTATGTATTCGGAAAGCTGTCTGATGTTATCACGTCTGGCTTCAAGCGATTTATCATCGTCGCCTGCGTCTGCGTGCAGATTATATACATCAATTTTCACGCCAGGTGCAATCTCGTAGGTTGCTGCGGTGAAACCTTTGGGCGTCAGCTCATCACTTCCATTATCAAACAGACCGGATCGCTTGTTCCAGGTTATCCTTTTCAAGTCACGGAACGGATACCGGGATAAACTGTTCAGCCCGCTTCCAAAGCCGGCTAGCCCGCTCGTTTGCGTCAAATAAGGCAGGGTTACTTGCGAAATCAACTGGTTGTGGTAATTAAAATCCTCCTGCACATTAATGATGTCATAGTCGTTCAGCTTGGGGGAAATCTGCACCGTATACTCTTGAGGCTTGGAACTGGAAACGAGACTGGGGAGGCCGCCTACATTATAACTTAGGATGTTGAACGAACCGGAGGCTGCTCCGTCCTCAGCAGCATGGGCAGCAGGGGAGTACAGAGGTAATATGCTGAATGTAACCAGCGCTGATAATAATAAAGCCTTTGTTCTTTTTGCTAATGGTTGTCTCATAAACTATCCCTCCTCATATTTGAATCCATTCAAATATATGTACTCAGTGTTACGGGGAAAATAAATCAATGTATATTTTTGTATTTTTAAACATTTCAAATCTGGTTCAGGCCTGCATACAGAGGCATATCCTCCACAAAACAAAAAAAGATCGAGGGAAAATCCCTCGATCTTTTTTTGCAGCTGTATTAACCGATGCTGCCTTCCATTTCGAACTTGATCAAAGGACATTTTCAAAATTATTCAAACGTTATGATGACAAGGCGTTTTATGGTTTTGGAGAACTATACCTCATCAAAGTTTATCAATATTTATTGTACTTTATCGGCACGAAATCGGCACGATCGGCATATCGTGCCGATTTTTTTCTTCATTAATATATATCAAATTAAGTTGGTTGATTATCATTGCTGTAAACATAATGGATTATCCCACTTCTATAGAATAAGTATGGGAAGGCATTACTACTGTAAATATCAAAGGTGCGTCTAAACGATATTCAAGAATAATTGCCATAATGTATAGTTCAGCGCTCCTCATTTCAATATCCCACGGAAATTCCACTCTTAATTTCTTCATTCCCTATCCCCCAATGATGTCATTAGTGCTAGTTTATTTAATTCCGCAACACATGGTATACTAATCTTCGAAATTTGATTGAAGGAGTCCTCTTGGTGGAAGTTATCCGAGGGAGATGCTTACTTCAGTACTGGCTTGATCACCGCCAAATGACCCAAGCCGAATTCTCACGTCGTACAGGTTGGTCCAAAAGAATGATCTCGTTTTTCGCGACAAGTCAACGCCCTATGAATGTAGAAGCTATGTACCTGGCGGCGATGATCTTGGATATTCAAATGGAACAACTGTATGAGTGGGAAGTACTTACGAAGTAAGTCGCGGAGTATTCCGCTCTCCCCGGCCGAATGAGTACTAGTATAGTACTCAAAATTCGCGATCCACACACCCCTCTCAAGCTACATATCTATTCAGCTTTGAATGTTACCCTATATTTATCCCCCTCCAATACTCAATTCTTGTTTTTTCCAATTTAATAATAACATGTCGCAGCCGTGTAACTTGTCGATGGTTGTCGAAACTTTCCCTTGTTACCTAGTATCGATTTATCTTGACAATGATTGTATTTAGTGATAAATAAAAACCCGGTTACCCCGGGCTTGATTAATTGATAAGTCCTTTTAGAGCTTTAAGTTTACTTCTCGCTACAGTAACTTTATAATCAGAATCTTTAAAGATTGCTGTAGAACCAAATATTTGCTCATCAATTCTCTCGATCCAATAAGGATTGACCAGGTTACCATTATGCGCAGGGTATAGATATGGCATAGCCTCAGCACAAGCTTTGTATGTAAGCCCAACCGTGAAGAGGCCTGTACTTGTGTGGAACCGAGGTACATAATAGTTGGCTTTCGGCTCCCACATATCTATATAGTAAATATCACAAACGTTAAAGAATCTACTTGTTGATAGCTGCCCGTTCTCCACTATTTCTACACCAAAAATCTGCCTGCTGTCCTTCTTTAACTGCTTCACTTCATCTACGATATCTTTCCAAACCTTGAGATTCTTCTGGTTGATTCCGGTATGTATATCGTCTTTAAAGTATGCAATTCCGCCATATGAACCGGTCAAAACACGCTCTATGTTATCGACGTTCACCAGGTTTGAACCATCAAGGAATTTAAAATTAGGGAAAGCCATTTCGCATGCACTCAACGTTGTAAGCACGGTAAAGTTCCCTGCTCTTGTATAAAAAAATGGGACATTATAGTTTTTCGAAGGCTTCCACATTTCGATGCCCATGATATCATTCTCGGAAAAGGAAAAGCGAGGCCCGTAAGAGCCATCGCTTTGGACTTGAACACCTATTATTAATCGATCATTCATTAAGGATCACTTCTTCTTCAATTCTTCTGGCATTTTCATCGCTCCAACAATGCTTTTGCGTTTCTTAGAAGACTTCTTTGCCCCTTTTGTTAGGTCAATAGAAAGCGCTCTTGCTATTTTTTTATTCAATTTAACCACCTCCTTCATGTTTTGTCCATACTGGAAGAATTAGAATTGCTTGAATAAAGAATGCCAATGTAATTTCAGGTGACTTCACTACAAAATTCATTGCTACCAGCGCAGCAGAAATCCATTTTAGCCATCGGTCCCAGGATGTAGGATTTACATACTCAAATTCATTCGGCGCATACAGTAATACAATAATGAGACTTATTGTATTCAAAAGTAGAATTGTTTCGAAATCTAAATTTATCAACGGAATAAGAGCTGCTACAAACCCCGTTACAATAGAGCATATCGTTATTGGCAAGTGCACTCCGCCTGAAAACTTCCTCAAAATTACGAATGAAAACAAAGTAATCAGAGATCCAAAAAAAGTACCAAATACCAAACTTAGAATCACTGTAAGTAACAAACCAGTATACCAATTAAGACGCAGCCCTAATTCATATTCCAATATCTCAACCGTTCCCGGACCATCTGAATCAGCCTTTTTTATGCTTATTGCGATACGCCTCGACAGCCGCTCTAATATCACCTCGCTCCCTCCTTATAGAAAAGAGATAGGAAACGCCAAATGTTAATATTGCTAGGACTAAAAGCCATGTCGGATCAGAGTTATACAACAAGACCAGAGTCATACAAATCGTAAATGCAGAAATTATTGTTCCTATTAAGTATGGTAGATTAACACTGGATAAGTAATTTTCCTTCGTCAAAAAGTCGTGAGGCGGTCTTATAATAAACGAGAATCCATAATCAAACATTGATAGAAAAAAGCAGATTACATAAGCGACAAGTATTGATGAAGATTGAAGAAGATAAACCAGGCTTCCTGCATTCTGTTGGATCACATTCACATGCATTACATCAAAGAAATTGAAGAGGTGATAAATCCCCATTTGAATGGCTGCATATGCTGATATTCCTGCGCCAGCAATGAAGGATGACAAATGTATTTTCAACTCCATCCCAAAGCGTAAGAACAGTACGAAGAAAATGTACTGTAAAGGTAAATCCAGTTTTGGAGACTCTAACGTAATGCGCATCATATAAGAAAATGTAGCAATAAAGAAAACAAAAAAGGTAATTTTCACTCCATACTCTCTGAATGGTAACATGTACAGTTTTAGTATTAATAACAACATTGCTAAGGCGTCAAAAATTCCAAGGGTAATATAAATAACCACGTCAACTTGGCACCATCCCTAATTAAAATAACTATTTTAGTTATTATAAAGGACGAAGTGGCAATTCCATAGCCAAATTCATACAAATCCATTGTTTACAGAATGACTACATAGATACTGACATGATATTAGCTAACTTGATATATTTCCAATCACCATCAGCAAACACCAGCTTGATCTCCTTGAGAAACGTATTTACCACCGATACAATCCCCTCATAGATCTCATCCTCAACAGGGTCAAAGACTGTGACTCGAACACGTATGCGCTGGTGAAAGGAGTCATTCAGCAGGCCGTAAATAAGCTGCAATTCCTGCTCATCCAAAATCGGCTTTTCCTTCTCTAACAACTGCTCTTGTTGTGTCATCCATGCCTCCCTGTGTTCAGGCATTATCATCCTGGATGACTCATACAATCCGTTATCTTTCAGTCTACTACGCATGACAAGTACCTCCCTTAATATTCAGTCCAATAGTCGATGTTCCCCGGAGGTGGCGTGTGCTCTATCTTAGGACGTTCACCCTCACGCTCCCAGCCTTCCAAAATGACTATGTTAGATGTATCTGACTTGTCATCCCAATGTATGTATTCCGCAGCCACAAGAGCGTCCAAAGCAGCCATGACATCTGGCTTATGCTTCCCTGTTTTGACCGTTAGCTCGTGAATTGTGGGAAACCTACGTCGCCCACCTTTGTAGTTGTACAAGATCCTCAGTACCTTGCGTTGAAAATCCGTCATTTTAAGTCCCCCTATGCTGTCGTTCTTATTGGACGGCATGCCAGTAAACCGGATTCCCTAAACGTACGTGGCTTTCCCGACAATAGATCGTCAGCTTTAATCATTCCCGACCGTATGCTCTTGACCTGGATACGTCGTTTGGTGATCTTTCCACTTTGATCCTCATAGATAATTTCAACCAACCAACCCAAGTATTTAACTGGCATGTTCATCCCTCCAATAAACAGAATACATGTTCGCTTTTTTTATTATATGCGAATATACGTTCGTTATTCAACATAAAAAAATACCCAGTCCGAAGACTGGGCATTTTCTTGTTTTCTTTAACTGATACAGTCCAATTAGAACACAGCCGTGATAGTTAACTCATCATTTTTAAATAGCTCTAAAAATGTTTTCCCGTTAAGTTTGCTCTCCTTAATCATTTCTTCATAAGTTGTAAAGATTGGACCTTGCGTTTTGTTTTCACATACAAAAGCAAAGCCATCTTTATGAGAAAGGAATGCATACTGTTTGTTATCAAAGACAAATTCTATTTCTCTATGCTCCCAAATAAACTGAAGAATTTCTTCGTAAGTAAACTTTTCACTCATATCATCACCACCTAGAATCTTTGACCATTGATCCATTTATGTCTATGCGGAAACGTATGTGATCCATCCGCATTTGAATGGTCGTAGTCGATATCTTCGTCTGCATTACCATTTTTATCATAGTATCTACGTTGTTTCAACCCCTTCGAATCGTACAGATCTTCGGTAGAACGTGGTTTGCCGGTTCTTTCAAGAGTATTTTTATATGGTGGGCGTCTATCCGTATGTGTACCTGCTTTAGTACCATTTTTCTTAGCGTCCTGATAAGCCTTTTCTGCTGCAATTTCTGCTTCGGCTGCATCCTTTTCCGCAAAATAAGCTTTAACTTTATTATATATCGTTGAACCCGCGTAGTATGTAACACCTCCTACAACAATAACTCCAGTAGCTAGCAACGCGACTTCACCAACTCCTGGTATGAAATAAACACCGGCTGCCAATCCAATATTTGATACCGCTAATTGGTCGGCTGGTAATTGACCTCCAGATAGATCATCAACAGGAACTACATAGAAATCTTGATATGCATCTGTTGTTGCTGTTTCCTGCTCGGAATTTGTGTCCACTATAACTGATTGTTCTACTTTAACACTTTCATCTGACGGATCAGCAAAAACTTGAACACCTGCTACACCTGCAAATAATGATAATGATAGCATTGCACCCATAAACTTTCTTAAAACCATTCTCTCATCTCCTATTTTTTTAAAATTGAAGTGTAATCTTACCATATTAATATTAGTTAAAACATAAACAATATGTCACAAATAATATAATAACAAAATACATAATGGCGTATTATCAATTTATCTATAATACAAAAGTAGTAATTATTCGACATTTTTTTTATTTTATAGTTTAATAAACACAAATATTTTCAATTGAATATTTTATCCCATAACTTACCGCCTCAATCCTTTATGGCAAACGATATAATTGGGTTGAGGTGTTTTTATGTTTATCAGTCCAATGTTACTTGCAACAGCACCGGGTCCATTTAGTCACTCCAATTTTATATATGAACCTAAAGTTGATGGGCACCGGTTGATATATTCGCAACAGTCCGCCAATGTCCGGTTATACACACGTCACAATAACGATTGTACTCGTCAGTACCCTGAATTACTTCTGCCGTTTGACTCTGATCTTATCCTGGACGGCGAGGTCGCTTGCACTGATCCAGAGACAGGACTTAACGACTTTGAAGCAGTTATGAGTAGATTCAGCACAAAGCAGGCCATCAAGATAACGCAACTCACCAAGACGCTGCCGGCCACGTTCGCCATATTTGATATTCTTTTCTACCAAGGACAAGATCTACGTAAGCTACCTCTTATGGAACGCAAGATGATCCTACACAGTCTATCTCTTCCTTCCTTTAACTTTGGAGTTGTGCCTCACATAGAAGGCGCTGGAGAGGATCTATATGCTCAGATTGAAGCCATGGGTATGGAAGGTGTAGTCGGCAAGCGTAAGGATAGTCAGTACGTCAGCAGGCGTTCCAAAGACTGGCAGAAGATCATCAACTGGTCATACGCCGATGTTTATATCACTGGGTATCGAAAAACTGAATTCGGATGGCTTGCTGCTGTGCCCGATCTGTCCGGCAGGCTTCGACCAGCAGGAATAATTGAGCATGGCCCAAATCAAAAGCATAAGCTGGCATTCCGCGGTGTATGCCAGCAACTCGTAACAGGCCAAGATAATGATTATGTATACCTGGAACCGAAGATACAAGCCAGGGTCAAGATGCGGAACTGGACCAAATCCGGCTTGCTACGTATACCCGTGTTTGATCAATTTATCGTGTGATTATATATTGTAAAGACAATACAGGAGGTGCTTTGTATGTGTGGTAGATTTACGATCACTGACCCCATAGACGCTATAATGGACAGGTACTATGCATCTATTGCAGACGGATTTGAGTATCGCCCCAACTATAATGCTGCACCTATGCAGAACATCCCTACCATTATAGGGAGCAAAGACGGCAATAGACTGGGCTCGCTCAGATGGGGACTGGTACCAGTTTGGGCCAAAGATGACAAGATCGGCAACAAGATGATTAACGCTCGGGCTGAGACGTTAGCCCAGAAGCCGGCCTTCAAACGTCTGATCAACTCCAAGCGCTGCATCATCCCAACAAACGGATTTTATGAGTGGCGTAAGGAAGGATCGAGTAAACAACCTATGCGAATTCTGATGAAGAACGATAGCATCTTTTCTTTGGCTGGGCTGTACGATACCTGGACAGATCCAGACGGCAATAAACTGAGTACGTGCACCATTATTACAACCGAACCAAATAGCCTTATGGAAGACATTCATAATCGCATGCCTGTTATTCTGCACCCCGAGGATGAGGCGGAATGGCTCGGAAGAGATAGTGAAGGTATTAAGTCTCTTCTTGGTCTGCTTAAGCCATATCAAGCGTCTGAGATGAGAGCATATGAGGTACCAAAGGAAGTTGGTAATGTGCGTAATAATAATAAAGAATTATTAAAAGAAATAGGTTAAAGAGTTATTAGCTTTATCGACTTATAAGGTCGGTAGAGCTTTTTTATTACTTCTAACACTTAATTGAATATATAGTTATTATTGTTTAGACCACCCTTGTTAAATTTTGTATTATTAAATTCGAATAAAAATTAGGAGGACAAGTTTAAATGAAAAGAAAGATTAATTTATTTTTAATTCTAACACTAATTGTATCAGTATTTATCCCCTTATCATCTGTGAGTGCCTATACGGGTGGGTATGCTAATGGAAAAGATTCCATAATTATGATCCCCGATAACTACTTCATTACAAAACCGCATGATTCGAAAGTTGTTACGACATTAATCACTGATAACAACGAAACAACAGGAACCTTACTTCCTAAAAGTAAAATGTTGATGATTGATTTAGGAACAGATAGAACAATCGATTCTTTTAAAATAAATAGTGATTTAAAAAGTATGAGAATTAGTTTTCAGGATCGATCTGTTGGTTACTTGCATGAGTTTACCCTTAATGGTGGTAGTGGGGCGCTCGAACCAATCCCAAACGGTAAAGTAATAAGTAAAGTAAGATACATCACTTTGTACACCATGTCTGGAGAAGATATCAACATAAATGAACTCGACTTTTTTTATAGTAAAGATCCAGATTCTGTACCCGATCCTACAAATCCTACAGACCCAACGAATCCTACAGACCCAACAGACCCAATTGAACCTACAGCAAATCATGCAATTCTAGTTGTAACAATGACAACTGGGCTAGAAAAAGAATATGATCTTCCAATTAGTGATGTAAATGCATTCCTCAACTGGTACGATGCTCGAGATGCAGGAACTGGCCCAGCTAAGTTCGCCATCAATAAATACAGCAACAATAAAGGTCCATTCAGCAAACGTACAGATTACGTGATATTCGATAAGATTTTAACGTTTGAAGTAAGTGAATATACAACCAAATAATAAGAAAAGAGCAGTGAGGTTATCCCTCCTGCTCTATTTTTGTACCCTAAACTCAAACGTATCACGGAAGTATCTCTTCCCTATGATCTTAATGGATACTGGGCTATACTCCTCCACCGGACCACCATAGTCAATGATATGTTCACGATCACCCAGGACATGCCAGACGGATACGCGGACCTGGGTTAGTGCTGCTACGAGGAAATCCATATCCGTAAATAATACTTTGTATGTATAATCCATGAATCCATCCATTTAATTAATTTAGCCCCTACTGGCGTAAAACCAGGCAGAGGCTTGGTCTATTTACAAAGTGACTCAATTATGAATTTTCTTCCAAAAAGTCATTTAGTTTTCTGATACAGTCATCAAATTGATATTTTAATCTTTGAATATTTTCTATTGAGACTTCTGCTGCTATATCTTCAATATCCATAGATTGAAATACTTGAATTTTTCTATAAATTGTATTCAAACTTATAAAAAGAGGCTCATCTAGTTTAGTTGCAACCCTAGAGGAGAATAAAATCCAAGTCTCTCTTGATAAATCAAATTTAATTAAAGATGCTTCCATTGTCTCAGTTACAATTATTGAATCAAGCGTTAGAGAATTGTTTTTTATTTCTTCCTTTAAAATGAAAGCTATATTAGCAACTTCTTGGAGTTCAGTTTTCTTTTGAGATTTTAATGATTCATCAATCTGAAACTTCGCCACAAAAAAGGCTATATATCCCCCAAGTATTCCCCCAATAATATTGCCTGAAAAACCAATCAATGCACTTACCCAATCTTGATTAGCCTTAAAATATGCAATAATAAGAGAAGAACTAACACTAATCGTAATTGTTAATATTATAATAGAAACTATAAGATAAATAACATACTTAATCTTCATTGAGCCGCCTCATACCTACCGTCTAAGTTACTTAATAATTGCCTTCGAGCTACACTTTTAGTTTTTAGTACATCGGATACTCGAAGGCTATCTACTTTTCCCCGGTTCCCCCCTGAAATTTGGAAAGTCTCACGTGTATCTCCAGAAGAGATAGGGGTCTCTGGATCTAAGCACCTTTCAAAAACAATTTCAATATAATCAGGACGTCTGAAAGGGACATATTCAAAGCTACAATGCTTACAACTGATAAGTTCATCCGGGACTTCGCCCATGCTTGCATATTGCCCATTTTGAGAATCACAACATGGGCAGATAGATTTAAATATCGGCTTAAGTACGCCAATTTCCGGTGATGACGATAGAGAGAACATATCAATAGCTAATTCAATATCAATATCACTTTGATTTGAAAATCGAACTGGCGATAAATTTCTTAAAACTGCCTTTCTCTGTATAGCAAGCCAAGAGTCCAATAAATTAATAGCAATTGCATTAATCTTGTACTCTCCTAAACGTCTCAATCTGGGATAATACATGATCCTTCTCACCTCCAGTAAGATATCTAAAAAAGTGAATAAGATAGTATTTCGAGTTAGCTTCTAACCTAACTTCTGTTTGTTTAGCTTCATAATCTTCAGGCAAAAAGAAAGTAACCCAAAGTTTATTGAATTTCCTTTGATCATCTATAGTGTCTCTGGTATCAAAATATATATCTGAGAGTTCAATACCATCACCTTCATTGGCCGACGCATTTACTCTAGCCCCAGTGTCATCAGCATAATGGAATTTTTCAATTGTTCCGATTTTACCCTCTGTGTATGCCTTAAAATTGAAAAAGTCATTTTGAATCAAAGCTCTTTCAAGTAATCTTTTAAACCTTGTAGGTAAATTTACAGGATCAGTGGAATTAGGCAATCCAACGATTTTTGCAAATTTGTTGCATATCGCTTCAATTTCTGGCAATAACGGTTCAACTTTTTTCACATATGGTTTTTCTGCCTTACTCGTTAATTCCCTAAACACATTATATAGCACACTTTTGAAATCGTCATTAGTGAGATATCGCAAGGAAAAAATATCAGTCAATAGAGTGGTGTACATTTCATATAAATAGTAAATTCTACCTGAAGATTCATTGGTATTCCCCCTCGGTCTAAATGACATTGTTAACAATTCACTCTCTGTATCTATTTCAACCCAAACATAATCCGTCTCGTCAACTTGTATAATTTCATTTTCGTCGAGAACCTTATTTGTCCAGAACAGTGAAGAGAAACCCATCTCAACTTTCAGCACATCATTCCCTGCACTAGTGTAATTGAAATAGACTAATTCAGGCTCTTCACTATCTGGAAATGAATTTACAATATTAGAAAATTTGGAGTTCGGATACCCTGCACTAGTTAGTGCATTCTTCAGCCTATCCACTGTACTTAGTTTTGTTAGCGAAGCTTTATTAAGTCTGACGCGATATATAGATCTGTTATGGCCGTTTTTTAACTCATGAGAAACGAATTCCTCCCATATACCATAAGGCAGTTTCCCTTCATTAAGGAATTGCTCGATACGATTTAGAATTTCTGTTTTAGCACCAGACGAAGGCACCCCCTGATTACGCAAAAACACTTTAATCGATTCGAAATTCAAGTAGCTTCTCAATCTGCTGTTTATTACATGTGGCATGCTGAAAGTCCCCCTCAATAGTTCTTGG
The DNA here is from genome assembly GCF_030226665.1 of Paenibacillus sp. UMB7766-LJ446. Classification (NCBI taxonomy): domain Bacteria; kingdom Bacillati; phylum Bacillota; class Bacilli; order Caryophanales; family Paenibacillaceae; genus Paenibacillus; species Paenibacillus sp. UMB7766-LJ446. The sequence goes on from NZ_JASOYM010000001.1 coordinate 336,095, forward strand.
GACTTATATTCTCTATATTGAAGCTTATCCCCTTCTTTTTTCGAAGAAATACAACAAATATTACTATATAACTACAAAAAATTCATTAATTAATTTAAAATTCCCTATTACACTTCTAAATCACTTTATTTTCGTTTTCTTTACGGTAGTTAATCACAAGTTGGCGCCAAAAGTCGTAACTCCCAGTTTTATCAGCAATGTAATCTTTATAAAACTCATAAGCTTTCTCTGCCCATTTAGGACATTCCATGTTCTCCTTGGCCTTCTGAGCAACGATCCACTTGGCCTGAGATTCAACTTTTGCCTTTAGTTCCTCCATTTGTTTCTTTTCTTCTGATGTCATTGGATCTCCATCCCCTTCCTTAATACGCTTGAGTTCAGCTTTGATAGCTGGAATGAATCCTCGCTCAGCAGCAGATCGTGTATTCCCCTCTCCAAAGAATTTTGTTCCTGGACAAGTCTTGCTGGACTTACCTTTCTCATAATCACCTAACCATGCACCAGAAGGCGTATACCAAGCGTGATACACAATATGGGATGTATCAATAAGTATGTTTAGCTTGAGTACGAGACAGGCGTACAGGTGGACTACAGATTGTTTCTGCACAGCAGTCATTGTGTCTCCACCTTGATCAAAGTTACCTATGATCTCAATACACAAAGCGCCAGTATTTGCTCCCTTGATTCCAGCCGGTGTTTTGTTTAGATCCCGATCCAAACTGATAGCGATACGTCCATCCTCAAGTACAGTTATGTTTTGTCCTGTACCAGACCATCCCTGTGATAGATGGTACGTCCTCATTCCCTCAAGACATTTCCATACATCTTGTTTAGCTACCCCATTGATCATCTGGCGAGTAGTGTAGTTAGGTGCAGCCGTATGATGAACTTGGATCTTGTCTATGCTTCTGGTTATTTTCTGTTTGTCGAGCCACCCTTTAAATTCGGATGGCTCAAGTAACAAGAAATTGCCTTTTGAGATCATGTCTGATCAGTTCCTTTCTTCGCTTGCTTGACCACCTGGTTACCGAACACCGCAAATGCACCAACCAATATTCCTTGGATAAGCGATTCGGGAGACCAGCCGACTGTCCAACAGGTAATCACAATAGCGAATGCAGTTACGATGAAAACAATGGTCCAGTCAGGAATTTTCGGTATGCGCTTGATTCCAATTCCAAGCACCCAGCATGCAGCCAATACAATAAATAACTTAGGATCGATTAACGAAAATACAGTGCTCCAATCCATTTTTTACACTCCTCCTGTTTTCAAAATTAGAACAATTGCTCCGATAGCTATACCAATCAGGGTTGTTGCAATGGTCCTCCACAACCAGGTCTGAGTATTCTCAATCTTATCGAGTCTGTGATGGGCCGATTTGGTGGATTGCATAGCTTCCTTTGCCAGATCCCGTGTAGCTTCCAATGTGGCAGCCATTGCCGGTACTCCTTCAAGCGTCTTTTCCATTCTGGCCAACTGTACTTGGATACCCATAAGGACTTTCGTAGTTTCTTCCACAACACTGTTCACCTCACTTATAGTTGTGTCGCTCAATTGAATCCCCCATCTCTCTGTTCAGGAAAAATTTCCTGCCCTATTCACTTGTCTCCGAACTCTCTTTCTGTTTCTGAACTTCAATCGCTGCCAGTGCATTCCCAATCTCCAAATCTAAAGCTGTCAGAATTTCTTTTTGATTAAGTGGATGCGAACTAAGAACCGCAGTAATCACCTGGGTCAATTCTTCAACAGGTTTGTTCAAATCCAGTTTAACTTGGAGTGTATGTGTCATCTTTGCCAAGACCTTTCCTCCTCTCTATACGAAAATAAGCCCTTTCCAATTAAGGAATAGGGCTTCATGTATTTATTATCTTTTATCTTTGATACGTAATGGCTACGGATTTATAATTGTAAAAATAATCAAAAAAAGAGCCCGTATGTAACGGACCCTCACAGCATTAATTTATTTAGCAGTAAGTAGTGCTTCATCGATCAGCTTCAATTCGGCTTGTGCATCATCCACTAATTTTTGGTACTCATCTACTTTTTGTTTTGCAAGTCTGGTAGATTCCTCATCGCCCGCTGCTTTGATACCCTCGTATTCTTTAGTCACCTTTTCCAATCCGGCCACTAAAGGTGGCAAAATCTCAGAAGTATATCCTTTCTTCATTGATTCCAAGTAAGCTTTTGATTTGCCTTCAAATGAATTATTTCCGTTCGGGATATTTGAGCTATTAGTCGTTTCGGTTGCGGTCGCAGATTCCTCGCCAGATGTAATTGTTATCGTTTTTCCACTCACTTTTACGTCAGCTCCTAAAGCGTCAGACAAGGACCGTGCTGGAACATTCGCTCGAGAGTCAATAACTGAACCCTTGTCTGACAGTTTCTTTCCATCTACAACGATCGTATATTCCCCAGTTACCTTTTTCCCAACCATACTCTTTACAGTATCGGCAAATGCTCCTGCTGATGTCGAAAAAACCACGCCGATAATGATACCACCAGCAATATACGCAACTTTATGTGCAAACTTCTTCATGACTCTACCTCCGTATTGGTGCTATTTTCCTATTATGATACATTACGGAGTTGAAGTTGTGAAGGTTCCGCCCCAATTTGCGGCATTAGCAAGTCCATGGTTGTGCGTAGGCAAAGTAACAGAGTGTGAGTGGGAATAAAACGCTGATTCCAAATTCAAAATTCTATTCCTCAAAGTAGTCAATTCGGCCTGCAATCCTGTTACATCGGATATAGCCAGACCATTAACCGCACCTCCAAAGGTGACTGCCCCTTGCATCCGTATAGGGTTAGAGGTGTTATTCGAACCAATTATGATGCTATTTCCGTACATTGTAAGGACACCACTATTAGAATAAGAATTAATCTCCCCTACAGATGTTCCGTTTGCATCTCTCCAAATAATAGCTGCTGCGGCAGCATCATCTGTTGTTGCGATTTGAATACGATTTCGATTAGCGGCGTCATACGAACGGAACCCCTGGGAGTCTTGCTCTATTCTCCTGCCACTTGCTGCTGTTCGGATCAAAGCACCAGTAATAGTACCACCATTGATATTAGTTCCTGTTACAGTGGAAGCTGTAATTGATCCAGAGAAGTTTGCTCCTACAGCCGACATGATCCCTCCAGATGTAACAGTAAACATGCCATTCCCAACATTAATGGATGAACCTACGATTGCCCCATTTTTGAAGTTTGAATATTCGATGTTTGCGTAATTTGCTGTTAAGCTATTCGCTATTAAGTCGCCTTTCATGTTTAATCTAAAAGGCGCGCTATTAAACGAAGATGCTCCCGCCGCAATGCCCTTAGTGTTGATTTGTACAATGTCCTCACCATTACCGATCAGCATAGATACAAAGTTACCAAGTTGTCCTATAACCTGTTCGGCTACAACACCTTTTGCTGTAATAGCAGCACGGATTGACTTCCAGCCATCTGTAGATATCCCAATTCCTTTTGATGTCAGCCTGACTTGTTCCAAAGGATTCGTCTTCTCCTGCGCCAATATCCCGCCTTCTGGTGGATAGATCAGTTCTGTTTTACTGTTGTTGATGTCAATGACAGCCTGCTTTGCAAATGATTCAAAGACATCAGTTCGGATCTTCCCGTTTGAAAATAAGTTGTTGGTGATATTCTTATTTCGTTCCAGGTCACTGATAATATCATCGTAATCTCTTAAATTGATATTGGAGATCGTCGGTTCAGCATGCTTGTCCAAACTGTATGGATACTCTGTCAGTTCAGTGATACGGGCTTTCAGCCGGTTCATGCCCATATCTGGATCGATACACATGACATCATCGCCCAAATGAGGCTCAGGCTCAGTGTGGTCGATTTTGAACAAGTCTGCTGTGGAAATGGTAGCTTCCAGTGAAACAACCTCTTGCTCAAGTAGTGCCTTACGTGTAGCCTTCAGCAAATCCTCTGCTTCTTCGATATCTTGTTCAATAATTTCTCCATCGTAAAATGGAACCGAATCACTCGCCCAATATTGAGCAAATGGTGATATGAGATAGTTGACCGCGAGTTTACCATTAACAATCGTTCCTGGTATGCTCGACAATAAACTTCTTTCCAGATCCGTCAGCAAGGATGCATCCATGCCGATAAACGTCCGACCATCTTTCATCTGAGCAAACATCCGGGTAACAAGAGATTCGCCTTTGTCTTTGAATGAGCTGGACACGATGTTCTTTTTAAGCCGGTACTGCAAGCCGTGATCCGATCCTATCCTCTTCTTGAGGTTAATAACGAAATTATCAGGTTCGACCTCACATTCATACATATCGACGATCTTATTCAAAGCTTCCAGGCATGTTCCGCGCCCAAAATCCTTAACGTCATGTAAATCAAACGTATCGTGGATAACGAATTTAAATCTCCGGCCAGTAGCTTTTGTAATTAAGTCAGTAAGCTCGTTGAGATGCACGCCATATGCTTCGTCGATGTATGAAGCATAAGGGAATTTGAAATCATTCAGTTTGAACATGACATGATTACAATAGATTGAAGCCATTAGCTTCCGACCTTCACGGGACCGGCTCCTGGACTGAATAACATAAAATTGACCACGCTCATCTTGAACGTGGCCTTTGATTGCTATTTTTTCACGGTAATCATCTGAAGTCATTGGGACCATAAATGTTACCTCGTAATCACTGTTAATTCTTCTCCTTCGTTGTATATCTAAACTATCAACCAACGTGCCTACACGCCGGATGTTTTTATCAAATACTTTCATTGTTGGGTTAGGCATATCACACCTCAATTAATACAGGAATTTGTCTCTATGTGTAACACGGATCAGAACTTTTCTACCTGTTTCAGGGTCCGTCCATGTGAGATTGTTTTCTCCAAGGTTTAAATCAAAAAAATCACCTTCAAGTAAATGTGAAGCATTAACTCCATTTTGAGTTATCTTGTACGAATTGGCATCGATAACAACTTGATCACCTGGTTTGAACGGTCCTGTGAATTCAAAGAATTCCACATGGTACCGACTCCCCTTGGCAACTGCTCCAAAACCGACATCCATTACAGCCCGTTTGGTAATCTCCCGAATGAAATCCGCCTTGGTTCCGACAGCTACATCCATAATCGCCGTAAATGATATTTCCCGGACAAAATCCCCTGCCGCTCCCACATTGACATCCATAACCGCCGAACCCGTCATTTCCATCGTTGCAGCAGCTAAAGCAGATCCTGATACGTCAGCAACTGCCCGGCCAAAGACGAATACGGATATTTGGCGGTTAAAGGCCATGCGGTTAAAAGCCCCTCTGTTAAACATGACCTTCACCCCTTCAATGTAAAAAGCCCCCCTGACCACTCCAGAGGGCTTGTATAGTACATATTGCTAAGTGAGCTTAATCCTAAATTAACTCCTGTCTCCCCTGACCCTTAAGGTACTGATACTATTCTCTCTTCTTGAAGGTCTGGTTCTTTTAGATATTACATACCTATATGTGAACGATGTCCTCCTTTATACTTGAGTCATGTAGGTGTCCGGGAAGTTGATCAGGGAGCGACTTAGGTATGAGTTTGTGCCTGAAACCACTGCAGTGTGTATCAGTTTTAACGTGTTCATGTCCTGACCCGCTTGCATGTTGGTCCACCCGCTGTTTCGAATGGTTCTATCGGTTTGGGTGTAATAGGAATACCGATAACGGCGGTTCGCTGGTTCAATCACTAAGGTCAAAATATAAGTCAGAACGGACTGACCAGAACCTGACGCATAGGCTTGACCTACGGCAACCGCGCTGTTAGCGGCATCCGCTATGGTAAGACCACTTAACGTTGTATTGTCCGATGATAGGGACGAGTTACCTGTCATTGCTTCTAAGACCATACCTGTGCTGGATGAAAAGATCGTTACTTTATCTGCAGGTATATCGGCTACCGTGTTTTTGACAGATGCGCCATTGGTTGTACCGTTTACACCTATACTAGAAGCGAACTGTTGAAGTAGACCAGGAACCAGCGTTCCAGCGACACCAAAAATATCAATACCTTTGAGGATATTCCCGGCGACCAGATCGGCGTCACCCATTACCGTGATGGCGCTACTGTAGTACCCGGCTGCCTTCGTTTGATTAGCAGTACCAGGCGTCACAGTTCCTCCTGCACCCCGGTTCGCCATTGTTCCAATCAATCCATTTGCTGAAGCGTTACTAAATGTTGCTCCTGACAGCACTTGTGCCCCAGTAGCGTTCCCTGTTGCTCGGATTACTGTTTTAATCTTGGGTATGAGCTGCGCCCATGTTTCGGATGTGGATGCCGTTACTCCTATGGAGTTGAGAGCGGCAACCACTTCCGCTTTCCGCTCAACTCCAGATTGAAAAGCCAGTCCTACCGCTTTCTCAGTAGCAGCAACCTCTTCCCTATCGCCGTCTGTTTTGCTCGATAACTGGACCTTCCCTTTCTGAGTTAATGACGCGTCTGGAATATCCATCTCGTTGACTAATTGGCGAAGCTCTTCTACATCTTCCCGCGTTGCAACACCCTCATCAATCTTCTCAAAGATGGCATTAATGCCTACTCGACTCACACTCTCGTTCCCCAAAGGCAAGGGCAGTTTTAAACGATTCGTTTCAATTGGCATGATTAACTCCTCCTTTTGTTGTTATTAGGTTTATACGATTTAGTTTAATTGTTGTTAAATGATCTGAAACAAGACGTAAAAATAGCGCTCCATAGTTGGAACGCCTGTTACAAAATTTCGTTAAATCCTTTGATATTATCGGGATCGCTATCGCGAATAGCCTGTTTGACTTCAGTGTTAGACTGCAACGCTTCTTCTATCGCTTCCCCGAACATTTCAATAAATTTATCTACTGGGGTAAGGATGCCGTAATAAATGATCCCGTTTCCCCAGTAAACAGATTCTCCTATATACGGGTCATTAACAACCATATAGTTTGATTTGATCCACTCTGTAGAATTCACATTTACCCTCTCCTTATCGTTTGAAATACGCTTCCACAGTGAGATTTGCTGCTACTCCAGTGTTATTATATATTTGGTACCTCGAACCATCCCAACCCTGATAAGTAAGATATGAATAGTAAGCATTTGGGTTCACAGTGTCTGTAAACAGGACTGTTCCGTTATGGTTAATTCTTGGAGTTGGCCCCAGTAGCATCAGTGCGTGCTGTTGAGCCATAGATGCACTTGTAGTAACAAATGCTATATTAGGTTGGGTTGCATAATTATATGCTCTACTCGAATTCGCTGGAATTGATTGGGTTTGAGTAACCAGATCTGCTGTTGCTGCGGGCACACCCGCTACCACAATGGGGTAGTCATATATACCAGGTTGTAGCGTTTGAGCGCTGGTTGTTGGCGTTACGTTGGTTTGCGATGTGTTGCGCACAGCTATATTTCCTGTTACATCCCCGTCCTCGTTTGTTGCTGTTTTCCCTGCTCTGATATCCCCAGCTACTGCTGTGCCAGAACCACCAGAGCTATCGGCCAAAAAATCCGTACCAACTTTTCGAAACATATACGGCTTGCCTGCGACCAGTTTGCCTGCCGCATATGCAATTCCCTTTTGATCTTTTAACGGAACAGCGCCAAGTCCGTTTACATTGAGTGTTGGACTTGCTCCGTTTGCAACGTGCGGCACAATCGTAATGCCAAATCCATCAGGTAGAGATGCAGGCGCCGGATCAAGCGTGGCTGTGTACGCCGTTGCCGTGCCAGTAGTAGCCGCATATCCGGGCTGTCGGATATAATCCTGCACGATTGCGCTATAGTCATCTGTATTGAGGATGCGCTTGAGAGTAGGCGTAAAAGATGCGCCTGCTGTTGTAGCGATTGCCCCCATGTCAAACATCCAAGCGCCTTGCAGGCCAGCACCAAGCCGAAACACAATCCCGCGTGCGCCCATATTGGCATGAGTGTTACGGTAACGATATACAACTCCTGCTGCATCCAGATAACAGTTATGCCCATACAGTACATACCCTCCACTGCTGGCACTGATCTCTCCCCAATTGTTTATGCGCAAGGGTCCTGTCAACGCTCCGCCTGCTTTTGGTAAACTCGCATCAGCTACTGTTTTAGCCTCAAGAATGTTATTTAAAAAAGCGTTATGGTCATATGCAGTAAAATACCTCGCCAACTTCGTTCCGACCGTCCATGATTTCGCTGTGCCTTCAAATCCCCTAATTACTCCCGATACTGTATTTCCAGATAACCCGGTATACAGGACTGTCTCGGCCGATTCATCCGTTCCCAATGTCAACACATTGGGCGCAGGAGGCAAGACGGTTCCATCCAAAACAGTAAAGGTCGTTTGTGTCTCGTTTATAGCCTGGGCTAGTTCAGTTTGCTTGCTATTTACAGATCCAGGATACATTTCTCGCATCGCCATCGTGATTGTCCCCTCCTTAGCTCACCCTTACCTCGACTTGGTTTGTCAAGAATTTGAAAATGTCATTATTTAAAATACTCCGTGGTGTTTCAAGCGTCCCGAAATAATAAAGGTTTCCCCCTGTAACGGTATCCCTCAGTCCGAAATGTGTAATTGTACCCCAATTCGCTGTAGCCGCCGCAAAAGGTACATCTGCTGCAGATTTGATGGCCATCTTTTGTATATTGCTCACGACACCAGTGATTGGATGAAACTCTTGAACTGTAATTTGAGCTGGTTCAGCAAAGGTCAGTATTTGCCTGCCATAACCTCCACCGGATACCTCTTGCCCCGTATCATTCCAAGTTGGATCGGAAGTGTAAAGAGCAACATAGAGTTTGTCTGGGAAAGTGAATTTCTCTCCCCTCGCTGAAACATTGAGTTGCTTGGTTGCTAGATACTTACTGATGTTCATTGGATCACCCCTCTAATAAATATTCATTCTGAATCCTAAAATTTTGAATCGTTGTGGAGCCTGTGTTGGTTAGGACGATTACAGGACTAGCTCGTTCATCACCCGATGACATTACCTTTATAGTTTCTGGTGAATTGACGATTGTCTCCTCCAGCATGTTCTCATCGCTTTCTGGAAAAGGATGTTCTCCCATCTTGATCGGGATTGTCAATTCCCCATCAAAAAGAATCTTTTCAATATCAAGCGTTCCAGCATATCGCCCGATGTATCTTCTTCCTGGCAAATCGTCGAAAGTGAATATGATATCCCCTTTTTTAGCATTAAAAAGAGCCGCCACTTGGGCGACTCTCCTATGATAGTCAAGGGTAGTATCATCAGCCATGATGATACACTCCAGGTTAATTACTCTTGGGCCATAGGTGCTGCCAAAATCGATCTCTCCATCCCGTCCTGCAATTTCGAGACTGTAGTCCCTCGTCGGTGGCAACACCGGGATGTTGTGCTTCTTCAGGCCAAGCCCAAGCTCTCTAAAGGGCTTTCCGTCAGCAGTAGCATTGATCATTATCCCTTACCTCCCCTTGCCTGCATCCTGCGCATCAAATTATCGCGTTCACTCCAGAAGACCTTCGCAGCCGATTCGTCCGCGATATAAGTATCTCCTGATTTAATTACGAATTGATTACTGGTTCTCTCCGGATTTACTCCGTTTGAACCTTGAGGGACTGAAAACTCAGGCATTGTAAAGTCTAGTCTGTGCATTCGTAGGTTTAGGAGATTAAACAACGAATCCTGTTGTCGGTCATTAAGGATAGCTTCTCCAGCGTGCGCAATAACTGGAACAGCAGCACCGCGAGGACCTTTGACTACTCCCCCTTCACTAAAATGCTGGAGTTTTCCTGTATCTTTATCGATTCCATATTTCTTACGAATCGCATCGTTTTGTTCTTGAAGGAGTCGCATCGTCTCTGCATCACCACGAGCTTTAGCTGCATCCCAGGCATCCTTGTTGGCGTTATATGTGTACAGATCAATTTCCTTCTGATATGAAGAGTCCTTCGATGCAGTTCCAGGAGCCAAAGCCCCACCAACGACATCAGTCCCTCCAATTGCAGCACTTGTCGCAGCAATCTGATCAAGGCGACTCTGATACTCCAAAACAAAAGCATCAAGCATTCCAAGGATCGTTTGATTTTTCTCATTTTCCTTTAGTATCTGAATGTTTTTCAGGTTTTCAGCAGACAATTCAGTGTTTGAAGAGAATTCATCAAATGCTACTGAAAGATCATCATAATGCGATTTAGCATCTTGGATCTTATCGTCAAAATCTTTTTCGCGAGTTGTTTTCTCCTCTTGTAACGCCGTTTTCTGATCCTCAAGCGCTTGTTTGGCTAGCTTGCGACCATGTTCACGATCCAGGTCCTCAATGTCTTTTTGGACTTGTTTGCGCTCAGCAACACCTTCAGGACCAACAGCAGACTGGAGCTTTTCAAGACGAGCAACTTTCTCTGCACGCTGTCTCTCATAGTCATCCTGATCATTAGTTCGCTCCATAGATTGGATCAGATCATCAATTGCTTTGATTTTGGCTTCTTGAGCTGAGGTGAAAGCGTCCTTTTCTGACTGGATACGTTTGATCTCCTCATCCCGAGCGCTGTCCAGCAACTTCTTCTGCTTAGTTACCGATTCAGATACTGCCTTGGTCATTTCGTCCATAAGTTTTTTCTTTAGATCGTAGACCTTTTCATCCGCATCCATTCGTTGATCGCTTCCTACCAGATAAGCAGCCTGAAGCTTCATATACTCAGTAAGTTCTTGCTCAGTAGTCATTTCACCGATGGCCTTCAAGTGATTAATTCGTTTCTCAGCAGAGGAATAGTATTCTTTGTCCAAATCATTTCGCTGCTTATATATTTTCTGTTCGAGATCCCATTGTTGTTCAGCTGATAAGGTTTTATCAGCCTGCATTTTTAGGTACTCTTGCAGTTCCCATTTCATGATGTCTACTTTTTGACTGCCGGCCATTTCCATCTTTAAAGCTTCTTTGGTCATCCACTTCTCTGAAAATTCATAACGAGACTGAATTAATTTCTTCGAAGTATCCTGGTACATTTTTTCTGCTTCTGCTCTTTGTTCTGCCTTTAATGTCGTATCATTTCGCATACGATTGTATGCTTCAGCCTGCATCTGATATATTTCAACCTCAGACTTCCCTTGTCGCTCCATCTGATCCGTCTGTTTCTCAATCCAACTGGTTGAATTTTTGAATTTCAAATCCGTTACTTTGTTTGTCAGGTCATATACTTGTTTAGCCGATTCAACACGTTGTTCCTCAGTGAGGGCCGTATTCTTGAGTTGCCCCTGATAAAACTGAAGTTGTGTCTTGGTCATTTCCATTTCAGAACGACCTTGCTGACGCATACGCTCAACACGGGCTTCCATATTCGCCTGTGCTGTATCAAATTGGTCACTGGCATACTGATCCTTCATGTCTTCTTTTTCGGACTGCACATCCCCGATTTTCTCAGTCAGGCTCCGGCGCTTGTTAGTCAATTCATCCGATTTCAACCCGGATTGTTCGATCATCTGACGCTGCTCCTGCATCAGTTTCTGAATTTCTGTTTTGAGTTTCAACTGAAGCTCATATTCGGATTTGTACTCTTGGGAGTCTTTCTTCATGTTTTTCTGCCGCGCTTCAGATTGTTTTAAAGACAACTCTTTGTCGGAAATTTTCATATCTTTAATGCCGAGTTTACTTTCCAGTTCCGAGACATCAATGTTGTAAAGCTCATCACTAATCCGTAGCAATTCACTATCCGCTGTGTTTTTAGCATCCGTTAATTGTTTCTGTGTAGGTGTAGTGGTTTTTTGTGGTGAATAATCAGCCAGGATTTTATCTACATACCCAACATCGCCGTATACCTTGCTGTTATAGACTTTTTTGTACTTGTCAGAATAAGCTTGCATATCAGCTTTGTTGTACCCGCCTGATTTTTGGAACCAATCAATGATACCAGCACCCATGTTGTAGCCACCAAGAGCCATGGCGACATCTCCACCGGATTTTTTAAGCAACTCGGAGAGCATCTTAGTGCCTGCATCAATACTCTGTTTTACTGTCGCATTGTTCATGCCATTAACTTGCATGACGTTTGTTACCCCATTGGCTCCAAAAGTTGATTCGCGTTGGATCACAGCAGCGACAAGATACGGGTCAACGTTAAATTGACTTGCAGCAGCGTTAATTTCAGAAGCGTATTTCCCGGCATACTTAACATTGCTGTTGCTCGCTTGAGTAACGTTTAATGATGTAGAAGATGCATTGTCATTGGATAACCCAGGAATACGAGTTGCACCATTATACATGGGCCCCCAATAGCTATTGTTTAAATCCGAAACTTTTAGTCCAGACTCCCCCATTTGTATAAACTTGCTGTCACCCATATAAATACCAACATGTGAGTTATCCTTGCCATTGGTATTGAAAAAAACAAGGTCTCCAACTTGTAGGTTTTTCTTTGAAACCGCAGTTCCTGCTTTGGCTTGTTGAGCTGCGGTACGCGGTACCTGTACGCCAATTGTTTTAAACATCTCCTGCACAAACTGTGAACAATCCGAATAGGCCCGTTCTTTAAACTCACTGAACGAACCATTAAGCTCACCTGGTATTTGTTTATACTTCATCACGCCTGAGTTTGCCAAGTCAACAGCAGTGGATAACATTTTGGCGATATCTGTCGATGGTGCTCCGCCTGTTGTTATCTCCACCTGAGAGGAAACGAGCTGCGACGGATCATTGTATCCTTGTTCATAAAGCTTTTGTTCTTCCAGTAAGGCTGTACGCTTCTGTGCGAGAATATCAAGGTACTCTTTGGACGATTTCGCTACACGCTTCTGCTGGGAGTCCAATTTTTCAAGTGATTTGTTATACCCCTCGATTGCTTTCTGCAAATCAGTCATGATGTCTACAGTCTCTTTACGGGCTTTGTTTGAATCTTTTGTAGAGTCTGTATTGTCGTCAATTCCAAAAGTATTGTCATTCAGAAGTTTAGTCATCGCCTCAATCTGATCATTGCTTAGTTGCAACTGCCCAGCGTATTGCTTTATAACATCATTTAATTCTTGAACACGCTGTTTTTTTACAGAAAGCTGATCATCTGACATCTTATTAAGCATATCGCTCTGGCTTTTTAAAGCATCAGCAAGGCCGCTCGGGAGCGAGGAGGGCAAATTAGCGAAAGGAGGATTTGCAGCATTCTTTTTCTGCTGCTCTGAGATTTCTGATTCAATGTCGGCAATCTTTTGTTTGGCTTCTGCAAAGGTTGTGATAGCCTCAAATTCTTTCCCGTAGAACTGGATTCGTTTTAAGCTTTCCAATGCTACCGTTCGAGTTGAATCTCTTTCTGCTTTCAAATCATCTATCGCTTTCTTGATTTTCGCCTGTCTAAGTTTTTCGAGCACTTGTCCCTCAAACATCCAACCGTCAGTGGTTTTTCTGATCTGTGAAGCCAGTTCTGGATATTTGAGAATTAAATCTGCTACTGCTTGAGCGCTGAGAGATTGCCCGTCAGCCAGTGTTTCAGCTACTTGATTGAGTTCAGAAACAGATGCAATATTTGCCTGAACCGATTCCCTTAATGCTTTTGTTTGTTCCACTAAATTTTCAGTCAGTTCTTCAATGGTCTCGGAGACTTTTCCGTTTATACCTGCTAAAGAATCCATCTCTTTTTGTGCGTCCAAGGCTTCTAATGTCATTTGACCCATCTGAACATCAGCATCGCTTAATGCGGCTTGCAATTCACGGTTCTTCGCTTCAAGAGATGCCAGTTCATTCTCCAGGGTCTTAAGCTGCTCTGTCCTGTTTATATTTGATCCGAAAGACGCAATGCTTTTATTTACAGCATCAATTTTAGACTTCGCTTCTTCAATGGCAGAAACGTTTGCAGTTAACTGATTTCCCAGTGAGTTCTTTTGATCTTCCAGAACGTTTTTTCTAGCCTCTCTCTGCTTCTCGATCAACTGATTAAGATTATCTATCTGTTGCTTAGTCGCTGTGTCTGTGAAGCCTGCCGCTTCGAGCTGAGCCAACCCCTCTTGACCAATTGTCATCGCAAGAGCTTTAGAAACTTCCTCAAGTTGTCTCTTAGCCTGCTCTTGTTTACTTGAGGAGAGAGTTCCACTGTCGATCATTTTTTTCAGTGAGTTGTGCGCATTAACCATTTTTGGCAATAAATCAATCTGCCGTTGATATTGACTGATCATCTGCTGACTCGCAGAATCGTTATCTTTCAGACTTTGTAATCTATCGCGCTCGGCTTTGTCTGCTTCTCCGCTTTTAAAAGCGAAAATGGCAATAGCACCTACCAGCAGTGATAACCCTGCGGTTGCTGCTGCCATAGTAACGGTTGAGACTGCTTGCGCTTTGCTCAGTGAACTAGTCGCCACTGTAGCCGCACCTGTCGCTACTGTTTGGGCTTCTCTAGCAGCAGTCTGTTGCACTGTAGAGACAATCACACCTTCACTGGAAACGATATTTACTGTGTTTGCAGCACTGTTTGCTGCGGTTGCTGCTGTCCCCGCAACAGTTGTAGCCGCTTCTTTAGCTTTAGCTGCATTTAATACTTCAATCGCTGCGACTACAGCCATTACAGGCCCTCGTAATGCTTTGTATGCTAAAAGCAAACCGGTTAACCCGGCAGTTGCTGCATAGACACCCGTAGGAATTTTCGTTAATCCGATCAGGAGTTGATCTATACCGTCCAGCACGTCTTTGATCATCTGGCGAAGGCCGTCTTCTCCAGCCGTGTTAAAAATCTCAAGGAGAGAGGTTTTGGTCTGTGCAGCCTTCCGCTGAATTGTATCCATCTGAACGGTTAGGTACTGCATTGTTGATCCGGTGGAACCCACTGAAGCAGCAGTACCGAGAAGTATATCCCCAACGTTTAGAGACGCTGCCAATTTGGCATATTGATAAACCCCGCGTGAAATATCCGCATAGGATTGTGTGAGGTCATAGTTCTTGTCTGTCACCTGGATGGACAAATCCAATAGAATATCTTCAGCTTTACGCCATTGTTCGACACCATCGACTACCTCTTTAGTTTTAACGCCAAGACGCTCGATTTCGTCCACCGCTTTATCCGTTCGAATCGTACCGAGGACCGTTTTCCACATGTTACCCAAGTTCTCCCCGGATAAGGCAGTGTTCCGCACACCAGAGGAGATCAGACCGTTCATCACGTCGAACGATACGCCTGTCTCCGCAGCAATTTTACCGGTTCTCTGAAAAGCAGCTCCCAAGTCACGAGCAGGAGCCATCGTATCATGCGCAACTTTAGACCAGGAGTCCAAAACCCGGTTACCAATTACCATGGCATCATTCGCATTACTGATGTGTACACCATACTGAGACATTACGGATTCCATGGATTTGGTTGCGTCTTCGAGCTCTACCATATCGACCGTGGACAACTTTGTAGACTGACGGACAAGCTCCTGGACTACGTTTACATCTTTGTACATACGGCCCCAGAGACGAGCTGACTCCGTTACATCCAGAATGTTCGAACCAAGCTCATGAGCAGTATGGATGAATTGTTGAGTTTCCTTATTCAACCTTTGGGTGTCCATAATCATTTTGTTGGTGCCATCTTCGAAATGTACAAAATAATGCTCATTGGTCTGCACGTAACCGGCCATGTTTGATTCGATGTCAACCAAGCCTTCTTTCATGGCCTGGGTGACTTCGTGCATCGCTTTGTACACGCTGTGGAATATAACGGCATGTGTAGCCATGTCTCCTAATCTGCCAATCCAACTTTTAGAGACAGCATCCATTGTGGACCCCATCCGTTTGGTTTGCTGTTCAGTTTGAGACAAAGCATGTCGAATCCTTTGTTCCTCTTGCAACACTTTTTCTCGGAGAGCTTCTTCTTTCCTCTGTCGCTCGGTAAGAGCAACACGTATCTTCTGTTCTTCTTGCAAAACACGCTCTCTGGTGCGCTCATCTGTACCCGCACCCGTTGCCCTTGCAGCCTCCTGCCCGGATTTAACAGAACGATTTTGAAGAATCTGCATCTTTTGTTGATGCTCACGTTCAGATTGCTCAATCTGTTGATTTCGTCTATTGATCAGTGCTTGTTGTGCCTGCATTTTTGCATCGATTAAACGGTTGGTTTGCTCCATCTGTTGAGCCTTGGCACCAAGCAAAGCAGTTTGAGCAATCTTTTGCTTTTGTTGAGCTTCGTATTCAGCTACAATCTTTTGACGCCGTTGCTCTGAAGTTAAAGCCATCTTATCCATAGCTGAAGATATATTCTTGTATGACTTCTCCGCTGTTGATAACTCAGCATTCAGTGCCTTGAAAGCGTCTGCGTTCCCTCGCGCTCCAGTGTCAATGTTTTTGAAAGACTGGAGGACTTTACCTGTATCTAAATTAATCCGCGCAGCAACGACATCTCTATTTGTACCGTCTGCCATAGTAACTCCTCTCTATCTTGGCTGGATGAAACCTAGATCGGATAAGTATTTTGCCTTCTTCGGCTTTTTGTTTTCAACTTTACCCCCATGCAACACAATCTCGAACTCACGAGAACGTTGTTTCTCATTCATCAAAGCCCGGATTTTAGGGATGGTCATATTAGGCCACTCTGTATCTGATATCCCGTTGCTGATACAAAGTGCCCATAGACCAAGCCAATCGGTTCCCGGATGATCTGATTCTTCCTCGTCGTCTGAATCGTTGTCATCCGGGTCTTGTGGGAATGATTCCTTATAGAAATCGATCCAGGACATCATCAAGTGACTTAATGCCCTCCATGTCTACCTGTTCATACTCTTCATCCGTTAAACCCTCGACAAAAATCATATCAAACGCTTTTTTATATGCCTGCTCAATAGCTGGGCAGTCAATAGCAGGAATGTCCTGTTCTCCCACTTGCGTTGCTTCTATCGCATCACGACCAATGACATAACTAAAACGAATACCTTTAAGGTTCTTTGCTTGTTGTCGCACTTCACGGATTAATTTGATCGTACCTACTTTAATTGTCTTCTTGATTCCTTCAGCCAGCCTCACTGTGCTGCCAATATTTAAAGTCTGATCCAACGTTTTTTCTTCTTGCCCTTCGACTACTTGTTCAACTTCACTCATGTTCATTCTCCTTTGAATTGAAATATGGTTTTTACCAAAAAAAGAACCCCACCGATTACCGGCAGGGTTGTATTTGATAGATTAAATTCCGAACTTGATTGTCATAGCGTGTCCTTCTGGATTATCTGCCGACCGTCCAGGTTCCATTACTTGAAGGTCAATTGTTGTCGTGTTAGCCTTTTTACGCTCCTGCGACACATCCAATGTACCGCCACCTAGAGCTTTGAAGATCGTTACTTGCACCGGAACAGGCTTTCCATCCTTATCATCAATTAACTCAAAACGGTGCGTAAGTTTGAAGGGTGCTGGACGGCGTGTTCCATTGAACGCAGTTTCTGTACCCTCTCTTGTCCATTTGTAAATGACCAGTATCTCCTTGCCTTTATTCGTATCCGAAGATGCGATTTTGCCCGTTGTATCGATTACATATTGTTCGTCCGTTGGTGTAGAGGCCACTCTGGTGAGAAGAGTACGTTCATCGGTATCAGCATCAACAAGATATACCGCATCGCTCGCTTCAATAAATGTACCTGCGTACTTCGATGGAGCCTTGATTATATATCCGTCAACTCCCAGGATGCCTTGTTCAGTCTCGTCAAACTCCATGGTAGTACTGCGCTTTGTTGTAGCGCCTTGAGACATATCTGCGATAACTGGAGAATAACGAGGTACTTCAATGCTCACCTTATCCTGCAAGTCTCCCGCAGTGTAATGGAAAGCATAACCGCTGTCACCACCCATGACCCCTTGCCAGTCGAATTGAAGTTGCAAGGTAAGTTTGGATACCTTGTCCTCCACATACTTCACTTTCCCATCCAAATCTGTTGCTACAACTGTACCAACGCCGTCAAAAACTAATGGTCTCATAGTTATATTTCCTCCTTTTATTATGACGCTTATACAAGCTCCCAGAGCCGCGCATCAATATCTTCAATTCGTTTGTAATCTTTAGTCTCTTTGTATCCTGCGATAGGTTGCTGACCATCCATTAATCCGAGTTTTTGAGCAAGACGAATCTTTTCTCGGATCAGCTTCTCCAGCTCAGGAAATTCTTCCTTATGTTCCTGTTTGGTATCTGTTGCTTCCATCTGTTTTTCAGACATATCCTCACCTCAATTCATTCGGAGATAGTCCACGTCAAAAATGGCCTTGTATCCTTTGACTCCTTGTATTCCAGTTGCAAAATCAGCATCGTATGTCAGTCCACAAAGGTATGTCGCCCAACCTGGCATCGTAATCCTTTTATCGTGCAGCACGCTGAACGCTCTTTCAAATAGCTGCTTCGCCGCATAACCTGTACCGGCATAAAAATCTAAGCAAAACTTCCCCTCGAACACTAATTGATTTGGAGAAAATCGTCCTGGCATCACATATTGGCAGATATGAGGAACAGTCTCATGACTTACAGTGATTTCCGGCTCCATTCCCTTAGTCAATCTCTTTACTACCTCTTCGGATGGTGAAGATGCATCAAGTTCAAGCAGTTCCATTAGCTCCGAATCACTTTTAAGCACATGTTGAACTGCATCCAACAATTGCAAACTCAACCCTTCACCTCCCTGAAGTAGCGATGATATGGGAAATCAGTAATAACGCGACTGATTCCGTTCAAAATCCGTTCCCGGTTCGATTCGATAGCAATACGCATGAAATAAGTAGGAGGAGTGGCTTTGAACGAAGGATCAAGATCTCCCCGTTCTGCCAACTCCTCCAAATCAACGCCTGCATATCCGCCTTTGGACTCCTTAATCGTTCCGTCAATAGCTCGGTACTTTCCTCTACCCCGGCCTACAACAACTCGGCTCCCCTTTGGCCTCAGCCGGTTCCATGCTTCACTGTTCATATAACTCACCAGACCCGGGTTTTGACTCGGGCCAGCCATAAGTGAACCCTTACCAAACTGCTCCAGCCACGCTTGCCAGTAATCAGCAGTGATGTCTCCTGATATCATCTGGTTCGCCAGAACAGTCATTTGCATTTCCAAGCTTTCTCGGACAGCCGGGTAGTATCTGATGCCAGTCTTGGCAGTAAGCATAACAATTTTCGTTAGACCTGTGATTTCAACCGCCAACTTGTTCTCCAAGTCCCTCGCTGCACGTTCTGCATCGTACCCCGTAATCATCGCCGGTCCTCACACAATTGGATGTATAGTAGATTAGGATATTTGATCCGATCTACTACGTCCACTTGATATTTCTTTCCGGATATCAAAATGCGATCTGGACTCATAAGCGCCGGATCACTCGGTTCTCTGACATCGACATCGGTTTGCAAAAGAAGTATCAGCGATGTGGTTGGTAGAAGACCAGGTTCTTCTTGTTTAAGTTGAGCAGAGACACGTTGAGCAAATCCGACAATTTCAGCAGCAACAGGTGTAAACTCAGGCTTCCCTTTGGGATTGTCATTCGCATCATACTCCTGCATGTACCGTTGTACTTCGACAGTAACATTGGTTTTGATTAAGGAACAGTATTTGTCTTTGGTTGCAGTAAAGCGAAGGGTTTGGACCAAGAATGTCATATCTTTCTGCACAACATTCCCAGGTAATACAGGTGACTTAGTAGCAAAAAGACCATTGTACATGTACTCCTTACCAAGGACAGTAGTCGCCTTTGTTTCTCTCGACAGAATGACTTTATCGGGTTCCCCATTCACGTTGCAGGGAGACTGTCTGTGAATGAAATCTTTGAACATTAGAAGCGCCGCCTTTCCTTCTCCCTAGTGGGACCAGACAATCCTAACAATGGCACTCCCAAACTTTCTTGAACGGTGGAAATCAATTCAATGAACTCATTGGCCTCATCAACTAATTGTGATGCGCGTTTCTCCCAATTGACTGCCTGATTTTCAAAAGAAAAATCGAAGTCTTTCATTGTTTTTTTGATTCTCGCAGCCATTGATGGAGCCAGTATAGCAGCAACCATACAAATGGCTGCTGCATATACATAGGCTTGATCATCTCCAGTCAAATAAGCGTAGTCAGGAACTGCCTTTACAACCCTTGCTTCACCGATTGGCAAAACAGAAAGAGCGTCTATATCGGAGTCAGATATTACATCCTCACCAACGCCTAGACGCCCTCTTATTTCTTCGTGATATGTTTCTTTCGTAAGTATCTTATTCGCCACCAGCGTCACCGCCAGTTGCGGCAATGGCCTCTTTCAACTCTTCGATGCCCATTTTTGTGTAACCATGAATTTTCATCTCTTTCGCAACAAATTTCAATTCCTTCAGTTCATCGTCCAAATCACCACTTTTAATATCAGATTGCAGTTCAGCAATTTGAGCCAAAAGTTCTGCTTCGCGCTTCTTCGATTCGTCCAACTCTCCCTGAAGCATTTGTTCACGTTCTGATGGAGTGTCCGTAGAAGCTAAATCGCCCTCAATGATCTCAGCTAACAACTCTCCGGTTGCTGCATTACGTACTTGCTTTTTAGCAATCTCAACAAGTCCATCAGGGGCATCTTTTACGATGTCCCCTGCGTTGTATTCCCCAACAGCATCAACCAAAACTCTCACGATCGTCATAGGTCGTTCCTCCCTCACGCCACTGTAGCAAAGATATGCCAATTGACGTATTTCATACGCGGCAGCACAGTTGCCCCGTTGATTACTTGCCATTGGTCAGGGTCGCCTTTAATCAGTTTAGCCAGCGCGAATTTTCCAGTGTGACCAGTGAAGATGTCTTCGTAGTTGTTCGGGCTGGTCACCAGATCCATGATAGAACCTGTCATGCCTTGACCAATGATGATTACAGCGTTGTCAGGAATGAATGGGTAGAATGTTCCTGTATCGTCAATGTATCCGCCATCATACACTTCGTATTGAAGACCATTCAGGTTTTGGCTGACGATTTCTGAAAGCGAACCATCCGTTACAATATCTTTGCCGTAGGTGAATTTGATCAAATCGCGGATTTTTTCGTTTTGCTTCAAGTAACTGTCCACTTTTTTATTAGCTACAACTTTAACACCTCTTGCGCCACTCCCCCTGAATCTCAGAAGCCATTCATCCAGGTTTTTTAACGGATCGGCAGTTGCGGTATTATTCCAAAGGACATCAGCCGTAGGCTTGTTATTTGCCGGAACGCCGTAGTCGATTGTCCGAGAAGGTTTATTCTCTGTTGCTGGAACAACCAGGCTACCTGTAAGTGCCTGCCAACGCATCCACTCGAATCGTGTTTCAAGGCGTTGGTTGAGATTCACCATTTTATCAATCATATATTCTTCGCCCCAAGTTTGCTCAAGGCTTGTGCCCGGCTTACGAAGAGTGGCAATCTTTTCTCTGTCTATGATTGCCTTCTCACGCCATTCTTGGTTGGTGAATTCCATTTGTTTCACAACAGGAGCGGCATGGATCGGAGAAGGATCATTGAGTCCAGTAGGTGGAGTCATTCCGGTATCGTCGTAGGTAACGTCATATTTAATCGTCAGCCCGAGTTCTGGTTTAAAATCCACACCATTTGTCAGGATTTGAGCACCTCGAAAACTGTTAATATCTGTCCGAATGTTCTGAACGACTTCCGTCAGGAAGTACGGGTCAAGTACGTTTGCCATTTATTTTGTTCCCCCTTATACAAAGTAGCAAAGCTTAAGCGCCGTTTTAGCCGCTGCATCAATGCCTGTAATTTTAGATTCAGTGAAAATTCCAGCAATCCACGCTGAAGCGCCGATATCGGTAAGTGTAGTATCGTGATCATTGTCCAAAATGCAAACAGCGACTTGCGAACCGTCAGAAGCTGAGGAGAGATAAGGAACAAATTTTTTGGAAGCAGTAACCCTTCCGAGAATAGTCCCCTTCTTAATCACTCCGTTTCCTTGTGCAAGCAATACGCCCCCAGGAATCCTCGCTTGCAAGTCCGTGGAAGCAAGAACTTCAACAAATTCCTGCGTGTTAATCTGACCAGGTCCCGGTGCGCCGTTGTATTGAGATCCAATCATATTACTTATCCTCCTTCAGCAGATTGCTTCTGCCGGTATTTTTGAGCGCAGAGATGGCATCAGCTCTAGCCGCTTCCTTTGCCTCTGTTTGGAGTTGTTCTGGTGTCTTTTGACCAGCCCCTTGAGCATTAGTCGGTGCTGTTCCGTTTGCCGCTCCTGCAGGAAGGTCTGGTTTATCCCCCTCGGTATGACGACCACCGCCACCCAACACAGCTTGAGCCTGGGCTTCGTAAGTCGCGCCAATTTTCTCAATCTCAGATACCGGCAAGTGGGATAGCATAACTTTTATAGTTTCGGTGTTAAACGCTTCCCCTAATGCACGGACACCAGCTCCACAGGCTTGCTCCGTAACTTTCGTCTTGTAGACTAGGCCATCCGCAGCTTGAGCGCTCAGTGTAGCCAACTTAGCGGCAATGTCCGCATCATTTTCAACTCCCAGTGCAGCCCGGACTTGTCCGAGTACACCATTTGCTGACGCCAATGCATTAGCTTGAGTTTGTGCTGCTGCCAAAGCAGCTTTTTGTTCTTCGTTCACAGTGTCATCTCCTTTGGCCTGTGTTTCGGCCTCATTGTTTTTTTCTTGCTTGATCACAAATCCATCTAGACCTGATTTGCCGCTAAAAGAATAAAAGACGCGCCCGCCACTTGGTAGTGACTTCGCATCTTCAGATAAAGCCTCCCATTTTACAGTTGATTGTGTTTCAGCAGCACTACTCATACCCACTACTCCAGCACCCGGATAAGCTCCGTCAAAAACGAGTGAGTTTTCCATAAGATCACCGTCATTAATATCAACCGTGCAGAGTTTTGTATCATACTCTCTGCCGCGTATGTGAGGGCAATTCCCACCGAAATATTCCTGCCCACAAATGGAACACGTTTGGCTGCTTACCGTGAAGCCGATGGAAGTGTCAAAGATCGTTCCGGCATCAATACCTTCCGCTATTTGATCTATCTTGATGTCTCCGACCTCTTGACCCAACTTCATATAATGATCTGCATACAATGCCAGTTCATCGCCATCCATCTGCAACCGACTGTCAAAAGTTCTTCCAAGTGGAATTGTCATAATGCCTAAGTTTGACCATGAGTGATCTAACAGCAGCGATACACCTTCTCTGGCTTGGACAGCCATCTTTCGAAGGAAGTTAGGTGTTAGTCGGTAAAAACGGCGTGGAATGATTTGATCACCCACAAGTTTGGCAGGAAATACATAAGTTTCATCCTCGGTGAGAGGAACGCGAGCAAGTTGATTTATTCTCGCCAGTTGTTCTGGACTTGGCTTTGCCACTTACTTTTTCACCTCCTTGATATAGTAAAATTGCAAACTCACTCATTCTGCGAAGTGACAGAAGGCTGCGTTTGTGTCGGAGAGTGTTTATTCTCCAGTTCTGAAATTAATTCAAGCGGAATATTAGGATCAAGTCCCATTATCCACCGTGCTTCAACAGCCGCCTCTTTAGGCGTGATGTAACGTTCTTTTTCAGCAAGTACATAATTGTTCAGCTTCGCCCTTAAATCTCGTTCTCGTTCCATTTCAGAACGCAAATCAATCGGAGCGTAATCTGCTTCTACATGCGTTTGAACACCACGTACTCTTGCAGCCATAGAAAAAGCCCGCTTCCAAAAACGCTTGGTTACGTTTCGAGCGGACTCTACTGACTTGATATATATTTGTGTATCCACGGAGCTGTATGTCTCAGTGGAACCTTGATGCCTAGATAGTAATGTAAGCAAAGTCTTCAATCCGGTTGCCATCTGAGTATCGATAATATCAATCAATTTCTTGATATCGATCATCGGCCCTGAATTGCCACCCTTGAGATATTCAACTTTCACACTATCCCAATGAATCATAGCGTCATCTGGATTAAGCGAATTAAAATGTCCCATAATTTCACTCATACGTTCAGTCAACCACTTTTGCTGACCAGCAGGATTATTCTTATATTGATTAGGCGTGTTTTTTAATAAAACTTCCTCAACCACGGAAATATCCAGTCTTGGGTATCCCTGATTGTGAACAACTGCCTTCAAGTCCTGCAAAACCTGTAAATGAAAAAACACCGCTTGAAGAACAGGTAATATCGGTGTTCGACCATACGGATCATCTATCATCGGATCGAACTCTTCATAAATGAATGTCGGCGTATCGATCTTCTTATACTGACCAAACCATTCTTCGCCAGCACGAGGACGTGGGTTCTTGATATATTGCCAAGGAATAAGTCGATTTGTCCCTTCTTCTCTCCTGAACCAAATTGTCGCAGGGTCAACAGGTATGATATCAATCACATCATTACAGCGCTCGTTTAGAACTACTTCACCAGCACAAGCCCCACGTACCATAATCATCATCCGCTGAATTGTATCAAGCTTATCTAACGACCTTCCATGCTGATAACCAGGTGAAGGAAGTGGAGAATCCAGTAAGTTCTTGATTGCATCCAAAGCCCTCTGCCCATTCTTATCGTCACTACCATTCTGCTTCTTTGCTGTAAATGTAAGTGGTGTGTCACCCATGCGCAGAAAGTTGTAGAGCGCATGCGAAATATCAGGATGAACAGATACAAGAATCTCAAGTAGTTCCTCTGCTGTGTGATTCTGTAGTTTGGTCAGATCAATATTATGAGCACTCTGGTACTTTTTCGGGAGCCAATTGAATATATCCCATCCGTTTGACGATCTTGGTGAGGTCATCCTGCCAAAACCCATCATCTGACGCTTTACCGCAGCCGGAAGCACCGAATTCGCAAATGAATAAACTGCTTTATGATACCATTTCAATGTTTCACCTCCAGACATAAAAATAGAAGGCAGGAAAAGTTTCCTTGCCTTCTAAAGTTCTTCATACTTCTATGGATTTATAATATCATTCGTTTTGTACGAAGTTACTACGGATTTAATCTTTGTTTCCATACATTCATCTCCATCACCATATAAAAAAATTCCACTTACATTCCGATAGTATTAATATCAGCAAAAACGGAAGGTTGATTAGGATGAATTCGTATATTGTAATTGCTCTGTTCGCTATCTTTACAGTTTCTTATGTAATAATAAGCTACCATCTATTTATCAAAAAAATAAACTCCCCCTTTTCTAATATTAAACTAAAAGAAAGCTTTAACTTCTTAAACAAAGAACTTATCTCTCCTTTAATGAGTATAGAGAAATTGTATGAAAAGTATAGAAGCCTCCCACCCAGAAAATTTATTTTCTCCAAGATGGAGATTGATAATGGAAAACTTAAACATGATGATTCATTTATAAATAGTGTTATAGAGTTAGCAAGTAAACTAATAATCACGGTTGGTATTGCTGTAATTACTCTTACTGCTTCTATCCAAGTTGCAGTGCTTAGCTTCGCTCAAAATAATACTTCTTTAAAAGAAATAGATCAATTAGGATGGTTAACAAACATAACGAATAGCCACAAAGGATTGATCTATACATTAAATTCATCAAACTCTTTTATTACTGTATGTGGAATATTATTTATTTTTTCCATGCTAATTCTACTTTTAACTAATTTAAAAAAGGATGAATTTAATAGACACTCCTTAGTAATTCAAGAGATAGAAAAAGAAAAGAATAAAAATTAATTATTGTCTCTTTTTTACAACACAATACTATCCCTTTATTAATCAGTCAATAACTATGAAGAAGTTCCAATCCTATATACAGGGTTGGAGCATCTTTATAGTTTTTCTGCTGATTAGATGTTTTATGTTACTTCTAACGGGTGTAATTGGTCTCCACCTTTACATATCCATCATATGCATGCGAAGGTTATCAATAAAATAGTCAAGATACAGCTTTCTTTCTGTTACATGAGACTAAAAGAAAAAGCACCACGATGGGTGTTAGTGATACTAAATCGTATTATTGATCCACTGTTGAATGAACGCATCAGTTGACTTCCATGCTTCAATTAAACTGTCATGCGTGCTGCTTAACCAAGATGTGTTTGTATCCTTGTCAGTAATGACTTGTTTTAACTCAAAGATATAACTTTCATAAGCTTTAAAATAACTTTCTATTTCTCCACGATCCAGTTCATTTTCCCGATAGATTCGTAATAACTCTATATGATTTTGTTGAGACATGGACAAGTAACCTTGAGCAATGATATAAATTGTCGTTTCATCATGCTTCTCCAGTGTACTATAAGCCTCACAAGCATCAGAATAAGAAAAATGCAATATCCGCTTGAAATGATATAGAGTGTTAATCAATTGGTTTTTCTCTTGAGTTGGATTCATATAATCACTCTCCTTCGACATCATATTTCGACGTCAGGAAGGTTTTTCCTTCAAAAGAAAAATCACCCCAATAGGTGACTACTCTTTTTTATTGATCTTGTATATTTCATCAAGTTGTTCCTTTAGCTCGTTAAGTTGTCCAACAGTCGTGTATTTCTCCTCTGTGCCAAATAAATTATCAATCCAATCATACTGTGTTATATCTTCACTTACTTCTCCCTTGCCGTCAACAAGCGTTTTCTCAAATTTCACTTTTTGACCTTTGATAATCGCAGCTTTCATTTCATTGAATATCTGCTGAATTGTCTGGCAATGTTCTCTATCATTCATCTTATACGCATCACCTAAATCACCTATGTTAACCACAAGATTGTTACCGTCATTGCGCTTGCGGATGATAACACTCATAGCAGTACCTCCCTTAAAAAGGTTAATTAATTTAATACTTCTTTAGTACAGACTAGCCTACCATCTTTCCTATCCCCAACTTTGACTGCGGAATGACCTCGGCTGGAGCTTAAATACTCACATGCAAACTTTGGCGCTTTATTTTTTTCCCAAATTCACTTGTAAACTGGGCATATTCGAATTCTTCTCCACAACATGGGTAACCAGTTTGGAACTCCACACACCATGATCTCCCTGATCCTCAGTATACACGCATCAAAGTTGGAATATCTCAATATCGCCGACAGTTACATCAGGTTCACCTCATCATAGGAAAAGGGATGTGTCCACGCCTTGTTGCCGCATTAATCTGATCGATTGGCACGATTTTGATGTTCATATTGGAAACCCTTTTAGTGAAATAAAAAACGACTGTAGCAGATAAGCCACAGTCGTTTATAGAATTCATTTACTGATTCTCATGATTACATGTTTCATAAGAGAAAATGCTGAAACCAGCGATGATACAAAACAAATATTTGACACAACAAACATATTCCTTATATCTATTGATTCCAGAGAATTATTAGAGTAGCTCAACATTAACTGAATTGAATTTAGTAAAATGAACAGAAAATACGCTGTAATACCAACCGTTAAAGATCTTTTCACCTTCTCATTAGAGAGTTCTTTATTATTTAATGCTACAACAGCGACCAGTATAGCAGCTAAGCCTAATGCCAATGTAATGTTAGTACTAGACATCATTCTATACAAATCTCTTTTTTCTTCTAGCGACTGCTCCCCTGTAGAGTAAATTGTTTCAAAGGTAACATAAAGATAGACTGCTATCGCCAGACTAAGCAATGCCCAATCTGAATGTCTCATTAATTTGTTCAAGTTACACATCCTCTCAATTCTTTCTGACACAATAAATTCCAGTATTATACAAAAGGCGAAGGCGGTCAAGAGCAAACTTCGGATTAGTCAGTGTATTAATAACCACAAAAAAAGCCACCTCGTTAGCGAGATGACCTATTGTTTTTGGATGCTGTCCCTAGGTTTAAAGCTATAACCAAGCAACCATTCTCTCCCGCAAGCCACCAGGGACAGCGTTAATACGGTATATCTCATCTGC
Organism: Paenibacillus sp. UMB7766-LJ446; assembly: GCF_030226665.1. Lineage (NCBI taxonomy): Bacteria > Bacillati > Bacillota > Bacilli > Caryophanales > Paenibacillaceae > Paenibacillus > Paenibacillus sp. UMB7766-LJ446. Next base: position 363,823 of record NZ_JASOYM010000001.1, read on the forward strand.
AACATTCCTTTCACTTTCAGGGAATTGAACCAGTCACACATTGCAGCACCTATTAAACCTGAAATCAAGCTTGCAAGGTACCAGTTTGATGTGAGATGAGTTAGAAGTAGGGAGAGGCAAGGAATCGAACCTACGCTGGTGGCATACGCCTTTAGAAATTTATAATAACACATATCCGCTTAAATTTTCCAATAGCATTTGTGTTGAGTTGTTTTCAACGTTTGGGTGACCATCATATGCTTGCGTAGGCACACTCAGCGCCTGTTTTCCGCTCTTCATTGGACTGATCCCTGCAAAACGGACGTTCTCATATCAGAACGGCTCAGGGCAAAAGAAAAAGCACCATAATGGGTGCCTCTAAGAACCGATATAAACATAGTTATCCTTGTATTTAGAAACAAGGTTCTTATCCATTAGCGAATCAAGTGACAATGTTACATAAGATGGATTTAAACCAGTGTCTTGTATTATATGTTTTCTAGCTAGTCCATTATCAGATCTTCTAATTACGGAAAGTACGATCTTTTCTACTTGTTCAGAGACCAATGCATAAGACATACTTCTTCGAATTGTTGAAGGTCTTCCATGACTATCCGATTCATTGTTCATTTTTGCAATTTCAATCTTCTCTAAAGCTTCATCCAATTTATCTTTTAATTCTTTAATTTTTTCATCAGTAGAGTTCTCTGTGGTTGTTTTTGTTAGTTCTTTCATTTGTTCTAATAAAGTAGTAGTTTCATTAAGTTCTGTATCTATATCTTTACGTTTTTTCCATAAACCGATGAAGTGATTTTCGTCTGTGAAATCACTCGGAGCATAGAGAACTTCATGCTTTAACACCAATACTAAAAAAAATGTAAAAACAAGTCCAACTGGAAAACCCATTACAAACCAAACAAAGACTCTTTGTATTTCTATCGGTAGTCCAAGCAAAACTGTTGTACCAGCTAATTCCGCAATACCCGCAAATATCGCTATTATCGTAAGTGGATTCTGAACCTTGCTTTTACTGTTCATAATTCTCAACTCCCCTGAACAATAATAACCGGATTCTCAAAATGATACAATATGTGACAATAAACTACGTTTTAGTACAAACGGGTCTACTACAAAACTGTTTAACTCCATCCTATATACCCCCTACACAACCTTTGCACTTCTCTGGCTACTTGTTGGGGCGAATGCGTATCTTCTTCCGTCTTCTCCTGATCACTTCAATTCCTCCAATAAAAAAAGCCGATCCAGTGAAGGAACGACTTTGGCTGTTATATGTACAATAATGGCTAATCAACATACGTTTATGGTGTATAAAATGACGCTTTTGTCAAATCGTGTGACGCTTTTAAAAGATTGGCGTCCGTACCGTCCGCAGCAAATGCGCTGCGCTCTTTCCTTTAAATGCATACGTACTATGTAACTATAGAGTAAGAACAAGATCATTTTACTGATGATTCCAAAGCAAGGTCAAATTTTGAAATCCTAACTCACCATGCTAATTCTTCTCGTTCTCTTCTCTATTCTCTGTTCTCTGTTTAACTCACTAATTTCAGTTAAAAGGAAAAACAAATAACTGAGCAATTGCCAGTAATCCAAAGCCGATGCTCAAAAGCTTAAATCCAAGCCGAGAGAACTTCTGACGATTACTGAAATCTTTAATAATTTCTCCTGATTCTTCTCTGGTATATGGGAAAGAATAGTTACCTTCAAATCCAATTGTATCTCTCGGTGCTCCCTTGTATGCATACCAGGAACCTATCCCAGATATCACTATTCCCACCATATTAATTATCCAACTCACCAGCATCATGTGACCATCTCCTTTCTATTAAAAATAGCTTAAACCGGAAGAAGGTTAAATAGAAAAGGCGAGAAGAGGAACGCCCCAGTCATATGCCGCTATTGCAGCTGTGCGTTTCATTCTCGCTCCATTTCCACAATACAAATATATCACGTCTAAAGTCCAACGAGCGACAAGAAAGTGGTCATTTTCCAGTCATTAAGCGGTCAAGTTATTCTGACTAATCTCCTTATACATTTCTAGATGGTTTTTCTCAACTAACTGCTCATATATTAAATTATCAAACAAATTATACTTTTCAGTATAAACCGTAAAATTCTCACCTTTTCCTTGAAAACAATTGTAGAACAGCAACAACAATTCATAAGCTGACAATTGAGAACGAATAATTCTTGAATACTTTCTTTTCTCGTATACATCATCAATCCATTCATTCTCATCTATCATCCTAAAAATGTTATACAAATTTCTCATATAATGTCCAACGGTTTTTTCATTTCTCCCAAAAAAATCATTGCATATTTTTTTAGTTAAGTTAAAGTCCTCATGATAAGTAAGAGCAGTGTAACTTCTCACTTTCGTTTCAAACTTTTTATATTTTTCGTCTGCTCTATTACTCAACAAAAAGTTATACATCATTTCAAACGCAAGTCTACCTTCGTGATCATTAAATGCGACACCTTTAACTATTTCATTATGTAGGTTAATCATGTTAAAAAAAGTACTCTCAAACCTTTGTATATTAGCTGCCTTTATTTGCTCAGTCATAGCTTGATTTGTCTTAGCCACCTCTTCTCTTTGAAGGCGAAGTTCCTCACGTTGTAACCTAAATTCAGCTCTTTGTTGGTATATTGTATAAATGATACCTCCAAAAGCAAACCCAGAAAAAATTGTATTGATTGAACCGAACATATCTCCAAATTCACCACGATCTTTATAAAAGAAGAGGGCAGCACCGTATACAAACCATGCTATAAATACTGCAATAAAAACATTAAGGAGCTTTATCTCCTCTGTCTCTGTTACCTTTGCATTTCCTTCTACGTCAACTGGTACTCGTTTTATAAACAAATTATAAAGTTTCTCTCTCATTTTACGCCCTACACTCCTTTTTATTTCCAATATTATCAAAACAAAAGTCAAAAAATAGGCCGACATTTAGCCGACCTCAAATTCTTTAAACTCTTCAAGCCTTAAAGCAGCACCCAAGATACTGATCGCTTCACCCTTCTCTCTTCGATAAGTACTTTCACTTCCCCTTATTTCCCCACAACCAATGTAATCGAACTCTCCCTCATCATCCGAATAACTTCTTAGAATAACCTCACGTTGATTAGAAAAAGGCTTTCCCATAGAAGAGTAAGCAGGCGGTCCATCTCTTTTAGTTCACCTTCCTTATCTACATTATAAAAATTTTCAGCTTGCTTGCTGATTGCATTGGTAAACGGATGTTCTCCATAGACATATACCTGTGCGCTATAGCGGCGAATTGATTTCTCCTGATTGGTTGATTTAATCTTAATCGTTTTATTTGTGAGGTTTCAGTTTATCTTTTTACTGACACACTATTTATTGTCGGAATCATTATAGACTGAGGTGCCCCCAGCAAATATTCACCAAAGGTGAGAACAAATGCGTCAGCTCTATCCGGTGACTTGAGCCCTCGTTTTTTCATGTCCTTCTTACTTTCAAGTAGTATCTTACCCTTGCTGGTCATTGACCATTTCCTTGCGGTCAATTGGGAAGTAAGTACGTCATCATCGGGTAATTGTAAGACCGCAGAATCGTTGTTCATATAATTGCTCATGTTTTGTTCCAATCGCCCCTTTATATACGCCCACATTTCAGCGCCCAGGTTTCCATAATGTTCATCCAAAGATGATGATCCGTTGTTAATTGGAATGACTTCATACGGGAGTCCTTCTTCTGCTATAACCTCATTCAAACGATCCGTGACACCACCACCTACACCGGTATCATCTATTCTGATTCTCGTTTGAACGACTTCTGGGTACTGTGGCAACAATTCTCTTATCAAGTTCAACACCCAGCCAGCAGTAACCATTGTATCCTTTTTGAAATGATGATGTTCCCCAACCGTCACCGGCCCAATCCCTGCATATATAGATGTTTCATCATCACCAAAACGTGCAACATCACATCCGATGGTTAATATATCTCCAGCAGGGGCAAGTTTAACTTCTTTTGCGGCGAATTCAGCTACTTCCAGTGCAATAAACGTTTCCGACTCTCCTCGCGGAAACTCACCTTCTACCCGGACACGCCATACATCAGAACCTTTTCCATACTTCCGCTCGAGCATAGCTATATTCTCTTTACTTGTCCGAGGGCTGTTCAGACAGGAAACTTTGTGCGTGTTGTAATCTGCCCGATCCCTGTTGTGAGAATCATAAAACACACCGCTGGTCCGAGTCGGGTTTCCACACATGAGCAACTTATTGAATTCTCCTGAGAGTGTACCCAGGATCGCTTCCATGATTCGATCCTCAACCCCTGAAGCTTCGTCCACAATGAAAAGCATGTAGTCTTCGTGGAAACCCTGCATGTTCTCGGGCTTAGTAGCTGTCCGGGCTGTAGCAAACCATCTTTCCTCGTAATTTCGCATGTAAATCTTAGTCTTTGTCCACTTCAGTATCTTTTTGAGCACCGGGCTTTTCTCTTGCCACTTACTAATCTCTGCCCAAAGGACATCATGAAGCTGCTGACGTGTCGGAGCTGTACATATAACTTTCGGAAATGGGAAGCAAGAGAGAAACCATAATGCTGTCGCTGCCTCCAAACCTGTTTTTCCAACACCCTGGCCTGATCGCACTGAAACACGAGGATTACCGGCAATGTCCATCAGAACTTCAGATTGCCATTCGTCCGGGGTGAATTTTAACATTTCAACACAAAAAAGCACCGGATTTTTCCGGTACTCAGGGATTCTCTTTTTGAATGCAGCAAAGCGGCGTTTCGTTTGCGGGGACTCTTTACTCACCAGACTCCACCGCCTTTACCCAATCTTCGATCAGATCATCCTCTGTATCTCCATCACCGTTCTTCAGTTTCTCGATCTCAAGGCGGGTTTTATCAACTTTTGACTGCATCTGATCCAGTTTTAATCGGCGTTCATCTTCCTGTGGTGCAATATCAAGGAATTGTTTGATGGCTCCCCTAATCTCACGCATGACTGTAGCTTCTGCTTTGATGAAACTAGCGTATTTATCCCAAGCGAATTGAATTTCCCATTCGTATTCATCGCCAAACTCACCCGGCTTCTCACGCTTCAATTCTTTTGTCATGTCCTCTTTGTCTTTGATGAAGAAGATACGCTGCGCCCAAATGATCTTACGGAATCCCTGGGTGATGTTATGCCAGATCATGTCTATAGGTTCCATTTGCTGAACAATATCTATGAGTTCTAGGTACTCAGGATCTTGTGGTTCGAACTTGCGGAACAAACCATGTGTTACAGCTTTCTGATTCCCTTGAGGCCCGCCCTTGCCTCCCCTATTTCCCTTAGCATTCTGATTTCCACGCGGAGCGCCAGGTTTACTGTTAGCCATCTTCCCTTCCCATTGATCAAGTGATTTCCACTTTCGGACTGATTCAGGTGTAATGCCCAACTTTTCCGCAATCTCTTTCGGCTTCATCGCCCCGCCGCTATCTTTCCATATTTTGAACGCTTTCTTCCGATTCGGATTCTGTTTCCTGCTCACAAAATTATCACCACTTTCATGCAATTGAGTTGGAATTCCTATTTAAGGTCAGTAATAGTCAAACGTTACGAATGAGTTTGAGCAGTTGAACGCCACATACCTTGGCACAACCAGCCTTAACCAGCTATAAAATGTAAATCAAGTTCTCCTTAATACGTATTGTGTGTAATTCCTTAATTGCTTAGATTCCTTTTCACTACCAGTTTTCTACCGTTTTCCTCATTTTGAATTCATCGTTACCTGTTTGAAGTGAATTCGTTACAGCTCAAAGTCCTCTAATGCATCGTCCAAGGTGTCCTGAAGGATGCCAATGTATCTCAAAGTCACCTTTTCTTCTGTGTGATTGAACAGATCCATTAGTAACGCTATGTCCTTCTTTTCGTTGTAAAATTTGTGCCCAAACGTTTTTCTCATTGAATGTGTTCCTATTTCAGTTAATCCAACTTCAACAGCCGCATCTCTAATGATTTTATATGCCATACTCCTGGTGATCGGTTTCTGATCAGAAGTTGATTTTCTATTGCGACTAGGGAATAAGTACTCCCAGTCCATTTTTCCAGCAATGTATGCATCCAGATCCCTGCGCAGTGATTTACGTATCAAAACCTTCTTCTCTTTCCTTGTTTTACTTTCATAGATCAGAATATGACTACCCTTAACGTCTCTGACTCTTAATGGCAGTATGTCCGATATTCGGAACCCGGTATTAGTCCCGACTTGAAAAAGGATGTAGTTTCTCTCATTCTTTTCTTTCAAATTAGTTTTTATCGTCTTCAACTTCACTGGGTCACGGATGGGTTGTACGAATTTCATTACATTTCACCCCTTTCAGCTTAGATTTTTTAGGAGAAGGCAGCATGCACAATTGATTGACACCTGTCCACGTTCCCCATCCACATCCACGACATTGTTCCGGCTGCTTTTCCGACACTCTTGGAATAGCCGGTTCGTTCCTACTGTAATAGTTCCCCTCCACTTTCTTACCTCCAATACAAAAAGGCCGCTCCTAAGAGCGACCTTCTCATTTACGTTATTATATGGATTAAAGATAACATTATTTCATTTCTCATTTACTACTATTTACGAGTTCATAATATATAGCTTGAAATTAATGTGATAATTATAATTTTAAATGCTACCTTTAAACATTTTTTTCATATGGCTACACAGGTACCATCTAAAAAAATGAAAAATCATGTATTTTTTTTTATTTTAATTCAATACTAACATAGAAATTAAAATACAAGGAGGAACAAACATGTCAACAACTGAGAAAAACAAATTATTTATTAATAATTTAGAATTAGCTGAAGTCCATCCACTACTTAGAAATCTGGACTTCACTAATACTGAAGGAACAATTTTTTTAGAAGAAGAAACCGCTAAGCCAGGAGCAAGTATAGTAGGAGATACGATTATTGCTTTTACCGCAAATGTGAGTGGACAAAGCAGAAATGACCTCAAAAATGCTGTGTGTTTAGCACAAGCAGCCGCTATGAAAAAATACGACCGCTTCACCGATACTGAAAACTTTTTTAGATTCTACACAGATGTTTTATCAAAAATTGGTTTTGTAATTCAGGGATTCGATTTCACAAAACAAGAAATTTCTGGTTCTTCGTTCACTGTAGATAAGGTGGTTATAGATATCTTGAGAGCATACGCAACAAATGATGAAATAGCTCTCGTAGAAGCTACTCTAAAAGCACTTGAGAATTTATCGGATGATAACGATATATTTAAATTATTCTCTACACATAGCCATAGTGCTACAAACTCTAATTTTTTATTAGGGGTTGCTTCTCAAGCGGATAATGGAGACGTAGCCTTTAAAATAGGTGCATTCATGCTTAATTCTGAACAAAATAACAAGAGATTTCTTTGGTTCTCATTTTCGACCTCAGAAACAAATTTATTCCGGTCAACACAATCTGTAATGCTTAACGAGGATATTTACTCCACAGTTAGAAGTGATATCATTGGTAAGTTGGGAGACTTAGCTAAATCAACAGTAGCTGATCTTGAAATCTGATTTATTACATTAAAAAAAACATACCTACTCAAGGCTTAATAAACCTTCGGGTAGGTATCAAATAGACTAAAGAGGTTAACTATGGACAATTTTAAAATTATATCAGAAGTAGTAACTAAACCCACTGGAACAGATGGAGTAAGGAATTCAAAATGGTCAGATTGGTCTAGTATTACATCACCAGGGGATTACATCATAGATACCTCCTCTTTAAAAGTTAAATGGATCAGCGATGCGGGGTCAGAAAACAAATATGAAGTAAGATATAAAGATTATATAAGAATACCGAATTCCCTCACTTCACATCCCAAAACTGTTTTATTTAGATGCTTTGCCAGAGGACCAAGAGGATTTAGTTCAGGCCGAGGATGGTCCAAAATTGAATTAACCGGTAAATTCAAGAAACTAATAAGTATTAATTGAAAAATTAACTTCCAGAAAGAACGAATAAACCTGACCATAAAGTAAATAAGCTTAAAAGGTCTGGTTTACTTCCATTAATCTTAATCCAATTTCTCCATTTGGATTTCTCCCGCGACCATAATCTATACTTACAAAATCCAAGGTTCGATTGAATTTTAGGCTATTAGCAATGTTAGCTATTGCTTTACGCCGTTTATCAGCGAATGTTGTTGCAGCAATGCCAGGAACATCCTTGCGATAGCCTTTTTCCATGTATCCTTGTGCTTTTAGATATTTTTTCCCTTCTAAAAATAGCAGTCTAGCCGTTACACTCTCATGAGGATCTTTAATGTTGTTTATGGCGAATCGAATGTTATTGGTTATGAATACGTAAAGCTTGTAGTTATCATGACGCTTGTCCTTCATAATTACCGAATTAGCTGTAACGTCTGCTGTAAGCTCGTGACCTGATTCTCGTTTGGCAACAGAACCTTCAGCAGACAGCAACTCGTAGGCTGACATTCCATTTTCGATCTGTTTAAGTGCGTACTCATAGTTTTGAATGATATCAATCATGTCCACATATTTAACAAGGAGCCATTTTGTTTTACGGATATCCACTTCATCTACATCCGAAAAGAAGTTTAACTGTATAATCATATTTGTATCATCAATGTCTTCCTGCTTAGGTGTGATAATTACCACTTCTTCCATGCTCATTCAGTATCCGCTCCTTCCCCACCAAAATTAGGTTGTACGCGATTTCTTGGTACACTCAACACCGCAAATGCTCCGAAGTCCTCCAGAACGCCTTCGCCTGCAATGGCGTTTTCGGGAATCCAAATCTCGCACTTGATGCGATGATATCCCTTGTGTTTCCCTTGTTTAACCGGCGCATGAATCGTTGCCTTTCCTGCAAATGGAGCAACCACAAACATCCGATCTTCATGTGGGTTGTTCTCCATTGACTCCTTGAGTTTTTCCGGCCTTACGTCGAAGATTACATCCATGTCATTCTTATTCATGCTTATCCGCTCCTTCCCCACCCAAAAGTTCAGGGTTCTCGTAGATATTTCCAATTATTTCTCCGTCCGCTATATATCCCAAATGGAGGCCCATTAAAGGCTCCTTGCCTCTGAACAACTGGAACATGCCGCCGTATAACCTCACTACCAGATTTTCAGGCAATGGGCCGCTGCTCTCAAAACTCAACTTGCTTACTTTAACAATATCTCCATCGTAGTAATCCTTGCCCTTGCTGTCTTTAACGCCAGATTTAAGCATCAACACCATGTAGGGTGACCATATGCATACCTTTAACCAGTTCCGTTCCAAGAACTCGTATGACATCTCTTTGGTTTCAGTGTCCCACGCTCTCGCACCAAACTCATACAGGCTCATGCTTATCCGCTCCTTCCTCAACCGATTTTTGTTTTGCGAACCACAACATTTCCTGCAATGCTTTTATCGAAATCGGTAGCATATAGCTGCCCTCTCCAACATGGAAAACTATCATCATTTCTCCTTTTTCATTAGGAGTAATATCGTATTCGTAGAAGTCAATTTGTTTTAATTCTGAGTAGTTAATTTCATTGCTCATTGTTCCGCTCCTTCCTTGGGAGCCAACAAACTTTCCCACGTCTCTTCTTCCATCATTCGTTTGGTTTCTTGCAGCGCCCGGATAACCACGTCGATCGACTCTACCTTGTCAAAAGTCATTCTTACTGGCGTTTCTGCTGGTAGTGCAACAATTGTCGTATTCTTTTTGCGTTCTCCGATCGGACCCGGGTCTTTTGGCTGGAATACAACCACGCCGCAAGGGTAATCCAGTTGAAGTAATCCCGGCGAAACGTTGATATCACCTGTTCCGAATTCGATTTGTGTTTGACCTTCATGTTTAATAATTGGCATCTTGTATATCCTCCTATCCTAATATCCGAAATGATCTTTAATTTTGTCTTGTGCACTTGCATTGTGCTGTTTCCACTCTTTTATATCTGATCTATCTTTTTCAGTTATTTTTTTAGACTCAATCGCTCGTTCAATGTTTGCAACATTCTTGAATAGGGCTCTCGATATTTCTTGAAGCTCTTCGTCCGTAAAACTCACTTCTACTGCCTTTGACTTGATGATCGCTGCCAATTCATGCACAGGAATACTTTGCAGCAGACGGGCCACATCAAGCCAAGCGATGTCTGCACGTTCAGGCTCCCGGAACTGGTCTTTAAATTCGATGTCCTCCAGTTTATCTTTAACAGACTGACTTGCTGCTGGAGAAATGCTATTGATATAATTCGCTAATTTTTCACTCATGGTTACTACCTCCGATTTATGGTTTGTAGAATGTATATGACGTAGAAGTTGTATATCCTCCTATTTGGGGAGACCAGACCTGATCCGGCCCCCGTATTCACTGGGTTTATTCGGCCGTTCCGATGGCGGCTGTGCCGCAAATACCTTCAAAATCAAATTCGCCCAAGATTTTCAGCAATCGTTCTACTTTCGGAGCTCTCCATGCTGTCATGGCGTAGGTGTGTGCCCTATTTGAATAGTGATGGCTATTTTGCTTGATATGAAGTTTGGCTTCTTCTTTCGTAAGGAACATCGTATTCTCTCGAACAAAATGCTCCTCTCGTTCTGGATGAAGACTTGCTTCCGAATCGTAATTATCTTGTATCCACTCAAATTTACTGTCTGTACAATCCGCATCATTCAAAGATTCGATTTCTTCCTCGGACAAATCTTCTTTATCCAAAACTTTGTTAAGGAAATAGTCAATCTCATGTGCTTCAACGCTATCTGGGAAAAACACTGTATATCGTTCGGCATTTCCTTCAGAACACGCAACCCATCTATAATCACCCACTGACCAAAACCGCGGATTTGCTTGACTGTCATTCTCTTGGCTGTTTAGTTCCTTTTGTAGATCGATTAGAAATTGAATGTCCTTTATTTGGTCATTTGTCATTCCGTCTATCCCTCCCAATCAGCGTAGTAAATTTCGCCTGTTTCAATATTTTGCAAGTTTCGATGCTTCTCGTGGTCGATAACTCTTATTCCGTACTTTTTAAGCATTTCTGAATTCCATTCATTGTCTTCTTGACCACTGAAAATCAATTCGTTATCCTGTCCGGTAACTTCATAAACATCAAATTCATAGTTCCATGCTGTATGAATAGCTTCCACAACGTTATCTGTCTTTAGTGGAATGAACTCACCACCATCCCAATCCCATGCCACAAATTTATTCATCCGTCTATCCCTCCTATATGTCCAGTACAGCCAATAGAGCTGCCTTACAAGCTATCGATAATCACTTCTGGCCCTTCAAACATCCAATACTGGTGTTCGCCAAGCATCTCATCCAAGACCGCCTGTATCTTAGCCAGACCTTCTTTCATGACATTCCTTGCAATATCTATGCTCAAATCTTCCGGTAACTCATTTGATGATTCATGGTCAATGTAATTTTCGATCATGTACTCGGCATCAGGATTCCACGTTTTAGGTGTGCATACTTTCCATTCTTGGAGCGCCCAATCCCCGTCCCCACCAATCATTTCTCTTACATGACGAACGCTATATGTGCATGCCGCACCCTCGTAGCTTAATTGAGTATCCTCCGGCAATTGAGACAATTTAACTTCCGCTGCTTGTGTCATCTATATATCCTCCCCGACCTCTTCTTGGTATTCGTCGTCGAACGCTTCCACATGGTCGATGCTGTCTGAATCACCTACAAATTCGCCATCAACGAAATAACTGTAGGAAGCAGGATAAGCTTCAACGCAATCTGTGCAATATGTTTCCGAATCTATTACAAAGTGCTCTGTAACTTCTGGCAGCTCTGTTTGGCAGTTGAAACACTTCCGCATGTTATATCCTCCTTAGTAGGGAGAGGCCCAAAGCCTCAACTCGCAATTATTCAAGATTAGTTTTGAATTAATCCATTCTCACTTAACAGAACAAACAATTTTGAAAAAGCCCGTTCGCGAATTCTGGTGTACGTATCTTTTGAGATTGGTGGATTGAAATGATAGTTGTACACCTTGTAGTCGAATCTATAGAAGTCGATCATATATCGTTGTGTAACAAGGTTCTTCTCGTTTCCTCCAAGTTCGTTTACAGCAGCTTCAACCTTTCGGACGTATTCTTCACGTTCTGAATCTCCAGGTGTTCTTTTGCAGAAGTCGTACTGCTCAAAAACCTTGTGCATAGCTTCAGCAACTTCTTTTTTGTTAAGTTTTGGGACAACCGTCTTGACTTTCATCTTGGTTCCCCTCTCCTTCCTGACCCACCGCAATCTCCAGGGTGAGCAACACCAGTTCGATGTCCTCCGTGTCTATCGTGTGGTCGGACTCTCTCAACATCGTTACTCCAAGCCGTTCCAAAAATTTATAATCTATGACCCATCCACCTTCACCGTCAGACTGTCGTGGGAATTTAATCTTCCGTGCCTCTTCAAGCTCCTTGCGGAGCCGATCGTTCTCTTCAGCAAATTCAGCGCCAATTGATGCATAATGGCTTACGTCCTTCTTTGCCTCATCCCGTTCAGCCTCCAGGCTGCATATATAACAAGTGTCGTTTTTCATCAGCGGCACCATGTGTTTGCAATAATCTGTTCTCATGACTGTTCTTCCTCCCTCATACAATCTGGGCAAACCCACCCGTTTTTAGTTTCCTTCCAGCCGTTCCGCCGAAACTCTTTGACCGCTAATGCCTTCGTGTTTGATGTCGCATCCTGCGTCCACTTTGGGCACCTTCCGCACCATACTGTGTACTCACGAGTTATATTGCCAGACATCTGTATATCCCTCCCTGGGAAAGAGGCCCGGAGACCTCTCATTCATTAAGCGTTGTAAGGAATCTCAATTACTTCCGCTTCACAATCTTCATCCGACATCATGTCTAGTTGCCGCGAACTGTATCCCAATTCACGCAATAGCTTACGGTTATCCGTTTCAGTGACTGTTACCTGTACAAAATCTTCTTCAAATTCTTCCACGGTCACTTGGCGTGTAGCTGGTTCGGTTCTGTGTTGAAGACTTACCTTCCCTGGAATTTCACCAACTAACGTCCACAATGCTGGAGCAAAGCTCTCTCTGTTTTGATAGATTTGACCGAGTTTACGTTGATTCATGCGTTATCTCTCCTTTGGTGGGCCTAAACCCGTGGTTTTAAATATCCGATCGATTTCGCATAAGCACGAATGAGGTCCATGTCCTCTTCGGGATAACCCCAATGAGGGCAGTATAGTCCGCCATACCCGTTGTTGTGGTTCGCGTCATCATCACCCAAGATGTAATCCCTAAAGTCGCATACAAGGCCCCACAGCGTCCCTCCGTGGCTGAAATGTCGGTGCTGTCCTTGGACTTCCTTGTCCATAAGCAGCGGTCTATCGGTGTAATCGTCCACCAACCACAATTTTCCGTCTGCCCAGTGGAATGTGGCGAATCTGTTATGCTGCTTGCTGTACAAAAATTTCCGGCCCGACCTTCCGATTACTCGGATCAATTCATTTATCAGATCAATTCTGTCCTGTCCCGGATAAGGTGCTTCGTTCCGTTTAGGTGTGGACTGACCAATCTTCCGCATCTTCACCACTTTGAGAAAATCCATATATTTGACGTCTGGATCATAGTCGCTGAATACTCTGAACTCTGCACTCTTGGCCTTTCCTGGTGTCGGCGCTATCTGCAAACTCGTAAATGCTTCGTCAAATTGATCCGCTGAATACGAGAACTGGTATACGTTCATTGCTTCCATGCTCATTCGCTCCTTTGGGCCTATGGCCTCTGATATCAAAATAGTGTCAGTTGCTCGCATTCCTTCATTTTTTCTTTCACATCCTCTAAAGCTTGGAGATAACCGGAGTTATAACGACTGCCACTGCTTCCATGCCGATCCAAAAATGCCCACAAACTATATTTTTTCATTTCTTCTTTTATCCACTGTTCAAGAGAGAGGTTCATGTCCCGTCTCCTTCCTCTGTGATATGTGGTGCTATCTATCGGAGGGTTGCCTATCCCCTCCCTATCCCCTAAAAATATTTAATATTCGTTGTTATATGAACTAAGTGTATTTCAATCATCGAAGTGACCATATCCAAACGGTACTTGGTGATTCTCTTCAACTCTCACGATATCGTTAATTAAAGTCTCGAATATTGCGATTTGTTTATCATCCATCATTTCAATAAGACGAACTTCTTTTGCTTTCAAAGAACGCCCTGCCGCAGAAGAGATAAATTCTTTGACAGGGTTTAAAAATTGTTCGCGATTCTGTTTCTTCTGATCTGCTTCCCGCTGCGCCTCTTGCTTCCGGTTGTACTCGTCCCAATCCTGTTCATCAAACCAAAATCGATCCCCGTACTTATCCCGGAAAGCTGAAATCCAAAACTGGAGCAATTCTTCGTTCGTTTGTATCCGATCATGACAGGGCCAGCAAAGGCGGAGGCCGTTTGTCTTAACTCCACGGCCTTTTCGCCCCCGTGGATAAACATGGTGAGTAGTTGTTGCTTCAGCAATCTTGCAGCATTCACAAATCCCGTTTGATTCTTCGATAAGCTCGGCTATGACATCTTTAGGAAAATCACCGCGTTCCTTGGAGCCTGGTCGGGATTGGTGATGAGCTAAAATGTCTTTCTTCCATTCCGGTACAGGCTTTTTATCTTTCTTGCTCCGTCCGAAGCTGCTCACTTTCTTTTCTTTTGCTTTTTTCTCCGGTTTCCAGAATGTCTGATGGGCCATTTCCTCAACCACCTTTCCTTCGTTTCTTCTGTGCTTATGCTTATATTTTGAACCTAATTCACTACGCTTCCACTACGGATTTTATAGGTTCTAACAGTCCAACTTGCTCTAAAACAGCATAGTGCGCTTGTCTCTCCTCAGCAGTAGCTTGAACTCCGTTCACCGAGTATCCAACATAAAAAGCAATGGCTTGCTGCACTTCAGTAGGTTGTTGATCGAAGTTGTTCAAATCTACAGTACTCATAACCAAACCTCCTTTACAAAGCCGACAATCGACCATGCTTTTCTTTGAATTTTGATTTAATATCTGGAGGCAAATCACTGATTACTTCATCCCAGGTATTTATTAGTTCTTTGTTATGCGAATTGAATTGTCGAATCTGGAGATACCTTTCAGATAACGCCGTGGAGAATTCTTCTTTTTCAGCTTCAGTCAAGATTCATCGCCTCCCGTTTTCATATGTAGTTCGGATATATTGTTAATTGTTCCAGTACAATGTTTCATTAATGAGGCAAGGAAATGTTTCCTTAACTCCACTTTATTCGTTATCGCATTTCGTATATTTAATCTTGTAATTATCATATACGATATCGAATATTCAGTCAATCCATCTTGCTAATAAATATTCGTTATCGTATAATCCCTTTGAAAGGGTGACTACTATGATTAACGTGAAACCTAATTTAATGCCTCTTTTAAGAGAGAAGGGGATTACACAACAACAATTATCAGAAATGACTGGCATCCCTCAGGGAACGTTAAGTCGATTTGATAGAAATACCCGTCATGAGTCTACTCATTTGTTTACTATTGCAAGTGCATTGGGTATAGGTGTAGAGGATTTGTTTGTAGTGCAGGAGCAAGAGGATGAGTAAACCTCTGTGCTCCTTTCTTTTTAGTTTCCAATTAGATGGGATTCTTAACTTCTGGAAGCTCCATCGTATCTCCCTCAAGCAGAAACTCAGCTTGATTTGGATCGTGTGTTGGTTCCCAATGACCGTTTTCTTGTAAGATGCGTACAATGTCATCGGCGTAAGTTTCGTCTGTATTCACAACCAGGTACATATTAAATCCAACTTTCCCCTCCGAAACTCGACCATACTGAATTTTATGAAACAAGCGAAGCAAGTCTTCTTTCTCCTGTTGGTTAAGGTGCTTATTAACGTCCTCGTTTTTGATTACGGTATGTTTGATTTTCATTTTGATTTCTCCCCTCATCTGCTCGTTTTCTAAGTGCATTTGCTGCTCGTTTACGTGCTGCTTTTTCTTTCTTGTATTGCGCAAGCGGAATGAATTCTCCACGCTTTTTAACTAGTATATCTATTGGTAAAGTCGGATATTTAGCTTGGAACAATTTCAGTTTGACCCGGAATGTGGAGGTCTCCACTCCTTTTATATCTACCACTCGCTGACTGTCGTCTAATTCCGTTACCAGGAAGTCAGCAATGTAAGTCACCTTCGGTTTCTCTTGCAATATAAATTTAGGATGGCATTCAAAATCTTTGATCTCCCCGAACATCTTCTGTTGGAGAAGGAGCTGATAATACTCACCCTCTGCCATGCTATCGAATCGTATACCGGTTATATCAAGGTTTTGCTTTTTAACGATCCATTCGGAGAACAGAGTTCCGTCTTCAGTGACGATCACTTTGGTTGCGTTATATTTATTCATTATACTTCTTCCGTCCTATAAGGAAGTACAACGTGAACTGATTTCTCGTCACTTTCATCCAGGATGTAAATAGGTTTCACTTTTCCAGAGAACACCAGTGTTACTTTATCTCCGTCCAACGCTTTGATGGCCTCCATAAAGTACTTTGAATTTAAAGCCACGGCGAAATCTTCACCTTTGAACGACAGCGGAACTATACTTTCATTAGCCTTGCCTGTCTCTTTTCCTTGTCCGCGTATGCTCACTTCGTCTTCCGTAATGCTTAGAATGATTTTGTTGTGCTTGTCTTCTTTGGCAAGTGTGTATATCAGGTCAAGACAACTCATTAATTCATCTTTTTCTACTGTTATTTCGGTAACGCCATCAGGCACGATAGACATCCGGCTTACATCCGGGAACGATCCTTCTAACACTCGGGAGTAGAAAGTGAAACGATCTGTTCTCGCAAATACGTGAACCACGTCTCCGGTGGAAGACTTCGAAAATCCGAATTCAAGGTTATCTTTATCCAAGATAATTTTTTGAAGTTCACCTAATGCCTTAGCTTCAATGACAGCTCCGCCAAGGTTACCTACATCCGTGTTCTGCTCAGTTTTTGCAAGCCTGTGACGGTCAGTCGCTTCAATACCAATTACTCCTTCATTGATGTATACATGTGCTCCTGCGAGGATTGCGACATTCTTCCCTGTTGGATCAGCAGCATAGGTTGTTTTCTTGAATAACCTTTTAATTTCTTTGCCTGTTGTCTCAAACATTTCGCTATTATCAATGTCGGGCACTCTCGGGAATTCCTCTGGATCAAACACGCCCATGTCGATTTCTTTCTTTCGAGACCTAATGATCACAGTTGTTCCCTTTGTTTCAATGCTGACATCACCACGAAGCTTCTTCATCATTTCTAATGCCAGCTTAGGGAGAGCTATCCGACCGTCTATTTCCACTTGAACGTCTTTGCTAAAGACATAAGATTGAATTGTTGTCCGTGTATCCGTTCCGGTAACTTTCAGCCCTTCGCTGTCAGCCTCAATCAAAAAACAATCAAGTATGGGCATGATATTTTTACTCGCAATAGCCTTACTTGCATCTTCGAGAGCTTCAACCAGCAACTCACTATCTACGACTATTTTCATAAGGACGATTTACCTCCTGTGGTTTTTTCTTCGCGTTAGGATTGCACTCCGGGCAAGGGCCGAGCATCATCATTGCACCAACAAATTGATATTTTACCGTTGCACCACCGCAAGTTTTGCACATACTACTATCCCCTCCGTCTATTTCTTCCGCCCACTGGCAGTATTTTTACAAAAGGCTCAATCCGTTCAATAATCCGCTCCGCTTTCTTCTCATGCTGCTTTCTGTCCATCTCCCTGGCATCCTTCACATTAGCCAAGTGATGTCTCAATTCATTAACAGTCAAATTGGAAGTATATATTGTCGGCAGACGCTCCATACGCCGCTGGAGTATAGGACCTATCACTTCATCCCTTGTCCAAATGGTTAAGGTCTCTGCTCCAATATCATCGAGTATCAGTACAGATGCTGTCCGTAGAGAGTCGAGTTTGTTCTCAACTGTTTCTGTCTTGGAACCAATAGCATCTTTGACTTCCAGCAGAAAATCCGGTACATAGACCATGAGAACATCTATATCACATTTGGCAAGTTCTTGAGCAATCGCTCCTGCGATCCGGCTCTTACCTACTCCCATCGGACCATAAAGATACAATCCTTCTCTCGTTTCCCCTGGAACGAATGTGCTACAGAACTTCACTGCCGCCGTAATCGCAGCCAACCGCTGCGGATCAGGTTCAATATCGTCAAAGGTGGCATCCAGAATGTGCGATGGTATATAGTGGCTCTTGATCCTCTGACCTATGCCCTGTTGTCGCTCGTGAGACTTTAGTAAATCGCATTTCCGGAGCCGAAACACTAACTCGTCCGATTTATTGGGGTTAGGCTCTTCGACGCTCCTATGCCCCTTCTGGACGTTCTGACAGCCTATTAAACCGGGGCACGTGGCGCATGCATCACATTGAGCTAAATGTTCAGATACATCCCTGTATCGTTTAGGGCTTATCAGGTCTCCTGAACGATCAGGATATTTTTGTCTAAGCCTCTGTATCTCCGGGTGTTTATCAATCCGTTCAATGGCAGAGGCTCGGCGTTCCAAAAATCGATCCGGCACCAAAGCTTTTAGTTCTTCTCGGAAGCTCCCCACGCACTCACACTCCTTGTTTTGACCTTAGATTAGCCAACAGTTGTTTTAAATCGTCTTCGGTAACGTTAGATGCCGTTTCATTCGGTTCATCCGGTACGGAAGACGTTATTTGGATTGCAGCAGTATCGGAGCTCTGACGCTTAGCATGAAGCGAATATACAACCGTTGCGCAGTAACTCAGGTTTCGTATCTGATCCCATTTGTTCTTGGGTTTAAAATTGTCAAATGATTGGTCAATACCATCGATAACTGTTTGGAGCGGAATCCTCTCAGCTATGAATTCGTTGACAGCCTCTTCATCGTTAAAAGATATTTCAAGTCCCTTACCTTTTCTCTGGAGATATCGAGCTGCGACTTGATTGCGATACTCCATTGGGGAAACCTCCCGATCAGAGTCAGTATCTGCTTCGGTTTTAGGAACAGAATCCGGGTTTCCTGTGTATGGTTCAAAGACCGAATCGGGATCTTCTAAACAACAACTAACTTTAATACTGTCTTTAAACATGTCTTTAGAGGTGCCTTCAGCCTTACTCCCGCAAGGGATTGGGCTCTCTTCAACTTCCACTTTTCGTAACTCATCAGTTACACTTTTCGTAACTTCGGAGTTACACTTTTCGTAACTTTCGTCATGCTCTCCACTTTTTGGAGTTACACTTTTCGTAACTTTTTTATTGCCTATATTTAAAGAGATAAGTTCTGAAAACTTTTCACGATCCCACTCTTTCACAAGACTGACACGCCATTCATCATAGTTTTTGTTGAGAGAATAGACATGTTTGCCGTCCCAATAAATCACATTACATTGTCCCAAGTAAGTGATCTCTTTTTTAGCGTCCTGTATGCGCACTCCACATAGTTCGAAATGCTTCAAGAGGGGGATAACCGCCTCTTTTTTCTGGCATCCATACGACAGCCTTAGAATCAGCTTGAGAATCTTTTGTTGCCTTTCTGTGAACTTCCGGCTGATTATCTCATCCCAGATTTCATTAGCGATTCCTATATATCCGTTTTTAAGCTGGGGACTAGCCACTCACCTCACCCCGGAAACTTCGAATGACACGCTGTTATATTTGCAAAACCAAAACAACGTGATATAATTTTTTCAATCGTTTAAATAATTGATCGTGTTGGTAGCACGATTAACTCATTGGACTTTTCTGTATTATCTACTCTGGAATGCTCTCCGGCAGTAGAAATTACAGGAGAGTCCTTCTTCATTTGGATCAGGAATTTTCTGTGCAATGGAATCATAATTTCTTCTTCCGATCAATGTTTCGAGTGAGTATTTCATGCTGCAATGGCTTGTGTGACCACAGTCTCGCCAAATCGTCGAGCGTGATGTATTTTTGAGCCATAGGTTTTCAACTCCTCTCAGATATAATCCTCTGGACGAAATTCCTTAATGAAATCAACTGCATCATCAAAGTCGATACGCCGCACATGGCTGTATTTCGCCACTTCAAATCGATCTTTCAACTTGCTCCAAATCATGCGACGATAGCGACCAACCATGTCTTTAAACTTCTCATCAGACTCTTTGTACCGATCCTTCGTTAACGCATTCGATTTAATTCGGACAAGTGATTGAAGTTGATAGCATTCGGCATCAGTAAGCGTTACGCTGTCTCGAACCTCCTGAACCAGCATTTGAACTTCTCCAACCTTTTCAGCAACATCCTCTTGCATCTGTCTGATGCCATCCACCAAACCGCGAATAGCCATACCTTGCGCTTCAGTTAACTGCATCTGTCTTTCAACAACCGACAAGAAGTCAGGCTGATTAGGATTCATCAATGTCATTTCGATCTACCACCTTTCTGGAATTGATTGCTGGTCGAAGTTGGTCAATGAAGGACTGTAGCATATCAAGACCTTCTGACAACCGCTTCTTCTCACTTGCGCTTGCACCAGATACTGCTCCAAGCATGAATGATGTAATACCAACCTTCTGAAGGAACTGTTTAACATGAATGCTGATTTGAATAGTGTTACTGTCAGCTTCAAAGCGAAGTTTTTTCATTTGAGCTGCCGCTTGTTGTTCATCAAAGTCATCAGGCTGCTGGAGCTTCATTGTCTCCAACTCTTCTTTCGTCCGCTGATAACCGGCTTTCAGTTCTTCTACCTTCAGACGCTCAGCTTCCACATCGTCCTGAAGCTTGTCCTTCCAGTATTGGTCACGCTCTTTAATCTTCTTAGCAGCTTCCTGAGCTTTCTGTTCGAGAAGAACTTCTGTCTCTTCATCTCGGCGTTCTACTGCCGCCGCTACTGCATCGTCCACCTGA
Organism: Paenibacillus sp. UMB7766-LJ446; assembly: GCF_030226665.1. NCBI lineage: Bacteria > Bacillati > Bacillota > Bacilli > Caryophanales > Paenibacillaceae > Paenibacillus > Paenibacillus sp. UMB7766-LJ446. Next base: position 384,696 of record NZ_JASOYM010000001.1, read on the forward strand.
TCGGCTGGAATCGCACCCTTGTACCGCTGCTGGAGTTCTTTCTTCTCCTGCTCGGCTTGGTTAGCGCGAGTCTCAGCTTCTCTTACAGCAGCTTCAAGCCGTTCCTTCGTCTCCACATATGCTTTGTGTGTAGATATGATCCCTTCATCAAGTTGCTGGATGATTTCTGGTGTCGCGTTTTCTATGATGTACTTGGCTTTGTCGTAGGTTCTGCCTGATCCAAAGCCTGCTTGACCTGCAACGATATCGCGAACCTGTCCGGCTGGCTGCTCAGGAACATTTTCCTTGCCTGCGGCCATCCGTTCCTTTGCTTTGATCCGTTCGACTTCCTCCAACCGTTTAGCCCACTCGACTCGCTCTGAGAAGGTGAATTCTTTCCGATGCTCGTTCTCGGATATTTCAAGCCGAAGCTGATGTTCGAAGTCGCTGATTTCCATTACTCGGACAACAACCTCTTTGCGTCCCAGGTATTGATGAGCACGCAAGCGACGCTCTCCTGCAATTAACTGATAATCTGGTGTTACTACTATAGGATTGATAAGTCCGTTTTGATCAATGTCTTGTGCCAACTCTTCAATGCCCCCAAAGTCTTTGCGAATTCTATCTGCAACTTTGATTTCGTTTACCTTAATTAGCAATTACATTTCTCCTTTCTTCAATTGTTCAAAAAGCCATTGTCTCAGAAACTCTCTGGTTTCTTGAACAGGAAAATACCACTTGCCACCGAGTTTCACTTTTATAAATCGTGGATCAAAGAAAAAACTATCTTGGATAGTGTTCCAACTCATACATGTTCTTTTTTTTAACTCATTTGAATCCCAATAAATGTATTCGGATTCAACTTCATTAACTAAATCTGCAATATGTTCCCGGGCTAATCGCATTACCTCTGCTTCATCAATGTTTATTGATATCATATTGCTCATTTAGCTCACCTCACTTTTGGAAGCAGTTTAATTTCAAGGTCAAGTGCCCCACATACTTTGGACAAAGTTTCTTCATTCCATCTGCGATTACCGTTAAGCAAGTTGTGTATGTACTGCGGGGAACAACCTACTATATGGGCAAGTTCGGAAGGATTTAATCCTCTTTCATTAATGACTGGTTTCATTTGTGTAGAAATATTCACCTCTCATCACCTCCTTGATAAAATATTAATCTATTTGTTTAATATTATCAAACGTAAAATTAATCAAATAGATTCATTTTGGAGCATTTAATAGAATTAACCATATAGATTAACCAATTTGCTCTATTTTTCGCTTATTTGCTCCATTTTAAGCTATTTGTTGTTTGTTTTTTAATCTATTTGTTGATATCATTGATTCATCAATTAGTTTAAAAGGAGCGGTAACGGCTATGTCCAATTATCCGAATAGGATAAGAGAACTGAGAAAGATGCAAAACAAGTCCGGAGTTAAGGTAGCTGAATTTCTGGGTATCACTCCTCAATTTCTTTATAATATTGAAAAAGGAGATCGTACTTTAACCTCAGATGTAGCGGCTAAATTAGCAGAGTACTTTGGAGTAACAGTGGATTACATTTTAGGAATCGACACGAACGAAAACAATAATCATCCTAGAGAATTTCCAGAATGGGCAACTAAAAATGATATTGCAGACTTCAAAAAAATGCTCGAAAATGATCAACCCGTTTTGTTTGATGGAGTTCCTATTGAAGGGGAGAAGCGTCAAAGGGTGATGGACATCCTATCTGGACTATTCTGGGAAGCGAAGGAACTAAACAAAGAGACCTACGGTCGTAAAGAAGACAAAAAAAATTCTGACCACAAAGAGTAGGTGAAATGGATTGGATGATATCATTCACAAGCTTGTTCGTAAATATAAAACAACTGACCCTTTCGCAATTGCGCAAGCACGGAATATATTGGTCCGGTATGTTAGTTTCGATGAGGGAACGCGGGGGCTATACTACCGAAAACTCAGGCGTAGATTTATTGTGATAGATAATAGCTTGACCGAGGAATGGCAGAGGGTCGTATGTGCACATGAACTAGCCCACGACTGCATGCATCCAGGTATAAGTCAGTTTTGGATGGATAAACATACCTTCTTTAACATTGGCAAATTTGAACGTCAAGCAAATACTTTTGCATTGAAGCTTCTTACCTATGGCAAACCATCGGAACAATGTGAATCCATGGAACATTATCTAATTAATTGTGGTATCCCTCAGGAATTACACCATCTATATGAAGTATAAACGAAACCTGCGCTTACGCCGCTGCATGGCGGCTTCACATACACAAAAACAGAACATACGTTCTTGATGGAGGTGTCATATGGCTACATTTAGGAAACTGCCCAGCGGGAAATGGCAAGCAAGGGTTTCCAAAGACGGAGAAGAGTCTAGCATCGGTACATTCCGAACAAAGAAAGAGGCTGAAATTGAAGCCAATAAAGTCGAAGAACGGATTTATTACGGTCAGACGCTTAATGATCGAAATATGCTTTTTGGGGAAGTAGTTGATGAGTGGCTGGAGAATAAGAAACGTGAACTGAAAGATTCTACCTATAGACAAACCGAAGTGATAATACGATTGCATATTAAGCCTGGTTTTGAGAAGAAGCGAATAATGAAGATCCGTCGAGTCGACATAAAAAAATGGATTCAATCTTATGTGGATGAAGTGGATAAGAACGGAAAGCTTAAGTATTCTTTTGGATCTTGTCTTAAGTACTTATCAGTTATGAAGAGTATCCTGCACTTTGCTGTACACGAATTAGAAGTGTTAGAGAAGAATCCTGCAGATCGCCTGAAAGTTCCTGTTAAAGACTCTACTGCTCCAAAAAAGAAAATTAAATACTTTGTGCTTGATGAACTCAACAAACTACTCGACTTCATGAAAGAATATAAACACCAACGTTTTGAGGATTACCCTATTTACTATACACTTATGTACTTTTTGAGCCAGTCAGGATTACGCATCAGCGAGGCGTTGGCGCTACGCTGGACAGACATCGAAGGAAATATGCTTAAAGTCGAGCGGCAAACCAGCAGGGATGACAATAATAATCTTCAACTCACTACGTTGAAAAACACATCTTCGTACCGCACAATAAAATTGGATGAGGATCTCATCAAAGAGTTAAAACAATTCAAAGTTATACAGAATCAATATATCTTGAGTGCAGAACCATTTGCCCGAAATCAAGACTATATTATTTTTCAGAACTATCTTGGTAATTATCTAACCCCATCAACTGTTAGGGAATCCATTAAAGATTACTGCTATAAAGCTGGAGTGGAATACAAGGGGACGCATGGTTTCAGACACACACATGCGGTACTACTACTCGAATCTGGAGCAAGTTTGTTCTTTGTCTCTAAGCGGCTCGGTCATAAATCAATCAAAACAACAGCAGACACTTACCTCGACATTACGAAAAAAATTGAAGAAGACGAACTTCAAAAGTTCGCCTCCTACACTAAAAGATGAATTTGGGTCGGCATGAAATCGGCACAAACGATTTCATCCCATTTTTCAAACTGGGTCCGACCCTTGATACATCAGTATTTTTCAAACCTTATCCAATGGAGCCTTCCATTTCGAACTTGATCAATCTGTTCATCTCTACCGCATATTCCATCGGCAATTCCTTCGTGAACGGTTCAATGAAGCCCATGATAATCATCTGTGTTGCTTCGGCATCAGTCAAACCACGGCTCATCAGGTAGAAGAGTTGATCCTCGGACACCTTCGATACCGTAGCTTCATGCTCCAGCATGATGTTATCATTCATGATTTCATTGTAAGGAATCGTATCGGATGTGGACTCATTATCCAAAATGAGCGTATCACATTTAATATTGGATTTCGCACCTTCCGCTTGGCGACCAAAGGAAGCCAGACCACGGTAGGTTACTTTACCACCATGTTTACTGATCGACTTGGATACAATGGTTGATGTTGTATCTGGAGCCAAGTGAATCATTTTCGCACCTGCATCCTGATGCTGATTTTTACCAGCTACAGCGATGGACAGAACCGAACCTTTAGCTCCGCGACCTTTCAATATAACTGCTGGATATTTCATCGTCAGTTTGGAACCGATGTTACCATCGACCCATTCCATCGTTGCATTTTCTTCAGCAACTGCACGTTTGGTAACCAGGTTGTAGATGTTTGGTGCCCAGTTCTGGATCGTTGTGTAACGAACACGAGCATTTTTCTTACAGATAATCTCAACGACCGCACTGTGCAGTGAGTTCGTGCTGTAGATTGGAGCTGTACAGCCCTCTACATAGTGAACGAAGCTGTCTTCGTCTGCGATGATGAGTGTACGTTCGAACTGTCCCATATTTTCGGAGTTAATCCGGAAATAAGCTTGCAGAGGCACTTCACATTTCACGCCTTTAGGCACGTAGATGAAGCTTCCTCCGGACCATACGGCACTATTCAGTGCAGCAAATTTGTTATCTGCTGGTGGAATAACCGTTGCGAAATATTCGCGCAGGATTTCCGGATGCTCTCTAAGAGCAGTATCCGTATCCATGAAGATTACGCCCTGATCTTCCAATTCTTTTTGCATGTTGTGATATACAACCTCGGACTCATACTGAGCCGATACACCTGCGAGGAACTTTTGTTCCGCTTCAGGGATACCCAACTTATCAAAAGTTTCCTTGATTTCGGAAGGTACCTCTTCCCATGTTTTCCCTTGTTTTTCAGAAGGACGAACATAGTACTGGATATCGTTGAAGTCCAATCCGTCGAGATCTCCGCCCCATTTCGGCATAGGCATCTTCTCGAATTGTTTCAGGGATTTCAAACGGAATTCCAACATCCACTCCGGTTCGTTCTTAATCTTGGAAATCTCGGTAACGACTTCTGCAGTCAGACCTTTACCGGTTTGAAAGATGGATTTGTGCTCGTCACGAAAACCATATTTATACTCTTCCATTTCTGGTGCTTTTTTAGCCATCTTGCTCTACCTCCCTATCGTTATTGTACATTGTCCTCTTCGTCAATTCCTTTGCGTAATGCATTCCAGGCCAACGTGGCACATTTAATGCGAGCAGGGAACTTGTTCACACCGGATAGGGCTTCGAGATCTTCATAATCGTCGAAATCGACTTCTTCCCCTTTCATCAGTGAGGAAAAACGGTTAGCCATGTCGAGTGCCTGATCCATCGTTTTGCCTTTGACTGCCTCGGTCATCATTGATGCCGAGGACATGCTGATGGAACAACCTTCCCCCGTATACTTGGCTTCCTGAACGATTCCGTCCTTCAGCAAAAGTTGCAGTGAAATCCGGTCGCCGCACGTTGGATTATTCAAATTCACAGTGACAGCGTCATTATCAAACGTTCCGCGGTTGCGCGGGTTTTTGTAGTGGTCCATTATGACACGCCGGTACAGATCATCAAGTTGCATCGCCAAAATACTCCTTTGTCTGGATTAAGGCGCTGACAAGTCGGTCCACATCTTGTTCGTTGTTATATAGATAGAAGCTGGCACGAGCTGTTGAACTGACTTCCAGCCAGCGCATCAGCGGTTGGCAGCAGTGGTGTCCGGCACGAATGGCTACGCCACTCGCATCCAGTACGGTTGCCACATCATGCGGGTGCACGTCACCTAGGTTAAAAGTAACGACCCCTACATGACGCTTGGCTGGTCCATAAATGGTCAGTCCGTCAATCTCTGCCATACGTTCCGTTGCATAAGCTGCCAGCACACTTTCATGATGAGCAATCTCATCCATACCAATCTGCTCCAGGAAATCGATAGCTGCACCCAATCCAACCGCTCCTGCGATAATCGGGGTTCCACCTTCGAACTTCCAAGGAAGCTCTTTCCAATTGGAATCGTAGAGACCAACTTCATCAATCATTTCACCGCCGAACTCAACCGGTTCCATGGACTCCAGCAGCGCCTTTTTGCCGTAAAGTGCACCGATTCCGGTTGGTCCGCACATTTTATGGCCGGATAATGCGTAGAAATCACAATCCAGATCTTGAACATCCACCTTCATGTGCGGTGTGCTCTGTGCGCCATCTACAACGATGACAGCACCATTACGGTGTGCAATTTCAGCGATTTGTTTTACTGGATGAACAACACCCATAACATTGGAAACATAGGCGATTGCAACAATTTTGGTTTTGTTTGTAATCGTCTTTTCCACATCAGCCAAATCAATGTTGCCATCCGGCTGAAGCGGAATGTATTTCAATGTCGCTCCCGTTTCCTTGGCTACCTGCTGCCATGGAATCAGATTGCTATGGTGTTCCATCTGCGTAATAACAATTTCGTCGCCTTCTTTGCAAACTGCGCGTCCGTAAGACGAAGCAACCAAATTCAAAGCGGTCGTTGTCCCACGGGTGAAAATGATCTCCTGTGTGCGTCGTGCGTTGATAAACTTGGCAACCTTCTCCCGTGCGCCTTCATAAGCATCCGTTGCACGGCTTCCAAGCGTATGAACACCACGATGCACATTGGAGTTCTCATATTCATAATAATGTTTAATTGCTTCGATTACAGCCAGCGGTTTTTGGGAAGTCGCTGCATTATCTAGATATACGAGCGGGTGTCCATTGATTTCCTGGTGGAGGATCGGGAACTGCTCGCGGATAGCCGGGTTCATTGTCCCAGTTTCCGTTCGATGAGAGACTGCAATTGGGTACGCAGTGCTTCCAGAGGAATATCCGCCACCACCGGAGCTAGGAAGCCGTAAATGATCAGGCGTTCCGCATCCGTACGGTTAATCCCGCGCGACATCAAGTAATGAATTTGCTCCACATTGACTTGACCTACAGAGGCTGCGTGACCTGCTGTTACATCATCCTCATCAATGAGAAGGATTGGGTTGGCGTCTCCACGTGCTTTCGGGCTCAGCATCAGTACTTTCTCTGTTTGCTGTCCGTCCGCTTTGGTAGCACCTTTCTCAATCTTCGTGATTCCGTTAATAATTGCAGAAGCTTCTTCACGCATAACTGCACGTGTAATCATCTGGCTTGGCGTGTTTTTGCCGAAGTGACGAGCTTCAGTTGTATAGTTCAGTTTCTGGGAACCGGAACCTACTGCAATCACTTTGGAATCGGAGCTTGAGCCATTTCCTTTAAGAACTGTCATCGTGTTGCTTGCAGTATCACCGTTGTTCATCTCGCCAACGATCCACTCAATCGAACCGTCGTTCTCCACCACTGCACGGCGGAAAGATACGTCGGTAACACTTGTGCTCAGTTGGTGAACAGATGCGAAACGGACTTTGGCACCAGCTTTCACGAACACTTCCACAACACCGTTATGGAATACAGGTGAAGACAGTTCGCCGGATACATAGTTATCCACATAAGTAACGGAGCTGTTGGACTCAGCAACGACAAGCACGTGAGGTGCAAACGTTGCAGAAGCATCATCTGTGAGCAGTACCGCTTGAAGTGGAACTTCAATTTCAACGTTTTTCGGAACATAAAGGAATACCCCGCCGTTCCAAAGTGCTGCATGCAGTGCTGCAAGTGAATGCTCATCTGCTTTTACAGCCGTATTCAGATATGGTTTTACCAGATCGCTATGATCGCGAACCGCTGTAGCCAGATCTGTGAAGATAACTCCTTTTGCTGCAAGATCAGCAGACAACTTGGAGTACACTGTACCGGAATTGCGCTGGATAACCAGGCTGCCTTCCGCTTGGTCCTTAACCAGATCTTTAATGGAAGCTGGTACTTCTTCAAGTGAAGCAATCGCTTCACTTGCTTTGTATGTGCCGTACTCGCTGACATTCCAGCGTTCAATTTTTTGTTTTTCCAGTTTGGGAAGCGCAAGCCCACTTGCAAGCTTAAGGGCTTCGAGCCGCTGCTCGGTCAACCAGCCGGGTTCATTGTTGCTTTCCGACAAGGCGCGAAGCGCTTCAGATTCAACCGGAAGAATTGTTTGTGTAGTCATTGATTATCCTCCTCCGTTTTGTCTTTACGCTTCTTGACCTACAGTTTCGTCTGTAATTCCCAGCTCTTCCTTAACCCAGTCATATCCTTCAGCTTCCAGACGGTGAGCCAGTTCAGGTCCGCCGGACTTCACGATACGACCTTGCATCATTACGTGTACATAGTCAGGAGTAATGTAGTTCAACAGGCGTTGGTAGTGAGTGATGATCAAGAATCCGCGATCTTCGCTCTTCATTGCGTTTACACCGTTTGCCACGATTTTCAGAGCATCGATATCCAGACCGGAGTCGATTTCATCGAGTACTACAATTTTCGGATCAAGCAGCATCATTTGCAGAATCTCGTTCCGTTTTTTCTCACCACCAGAGAAACCTTCATTCAGGTAACGGTGAGCAAATTCAGGATTCATGTCGAGTTCTTTCATTTTACCTTCCATTTGACGAATGAACTTGATCAGGGAGATTTCGTTACCTTCTTCGCGACGTGCATTGATAGCACTGCGCAGGAAGTCAGAGTTCGTTACACCCGCGATTTCACTCGGATATTGCATAGCCAGGAATAGACCTGCACGCGCCCGCTCATCTACTGCCATATCCAATACATCTTCACCGTCAAGAGTTACTGTACCTTCTGTTACTTCATATTTAGGGTGCCCCATAAGTGCAGAAGCCAGCGTTGATTTACCTGTTCCGTTCGGACCCATGATTGCGTGGATTTCTCCACCTTTCATTTCCAGGTTGATGCCTTTCAGGATTTCCTTACCTTCGATCGTCGCTTTCAGACCTTCAATGACGAAATTCGTAGCCATGTGTATTGTTTCCCTCCATTGATTAAATTGATGTGTACTGTCGAAAACGAAAAAGCGCCTATTATATCTGAACAGGGCTTCCCCTGAATTTCTCCTGTGCTCCAATCTTCAAAGCAAGAATCACTTTAGAATAATTCTAAACTGATTCTCAATGATAATCAAGTCATTTCCTACGATCTCTTGTCCCGTGCAGGAAACATTATTCTACCTGATTCTATCTTAAAAGCCCGTTTGAATCAAATAACAAAACTTCTTCGTCATAAATAGACAGTGAGAAAAATCACAGGAATTTAACCTTTTAACGAATCTTCTCCTCTCAACCCAAAAAAGGACCCATCCACGTCATGGACAAGTCCTTTCGATAAATAACATTACATTTTGAGCGTCTCGTTAATCTTCTGTACCTGTTCGTCAAAATCCGCAACATCCAACACCGGCGTCATTTCGCTCGGCACCGGACCATTCGGAATGGAAATCCATGAACGGCATCCGTTGTATTCTGGTAATACGGGAATCTCCATCGGTTCCTTCAAACGGTACACTCGGAGTATCAATACGTGGAGCGGATCTTTTCGTTTCCACTTTAAGCGGTCTTCTGCAAAATCCGCTGTCCACATATGAAAGTCAAGAAGTCGATCCAGCATCTCCTGATCTCTGATCTCCAAATCCTGTGTCACTTCAGCATATGCTGTGAGACGGATCGTCGAAGCTTCAGGCACCCATTCGGCCAGTGATTCATCAACATAGAAATGATCAGAGGACTTAATCAGTTCTTTACGCTGATGTTCATAAGTCGGATACAGATAGAACGCTGGACTTTTCAACTCAAAACGTCTGGTTTCCTCCACAATCCCGCCTTTACGCATCACCATAACCTGACGACCCGTTTCCAGTGCTTTGATTGCAGAGGCCCATTCTTTTAATGCCGGTATCGTTGTGCCTATCATAACGTTCCCCTCCCGAAATCAGTCTTGTCAGCAGTATAGACGCTTGGCCTCGTCCTGACAACGAGTAAGGGCAGATAAGCAAACTGTATTTGTGAGCGACCTACTAACTCGGCAGGTAAAGCTGGGATTAGCCCAAGAAAGAGCGAAGCATCCACATGTGTTTCTCCAGATCAGCCTTGAAGCCAGTCAGCATGTCGGATGTTGGTTGGTCTTCAGCAGCATCTGCCACTTCAATACCTTCCTGATACTCGTTCGACAATGTAGCAAAATCTTCAATAAGGTTCTGTACCATAGTCTTGGCGTCTTCCCCACCAGCAGCCTCTTGAATAGAGGAAAGCTCCAAATATTCTTTCATTGTAGCCGCAGGGCTGCCCTTGAGGGTAAGAATACGTTCAGCGATTTCATCCATTTGTACAGTCACTTCGTTGTAGAATTCTTCAAATTTTACATGCAGTGTGAAAAAGTTAGGTCCTTTTACATACCAGTGATAGTTATGAATTTTGACATACAGGACGTTCAGGTTTGCCACCTGACGATTAAGTACTTGTTCCACTGATTTCGCTTGATCTGTTTTGTTTTTTGTAGCCATCTTAATCCCATCCTTTTATTATAAAATTAGTCTGACATTCACTTTAAGCAGGTCAACCTGCCGTCAATGACAGAGATTTAACAATTCGGCTCCACCCTGTGGCAGAGAGCCTTGTCGGCGGTATTCCTGTCAACCGTCCGGCCTATTTGTTTTTACCCGTGCACAGGAAGTTCGAAACAAGTCCGGTATCACCTGTCTCAAAAAAAGGGTACAAAATCACTGTTATTTCCGATATACTGACATATACCAAGCAAAGAAGTGGGTTTTCTCCTGTTTCTTCATATATATGGAGGTGGCATTCTTGTCCCAATATCACCCTTTAACGCCCCAGGATGCAATCGAACTTGCCAAAACATTACCGGGTCCGTTTGCGGCAGATGCGAATTTGGAATGTCGTGAGATTGGTGACGGCAATCTGAATTTGGTCTTCCATATCACGGATCGGAACTCCGATAAAAGTATCATTATCAAACAGGCTCTTCCTTATGCGAAAGTGGTCGGAGAATCATGGCCATTGTCTCTGGTACGTGCCAGAATTGAACGGGAAATCCTGCAGGAAGAGTATCGTTTATGTCCAGGAATGGTACCCGAAGTGTACCATTATGATGATGATCTGGCCTTAACCGTGATGGAAGATTTAAGCGATCATGTGATTATGCGCAAGGGCCTCATCGATGGCGAAACGTATCCTCTTTTTGCAAAACACATTGGGGAGTTTATGGCAAGGACTTTATTCTTCACGTCAGACCTTGGCATGAACCAGCAGTTGAAGAAAGAGAAACAGGGCAGATTCGTCAATCCGGACCAATGTAAAATAACCGAAGATCTGATCTTTGATGAGCCATATCGCATTGCGGAGAAAAATAATTATGAGGCTTCAATTGAGGACGAAGCGGAAGCACTTCGCACAGATGGGGAACTTCATCTTGAAGTCGCCTTGCTGCGTGAGAAATTCCTGACCCACGGTCAAGCCCTGCTTCATGGTGATCTGCACACAGGCAGCATTTTCGTCACGCCTGAATCGACCAAAGTCATTGATCCCGAATTTGCTTATTTTGGGCCAATGGGATTCGATGTAGGTGCCGTGCTTGCCAATTTGCTTCTCCATTACGCCTCACTGCCAGGTCGAATTCAAGATCAGACGGCTCTTCATAAGCGTGAAACGATTTTGTTGGATATGGTTCGTGACGTATGGACTGAATTCGAATCCCGCTTCCGTGGTCTGTGGACTTCCGACCTGGTTGATCCTATGGCTAAGGCACCCGGATACGAAGATCTTTATGTACAACAATTATTCAGAGACGCTGCTGGCTTCGCTGGCGCGAAAATGGTCCGCCGTATTGTCGGACTCGCGCATGTGGCAGATATCGATACGATTGGGGATGTCACAGAACGTGAACGTGCTCAGCGCAAAGCGCTGGCGATTGGTAAAGCACTTATCAAGCGTAATCGTAATCTGAACACAATCGGTGAACTTCTGGATACAGTAGCTACAGCAGTTACTGCCATTAAAATTTAACTTAAAGAACTCATAAGGCTTAACTCAAGGAAACGGAGGAACATCCATGACAACCCCTGAACATCAGCCTTTGTCCTCCCTTATATGGAAACAGGACAAGCTTGAAATGCTTGATCAGCGTTTGCTGCCTGAAACAATTCTGATGCTGAAACTGTACACGCCTGAGGAAGTATGGGAATCCATCCACTCGATGAAAGTTCGCGGTGCTCCGGCGATAGGGATTGCTGCTGCATTCGGCGTAGTACTAGGTGCCAAGGCATATGACGGACTTGCCATCCAAGGCTGGCTGGATCATGTAAAATCCATCTGTGCTCATCTTGCCACTTCCCGTCCAACGGCTGTTAATCTGTTCTGGGCGCTGGATCGCATGATGCAAAAAGCCAGTGAGCTTGCTGAATCCGGTGCAAATATCGAAGATAGCAATATTGCTCTTGAAGCCGAAGCTCTCTTGATTCAAAAAGAAGACGAAGAAGTTTGCCGCTTAATCGGAGAAAATGCTCTTCCTTTGTTCGCAGACGGTATGGGAGTACTCACACACTGTAATGCAGGCGGACTTGCAACCGCGAAATACGGAACGGCGACAGCACCGATGTACCTCGCTCACGAGCGCGGCATCAACCTGAAAGTATTCGCAGACGAAACTCGTCCTGTCCTTCAGGGTGCACGCCTTACAGCGTTCGAACTTCAGCAAGCTGGCATTGACGTTACTCTGATCTGCGACAACATGGCAGGTATGGTGATGTCCAAAGGCTGGATTCAGGCAGTTATCGTCGGTACAGACCGCGTCGCTGCCAATGGGGATGTAGCAAACAAAATCGGAACATACAGCGTAGCGGTCCTTGCCAAAGCACACAATATTCCATTCTATGTAGCCAGCCCACTGTCCACCATTGATCTGTCTACGCCATCCGGAGATCTTATTCCGATTGAGGAACGTGCTGCGGAGGAAGTAACCGAAGGATTTGGCAAACGCACTGCACCGCAAGGTGTAAAAGTATTCAACCCGGCGTTTGACGTAACACCTAACGAATATGTAACGGCCATTATTACGGAAAAAGGCGTTGTTCGCGCTCCTTTCCAAGAGAATTTGGCTGCCCTGTTCGCCAAGGATGAAGCTTAAGAAGTGGAAGTAAGTTTGAGTGGATCGTTTGATATAGGATTGTTACATGTAAATCAAAGAGAGGGCTTCCCGGAAGGGGAGCCCCATTTTCATCGCTGATTATTCAGGAATTAGATCATCTTGAGCAATGCTTCTACACCCGTCATGCCAGCCGTAATGCCCATAGCCTCAGCTTCCGTTGTCACCGACTCCATAGGTGCATGCAGCAGCTGTTCCAATGTGCGCACGCCTACCGCCCGAGCTGCAATAATCTTGCGATCCCCAAGCTTCTCATTAAGTAACCCCACATCGAGTGCTCCGCACATGATATATCCTTTGGATGTATTAATCGTCAGTAATGTCGTTTTGGGCAGCTTAACCTCTACCCCGACCAACACATGCTCTCCAACCACAATCGGCTCCATCGTCACCATAATTTCCCGATACACCTCCTCTTCCACAGGTCACGATAATTGTATGCCTCTTTTTGGATAGCTGTGTGGACACCTGCCGTGTTTTGAGAAAATGTAAGTTATTTTACGGATTAAATGAATGCATTACTTCTAAATGAGTGTTAAACGAAAATCGCAAAAAAAGAGGGCACTAGGCCCTCTTTTTTGACTTTATTTGATTTATAAAATGTAGTAATATGCTTGATTCCCCGGTCCTTTCACAACCAATGTGGACGTTAAATCACTCGCATCTCGTTTACGAATACTTATAATTGAACCTAACTCCTCATTCGCAATTACTCTTGGATGGATATAACCAGCCAGATCCGGTATGGAAACCGTAATTCCATTGTCCATATCAAGTATCTGTCTCACATCAATAGTCGATTGTATGTCCTTCCACTCATACACATGAATGGTACACTCCAGATATTCTCTTTCTTTAACGACAATGAATCCATCCAGAACTTCCAGATACTTGACCTCAATACTCGAAACCACATCAGGTTTGGAAACAGACAGTTTCCCGGGTTGTTCTTCAAAACTAGGAATTTCAATAATGCTGGATATGTCTGTATTCGCTGAAGCTCTTACGTTAAATTCGCTATTTATATCAGGTCGAGACACAGCCAAATTCGAAATCCAGACTTCTTCATATAACTGTGAAATGGTTAGTTCACTAGCCAGAGTCATCTGTCTATCGACAGTAATCACTGAAGATATTTCAGGATGAGATACGGTAATTCCCATCTCTTTTTCTTCGTTGCGACTTACTCTAACAGCTACCAAGCTTTCTTTATCTGCGACTGTGCGTATGGCGGTAATAATTTCGGAATTGATCTCTGGATTCGAAAAGGCAACCCATGAATGTTTCTCCTCCACCATGTTTTCTGCTACCGTGATCGTCCCCATCAGTTCTACATTCAACCGCTTGGCTACAATCAGGTCTACATCCAGGTTAGGATGACTAACAGATATAACCTCAGGTAAATCATGATGTACATGGTCTTGATATCTGTGAACATACACCTCTGACGTTAGCCACTCAAGGCCAATATCACTGTTTACAGTTAACGTTGAAGCGACTTCTGTCCGACCTGCGCCATAAATAAAAACGTCACTTTCTATTTCGGTTCGACCGATGGAATAGATTTGAGAAGTGATATATTTAATTTGTAAAATCGGTGGTTTGGATGACTCACGAGTGTTGAAATAAATAGGTGTGGCATCACTTGATTGAATGATCAATCCCCTATTCGGAACGCTTTGCTCTCTCCACATCTTCAGCAATTCCATCATATCAAACTCAATACAACGTTCAGTTGTATTAAGAATATAACTAGATGATAAAAGTTGAGTTGAATGAGGTCTGTTCGCATACGTTATGCCGTATTCACGCCATATTGTATTGGGCTGATGCAGTTCAATACGTGCATCAGGTGCCAGACTCCCCGTGTAATACAATTTCAACTTGGCTTCTTCAAGGAATAATAGGTCAGGTATTCTGGCATCCAGATCACCAAAACTTACGAAGGATTCAAACTGCTCCAATTCATCCCTACCAATCATCATTCGCTGCGTGTCACCAAAGTTGAGTGTCTGTAAGTGAGGCTGACTTCGCGTTGTCGCATCTGCAATAGGTTCCAATTTCACTACGACACGTGGTGCTTCCAACAACTCATATTTACCATGTGCACGGTTATGTGGACGAACAGAGAGCGTGCCATCAAGATCTATTTTAGATGCTGCTTGGATGGATGAATCCAAATCTCCTTGCCCTCTGTACATGATAGAAAGATAATTGGTCATCTCATGTGTACGTCTGACGCGGACAGATACGCTTGAGGACACTTCAGAAGCTAATCTTGTCGCAGCTGTTAACGATGCAGATAATTCTTCGTCTATCTGATTGTATAGAATGTACTTTGCAGCAAAACGATTTTCTGGACTTTTAATATGTATATAACTATCTAATAGAGTCTCCCCGTTTAGAATTTTACTCACTTCCTGTCTCATTGTATTGAGAGCTACACCCGGTCTGCGGTGACCTTCATCTCAAAATGTCCATTAGGATTAGGCTTCGCATGGATATCAGTTGCAATTCGAATATAAAAATCAATGCTCTCATCAGGCTGAGTTAGACCATATGTCAGATAGTCGATCGGAAGAAAAGGATTAGCCTGTCTGGATAATTGGACTTCTACACCGTCGGTTTCCAATTTCTTATCCATCTCCAGATAAACATGATCCACGGCATATCCAAGCAGATTTTTAATTCTAACTTTCTTCGTTAATGTCGTCTGTCCAGCGATGATTACACCATAATCAAGTTGCTTCAAAATACCGCCAAATGTATCGGACAGAAAGTCTCCCGACTCATCAATAAACATTAATCCAGAAAACGTTCCTACAAATTTGGTTTCCCAATAGTCGATGACGCCCCAGTAATCCTGGAACTCCACCTTCAAAGTGTTTTCGGCACCAAAATTAACTTTCCTTTCGTCAATGCCAATATCGATATTAAACGGCGAGGACATTAATCGAGTGAAATCCCCTTCCTCCGGATAATATGGTTTACCGTTCAATAACACGCGATACTTGACTTTACCCTGATCTGCATCGTCCAGCAGACCCTTTAGCTTGTTACCAGAGAAGGTTACGTTGATCGTAGCCGTAGTATTCAGGAGTTGCAGAGACATATGTTTGAACTCGACTGCATTACGAGGCGAGTCCACCACCATCATCACTTCATCCAACGCATAGGAATTTTCATAGTGCATACTACTGTCAAAGTAATAGGCAATTCGGGTTAAACCTGTTAGTTCCTTTTCAGGGATAGCGTTGAGTGTATCCAGACTCATTCCCTTTCTCTTAAACAAAGTTGAATTCGTAATATCCACATCGAACCACTTATTGAAACGATACGCCTTCCAGGTTAGCCCGGAGTCGAACGATGCAGCCATTTTCAATATGCCCTCAGCAGAGGTTGGAACTACTTTCGTAGCAATAATTTTTTTTATCTCTCCATACAAAGCAATATCAGATGGTTGCACAATCAATTGTTCGAAAGGCAACGCATTGTACGTTAATATCATGTCGCTATTGCCTGCAATAACGTATTCGTCATTCGTCCATGTAACCACGTCAAAATCTCCCTCAAGTTCATCCAAGGGGGAGTAGTTGGCAGTGATATTTAATTCGGCTGATGTTTTGGATGGGTCATCTGTGTAATACAAGACATCGACACTATCACCTAGTTCGTCATATAGGGTAAAAGGTTCGGTTTCGATTGTGATCGTTGATTCTGTTTGATTGGGATCGTCGGTGTATTCAATGATTTTGATTTCTTTATCTTCCCACTCTTCTGCTAACGTAAATGGATCGGTTTCAATTGTGACCATCGATTCTGTTGCTGTTGGATCATCTGTGTAATAAAGCACTTCTATGTCTTTATCTTTCCATTCTTCTTCGAGAGTGAAGGGTTCGGTTTCGATGTTGAAAGATGCTTCTGTTTTGGTTGGATCGTCAGTGTAGTAGCATAATTCTACTTCACCTTGAAGTTGCGCCCATGCGGATTTAGGGATGATGGAGATGTCGTTCATCCCATAGTCAATGTAATCTTGCTCCGTTGGCGTATTGCTAGATAGCTTGTTCCATGAATTTGAATAATAGCAATAAGAACCATTGGCATACAAAAGTGTATTATAGTATTTTTGATCATAAACATCTATTGCATCAAAAAGAACATAATTGGCATCATTTGTAATTATTTTTACTGTATGAACACCTTTACTTAAAGTTGTTTTTTCGTATACCATTGCCTGTTGAATGATAAGATCTTTGTTATATTCGCTGAAAACTTCAGTAATTCCGTCAATTGTAATGGAGATATTAGATGACCCCAGATTATGACTATTACCGATTACCCTAATCTTAGTGCCTTCAAATTGAAACTCTATGGTTGAATTTATTGACGATGAAAGCCTAGAAGTTCCGTTGTAATAGACAGCGTTTGGAGATGAAACGAATCCAATAGAATACTTGAAAATAATGCTGGTATCATCGTATCTAATCCAATCTTGTTCTGGAAGCGGCAGTGCTTGTCCTAAAATTGCCATTTGTCACCCCAACTCCTTTCTAAATAAATATAAATTAAACATTTATTTCACATATACTTACTCATGTGATTGATGCTTTCTTAATTGGTATTTTAGTTGTGTCAATTTTTTGTTTGAAGACTTTTCCTGAACCAAGTGAAGAATTAATCTTGACCAACAATCTTTTTTCTGAAAATTCATCATTTAGTCCAATGACCATTCCTTTGTTCATTCCATTTATAATGAAGTCGCTCTCTGTGTTTTGCACATATGAGACATACGTATAAGATTCATACATACCAAAATCACCAATTGATAAAAAGTCTCCAGCACCTTGATTCGCAGTGACATTGATCCTATATTTCTTATAAGCAATCTTATTTATAAATCCATAGAAACGTAAATCTTCTGTGCCGAAATTAGGTTCATTTACTCTCAAATCAAGAACGATCCATTTTGCGCCATCCCATCCCTCAAAAGTCCAATTTTTCGGTAGTCTGTTAGCTGGAGTCTTACCAGATTTTATAGAATATCCTGTTATAGTTATAGCAGAAGGAAATTCATAACTAAGCCAACCCACTAAAACTCCACTTGCAGAAACCCATCCATTCTGATCTACAATTCTATCGAAAGCTTTCCATGGGTAAAAAGTAGAATACATTGAGCTGGCTTCAGCTACACCCGATGGAGAAGTATTACTTGTCATTGCAGGAATAGCATTATCTCTGTATGTGCTTGTAATGCTATAATATTTATCTTCTGATGAAATCAAGAATTTACTAACAGGTGGGATAATCACTACGTTGTAAATTTCCAATTCGTCAATATCAAATTTTAGATATCCAGTAGTTCCAGTACTTCCAATCCTACCAATTGCAGTTCCACCAGTATGGTAGGCTGTTGTTTCTTGTGATGCGGCTGTTGCTGTTGCAACAGGTTTTTCTAAATGATCAACATATAACTTAACCGCACCTGTATTTATAGTGCCATCCCATGTAAATAAAATGTCGTGCCACTGATTGTCGCATATATTATTAGGAGTAGTCAGCAAATATCTAAATGTAGATGAAGCTTGTGAACCTACGAAAGTCATTTTTCCATCTGCGTCAACCTGAATGCCAAATCCTTGCTGTGTAGAAAAATTGTTTACATTAATGAGTGTATAGCCAGTAGTACTTGGTATGGATGGAACACGTATCTTAAAGTGTATACTTTTAGCTCCAATAGGAATCAATGTTCCTGTGAATTTAATGAAATCACTTGTCCCATTGAATGATCTAGCGTTACCATTAACTCCTGTAATTACTGTTGTACCTGCTACTGTGCCAACATTACTTCCTTTACTGTCGATTAGTTGTGTTGAAGTAGATTCATCAAACTTAAACCATGCCACTCCATATTTACTCATGTTGCTTTCAGTACTTGCCATTTGATCATCTCCTTTCAAAAATAAATAGAACACACCACATAGATGTGTTCTTAAAGCTAACCTAATATAATCTTATTTGCTCGATGCTTAGACCTGTCGATTTTTTGTTTGAATACTTTGCCTGAACCTGATTGGGAATTGTCTTGAACAACAAGTCTTTGTTCAAATACTTTAGAAGTGGTTAAATCAATAGTAATTCCTTTATTCATACCGTGATTGTTGAATGTTTGCTCTAATGAGTTGGGAATCTTTACTAACCTAGAGGGTTTGAATTCAAATATTTTCAATTCATTGATTAATGTATAATTAACGTTCCCTCCATTGGCAGTCCAATTTATACGATACAATTTATAGTTATCTGTTTTGTCGATGTCGATAAAATAATCCTTGTCTGTTAAAACTGCCGTCCATGTTTGATTTGTTCTTGTATCCAAGACAGTCCAATTTACTCCATCATTTGAACCTTCAAAAGTCCAATCTTTAGGCATCATAGTACTTTCACTTAGAGTGTTAGTGCTCCTTAAAGTATACTTTCCGATCCTAATAGGCTTATCAAACTCATATCCTAAGTGACCAATGCCACCTGTTCCAGTCGCACTAAGATAATAACTATTATCGAATGTATCAAATGCTTTCCAAGAATCAACCCCCGAAGAATTTACACTACTAGCAAATGCTCTACCGTTAGGAGAAGTGTTAGATGTCATTTGTGGAATAGCATTTCTTGTTCCAGTGATTTCAGAAGTAACGCTAAAGTATTCATCACCTGATGAAATCAAGAATTTATTAACAACTTCATGATTAAAGGCTTTAAATCCAGTTGGAATTGAATATGAAAAAGGTGTAGCCCCGAAATTTACGGTTATTGTTCTTGATGCAGTTCCCATGCTCTTGAATAAAGGGAATACCTCACCCATATCTTTCAGATTGGTATGTGACACACCCAAACTAACTCCATTCTTATAAAACTCTAACGTACCTTCATCAAGATTCATTGCTACACCTATAGTGTCTCCAACGGCTGAAGTTGCGCCATAAGTTACATTCTCAGGAAGCTTATTTCCGTTGTTGCTGTAATAAGCTCTGATCTTCAAAGCGTCTAATGTAGTTCCCATATACTCCGCACTAGTAATTGGATACGACTTACTTGCAATACCAGCAAACAATGTCGTTGCTCCAGCATCCAACTTCAACTCCCAATACCACTTGCCAGATGTTTTACCATGCGTTGCGCGTATATTCCCTGCACCAGTAGCAGCTATAGCCGAAACAATAGTTAAATTGCCATTGGATAATGTCATGCTTCCATTCATGTCATTGGGATTCCACGTTGCATTAATTTTAGGCATTTCTCCATCTCCTTTCAAAAATAAATAGAACACACCATATAGATGTGTTCTTCGTAAATTTAGCCAAGTGTAATTTTATCTACTCGGCGTTTTGACAAATCAATTGAGTGTTGATAAGTTTTTCCTGATCCAAGTGCGACTGAAGTTTGAATCATATCTACCTGACCATTATATAGAGGGAAATCGAATTTATCCAAACCATGATCTATTACCATTCTCTCATCAACTGTGCCTTCAATAATTTTAAGGTTAGGAAATACATTGAACATTTCCATTTCTTGAAGTCCTACATATTGAGCATGTCCATTGTTAGCAGTGATATTTATTCTGTATATTTTATATGATTTAGAATTATTGAATGTAAAATATTTCTTTTCCCATAGTACCCAATCTACAATATTTTCTCGCTTATCGAGTGTCACATAGTTGACTCCATCGTCGCTACCTTGGAACTCCCAATTTTTTGGAGCAATAGAAGCGTAATTGACTCCATTTACAAGAGAATATTTATTAACTATAGTTTTAATGGGGAATTGATACTCTAACCAACCAGTTGTTGTTGAAGATATCCAGCTATAAAAGTAGACTGTTTCTTTATCGATTAAACCATCAAAAGCATAATATTCCCAATAGTTCGTGCTTAACTTACTACTACCTCTTGCAATGCCGATTGGAGAAGTGTTACTTGTCATTTTTGGAATTAGGTTTCTTATAGGTGCGTTTGAATAATACTTATCACCTGATGAAAGTAAGATTTTACTGTAAGGGTTTCTGAATTCACCTGTAGAATCAATTTCTATAGAATCAATCGCTAAAATTTTACCTGTTTCGCTAGATGGGATTGAGATTTCTACATAGTGATACCCCAAACTTAAATCAGTAATTTCAAAAACCATAACTTGATCTAAAGCACTAGCCCGATAAGCACTGTAAACCCTACTTACTCCATCAATAATCACGCTGTTTTTTGTTGATCTATTTGTATTAGAACTATCATAAATACGTAGCTTAGTACCATAAAACCAAAAGCTCATTTTTCCAAATGTGCTAGTTGAGGTGAGTGTGCCTCCCCAACATGCTGTATATGTGGAATTAGTGTTCCAAGTGCCTGTATAACTGATATTATCAAGTGTTGTTACAATGTCATATCTTGACCATCCTGCATCTGGAGTTGTGGATACTTTTCCAATTAAATATCCATTAGAATCAATATCAAGAGAATCAAAAAGGAAAATTGCAGTATCCACTGTTTTGATTTGAACAGTGTGTACTCCTTCCACTAAACCTGAGATGTCAAATATCAACGACTGTGTTGTTCCGCTATTAACATTTTCATTCACTGTTCCTCGAACTGTGCCATCAATAATAACTTGGGCTGTCGTTGTTCTGCCTGTATATTGACCGCCCATAATTCTTAACTTTGTACCTTGAAAGCTAAAATTAACAGTAGAGCCACTTACTTGAGTGTAAGTGGCAGAACCATTGTAGTTAGCGGTCAGAGTTTCTGTTTGCCAAGTTCCCGTATAGGCAATTGATGAGTATAGATTATCATACCTTCTCCAACTATCTTCTGGTGCTGGTAATCTTTGACCAACTGTAGCCATCATTTCGTCTCCCTTCTATATGAAGTCATTATTTTACAAACAAAAAGAAGTAGAGCATTAATCCCTACTTCACACTTATACTTGTTATTTCAAAATACTTTTTTAAATCAACACTACCCTTAAATATCTTGCCTGATCCTAACGAACCATTAGCAGACATACTCGCAACGAAACCTTGGCTTTTCCTATCTAATACAGAAAGATCATCCATTCCGTCATTAATAAAAGTGTCTTCCGAAGGCAAAGTTGCGGATATTGTCTTCCATCCAGCATCACTTACGGTTGTCTTCTCAAACATTTTCAACTCTGCAATCACTGTTATAGTAGCATTCCCTTGGTTCTCACTTATGTTTACTCTGTAATGAGTATATGCTTTAGAATTACTTATTCTATATTCTTCAATAACCCCTCTAGCTAATGTTGTATTATTGGATTGAGTGTCAAGAATAGTCCAATTTGCTCCATCATTGCTTCCTTCAAATGTCCATGTTTTTGGCGGTTCTCCTGTCGCATAGTAAGTACTGTTAGTCCGCATAGAAAGAGAATACTTATATATAATCTTTTTTTGAGGGAACTGATATTGCAACCAACTCACAGGTGTAAGGGAAGCCCATGCGTATCGCTCATCTTGTATTCCATTAAAAGCTTGGTATGCATCGAAACTAGTACTGTTAATGCTACTTGCACTTGCTATACCTGATGGTGTAGTGTTTGAAGTCATAACAGGGATAGCGTTCTCAATTGATTCGATATAAGTTTTGGGTACATATTTCTTATACGATCCCTCGTAATTAATGAACGATCTATTCATTGGTAGAGCTTCAATTTCCAATACAGGTCTATATCCACCAGCAGAAGTGGTAGCTATCGCGCCATGCGTTGAAACTGCAAGTGAACCTCTTCGGACTCTGTTTGCACTATTAGCATTTGTCGTGCTTGTTGTACTATAACCCGCGCTCCAATTCCATACACTATTATCTCCAGCAATAATATTACCATCTAGTGTTGAATTAACAATGTACTTATCCCATTCATTGTCTGTGTCTGTCGCTGAATATCCGCCAGATAGGAGTCTTGCAACAAACAAATAATCCTTCTCTCCCAAATCTTTTTGAACGCCAAATATAAGACCATTACTATTTAATGCATCCCATGTGATAGCCGCTTGGATAGGTCTGTCTGCAATCAAAATCTTCTTGTTGTTATATTCATCAGTAACAATGAAATAGAAGTCACCGCTAGGCATACTCGGAACAGATGTTGTTGAGATCATAACAGACGTTTCTTTGCCGATATTGTTAAAAGCCCCTGAAGTTCCTGCTGTAGTTGCAACATAGTTGCATCTGATGCGCTTTCCAATTTTAAGGTCTATAATACTTGTAACTTCATCAGGATGAAATAAGCCACCTGTAGAACCAATATCGACAGCATCAAATGAGAATGCCAGATTGTCTTTTGTGTATATCTCAACAGTATGTCTTTTATCTTCAAGGTCAAGTTTCTCAAACACCATGACTTGATGACTTGTGTTCATAGCTAGACTGTAGTCATACTCAACTCCATCTATTTTGACACCTACAGATGGACTGTAGCTAGATACACCTGTACTAGCTACAAATCGAATTTTTGTTCCTTGAAAATCAAATTTGATTTTGCTATTGTTGGAAGGTGAAATGTATCTAATTGTTCCACCATAAGCCGATGCGTGTGTTATAACAGGTACGTTGGTTATATTGAAATATGAATCCTTATCATCATATCGCTTCCATCCTGCATCTGGTGTGGTCAATGCAGTACCAATTGTTCTAGTTAAATATCCATCTTCATCAACATCAATAGCATCAAGTAACAGAACTTTTGTGTCCATTGCTTTAATCTGGACGACATGTTTCCCTTTAGTTAATCCAGACATATCAAAAACAAGAGCTTTTGTCCGAGATGTCGCTGAATCCTCATTAATCGTTCCTACAACTGCCCCATCAATAATGACCTGTGCAGTTGTTGTTCTACCACTATACAACCCACCAATAATTCGTAGCTTTGTACCAAAGAATGTGAAACTCATAGTCGAACCATTGGTTGAGGTGTACTTTGCACTTCCATTATAATTACCTGCAAGTGTTTCAGTTGACCATGTACCCGTGTAGACAATCACTTCATTAGGATCATCATACCTTTTCCATCCACTTTCTGGTATTGATAATTGATCTCCTATAGCTACCATAGAATCTTACACCTCCCTATATTCAAATACTGGTCTGAATCCCCAAGTGGCATAAGCTCCTGAGCTTGCGGCATAGTTTATATCATTCCATTGCGCTCTTTTGTTCATTCCTCTGCCAATTCGTTGAGCGTTAGAAGCTGACGTAGAAGTATTACCAGCAGAATCTTTCCATGTTCCATATATGGGTGTTTCTTTGCACCAAGTGTAGTTATCCAAATAATGAAAAACATCATCTAATCTTTTACCTGATAGAATCTTGTGCACAGGAAAATTAATAATATATTTATCCCACTCGTTAATCGTAGGCCAAGCGCCAAAACGTAAATCTGCGTTCGATTTATTTCCATTTGCATCCGCATACAAAGCGCCACCTGTTAATGAGCGAAGTACACCTACAGTTTCATCACTAGCGGCTAGTGACCTACCTTCTATCAGTTTTGCGGTATTGATAGCGTCCCACGATGTAGAATGCCATACAACACGATCTGATATAAGAAGACCCTTATTGACCTTGATAAAATACCAAAAACCAGTTATATCACCTGTTTTTCCTGTTAAGTTTGTTTCTGTTGTGCCTTGATTCGAGCCGATAAAATAACTAGATGCACTCGTGTAGCTTCCATAAATATAATCTCCGACTTCCATATCTCTTATATTCGTTTTCAACTGTCCTGTCGTTGCTGGTGCCGGCATCTCTTTACCCCCTTCCCACTCTAATCGCATCCATTTTTTTGAACTTGGTTTTTTTAATCTTTTTTGACACGATGAGACCACCAGGGGGGCTCGATACAATATCCATCTTATCTATGTATGTTCTCTTTAAAGACAGGAAGCCAGCTTCACTTTCAACAAACTCATTATCGTATTTCCCCGTAACTTTAAAATCATCTATGTAAAATTTAGAGTCTTTCTTCTCAGCGAAAATTTCAATTTTCATCTTGACGTACTTTGCAGGAGCATTATAAATAGTGCCATCTCTACGCGCTTCTTCATATTTACTCCAATTAAAACCATCCTCAGATGTACTCACATATTGCTTGTACGTTGCTCCACCTGAAACATCTATAGTACCAGCAATGCCTTTATATGAAGCTATCTTGTCCTGAATCAGAATCGGTGCAGACTCCCAAAATCCGGAGGCAGGATATATTGGATTTCCATCTGCATCTTGCCCTAGCTTCCTTAACTTTAATTTCTGATCTTGGAAAACTGTATCTTGAAATACACCCACTGTTAAATCGATATTCAATGCTATTTCCTGAATTGCCATTCTCTCACCACCTTTATAATATCGAATTCAATCAGCGAATATCCCAATTAATGATTCCAGCATGGTTAGCCTTCAAAGGGGCTTCTATCTGATCTATTACAAATCCATTCTTTCGGATAACTAAGCGCCCAGGCAAATCCTGATTGGAAGAAATTTTAATCTGAAAGTACACATTTTCCTTTAATGGCAAGGAACACACGCATTGAAAATTAATCTGCACATCGTTCAAACTCATCGATTTTTTGTAACCAAAGTTAAAACATTCGATCGTGTTTCTGAACGTTCCTGAATTCCCAGTCCCTGAATATCCACTCATATTAGCTTCTGAAGAACCATTTTTGAATTGAATGATGTCATTATATAGAAAGGTTCTTCCGGTTAACGGATACTCTTGATCGTCACATACGTATGATACCGAGTAACGATCGGCATTAATGTGAAAGACACCATTTGCAACGTTATAGTAAACTTGAGAGCCTTGACCTAATAATCCGAAAGAAACCAGCTTGTCTTTGTTAATCTCATAGAAACTATGCGATTCTTTTGTTTGTAAATCGAATTCACTTAGATATGTTCCATCATAATAATCAGCAACCCATACATAAGCTTGGGATACAAGTGAGTGAGTATATTGCGTACCACCTAGAATCAAAATGTTCCCCCCTCATATTAAAAAGAACAGGCTGATTTAGCCTGTCCTCATAAGTGTTTCTTTCTTACACATACCGATAAGAAATACGTTTCTTGAACTGTTGCTTGCCACTTCTTGCATTTAACGGTACTTCGCATTGAATGGAGAGTGTCACGTAGTTTCCCGCTGCATCTTGGGGGTTGCCATTGTTACTCACACCCAGAATTTCTTTTACTCCTGGTGCCATTGGTGTTATGTAAGCTTTTCCGGTATAATCTTTGGTTGTTTTACCAGTAGTTCCAATCGGTTTGGAAAAGCTTTTACCTACTCGGGAACTTTCTTGATCCAGATCTGTTTCGCCCAAGGAGTCAACTTGAACGTGGAACCAGTTATTTTTAACAACTTCAACTTCATTGCCAACGGTATCCCCTGTACCCCCACTCATATCCCGCGTCGTAAATGTGCAATCTTCCATTTTGGATACGTCGGTTGCACCATTTCTGTTATTCCACACGTTAAAAATATGAATGGAACTCTTGGTATCTGCGTCAATAACACCGTAGTCAAAAGGGCCTGTAATTTCCTTGCTGTGTGTAGCATTCATCCATGTGATAATAGGTTGTGTCATCGTATCTATCTCCCTTTTTATGTTCTGATCGTTAATTGAATCGTGAGATGTTGAATGTTTGTCCCTGCTTTGGTGATGTTGACTCTAAAGACATCTCCAGCCTCCACTCTTTTCGCTCTGAATGTTGCATTACCGTTATCACGCTGCTGATTTGCTTCGAACTGTAATGGACTTTCCATTACATCATCCCAGTCTACGAGATTACTGGATCGTTCAATTCTTATTTCCGTTTCCGTATCTCCGGCTACTCCGCTGTACCCCTTCACGCTCAAGATTTCACCATTAAATGGAAAGGGGGCAAGAGTTCCCACGATCTCAGGAAATACATGTGAATCTATACAAAATACAATAACCCGGTCCTGAACTTCGAGTGGAATTCCCCTTAATTTCACATGTTCAGCGGCACTCATAAGTCCATCCTGATCTGGATTAACGGGCTGCAAATTCTGACCAAACACATCAATTTCAACCCAAGTCTTGCCATCATAACGATATCTCTTTCCATCCTTATATGTCTGCACAGTCCAGCCCATGTCCGGGGAAGGATAGAGTGTGTGCAGCTCTTGCAAATCAGCAACCGGTTTCTTATACACTAGCTGGGTTGTCTGATAAGCTTCATTTGCCCTTTCAGCAGCCTGTAAGGCATCTTCCGCAGCCTGAAGTGCTCGCTTGATGGCGAGTTCAGTGGCTCCATTCCCTTCACCAGGTTGTCCCGTGCCAGTGTGATCCAGAGCCTCCCTAATTACAGCCTCTACATACGCTACAGTTATTCCATTAGCCATGGTTCACCTACCTATGCGTTAATTACCATTTTTTTGTTGCACCTGTTATGTACAAATCTTTGTTCATCTAATCTAGAATCAATGCTTCAATGACTCTTTCAAAATCTACCTTCCTTTAACCCTCTTCTTGAATGGTTATGACAAACACCTCCTTTAAATTTTTCCCAACGCCTAACCTGCCCCTGGCTTATCATTAAACAATTTCTTGATAAACGGAGCAAAGCATTGTCCCATATAGGTTTACAACGATTTTCTAACGAGGTTAAGTTGTAGAATCAAAAAAAGAAATCATGTCTTCTGCTCCCATGACTTCTTTCCTTACAAATACAGTTTATAAGCGACGTGATCATCCATTCGAAAGGGTATAACTGACTCTCTTACATTCCCTGCAATATTTCATTCGATTCGATCTCGCCAACATTCGTTTCCCGCATACGGTACAATTTTTAATATTTTCACCTTTCCAACGCAAATACTCCAATACAAAATCATCAAACCTAACCAGTTTGAAAGCAACCTCATCCTCCTCAACGGCAAACAGCACTTGTACGTTGGTTGAATCAATGTACCTGCTCTCTTTGAGATACCCTAGTTGAATGAGCTTGTGCACGAGTAACCCTTGATCCTTTTTACTTACTGCCATTTGGCTATCACTATAGATCTCTTTCAATTCATTGTTGATCCAATACGTGTCGTTTTCGTTAATCAAATTATTAATTTTGCTATATACCAGCAAGACAAAGGCCAGCTTCTCTAATCGTTTACTTTTAAGTTGTTTAATCTTTCGAAGTTCACTATACGTAATGGATACGCTATCGATTTCAATCAGCTTGCTCTTATGCGCTTCTTCCCTAGATTTGATGTACTTTTGAGACTGCTTAATTACACGGGTCAAAAATGTATCCCAATGAACCGTATTATAGTCTGGATAATACTCGGTCATGAAGTTATTTAATAAGTCGTAAGTATTGTCAGCACTTTTGCCTTGCTCAAGCCCATATTTGGCTAAACATCCTAATGTCTTCGCAGGTTTCTTATCCATTTCCCCATACTGTAATGCCCGCTCGGCATGGCGTCGCTCATTCAGAATAATTTTCACTGTAAGGATCCTCCAGCTTCAGTTCGGTCATTTTGAACGTTTTCCCGCCAAATTCAATATCTCCCTGCGGGTCAATGACTGGATAACCAACCATTTGATCGTTAGCATACAATAAATTACGGATAATCTGATCCCCAGAAACATCCCAGACAAATTGCTTTGATTTCTCAATATTCTTATAACATAACGATACAATCATATTGCACAAATCTTCCTCGTTATTGCAAATGCCTAGTGCTTGCTCTTTAAAACGTGAAACAAACAGTTGCCATTGGGCTGATCGTTCATCTTTCTTTACTTTATTCTTGCGTATGTTCGTCATATAGCTACGTAATTCCTCATTATGAACCTGATATAACTGTTGAATTTCTTTGTATCTGGCTTGAGAATACTTCTTGGGACTCATCAAAATGTTATGGTCAAAGGCTGTATTTGCCTGTTTCCACTTTAATCCCTCAAACACTTTTTCCACTTGGTGGCATAGTCGGTTCATTACCGAGGGTGCCATCGACACAGGCAATCTCTGTCCAAATTGAGTAAGAAACTGTGCTTCATCCGTAGATAATTCATTCTTTGAGCGCAATTCATCCATCGTCATACCAAACCGTTGCAAGCATTTCTGACTGGTCTTCTCCACGTACGTTGTATAATCCCGTTTCTGTTCCGGATCGTTGTATATGAAAAAGTACGGTTTTTTATGGGCTACGATGTTCAGGTCCAATTCGTTCTTTGCAGCAACTCGAATATCATACCAATGTTTAGGCATTCTTTTACACTCGATTCCTTTTGCCTGATCAATGGCATTTTGTTGATAATGCTGACCACATTGAATCCGATACATTAGTTCCTGATATTCTGCACTGTCCTCTGTATAATTGGCTAGGACATCAAACATTGAAGTAATCTTATTAGTGGTAAAACCGATCAAGTCTCCAAAGCTGTCTTTATTGGCCTGAATCAAATCTTTCTCGTCCGGAATTTTGGGAGCAGATGTCTTCTGAACACACACAATCGCATCCAGCTCCTGAATCGCATCTAGAACGATTTTATTATCTGTAGTAAGAACCTGATCACTATCCATATCTGCGCCATTCAGGGAATGAGTTGTTGTATCCCATGAATTCAATATGGTGACTGTATTCATGTATCGGTACCAATGTCGTATTTCATCCGTATCCCTAAAACGAAGCACCTTGATATTGTTATGACAAGTCATCGGAGCTCTGAAACAAGCCACACGGTTAACATCACGCTCAATCCAATACCTTGAATAAAACTCTCCGGACTCTAACAATCCTGTTAGTGTCATTCCAAATATACTTTGGCACAACGTAAACGGGTCACCGGATATGATGCTGAAATTTCCTCTAACTCTCAAAACGCCTATTTTAGCTTCGTTCATACGCTTTCGGAGTTGCTTGTAAATTTTATTTCTTACAAATGAATCATTGATGAGTCGCTGATCAATCATTAACCCTTTAATATAATCGTTTGAACTGCTTCGGAAATGCTGTTCGTTTATATGAACGCCCTTTAGAAATAGCAATGCCTTGCGATAATCCTCGCCGAGTACATCTTTAATGGAATCTACCGTAGGACGTATAAGTTCACTAATCTGAGCATCATTCAGTTTAAGGGATTGGATAAATTGGTAATTCAGATGACGTTCATCCTCCAGCTGCTCGGGTGTGATTTTCGTAACGCTGAATGTGTAACCATAATAACCGCAGCATAGTAGATAATCATCAACGCTGTTGTATGATCTCCAAAGTTTGAGCATGGATGTCGTTATGATTAAATCCACCTCATGGATATCTACCGAATTCCCCCATGCATCATTTACCATGTATTTATACGCAACTTTATCTGCAAACTCATGAAAATCAAATGTGAAAACCATACCTTTACAAAAGCTATTGCGGATACAAAAACCACTTGGAATATATCCATGACCCAGCTCTTTGGCCCATCGTTCACTTAATTCAGGAGAAATGAGACCAAACCCATCACTCATATTCATTTTAATAGATGCATTTCTTTTTCTTTCAATTTGAGGATATTCCAATTCAGTGTCATCAATTTGAATAATATTGGCTTCAAATTCAGTTATACAATCATGTACTACCAGTACACGTTCAGGATGTGACACAGGTATGCTAGTACTACAAGCCAATGCCTTATATGCCTCCAATTTAGCCGGGATCATCTCCACATTCGGATTTCTGCCATTGTTCAGTTTTTTCTCCAAAAGCGGGTGGATGTCCTCACTTACATAAATGACCGTTGAACTTTTGGCGCCTCCTGTCGTTGCCAGTAGGCGTTTATATTTCTTACCATTAACTTTGAATCCTTTGGAGGAATTCAATCGGTCATAATCTTTATTGTTTTCAATGACAACAAGCAGGTAATCACTAACGAATTTCAGTTGATTTAATTCTTCATGTAATCTTTTAATCGTCCTTTTATTTCGCACATTCGTCTTCATTGCTTTTAATTGACGGATTTCACCCTCGATTTTGGCGATGTCGACGTCTCTATTTTTATGTTTTCGAATCGTTTCAATGAAACGTAATACCTGGTTGTTTCCAATAGACGCCAGTTCTCCATTAACTGTAGCTTCATGATAAGAAAGATGAAGATCATAATCCAATTTTCGAATTCTGGAAGATGTAATTTTATACACATACCTCAAGCGATCCTGATGTGAACGGCCCATACATGATACCTCCTGTTGCATCCTAGCAATGATTAATTCAATTATATCTACAGCTAGGATTAATGAAGCCGGAATACAGGATGATCATGGGACGAAAAAAGAAGAGTTTTTGATCCATTCCATTGAAGAAATGGCGATGATAAGGGGCCCCATTCATATATAAGTCGCTCATTTTCTATGTCTTCAGCACTATGATTATAGCAATTTTAGTGATATAGTGTAGTGAAGCTTAAATTTGCTGACATATCTTTTAACGGGGCTGGGATGAATGAAAGAAACCTTATCCAACGAAGAAGAAATCGGCTTTTTGTTCAATGTCGATATTCTTATTAAGAGCCGCTCGAATGCATTGGCACTGCAGTCCCTGTTGGAGTTCATAAACAAAGAGGAACAAATTGCGGACTTCCGGATTCAATCCGGCATAGAGCTTGGCAAAATTATTGAAGTGACACTGCAGTCCAAAAAGGACTCCTTCGCCTTTCTTCATAAAGAAAGAAAAAAATCGCAATCTAATGCAAGACAGAAGAACTCATCACCAAACCAAGCGACAGATCCAACCGTTCCAGTCCTACCACAGTCCGATATCGAAGCACCTGCTTCCCAGCATACTCCTTCGTCTGAAGTATCCGACACTACCAACGGAAATTCATTCGATGTATGGATTGATACCCTTATCAAAGAAAACCGTCTTACACGGATCGTTGTGAACAATAAGAACGGTAAGCATCAGAGCATTCCATGCCGTATACTGAATTTTGATCGGGATAGCAGCATTGTGAGTGTGTACCATGTGGACGAAAAACAAGTGTATACGTTTCGAACCAATGAAATCGATGAGTTTTTGTAATCAATGAGCATTTAAACGAAAAGCAACTTACGTAGGAAATCTTTAACCATTTCCCGTGCAAGTTGCTTTTTTCAGGTTCATTCACATGTAACAATGAACTGGCACCACTTGAATAGCCCATAGCTTCACCCAGCCATTGCAGATCGTCATGCGCGATCTTTTCCCCGCTGCCATACGTCCATTGCTAATAGCAACCACCCAACAATAAAGGCTACCCCGCCGATTGGGGTGATGGCTCCCAATATTTTAATACCCGAAATACTCAGTACATACAGACTGCCCGAGAATACGATAATTCCAATAAACAGCAGGCGTGCTGCCCACTTGAGCTTAGTGGAGGGTCCAAGCTGACCCGCTGTGAGACCTATGATTAGCAGTCCGATTGCATGTATCATGTGGTATTGTACTCCGGTTTCATACACCGCTATGGCGTCCGCACCGATGCTTTCCTTGAGCATATGTGCACCAAACGCACCAATAGCCACCGAAAGCATCGTCAGTACAGCACCCATCATCATCCATTTCCGTTGCATTTGCCTTCTCTCCCTTAGTTCATCTCTCAACTATTCATTTTAGCGAATCCTTGCCGTGTTTACCAGCAAGCTACGATGCGGAAGGCATTCATATGTCTGGTTATATATACTTTCCTTCGCTTTTGCCTCAAAATAGACGAAAACTGGCGTGAAACCTTGATTTTTATCGATTTTTATGGAAAAGTAAAAAGGAGTGCCTTCATTCTCTTAATTAGAATCATCTCATCGAGATTAGGTTAATTACACACACTCATGACCACGAGTAAGGAGGGATAAACCATTCATGGATAATCATAATAACCAGAATAACAATGATCCTTATCAATCAGGCTCCGGCACAGATCATTCAGATCCCAATCATGACAACCTATTTACACCTTACCCCTCTGCCCTGGAAGATCCACCCGTGGGTCGATTGAAACATTCTGGTCCTGGTATTGCAAGTTTTGTGATTGGATTGGTCTCGATCATTGGTTACATGCTGACTTTATTTATTGCCACGATGGCTATCAACAGTGCAATTGGTGTCGTAACCACACCGATCCAAGTGGAAGAGATTGCATTGCATCCAGCAGTTGTTCTGGCTTCTCTGGCTGTTCTGTTTTGTCTAATTCTTAATCTCGCAGGACTCATACTCGGCGTGATTGGGCTTGTGCTCAAGAATCGAAAAAAAGTCTTTGCTATCATTGGGACCATCCTCAGTGGAGTGATGATTCTGGCGTTTGCTGGCCTTATCATTGTAGGCATTTATAGGGTGTAAAAGCTTACATCAGGCTCAAATTCATTTCTCAAAAAATTGTAACGAAATGACACTTGATCCCTATCATCTTCATCCATTTTAATGGCCAAATTTTCGTATCCAAAGGAGATTGACATGTCACGAATCAAAATTTTCACGGACAGCACAAGTGATCTGGCCCCAGCATGGATCCAGCAGCACGATATCGGTATCATCCCATTATATGTCGTGTTCGGTGAGGAATCACTGAAGGACGGTGCTGAAATTAAGCCGGAGCAGCTCTATGAACGTGTAAGCAGGGATGGGCGTCTGCCCAAAACGGCAGCACCTTCACCTGCTGATTTCATGACGGCATTTCAACCTTACATAGAACAAGGATATGATATTTTATATATCAGCTTGTCCTCTGAACTCTCGTCAACCTATCAAAATGCAAGATTGGCCAGTTCCGAGTTTCCGGAAGGTCGGATCTCTGTGGTGGATTCTCTGAATCTTTCTTCAGGGATTGCCCTGATGGTCATGAAGGCAGTTCATGCAGCAGAAAAAGGGCAGAGTCTGACCGAGATTACACATCTCGTCGAAGCCATCAAACCGAATGTGCGAACTGAGTTTGTCATCGATACGTTGGAGTATTTGTACAAAGGTGGACGCTGCTCTGGCATGCAAAACCTGATTGGCAGTCTGCTCAAAATTCGGCCAGTCATTCGGGTAACCGATGGCAAGATGTCACCTGCGTACAAGGTCCGTGGCAAACGGGAAAAGGCCTTGGAACAAATGCTGCAAAACACACTTAGTCATAAGGAACAGATCGACCGCGATCTCGTGATCGTTGTGCATACCATGGCCGAGGAAGATGCGCTAGATTTGCAAAAATCTCTGCAGGAACAGACCGGAGCGCGAGTGGAATTGACTACGGCTGGTTGCGTTATATGTAGTCATTGTGGTCCCAAAACGATCGGTATCATTTATAACACAGCTTTATAAAAATCCTTCTTATCACACAGCACATTTTCCAGATACAATCATGCGTCCGCCTGCTTAATCCATTAAAGATCATGCCAAAAGGACATCCCAAGCTATCGTAGCTCAGGATGCCCTTTTTTTATTGCATGTAACCTTAATAACTTTTTGTTTTCAGGTCATTCAAATTTTTGAACGCATATCCTTGCTTACGAGCCTCATCAATGATGGAAGCTAACGCCTCCGTGTTATCTTTCGACACAGAGTGAAGCAAGATGACTGCTCCCGGATGCAGCTGTTTCAACACTTGCTGACGCGCGTAGTCTGCCCCTTTTTGAATTTTGGTATCCCAATCTTTGTAGGCAACGGACCAAAACACATTAACGTAACCTTGGGCATGGCTCTCTGCGAGCGTCCGGTTGTTGAAAATGCCACGTGGTGGCCTTAAAAAGGTCGCTTGCTGTCCAGTCAACCGATTGACCTCAGACCGTACCTGATCAAGCTCTGTTTTTAATTTCTCATTGGAAACTCGGGTCATATCGGGATGGCTCCAGGAGTGGTTCCCCACAATATGCCCTTCTGCCGCCATTCGTTTCACCAGCTCAGGCTGATCTTTCAGATAATGCCCGGTGACAAAAAATGCAGCAGGCACTTTCTTGTCACGCAGAACATCCAATATGGCTGGTGTAAAGCCATTTTCATAACCGTTATCAAACGTAAGATACAGTTCTTTCTGTTTCGTATCCCCCAGGAAAATGGCATCGTTTTGTTGCAAAATCTCCTTAAACCCTTCCTGATCAATGGAAGGCAATTGACCATTTTGACTTTTTTTGAAGCCAAAGTGATACGCTCCATTTATTGGCGATGCTTCAGTATGCGCTGGTAATATACCGAAAGCCAATATAGCCAGCAGCATGTAGAGAACCATTCGCTTCATTGCTATCCGCTCCTGTTCCTGAAAAATTCGGTTTGTCGTTTCCTATCACGAACACCTTCAGGTAATATGCCACAGGAGCAGCTAATGTATGTAAATTTCAATTACAGATTGCTTCACATACATGAACCAATGGGGCGCCCACTCCATTCTCCATTCAAAACCGTTTATTTTCTCGCTCGGGATGATGAAACAGTTCGAGTAATGTCTGGGGTTTCCCACTGGAAGCCAGCCACTCTCTAACCATTTCAATCGCACGTGTCTGACCGTCACCACTATCCCGCCAGGTGAGCAGCTCAATCACTTTAATAATCAGGGCAGACATATTATGGTTATCATGCTCAGAGCGATCTGCCCGCAATTTATGATAGAGAGCCTCCTGCTCCCAATCAAGCAAAATCTCGTCGCCAATGGTAGGTTTCATCAAGGTGTAGGCTCTACCACATCCTGAACAGCGAACCGCACTAACCTGTTCTTGGGCAAAGATTGCCCGGATATCCTGATCGCAATCCGCGCACTGGAAATAAACCTGTATGTTGTGTATGTTATTATTCATGTTGGTGTTCCTCCTGCTATGTATGTACTACATCTATACCCGAATTATCGTTGATTCACGCTAAATTCCGTCAAATTCAGAAGGTGCTATAATCTTGTAAATATGTTAAAATATTATACATATCATAAGTAGGAAGAGGCGGATATCCATGTCAAAGGAAGAGCGTAACATTACCTGGCAGCAATCCAGCTTAAAGAGGCAGGACAGGGAGAAGCATAACGGTCATCGCAGTCGGGCCTTATGGTTCACCGGGTTATCCGGTGCAGGAAAATCCTCGCTTGCATTTGCTCTGGAGCAATACCTGTATGAAAAAGGGGTTCATTGTTACGTGCTTGACGGGGATAATGTACGTCACGGACTGAATCGGGACCTTGGCTTCACCGCTGAGGATCGGCAAGAAAATCTGCGCCGGATTGGTGAAGTTTCCAAGCTGATGGTAGATGCCGGATTGTTTGTTCTTTCTGCCTTTATCTCACCGGATGCACAGGATCGAAATAGGGTAAGACAGCTCTTTGAAGCTGATGATTTCATTGAAATCTATGTACGTTGTTCGATCGAAGAGTGTGAACGACGTGATCCGAAGGGGCTTTACAAAAAGGCCCGGAGCGGTGCCATTCCACATTTCACCGGAATTTCTGCCCCCTATGATATTCCAGAAGATCCTACACTAATCATTGATACCGAAGAGCTTTCTGTTGAAGAAGCCGTACATGAAATTGTGCGGCATCTGGAACGGGTCGGTGCATTTCAATTGCCGCAGCCTGTAAGCAATGCCATCGTTCACTAAATGAAAATGGCAATCATATTGAATTATCTCCCGACTACACATACATCAAAGGCGCTGCCTCAAATGGCGCGCCTTTTTGCTTTGTTCATTTCCGGATTTATCGAGAGAATCATTGCCCCACGACACCCGCCTGCATATTCAACAGTTTGCTGAACGTGCCTACCGGATCCGTAGATAATTGCTGATATCCACCTTGCTGGATAACCCGACCCTCATCCAGAACGATTACTCGATCCGCTGTTCGAATGGTGGATAGTCGGTGGGCGATAACAATAATGGTGACATGCCCTTTCAGGCGCTCAAGGGCCTCGTGGATATGCTGTTCGTTCTCACTATCCAGCGCACTCGTCGCCTCATCCAGTACCAATACAGAAGGGTTCCGAAGCATGGCCCGGGCAAGCACCAAACGCTGACGTTCGCCGCCGGATAAGCGGATGCCCCGATCACCGATAATGGTATCTAATCCTTGCGGTAGTTTGCGGACAAACGTTGCAGACGAAGAAAACTGTAATGCATGCCACATCTGTTCCTCACTGGCATTCGGATCAACCAGGCGCAAATTTTCACGAATGCTGGTATGGAATAGAAAAGGGTCCTGAGAGACATAACCTATTGAACTTCTCCAGGCTAACAATCGATTCTCCGTTAAAGGCACCCCATCCACCAAAATCTGACCGCTCTCTGGACGAATGAGTCCCATAATCAGATCAATCATCGTGCTCTTCCCGGCTCCCGACTTGCCTACAATGGCCGTCATGCCTTTCGCCGGAATGGATGCATACGCCTCGAATAACGAGTAGGTATCACTGCCTTCATAGCGAAAATTCACTTGCTGACACTCAATGGATTCCTTAAGCACCAGGGGTTCAATGGGACGCGCATCCCCACCTTCCTGATCACTCGGCTTGGCCTGACCCTTCATTCTGACCGAACGAGGACCGGGAACCGTTAATTCCTGATCATATGGTTCATCAGCATGAACTGTTTTTTCGCTAATCTCACGGCTTTTTTCCGTCTCTGTCTGTAATTCTCTCACAATCTGAAATGCGGGCAGCATGGAACTCATATACTCCAGATTGGACTGAATGGACGTGAAGCGTGGCCACAATCGGGAAAAGATCAGAATGATAAGCAACAAACTTGCCGGAGGTACTGCGAGCACATGCAGGGATAAATAGATAAATGCAGCAATAATGACAGCCGCCGAAACCCGATGAATCAGCTGTGTACCACTATTCAACTGACTGAACTGAATCACGTTATGTTCAATCCGCCCACACATACGCTCAAACCAGCTGATATGTGATTTTTCAAGCATATTGCTCTTAATATCCTTGATTCCGTTAAAGTGCTCTGTAATACCATTGTAATAGCTCTGGGAATATTCGGATGTCTGATCCCCGATCTGTTTTGCCCGCTTCACGAATTTTCTCAACACAATAAACAATACCAATCCACAGACCAGGACAAGGGTGGTTAACTTGGCAGACAACCAGAAGGCCAGACCAATTTGAATACCGGTAAAGATCAAGGAAGCCGCCATTTGCAGCATAATATTCGTTCCCTGACTGACTCGGGCGAGTTCGGTCGTTAATATATGATTAAAATCGGATTTTCGTTTTTGGAGGAAAAAAGACCACTGCGCCATAATGATGGCACGATAGGTTTCCATACGCAGCGTTCGAACAAATTGCTGCTGAATTCGCGTGTTGCGAATCGTCTGAAGACGTTGAAGCCAAGCCTGTCCGGAGACAATGAGGACAAAGGTCAACAGCACCAGCAGCAGCCGGCCATTTTCCGGAAAACGATTTAAAAATTCGGATATCCAGGGTAAGTGCAGACCTGTGGAGCCCATTTCGAAAATACCAATGAGGCTTAACATCGGAACGAGCATATATATGCCGATTCCTTCCATCAGACTGATGCAGATCATGCCCAGCAGGTTCCAATATAACACTGGGCCTGTTACACGATGCAGCTTGCGCATAAAGAATTGCAATTCCGAAATCATAGGTTATCCCCTCTCCGTCATCGTGTTCCTTTTGATTCGCCGCCAGAACCAGAGAAACGGACGTAACGGAAAATACAAAAAATGCAGTGAACGCGGAAGCGGTAGTTGATCTACATCCCAGGTACTTGGATACAAACGTTCAATGAAGAAAAACAGCTTCTGCCTTGTGCTTCGCAGTGCGAACAGATAGGAACGATAACTCTTTACATCTGCCGGGCTCTCAATCATCTCATTCATGAACACTACGCCGCGTCTCGCTAATTTCTCTCCCTCACGTCTGTGGGAGGACAACAAGGCGAGGTAATTGGCATCTATAGGCGTATCCAGCAGTACAGAAGCGAGATGAAGAGCCTGTGAACCGATGGATGATCTGCCTTCAGCTTTCAGGCGTCGCTCCACTTTTTTGACGTCCAGTGGCATGCAGCGAATCATCTGGTCGATATCCAGCAGCCAGCGCAGCCTGAACCACCCATGTCTTGCGCCGTGCGTCACGAGATATGCCCACAGATCCTCCCTTTCCAGCATACGGACAGGCGTCTGGGTATAAGTGCTGAATCGGCTGCGTTTCCAAAGCAATTCAAAATCGGTTTCTCTTCCTGAATCCGGGTTAAGTCGCCAGTGGATCTCCACTTGAGTTCGTTTGACCGGGTGTTTGTAACAAATATGATGTTCCCGCCATTTCCAGCTGGCAACGGTCGGCGTTCGTTTGCCTTCCTTTGATTCATAACCAAGCGATTCAAGGATCTCTTCCGCGGACTCCACATCATCAAAAGGAATGAGGATATCCAGATCTTTAGAGGTCCGCAAGGATATATCTCCGTAAAGATCATGTGCCAGTGCAGGTCCTTTGAGCGTAATATTTCGAATGCCTCGTTCACGAAAAGCACCACACACCTGCTCCATTTCGGCGGTCAGATGCAGCATGCGGAACGTATTGGCTGTATATTGCTGCCTGAGGTTTTCCACTACAAAAGCGGGAATATGACTTGAGTCCAACTCTTTTATTTTCAGATAGAGAACTGAATATAATCGATGATGATGGGCGAGCTGCAAAAAGAGCTGCCAGTCCATTCCCTTCATCTGTATCTGGGCATCCTCAGGGGTTATTGCTGTTAGATCGCCTTTAATCATGCTCAAAATCAGTTTAAGCTCCTGCTGAAAATCCGCTGTATAGTTTTCCCATTCATGTATCGTAGACAATCTCTCCAGCTCCCCTCTCAGGACACCGCCTGCCAAACACGCCGACAACCGTATATTGGTCCATTGTATCTGCTCCGGTCACAATCAATTTCCCACTTCGCAGCCAGGCATGAGCCATCATTTGGCCTTGTTTATTCCGTGCAGTACCCATATATAGAGTACTCTCCACTTTACGGCGTTCCAGCATCTTCATCGCTGCGATTGCCATGACAAGGCAACGACTCTCCCATAAGGTATACCTGCTGGCAATAAGTATAGCTTTAGAAACATTTCGTATTGTCGTCACTTCACTTCGATGGAGTCCAGTCATCGGCGTTTCATACATCGGTGTACCGAGACCTGGAGCAATCTTGGCAAAAGGCATCGCCTTCAGTATTCGTGCCCACCCAAGGTGGACATAAGCTTCCCATACCAATCCACTGATTTCACGCGGCAATGAACGATAGGCTTTAATTTTTCGCAACATGGCTCTACTCTCCGCGGGTAACGTCAATTAATCCCTCATGCGTCAAATGCTCAAGGAATTGAACAACCTGCTCAAGGCACAGCTCTGGTTCAATCTCATATTCTGAGGCTAACACTTCAACCAATTCATTCAATGTTCGTTCTTCACTGATCAGATCCCAGATTCGTCCACCCGTGCTGCCCAGGTTATAGTACTTTCCGTTATGAATGCTCATCATGACTTTTTCCCCGCCCATGTCACTGACAAGATTGCCTTCCTTCCGCAACACACGGTCTTCCCCATTCAATGGCTTCGTTGCTGTCATTGTCCTGTATACACTCCTTTACGTGCATGTTCTGTAATCCGGTCAGCCATCTCAAAAGCAGTAAAATCAGATCCTGACCTCGTGATTCTGAAAACTTCGATACTGGCGGACAGTCGTGACACCGTCTCAAACAGCCATTGTGCCAGACCCTGCCTGGTCACAAGACCACTACGAAAGGTATGAGAACACAACATGTGAAGGCGTTCCAATCCTGCAACTTCCAT
The DNA here is from genome assembly GCF_030226665.1 of Paenibacillus sp. UMB7766-LJ446. Classification (NCBI taxonomy): domain Bacteria; kingdom Bacillati; phylum Bacillota; class Bacilli; order Caryophanales; family Paenibacillaceae; genus Paenibacillus; species Paenibacillus sp. UMB7766-LJ446. Next base: position 425,409 of record NZ_JASOYM010000001.1, read on the forward strand.
TAGCTGTACGGGTTTCAGCATCTCCTCCGGCTTTGGATCAAGTTCAAAAACAGCAGCAAGCGGAACCGGTCTATCATGAAAATAGTGCTGAACAGGTATCGCGTACTTCGTAATCTCTGCATGAACCGTTGCATAATCCTGTTCCTTCATGCCGAATCCATCAAGGCTGGGCTGCCATAACTTTTGCTGCGGATACCCCGGCGATACGATTGCTCTTCCCCCCGCATCCCATGTCAGTGCCACAACATCATCCGTTAAGAGTGGATAGCCACGTGAAGCAAGTGCAGCGGATAAAGTAGATTTCCCCGCACCCGAATGTCCAACAAACGCATATGCCCAACCGTCAATGACCACCGCACTTCCGTGCAGTGGAAGAATGCCGCGCTGCATCATAATGACGGCCATACATGTGCCCAGCACGAACAATCTAACCTTTTTGTCGTCCGCTTCCGCTTGAGGGGATACCACAATGCGGCGTCCTTGCTCCATGAGAAACAGACCCGTATCCTCGATTCGAAAAAAAAGACTGCCATTCCGGGATACAAAGTTATCGTTCCCCACATTCCACTCTTTCCAGTGTGCTTCTAAATCAGCTATCTCAATGTGTACATCCGCATGGACAGCTTCAGAATCTGTACCGTTCTGTACGGTTTGGAGTTCAGGCATGGGGAATTGGCTCAACCAACGCAAGCCATACGCTTCATACTGCACAGGCAACAATGAATGACTCCTCCTTCACGATCTGCATGTAGATAAAAAAAGCCCTTATATTCGCACTGCTCAATATAAGGGCGGAGGCGAAAAGTGGAATACTGCCCTTTCCGCCCTTCTAAGTATGATGGCACATGTTAAAACTAAACAACTTAGGAAGTTGGATCGTAGAGATCAGCATCGTGGACAGTAATCCAGTCGATCTGTCTGTAACCTACTCCTGCCATTGTTTGGTTCACTTCCAATACTTCCAGTGCTGGTGCTTGCCATTCCTTTTTTTCCATTTGCATCGTGTTCACCTCCTCTCATGAGTCAACTGATTAGAATCCGTATCCCTGTTATATCGCTAGATTCACCAGATACATCAGAACTTTCGAATGAACCGATATACGATCAGGCTATGCATCATTAACCGCAAGTCCGGGTGGGAAGCAAGCTCAGGTCGAGGGTTTGGAAAATTCGCAAGTGCCGACTTGATTCGCTCTGTGTTCAATATGCCGGCGACCCGGCTGTCAGAACATAGCGCACGCAATTCGGCAGTAAAATCACCCCAATTGGGAATCATGCGGTGCAACCAATCTGCGGGTTGAACACCGCGCACTCGCTGGTTTAATCTCACTTTGTCTGGCAATTCAGGTGATGTAGCCCGACGAATCAAGGCGCGGTCCGTACCTTGACTAACATATTGTTCAATCGGTACAGACAAGCAAAAACGAATCACTCTGGCATCACTCGTAGGATCACGTTCCCATGCCCGATAACGAAGAGAGCATTTGGTAGCGACAGCACCATTTTTGTTCGCAATAGCCAAGTTGTTGAATTTCTCTGCCCGTACTTTAAGCGCATCTGCCTGAGCACCACCTTGCAGAACAATAATGGATTTGAGCCGTTCCAATACGCCTGTTCGCCTAGCAAACTCCGGATGGATTAATTGCACCGATGCGGCCTGAGCAGCTCCCTTTGACATGGATTTGAATAATTCTGGATACGCTTTTCGGCCCGTAATTTTGGCAATTCGCGAGAATTTCATCCCGGTACGTTCACTGTACTGCTGCATTTCCCTGAGCCACCGGAACCAGCGTCCGCTTTTTAGCAAACTAGCGTAATAATCCAGTGCCGGCCCCCAGGAAACCGTGAAGTTGCCCCGTGCTCCAGTCAATAAAATGCCTGCATCCTGCTGGCTCGCTTTTTCATAGAATCCACGAATCCAGAATGAGTTCTCAAAGTATTTATAGGGCATTTCCATAATATCAAGCCAGGTATCTACTTCACTAAGAGGACTTCTCCCCTCGAAATCAAGATAATTCTCCGTGATATTCCCGACGTGATTAACGGTAGACTCGATAAAAGGGCGCTCATCCGCTAACAGCGTTTTCGATGTATAATCCGTAAAATCAGACACCGGAACATAGCTGTACGCATTTAACGTTTTCCCCTGTCTCCGCAGTGTTCCAGAAGCAAATCCAACCACAGCTCCAGAATCCAGCCCTCCGCTCAAAGCAGCAGCCACCTGTCGATGCGTTCGCAAACGCGATCCAACGGCTTGACCAAACACCTCACGGAAAGCTTCTACATACTCCCCGTCTGACTTGAGTCTTAGAGGCTCCACTTCGTCCCAGCGATGATATTGTTTCTGTTCCAGCCTGCCATCCCTGAAGCTAAGCGTATGGGCAGGGGGCAGCTGGCTCACTCCACGATAGACGGTAGAATGGATATCTGCTGAGTCATGCATGTCGGGAATGGCAAGAAATTCGGACAACCAGATTTCATCCAGCTCTTTATGTACACCTTCCAGTTGCAGTAACGGATTCATTAAGGTACAGAAGGCAAACCGCTGACCATCGTGCCGAAAATAGAAGGATCTCATGCCAGTAATGTCTCTGGCAGCGAAGAGTCTGCGCTTGCGATCGTCCCAGATGGCGAAGGCAAAATCGCCAAGCAGTTTCTCCGCCATATGTTCATCCCATCGCTGATATGCACGCAGGATCAGTTCACTATCCGACAATCCTGCCAACTCCGCTCTCGATATAGAGAGTTGATCTGCCAGCTGTTCCCGATTATCCAAAATGGCATCCGCCGTGATGGTCAGACCGCTCACTTCATCAAATAAAGGCAATTGCTCCCTGACCGACTCTGGCGTAATCCACTGGGCGTGGCAGCTCAGGAAGGCTTCATTACCTTTCCAGACCCCCGTTGTATCCGCCGGCACGTGCCCCAGACTGGCATATAGGTGCCAACTGTCCTCCCATAACGCTTGCTGACCATCGGTGTGAACAATTCCTGCTATAGCGCTCATGACTTTCCTCCCCGAAGTATCTTGCGCTGTGAAGCCCAGGCGCTTAACTGGTTACCAAACGGAATCAAGGATTTGATACGCTGAATCTTGCTATGAGCAGAGGCGAGTTGTGCCTTCAATCGTTCCCGCTCATTGTACCCTCGCTCCAGCCGATTATCGGCTGCACGAAGTGCGGCTTCCAGTTGCCTGATGGTTGCGAGTGCGGCCAGTGTCGGATCAATCGCTTTTGGTTCACTCGTTCCCAGATTATTGTTATTGCCATCTTGAGTACCGCCCGCAACGTCAACAGGCTGCATCCGGTAACCATGCTGCCAGCTGCAGCCTGTTGCTTCGGAGAATTGACGATCTAACTTTGCAATGACTTCCTCATCCGGGCCAGCTTCATAGCGCACACCCGTCCATTGCTCGGCTTCTTCCAGCTGTTCACTGTACCCCATCTGATGGAACAGATCTGCACCCATTACTCGGCAATAAAATTCAACTTCCTGTGGATCTAGTATATTTTTCCAGTTGTTAACAGAATCCTTATGAGCTTCCTGATGCGAGGAGAGAAACGGATCACCGACACCCATACTGTAGAACATATTGGACTTTGTACTATCCGCAAAGCGTCCATATTGCTCTATTCCCTCTTCATATCCGATACCAAGAAAACCACATAACTTTTCCATTTCGTCCCGAGGATTAGAGACGAGTTGTTCGTATTGAACTTCATAGGCATTCGTGTGTTTGTCCGCAAAATAATCATTCAAACGGAACATACCCAGCGTGAGATCAACAGCTTTCATATTAAGATTCGGACTCTGCAAGCTGCGAATCAGTTCGAAGCCTTCTCCAGTATGGCGGTTTACCTTTTTGTAAGAAGCAGCTACGGCAAGGGGGTTACGCTGAAGATGAATGCGCTTGGACTGTGGAAACAGGCGATCCAGCCATTCCAGCATATAATAGTAACGAGGAGATTTATCTACGAGGAAGTCTGCCCCGCTCCCCTCCAGAAATCCGTTATAAATTTCAAGAGCAAAGCTTCTGCACGCCTTTTCAAAACCTTCGTCTGAGACCATGGCGCTATAAAACTGACGGATGATAGCACTTCCGCCATAGGGGCGGGAATCAGCCTTCTGCAAATCTACAAGATTCATCAGAAACCACATCTCTTGTGTAGCAAATACACGGCTGTGATTTTGCAGCATCACGGTGGATAGCGAACTTCCACTGCGAGGTACACATAGTAGTAAGACAAGTCCGTTACCATGAACATCTACCAAGGGCAGCCTCTCCTCTGTAAAATTAAAATAAGCATGCAGTTGGTATAGCTCTCTTTATCTCAACATCGGCTATAAAAACCATAAGGGAATAGGTATATTGGATGATGTGCTTTCGACAACTTTTAGATACGATATGTATTCATAGTTTTACTCTATGATACAAAATGTATCATGTCAATCTTTTATTTTCACCTTTTCATAATATCTTTCTATCCACTCTATTCTGTTCTCTGTCGTTTAAGCACTTATACATTTTCTATCGTGCTTACCAGTTATGACTGTTGCACAAACATGAAAAAGCTCTGGGGTCGTTTACGAATAAACAGACCCACAGAGCTACTATTTTTAATAATAAAAGATTAGCTATACCACATCGTTAACCACTCATCCAGTCGATCTTGCCTCCGAGCCTTTCGCTGAAATCGGATGATGCATCCAGCCTTGCTCTTCTTCCTGATTGGCCTGAATTGCATCCGACATACCCTGCTGCACCTTAACCGTTAATAACACAGCAATCCCAGCAGCAAAAAAGAAAATCAGAGACAGAATTCCCCAGCGGGTTGATCCTGTTAATTGACCCACCCAACCGAATACAAACGGCCCAAAAATCGAAGAGAATTTGCCTGTAATATTAACAAAACCAAAATACTCTCCTGTTCTGCCTGCAGGCATCAAATTGCTGAACAAGGAACGCGCCGTCGATTGGCTTACGCCCTGAACTACGCCAACCAGTCCGGCGAGCAGATAGAAATGCATGGCTGACGTCATGAAATATCCCAAAATTACGATGCATATGTAAATGGACAAGCTGACCATCAACACCTGCTTCGCACCCCAACGCTGTGCCCATGCCCCCAATAACAATGTGCAAGGAAACCCGATAAACTGGGTCAGTAACAAGGCCAACATCAGATCGGCTGTCCCGATCCCAATGCTTGTACCGTAAATGGTTGCCATCAGGATAATCGTGTTAATGCCATCATTGAAAAACCAGAAAGCAACCAGCATTCGCATCAACTGGGGAAAACGCCGTATCTGGCGAAACGTTTGGCGAAGTCTGCGTACGCCCACACCAGCATAGCCTTTCCATGACTTGGGCAATTCTGGCGATGCAGGCCGACGTGGGGCATGGCGAAATAACGGAATGGAGAACACCAGCCACCACAACGCTACCGAGATAAAAGCAAGCCTCGTTCCAGCAAGCGTACTTCCCATCCCAAACCAGCTTGGCTGCTGAATCATCAGCATATTGACCGCAAGCAAAAGCCCTCCACCAATGTATCCATAAGCATACCCTTTGGATGAGACCATCTCTCTTCTCTCGGCTGGTACCAGATCAGGCAGATTCGCATCATAGAACGTGTTGCCACCCGCAAAACCGATGGTCGAAATGACCAGCAGAGCAGAAGCAAGCAGCCAGTCTCCCTCTCCAATGATGCTGAATCCGAGGGTTGCGATGATACCAATGATGGAGAATACCTTTAGAAAGTCCCCCTTACGTCCCGATAAATCCGCCAAGGTCCCCAGCAAAGGGGTTAACAGGGCTACACATAACATGCCGATGGAATGGGTATACGCCAGATAAGATGCTGCGGTATCTGCATCCAGTGTAGCAGCGGCCACAGAAGCATAGAAGACGGGAAGAACCGCTGCAAGTACCGTCGTCGCATAGGCCGAGTTGGCCCAATCATACGTAATCCATGCCTTAATTGCCCGTTTATCCAAATGGTATCCTTCCTTTGCACACATCCCACAAAGGGATGTTAAGTAAACACCTGTCCCTATTGTAAAGGAAGTTCGTCACACTTGTTCACCGTTTCTGTAAAAAAGTTCCGGGCGATCTGTGCATTTTTAGCTGATCCCGGAAGGGAAACTCGCGCAATTGTATCATTTTATCTACTTATGCATCACATATCATCCCCGCCCGTGAATATACTTAATTACCGACAGGCCAAACTGTGCCGCGTAATCAATGGGGGGTGCCTACATGTCAAATTCACACCAGCCTTACTCGTTCGTCGTATCCCGGGAAGATTGGTCGCTTCACCGCAAAGGGTACCAGGACCAGCAACGCCATCAGCAAAAGGTTAAAGATGTCATCAAGCAGAATCTGCCTGATTTGATTACCGAAGAAAACATCATTATGTCCGATGGAAAACAAATCATCAAGGTACCAATCCGCAGTCTGGATGAGTACCGTTTTGTGTATAACTACCAAAAGCAAAAACATGTGGGCCAGGGAGACGGTGACAGTCAGGTCGGAGATGTCATCGGACGTGATCCCGCTTCGAAGAAGCCAGGCAAAGGTGAAAAAGCCGGAGATCAGCCTGGGCATGACATCGTTGAAGCTGAGGTAAGCATCGAAGAATTGGAAGATATGCTTTTCTCGGAACTGGAGCTTCCGGATCTCAAGCAGAAAGACAAAGATCAGATTGAGACACATACCGTTGTATTCAACGATATTCGAAAAAAAGGCATGCAGTCCAATATTGACAAGAAACGAACCATATTGGAGAACTTGCGCCGCAACGCAACTACCGGCAATCCGGGTATTCACCATATCAGTCCGGATGATCTGCGTTACAAGACGTGGGAGGATAAAATCATTCCACAATCCAATGCGGTCATCATCGCCATGATGGATACTTCCGGATCGATGGGTTCCTTTGAGAAATATTGCGCCCGCAGCTTTTTCTTCTGGATGACCCGTTTCCTCCGTCGTCAGTATGAGAAGGTCGAAATTGTTTTCCTCGCCCATCATACTGAAGCCAAGGAAGTGACCGAGGAGGAATTTTTCACGCGCGGCGAAAGTGGAGGCACCATCTGTTCCTCTGTATATATGAAGGCATTGGAAATTATTGATAGCCGTTACCCACCTTCCAGCTACAACATCTACCCTTTCCACTTCTCGGATGGAGATAACCTGACCTCGGATAATGAGCGGTGTGTCAAACTGATTGGTGAACTGATGAAGCGCAGCAACATGTTTGGGTATGGTGAGGTGAATCAGTACAACCGCAGCAGCACACTCATGTCTGCCTATCGTCATATCAAGATCGACCAGTTTATGTATTATGTAATCAAAGAAAAAGGCGAAGTGTACAAAGCTTTGCGCAGCTTTTTCCAGAAACGGGAAGGAGGCAGCGTAGGATGACTGATGAAATCCGCGACCTTGAATACGCCATTGCCGAGATTATGGAAATTGCCAATGGATTCGGACTGGATTATTATCCGATGCGTTATGAAATATGCCCTGCCGATATTATCTATACCTTTGGAGCGTATGGTATGCCGACCCGGTTCAGTCACTGGAGCTTCGGGAAGACTTTTCATAAAATGAAGATGCAGTATGATTTTGGACTCAGTAAGATTTATGAGCTCGTAATCAATTCCAACCCTTGTTATGCCTTCCTGCTGGATGGCAATTCCCTGATTCAGAACAAGCTGATTGTCGCACACGTGCTGGCACACTGTGATTTTTTCAAAAACAACGCTCGGTTCTCGAAGTCGAATCGCAATATGGTGGAGAGCATGGCAGCAACTGCTGACCGGATCAGCAACTATGAGATGGAATATGGTACAGAGGCTGTTGAAGCATTCATTGACGCCGTTATAGCCATTCAGGAACATGTCGATCCACAGTTGATCAAACCCCGCCATTTGGACAAACAACGCTATATGGAGATGAAAATGCGGGAGCAGCGCGGGGAGAAAAAGCCAAGGCCGGAAGGTCGCTATGATGACCTGTGGTCCCTTGATGATATCCAGACCGAGGAAAAACCCGTGGAGGGCATACTAGTACATCACTTCCCACCAGAACCGGAAAAGGATATTATGTGGTTTATCCAGGAATTTTCCGAAGTGTTGACGGATTGGCAGCGGGATATCATGAGTATGATGCGTGAGGAAATGCTCTATTTCTGGCCGCAGATGGAAACAAAGATTATGAATGAAGGCTGGGCCTCCTACTGGCATCAACGTATTATACGAGAACTGGACCTGAACAGTGAGGATACGATTGAATTTGCCAAACTGAACTCTTCTGTCGTGCAGCCATCCAAGCAAAGCTTGAATCCCTACTATTTGGGGCTGAAAATATTCGAGGATATTGAACGTCGTTGGGATAACCCATCCCGGGAAGAAAGAGAACGTTTTGGACGTCAACCAGGGCAGGGTCGGGCCAAAATGTTTGAGGTGCGCGAATTCGATTCCGACACCTCATTTATCCGCAATTACATGACCAAGCAATTAACCGAAGACCTTGACCTCTATGTATTCGAGAAAAAAGGCCCGGACTGGAAAATTACCGACAAGTCCTGGCAAAACATACGGGATCAGCTTGTATTTTCACGCGTCAATGGTGGTTCTCCATATCTGGTCGTTCAGGATGCCGATTACCTGCGAACAGGCGAACTCGTGCTCAAGCATCAATATGAGGGCATCGAGCTGGACCTGAAATATATGGAACGGACCCTTCCTTATCTGTATCGCCTCTGGGGACGTACCGTCCATGTGGAAACACGGGTCGAGGATAAGCCGATCTGGTTCACATATGATGGCAAGAAGCACCACCGCAAGTTTTTATCATAAGAATACAAAAAGCGGCAAGTCCCTGGCATATGGCGGGGACTTGCCGCTTGGCATTTTTTATGAATATTAGTTTACAAATCAGTGATGATTAGCAACGAGTTAAAATCAATATTTAAAATTGCGCTTCATAGCTCCGTGCTTAAATGAAGTGATCACATATCGTTCACCTTTGTCCAACACTTTGTAAGATACAACGTATCGATCCACGATACAGTAATATGTATTGCGGTACTCACGGGACGGAATCAATGTGCCCATGGTGACCGCCTTCTGTTCCACTCGCTGAATTAGATTAGTTTTGTATTCCATCGTTTCTTGATCTGTAAAATGTTCACTCTTGATCTGGCGAAGTCGGTTCATCGCCGTTGCGGTCCATTGAACCATCAATTACAGCTCACCACGCTTCACCAGTTCAATCAGGTCATCTGTCGAATACAGCTTGCCCTGCTCGATGTCTTTCTCGGATGCTTCAATCATTTGTCTTATTTCCGGATCGGAATCCAGCTCATCCACTGGGTTATACACTTCATATTCCAAGCCGGCAATACGAATGAATTCCTTATGATCTTTCTCATAGGATTCAATGACAGTGCCATCAGGAGCTTTCAGACTAAAATTCATCCCTTGCAACCTCCTTCGATGATATCGCTAAACCTGTTGTTGAGAATCTTAAAATGAATTATAGCATACAACCGTGTTGCTATCCCATCATCTCCAACGCTTCAGCATTTCAATCCACTTTTCTGTTGTCCGTAAGAAGCTAAATAACCGCTAACGGAACTAACTTCCATTCCCATCCGTCTATTCGGAATTTGCTTGTATTTTCACATAATGATCCGAAACTATAAGAACACAAAAAGCGGCAAGTCCCTGGCACATGGCGGGGACTTGCCACTTGGCATTGCAGTGAACTTACAGAATTGACGGAGCTCCATGCAGTCGCAGTGGTACAAAAAAGTCATGCTCCACTTCGCTTGCTGGCAATGGACGGCTGAAATAATATCCCTGAATCTCACGGCAATCATTTTGCATCAGAATATCCAGCTGTCCCTTCGTCTCAATCCCTTCCGCAATCACTTCCATCTTCAGATTCTGAGCCATCGATATAATCGTGGCCACAATGGCCTGGTCACTTCGGCTCTCCGTAATATCCGTTACGAACGAACGATCAATCTTCAGTTTATGAATTGGGAAATGTTTCAAATAACTCAGCGAGCTATACCCTGTCCCAAAATCATCAAGGCTGATTTTGACCCCAAGCGCTGTAAGTTCATTCAGTATACCTGTTGACACGGAAGCATCCATCATCATGCTCTCTGTAATTTCCAATTCAAGATAACGGGCATCAAGCCCTGTCTCCGTGAGGGCATTTTTGACCTGCTCCACTAGGTTGGATTGATGAAACTGCTGACTAGACAAGTTAACGGATACCGGAATGAGAGGTCCGCCACTCGCATGCCAAAGCTTCATCTGTCTGCAAGCTTCACGCAGTGTCCAGTTTCCAATCTCATAGATCAAGCCCGTCTCCTCTGCCAGTGGAATGAATACATTCGGGGCCAGAACGCCCTTCTCCGGATGATTCCAGCGAATTAAAGCCTCTACACCGATCATGCGGCTGTCTTCTGTACGAATCTGAGGTTGATAATACAGGACCAGCTCATCCCGTTCCAGTGCTTTGCGCAAATACCCTTCCAGTTCAATTCGTTCATACAGCTCCGAATCCAGTTGGGCAGTGTAAAACTGAAAACCGTTCTTGCCGTTTTTCTTGACCTCATACATAGCGGAGTCGGCATGCTTCAATAACGCATCCGCTCCTGTTCCATGGTACGGATACATCGCGATCCCGATGCTTGCTGTAACGTAAAAGTCATTTTCCTTCAATCGATAAGGCAGTTGAATCGCTCGAACAATTCGTTCTGCCAGCTCCGCCACCCGTTCCTCCGTTCCCTGCTCATTTGTAACAACGAGTGTGAATTCATCGCCTCCCATACGAGCAAGCATGACATTCTCCATCGCTTTTGGGTCTGAATCCTGGATTGCACGCATAATTCTGTTGCTCACTTCTCTAAGAAACACATCTCCAATGGAATGTCCCAGGGAGTCATTAATCATTTTGAAACGGTCGATGTCCATCACCATAACTGCAAATGAATCTCCTGTTGCCTCAGAAGTTGCAATCGTGCTCTCCAACACCTCATCCAGCTTGCGACGGTTTGGGAGCCCGGTCAACGGATCGTGCAGAGCCTGATGGCGGATGCTTTCCTGAGCCTGTTTCTCCTCGGTAACATCTTTGATGAGAATGTGGCTTCCCTGATGTTTACCATCAATCAGTACAGGTATTACAGCAATACTTAGGTCAAGGAGATTTCCCTGAACGTTCTTCATTTTCCCCATGAAATGCTGCTGCTCGCGGCTATCATCATCCCACACCACATGCTGCATTTCACTTGTCCAATGAATATCAACGTGCTGAGCAATCTCATTAATAGAACGATGAATGATCTCTCTCTCCTGGTACCCTGTAATTCGTGTGACTGCAACATTAATCCCTTTGATTGCCCCATGCGTATCCACTGAAATAATAGCGTCTGAATGGTTTTCGTACAGAGCCTGATACCACTGTTCATTTTCGAGAATCCGGCGATCCTTCTGAGATAAACGCTGATTAATAAAGATACCGAACAAGGTCAGCCCCAATGCAATAAAAGTACCCGCTGCGATGAGGTATGCGAGAAGTGAAGGCTCAATCTGCATACCCGATCCTGCCATTGCGTCATGTGCATGATGAAATTGTGCGGCTGACATCCCCGTATAATGCATTCCCGCGATGCCCAGCCCCATAATGAGTCCGCTGCCCACCTTGTAAACCCAAGTATAACGTGACTGATGCTGCCGGAAGAAAAACATGAGCCATAAGGCAGCAAATGAAGCTAAAGCTGCGATCAGGATGGATAACACCACCCTGCTTGGATCATACGTAATTGGAACCGACATGGCAGCCATTCCTATATAATGCATGCTGCTAATACCTGCTGTCATAAGCACTCCTGCGATCAGGAGCTTGCTTATTTTACCTGATTGCTGACCCGCAATATTTAACGCTACACCAGATGCAACGATGGCAAGCAGAACGGATAGAAAGACCTCGCCTGTGGAATACGACACATGCATGGGAAGAACAAAAGCGAGCATGCCCACAAAATGCATGGACCAGATTCCCAAACCCATGGAGAATGCCCCGCAGGTAAGCCACACATTTCGGGACATACCTTTAGCCAGACTTACCCGACCCGCAAGGTCAAGCGCTGCATAAGAAGCCAACGCTGCAATAATGTAAGATAAAATAACCAGTTCTAAGTTGTACGTTCCATGTAGGTGATCCACTCACTCTGTCCTTTCAACCGGGAAATGCATTGTATGTATGCAAAATGTAAAAAAGAAGCGAGTGCGCTGTCTGGATGACAGGCACTCCCTCCACATCATTTGTCTCGTGACCACCGACTTGTTGTAAAGCCAAAGTCATACATCTCAAACCCGTTAATATTGTTGTATTTAGTCTAAACGTCCTAGCCCTGAAAATCAACACTTTTTTCCAGATGAAATGAATGTTTAAAATCCTCAAATTCCCATTCACCATGCGCCTTGGTGGCGTTTATTTTTCCCCTTTCCACCCTTTCCTCGCCTACCTTATTCACCTTGGACCCGTTCCGCCTTCTTGCGAACTTCGTCGGTCATCGTCTGCTCGTAGCCCTTCACATCAAGCTTGTTGAATTCCTTCACATATTCATCCCAGACCTTGTTAAAGTCAGCTGGACTGGAGAGGACCAGTTTGGGCACATATTTCTTTTGCAACTCCGTGCGTTTCTGCCCATAGATATGGGCTAGTGAGCCTTGATCAAAAGCAATGCTCCAAGCCGGGTACCATGGACGTTCTTCCGGCGCAGCGAACAGTTGGGAGAACGTCTCCACCTCATACTTCTCCAGAATGAGCTTATCTCCATCTGTATAGGAGAACTGGGCAACTTCGGGTTGTCGTTCTACACCGACAGAATTACCGTCAGGCAGAGTCGAACCATTACCGTAACGCGGCCAGCTGTACTCAAAATATTTGAATCCGAACGATTCGCGAAACTCTTCTGAATCTGTTTTCCGAATCATTTCTGGTGAGCGCCTAAACCGCCCCTTGTCATCCACTTCGTAGGTCTGTCCTTCGATCCCCCAATTGGACAGAATCTGATTCGCATCCGTTAACAGGTTATCGAAAAATTGGATAATACGGACTGGATCTTCCGCGCTTACAGTAATACCAATCCCACGGTTATTTACAAAGCTTGGCGGATCAGTATACTGATCCTTGGTATTTGCGTCGTATACAATAGGAAGTGCCATATAACGCAAATCGTCGTTGCCCGCTTCCTTCAAATGGTTCATTTCCTGCCCTACCTGCCAGGCATAATCAAAGAATCCAAGCACTTTTCCACTGGTCACTTTCGCAAGATACTGGTCATAGTTGTCGACAAAGGAGGACTTATCGAACAGTCCCAATGAATTCATTTCATTAAGCTTCTTCATCCAGCGTTTGGTCTCTTCAGTCAGCCCATAGTCCCTGGCTTCCTGTGTCTGCATATCCACCATGATGGCTCCATCATTCGGATAGCCTGCAAGATGCATGGCCGGGTTGGTAATTGTAAAAAATTTATCATCATACGTCAGTGACAGAAATCCAGTTAATCCTTCATTTTTGTGCTTGTCAGCGTATTGTTTAATCAGATCCATGTATTCATCCAGTGTAGTGATCTTTGGATATCCAGCCTCCTTCAATACACGACGCTGTACCCAGAAGGCTCCTTGATCCACATTCGGATTAGGCAGATAGTCTCCAACCACTGCGCTCATGGGCAAAAAATAAATGTTGCCGTCTTCTTCTTTCATCAGATTATAGTACGGCTCGTACACCCGTTTTATATTTGGGCCATACTGATCGATCAGATCGTTGAGCGGAATAAATGCACCCGCATCCACGATTTTGTCAATAGCCCCATCCGGTACCATCACATCCGGGTACTTGTTGCTCGCAATCATCGTCCCGATTTTGGTATCAATATCCCCAACAAGGTATTCAATTTTGAAATTAACTCCGGTTTGTTCCTCCAGCTTTTTGCCGATTGTAGTTTCGTTTGTGTTGATGTCCTTGCCGGAACCTGCTTTAAAATACGTGAAAGTGACTTTCTCTGTGCTTTCTTTACCGTCTCCCCCTGCTCCCGCTTCCGATTTAATCTCACTTCCTCCCCAGGAACACGCCGTCACCATGGTTAAAGCTAATACTGCCGGCAGCCAGCGCTTCAGCATGTGGTTAACCAATAGGTACGCACCCTCTTTCTCCCCACACTAAATGTAAGCACTTTTATTATAAGGTTGAAGACAAACTTTGTTTACCGGATAAACTATAGTTTTTTGCCTTAGAATGTTTGATGCTTTGCCGGGTTTTGTTATTCTTCTAGCGGTAAACCCATTTCCACACGCGTACCTTCCCTGGGAGCGCTGTCGATTTGAATATGGAATCGGCTATCGTAGACCAGCTTCAGACGATAGATGACATTCTGTACACCTACGCGATCACCCATTGAGTCTTCCGTTTCCACGTAAGAGAGCAGCTGCTTTCTTTTGTCCTCTGTCATACCTGCCCCGGAATCCTCCACCACACAGATCAGTTCTGTACCTATTCGCCGAATACGAAGACGAATCTCTCCACCTTCCTTCAGTGGTTCGATACCATGAATGCTGGCATTTTCAACAAAAGGCAGCAATGTCATCTTGGGAATGGAACATTCCGCAGCCTCTGGGTCCAGATCAATCGTATAATTCAGCTTGTGACCAAAACGATATTGCTGGATTTCAAGAAAGCAGGTTACATACTCCAATTCTTCCCGTATGCTGACTTTATCCTGGTTCCAGGTTAGGGCATTTCGAAAAATTTTAGCCATATGATAAATAATCCGTGCCGTCTCATCCTCATCTTTCATAAGACTGCGCATGCGGATGGTCTCCAGCGCGTTGAACAAGAAGTGTGGATTAATCTGGCTCTGCAATGCATTTAATTGGGCATGCCGCCGCTGTAACTCCAAATTTTTATGTTGAATGTCTGCCACATAGACGTCGTTAATCAAACGATGGATCGTCATCGTCATGCGATTGAATTCGGCTGTCAGCTGCCCTATCTCGTCCGTCGATTCTGGCTGTCTGATCGGTTCAAATCGCTGATGCTTCACTTTTTCCATGTGTTTCAATATTCGTGCCAGCCTCACGTGGATTGTGCGTGTCATCCAGATAATGATCCAGGTCGGCAGAATCAGATTAATACAAGCCAGTACAACGACGAGGTGACTGGATTTGCCCAATTCCTTGTAAATCTCAGATTCATCGAACACCCCGTTGATTTTCCATCCTTCCATTTCACCGGACAAAGAATAGGCCATTTCAAACTCTTTCTTAGTTAGTTGATCCATTACATCGCTATAATTCACGAATTGACTCGTCCATGGGATACCAGAATCCGTCGAGTAATCTATTTGTCCAGCCGGATTAATCAGATAGAGGTTGCCCTGTACGTTAAGGTTGGTGAAAATCTGGCGAATCGTCGACGGCTTCAGATCCAGTCGTACGAACTTTTCCTTCCATCCGGGCAGAGCTTCATAATAATTGAGTTTGCGTAAAATACTGAACGTCTGCCGATTCCCTTCAGGACCGGATCTCATCAGAATGGGTGCGGAGTGTTCACTGTTTGCCAGCATCCTGTATGGCTCGGACTGTCGAACCTCTTCGGTCAGAAACTCAACTCCCCCGGAAGGCAGTACACTTTCGTTATCCACATATATCGTCAATCCTTGGAGGGAGCGGTAGCCAGAGTAATAGGTATTCAAGATTTTGCGAAGATAGGAATCGTAGGCTTCGATATATTGAACCGGATTGGTGTAATCCACATCCAGCATGTTATTTAATATACTGTCCGTATAAAAGCTTGAGGAAAAATCGGCCGCATTGCGAATTTCCCCCATAAATTGACTTCGAATCTGTTCCATTCCTTTGGAGAGGTCAGCCATTCGCTGGGATTTTACGTTCGCTATAGTCACCTGATAGAAAATAACATTAGTCAGGATAACGGGTACGAGTACAAAGAAGAGATATAAGATGAGCATTTTATCGCGTAAGCGGATATTATTAAAAAAGTTGAGCTTCAAAACGTCATCTCCTACCCTTCTTCCAGGATGCGATTTCGATATTCTGTAGGAGAACATGATTCCGTTTTCTCAAATTGAGTCGCGAAATAGTCACTGCTTCCGAACCCAACCCTCTCGGCGATTTCATATACTCGCATATCCGTCTGACGCAGCAGCTTCTTGGCTTCCTCCATCCGAAGCTGAAGCAGGAAGTCGTTGAAATACACCCCATACACCTTCCGGAAGCGTTGCCCCAAATAGACCGGATTCATGTAAAATTCGGAGGCAATACTTCTCAAACTGATATTGCTGCTGTAGTTGGCTTCAATATAATTTTTGATTTTTGTCATGGCACCTCTGTGATTGTACTGACGCTGTTCCGCCAGCTTCCGCGCTGAATCCAGCATGAACACCGTCAACAGCTGCCTGGCCTCAGCCAATGTTCCCCGCTCCGCTTGCCATGCCAGAATTGGTTTGAACGAAGGTATCTCCTTCACATTCGCTTCAGCCGATTTCAGAATCGATAGTACAGCCGAGATCAGTTGGTGGATCGCCGAAGTCACTGCAACAGGAGCGTAATTAGCCGTTCTCATACCGGTGAACCATTCACTCACTGCATGCTCCAACGCCTGAACACGTTGTTCCTCCATAAGTGTCAGGAGCTCCTGTTCCTTTTCATGATTGGTATGTACCCACTGCACAGGCTCATGCTGCATGTCCTCATACAGGACGATCCCGCTCTTTTCTGAAATAAATTTATAGGAAACCGCCTTCAGTGCAGTCTGATAGGCATGTCCAATGAGTAAAGGTTCATAACAAACCTTCCCGATATATATGCTTACAAAGTCGTGGTTCATTTCAGCGAAGCAAGATTGCATTTGCCCGGCAACCGCTTGAAGATTCATTGAATAGGGACGTAGATGTTCCCCAGTTAACAGAACTCCTACACGTTCACCATGCTCTTTTACATGCAAATACAAGCGATTTTCATACATCTTTCCAAGAACAGACTGCACAATCCGGACAAAATTCTCTTCCTTCCCGCCTCCTGGCCCCTCCTCCTCTTCAACCGTATCCGAAACCCGGAGATGTGGCGTGTTATTCTCAAACAGCAGATATGCCAGCGCGTCGCCAGCCCGTGTATCCGTCAGTTCAGTCCACTGTTCAACCGTTTCCGCATCCGATTCGCCATAGATAAACTGATTAAGTAATCTGGCATATTCCTGCTCACGCCTGGTTTGTTCAGCATGTTTGCGCCGATTCAACTCCTCCGCCAGCTTGCGTAAAGTGCCTTCCAGTTCAATCTCATCAATTGGCTTCAAAATATAATCCTGTACCCCGTACCTCACGGCCTGCTGGGCGTAAGCAAAATCATTATATCCGCTCACGATGATAAAATAGGGCAGTTTGCCCTTGGTTAGAACCTGCTCATCACGCTCAACCGTGCGCCGGATTAATTCCAGTCCATCCGTCTCCGGCATGCGTATGTCCGTAATGACAACGTCGGGTTGCAGCTGTTCGATCCGGGTCCAAGCCTCATCCCCATCATTCGCCTCTCCAGCCACTTCGAACCCGCATGCTTCCCAACGAATCAGTTTTCGAAGTCCTTTGCGTGCGTATACTTCATCATCAACCAGCAGTACCCGATGCATGCCCATCACCCTTCCCATTGAATGACAATTGGAGTGTTCTTCTATTCATTAGAAAAGAAAGCGATTACATAATTTTTTGTATGATTCTGCCTTTTATTGTTAAGGTCTGTGTTGCAAAAAGTCAACAGCTTTCCCTTCCAGCTATGCACAACAACTTCTGATATCCGTTATTTCTTAGTATGAATAGCATACCAAAAAAAGCACAGCCCATAGGCTGTGCTGGTTTCAGGACTTTTACCCGTTCACAGGTGCAGTCGTTTGACGGATCACCAGATTGGATGGCTCCGTAATGACTGGTGGAGTATATGCAGGATTCTCAATCATGGCGATCAGATATTCAATTGATTTGATCCCAATAGAATGAATGTTTTGATTGATCGTGGTTAACCCCGGTTTGAACACTTCCGCATAATAAGTGTTATCAAAACCGACAACCGATACATCCTCCGGCACCCGTAAACCATGCTTCTCAATTTCGTGGATTGCACCGAAAGCAGACATGTCTGAAGCACACACAATTCCCGTAGGCTGGTCCTTCAATGCAAGCAATCGGCGAGCTGCCTTACTGCCACCATCGAAAGAATAGTCGCAGACCTCCAGATACACCGTTGAATATGGAATACCGCAGACACGCAATCCTTCCCGATATCCATCCAGTCGAAGGTTGGCTACGGCAGGTCCAAGTGTACCCGAAATATAAGCAATTTTCTGGTGACCCAGTTCATGCAAATGCTTCACACTCATGGCAATGGCATTTGCATTATCCGTCGTTATGTATCCTGCCCGCTTGCCAAACAGGTCGGTATCAATAAACATCGTCGGAATCTCCGCTGTGACCAATTCCTGAATACTCTTATTGTCTCTTCCTTCCCCGAAAACAACAACGCCATCCACATTTCGACTGCGGCAATGTTTGATAAACGAGTACGTCGGATCATCAAAACGTGTAGATAACCGAACAAGATCGTATCCGCTGTTTTCAAGCGCTGTTTTGATGCCTTCAAGCAACTCTGATACAAACGGATTGGTAAAAGGGACCGTCAACAATACACCTACCGTCCAAGAACGGCGTTTTACAAGTCCACGTGCAACCACATTCGGTTGATATTTCAATAGTTCGATGGCTATATTGACTTTTTTGCGAGTTTTGTCACTTACATCGGGATAATCGTTCAGCACTTTGGAAACGGTTGCAACAGATACGCCCGCCTCTTTGGCCACATCATGGATAGAAGCCACCTGATCACCTCAACCTCTTTCGAATCCCCTGTCTCCGGCTGCATTCACTATAACATCGGCAGGTTTGTCTACCCATTATAGCTTAAAACAGCCAGAAACGGTATCACAGCTTCCAGCCAGTGTTACCGGCTATTCTTGATGATCCAATTTCCTTAGATCAAGTGCCAGTTTCTCCATAGTGGTAGCAAAAACCGCAAGCTCTTCTGAACGGGATGCCTGACGCCTTGCCCCTGAAGCAGTGTGCTTCGACTCTTGTTGAACACTGCTCAGCTTTTTCATGATCTGTGCCAGGTTCGACTGGATTTGTCCTTGAGCCTCACGGGAACTAGCCGCAAGTTTGCGAACCTCGCTGGCAACCACCTCGAATCCCCGTCCAAATTCTCCTGCATGCGCAGCCTCAATGGCAGCATTCAAGCCCACGAGATGACTCTGATCCGAGATTTCGCGAATAAGCTCACCCATTTTACCAATCTGATGAATTTCTTTAGTTAGCTCTCCCAGTAGCCCGTTGGCCTGATCCTGGGAGGCTGCTGTTTCCCTGGCGACATCCGAGATGGCCTGAGCATTTTCGTTCAATTCACTGATCATACCCGTCAGCTGCTGGGTAATCTGTGTAATCGCCAGCAAAGTGTGCTGCTGATCTTCAGCCAGTTGATTTAACTTTTCCTTTTCCTTCTTCTCGTAAGCCTCCAATACAAGCTGTGAATCAAGATTGAACATTTTACTTAGTGCCTGAATGACCAAATGCCAGCTCTCAGGGATAACTTGCTGGAATATGCTTGTTGCAATATCGAGGTAAACCATATACGTGCCCAGATAATAATCTTCGGACAAACCAATGCGGGAATGGACTAATCCGATTGCAATGCGCTGTTCAATATATGCATCATCAACCACACCATCGGTCATCGATAACCAGTATTGCTTTTGTGTTTCTTTCAACCGATCAATGGAAGAGAAGCGGGCAATCAGATCGACCAAATTCGGATAATTACCCACATGATTGTAGAAGTGGTCCACCACTTCGTCAACGACTTTCACAAACGCAGGTCGATGATCAGCAAGCAATTGCAGATCTTCGGCGGTCAATCCAATATAATCAAGTTGTTGTTGTCTTGATATAGCAATATTCATAACTAGTTCTGTCAGCTCCTTAATAACCACAAAAAATAATAAATTGTAAATATCTGTATTGATTATAGACTAAACGACCTAATTTTACATATACCATAAGAACTATTTGTCATGAAATTGACCTTCTTTGTCAGTTTATTAGCCTCCAATTGTGCGTTTCCGCATATAAAAAGACCCCTGACCCTGCTGTGAAGGAGCCTCACAACAGACATCAGGAGCCTGATTCGGAATGGTTGTTGCAGATTAGCGATTCAACAGACTGCCCACATAACGGAGCAATTCATTGGCACTGGCTGCGGTGTAGCCATGTTCTTCAATCAACCGTTTAATTACTTCATTCATTCGTTTGAGTTGCGTTGCATCTGGTGTCTTGGTTGAAGTTGTGATCTTAACAATGTCCTTCAGGTCAGTGAACAGTTTCTTCTCAATCGCTTCACGCAGACGATCATGACTGCTGTATTCGAACTTCCGTTCCTTGCGGGAATAAGCCGAGATGCGGATCAATATCTCTTCCCTGAATGCCTTTTTGGCATTTTCGGAAATACCGATCTGCTCCTCAATCGAACGCATTAAGCGCTCATCCGGGTCCATCTCCTCATCCGTCAGTGGATCACGAATTTTAGACCAGTTGCAGAATGCCTCGATATTATCGAGGTAATTTTCGAACAGCGTTCTGGCCGACTCTTCAAACGAGTAGACAAATGCTTTCTGCACTTCTTTCTTCGCCAATTCATCATATTCTTTACGTGCCAGAGCAATAAAGTTCAGATAACGCTCACGTTCATCTTTTGTAATTGAAGCATGCTGATCCAGACCATCCTTGATTGCCCGGAGTATATCCAGCGCGTTAATGCACTGAAGATTTTGCTTAATCAAAGCACTGGATATCCGGTTGATGACATAACGGGGATCAATGCCCGACATGCCTTCATCCAAATATTCATTTTGCATCTCACGCAGATCAGCTTCTTTGTACCCTTCGACTTCCTCGCCGTCATACATCCGCATTTTTTTGACCAGATCCATGCCTTGTTTCTTCGTTTCTTTCAGGCGGGTAAGTATGGAAAAAATGGCTGCAGTCCGCAGGGCATGCGGTGCAATATGGACATGCTTCATGTCACTTTGCTGAATGAGCTTGCTGTATATCTTCTCTTCCTCGGAGACCTTCAAATTGTAGGGAATCGGCATGACGATCATCCGGGATTGTAAAGCTTCATTCTTTTTGTTGGAAATAAACGACTTGTACTCGGATTCATTCGTATGCGCCACAATCATTTCATCCGCACTGATCAAGGCAAAACGGCCTGCTTTGAAGTTACCCTCCTGTGTCAGGGATAACAGGTTCCACAGAAACTTCTCATCACATTTCAGCATCTCCTGAAATTCCATCAATCCACGGTTAGCCTTATTCAATTCTCCGTCAAAACGATAGGCACGCGGATCGGACTCGGAGCCGAATTCGGTAATGGTTGAGAAGTCGATACTACCGGTCAGATCGGCAATATCCTGTGATTTGGGATCAGACGGACTGAATGTTCCGATTCCCACCCGGTTATCCTCGGAAATGATGACCCGTTCCACTCGCACCTTGCTGATATCACCGCCATATTCGGTCCGAAGACGCATCTGGCATGATGGGCAGAGATTGCCCTCAATACGGACACCGATCTCCTTCTCCACTTCGGGACGAAGCTCCAGCGGAATCAGATGCAGGGGCTCTTCATGCATCGGGCATCCGTCAATGGCGTATACGGCGCCCTTTTCTGTCCGGGAAAATTGTTCAAGTCCACGTTTTAGCAGTGTTACCAGCGTTGACTTTCCTCCGCTGACCGGACCCATTAACAGCAGAATCCGTTTGCGTACATCCAGACGGCGTGCTGCCGAGTGAAAATATTCTTCCACCAGTTTTTCAATGGACCGATCCAGTCCAAAAATCTCCTGTTCAAAAAACTTGTATCGTTTGTGCCCCCCCACTTCTTCCACGCCAAACGATTCAATCATCTGGTACACTCGAGCGTGAGCCGTCATTGCCGGAGTCGGGTCCTCTCTCAGCAGTGCAATATAATCTTCAAATGTCCCGTTCCATGATAAACGGTCACTTTCTGCCCGATGTTCCGCAACGCGTTCAAAAATATTCATGCTTGGTACCTCCCATGGCTCCTTTAGTGTGATTGTCAACCATTCCGAATGGTATGAAGAAATCAATAGAATTTATGCTTCTGCTTGAATACCAATCTTGCGGTCCGGATAAGTCCCGCCACCTTCTGTCCAAACATCAGTTATTGTTGTGAAAAGTGTATTACATACCTATGCGGCAAATCGGATAAGTTGACCTCTTTTTTTCAATTTGCGACTCTGAATTTGAGGCTTTCCCTGTTCTATCAGACATCTTATGCACTCAGAAAAAAAAGCATGGATATGATATAATGAAGGTTCTAAATTCACAAAACGGGACAATACATGGCCAGAGAAGAGCCACTTCAGGAAAGGAGCAGAAACGATGGCGGTAAAGTACGAAACGGAGTTATATTCACCTGTAAAGGCTTTTTTCGAACGACGCGGCTACGACGTGAAGGCTGAAGTCAAACATTGTGACCTGGTTGGAGTCAGATCGGATCAGAATGAGCCACTCATTGTGGAGATGAAAAAAACATTCAATCTGTCCCTTTTGCTGCAGGGAATGCAGCGCCTGAAGCTCAGCCCCTTCGTGTATCTTGCTGTTGAGCGGAACCGCAGCAAGCGTGGCGCCGTGAACCAGCGCTGGGGAGAATTGTCCGCACTGTGCAGACAACTTGGACTGGGGCTTATAACTGTCACGTTTTACAAAACCAAATCCCCTCTGATTGACGTGCTGTGCGAACCTGCTGCCCAAGTTCATGATCTGGGTGGAAGCACCGGTGTCCGTAAGGGTGGTATCCGACGGCAACGACTGCTGAAGGAATTCGACGAGCGCAGTGGTGACTACAACACGGGAGGAAGCACACGCAGACAGCTGGTTACCGCATACAGGGAAAAGGCATTACGTGTGGCTTCTGCTCTTCGCGCTCAGGGAGAAGCCTCCCCGGCCTCTCTCGCCAAACAGACAAGCGTGGGGTCCGCTGCGGCCATACTGCAAAAAAATTATTATGGCTGGTTCGAGCGGCTATCCCGTGGACGATATGTGCTGACGATTAAGGGTGTGCAAGCCCTGACCGAGCATGCTCACATGCTTGAGGATAATGATATGATTGAGCGGAGTATAAATGAACTAGAAACGGATTTTTCTCTGGTTCAACAAAACGATAGTGAGCTGGAGCATATTGCGGAAGTAGTGGAGCCCTACCTGATCCACCATAATAGGAATGTCTGAGGAAATGCAGCTTCCGGCAAATGAAGATGCAAAAAAGCCTGTCATCTCCGTGGAGATAACAGGCTTTCTCGTGTTTCTATATATAATTGCAATTAGAAGCTTGCTGCTACTTCAGAAGCCAATTTCAGACCTGCTGCCACGATGTCCTGGGAACGATCAGGTGAAGCATTGTGACCTTCAACGATAACCAGTTCAGGGTTTTGGATACCCCAGAAGTTCAGTACGTTGGTTACATATTTTACGGACATTTCAGCGGATGCCATAGGCTCTACGGAGTAAACTCCGCCACGCGCGTTCAGCAATGCCACTTTTTTGTCGCCTACCAGACCTACAGGGCCTTCAGCAGTGTATTTGAACATTTTACCAGCTTGGCTCAGGTAGGAAATGTAGTTCACCAGTGGTGCTGGAACAGTGAAGTTCCACAGCGGGAACGCAAATACCACTTTGTCTGCTGCCAAAAATTGATCTTGCAATTGTGCAGCCAGTGCAGCCGCTTTTTGCTCTTCTGGTGTTGCTTCGATACCGTTAGCTGCTTTGTAGCCACCAGTAATTACAGTGTTGCCGTAGTATGGAAGATCTGTATTGTAGAGATCCAGTTCGGTAACTGTGTCACCTGGGTGGGATTCTTTGTATGCGCTCAGAAATGCATCGTACAATTGTACGCTGACTGCTTGATCTGCAGGACGGTCGTTTGCTTTGACAAATAAAATGTTAGACATGTTCGTTCCCCCGTTAGTTAAAATATATGAGTGCTTCTCCTGAACTTGCACTGAATGCAGCTTATATAAAGAAAACAACAACTCATTAATACATATTATATATAAAAATGTTAGTGGATGCAATAACGTAATTACTTTGGGGGTAACACATTTGCTTCCAAATTCACTGCCTGGAACTTCTGCTGGCTCAGGTCCCAGGCGCGAATTTGACCATACATTCTATCTTTTCCTATATCCGGTTTAGCTCCGGGCTGTAAACTCTGTGATGGACTCACTAATTAGATTCATGCCAAGCAGCAATTCATCCCGGCCAGGATGGCTGAAGTTCAGTCGGATGTACCGATGATCCTGCTCACCAGTGGAGCACAGAGAGCCTGGAAGAAAGGATACACCTTTTAACAGAGCAGCTTTGAGCAGAGCTCCGCTGTCCAATCCATCCGGCAACTTAACCCACAGATACATCCCCCCTTCAGGAATGCTGTACTGGCTCCCCTTCCAGCCCGGACGCTTCAATAATTCGAGCATAAGCTTGAGTCTGGTCTTGTATTCCCGGTTCAGCATGGACAGATGATCGCTCCATTTAAAAGGAGAATGAGCAAGCAGTTGATACAATAACCGCTGATTCATTGGGCTGGACTGTCCATCTGCTATTCGCTTCACCGAGGCCATAGCCTGGATCAGAGCCGGATGTCCGGCAGCCCAACCTGTACGCAGGGCGGGTGCTACGGTTTTGCTAAACGAACCAATATAGAGAACATGTCCACCCTGATCCGCTGTATCCAGCGCAAAGAGGGAAGGATACTTCCGGTAGAAGTCTCCCGGCTCCAATCCATCGAAATGAAGTTCGCCATAGGAATCATCCTCCACAAGCAGTACGCCATAGCGTGTGCAGAGATCAAGCACAGCCTCACGCCGTTCCATGCTCCACAGCACGCCAGTTGGATTGGAAAAACTGGGTGCAGCAAAAAGCAGCTTCGGTCTCACCTGCTGCATGTGATGCTCCAAAAGGTCAGGCAAAATGCCATCCTCATCACCTGTGACGGGTACGATTTTGGCACCCTGCATCTCCAGAACCTCGAGACAACCCGGAGAGGTAGGATGCTCAACCAGTACGGAATCTCCAGGTTCAAGTAATAAACGCATCACAAGATCGATGGCCTGCTGAGTACCTGTGGTCAATAGAATCTGCTCTGGTACTGTCCGGATGCCCTTACGTGCATTCCAATCGTTGTCCAGCCATTCTCTCAACGGTCTGTACCCTGCCGGCTCGCCATACTGCAACGCGGAGGGTCCGGAACTAAATACAGACACCGCTGCTTCTTCCAGCAGTTTGAATGGAAACAGCTCCTCTGCAGGCAGTTCTTCTGCCAAAGAAATGAAATACTCCCGGCCAGACATCTCACGAATGTCCCTTAGCGGTGATGTCAAAAGCCTGTTTGTACGGGAGGCGAAGAAATATTTCATCGGTCCGTTCCCCTTTCATCCCTAAATCCGAACTGTGCTCGCAGTCCGTAGCCCCTACAACCTATTCCTGTTGGACACTGAATATGACCAAACCGGGCACTTGACGAGTCATCGTACATAGAGATTCATGGAACCATGCTCGTCAGGATACGGTTTTGGTCTGCCTCGCATATAAAGCGTAACGTTCAATCGCCTGTGCCCTGCTGCTTACATCCAGCTTCACGTATATTTTACGCAGGTAATTATCAATCGAACGTCTGCTAACATTAATCTCACTGGCTATTTTATCATAGGTTACGCCCTGAACAATTCTTTCCATAATAAAAGTTTCGGTTTCTGTTAATTCAACAATAAGTTCTTCGGCCGGAGTCTCGACGGGCTGGGCCCACTCCGCACTGGCCAACCAGGATATGGAATGGATACACATCCCTCACGCAGCCCGGAAATCAGATGAATCAGCTGGCTAGGGGAAGCCTGTTTGGATAGCATACCACTAGCACCAAGACTGATCAGATGACGAAATAATTTTACATTATCCTCGTCCGTTAGAATGATGATGTGACTATGTGCCGACAGATTTTTCATCTGGGCAATATACTGATCCGCCTGGCCCTCAGGAAGCCGATAATCCATCAAAATCAGATCGGGCTGGTGAATGTTCACCAGGTCAAGGCCTTCGGACCCGGTCGAAGTCATCCCCCGTACCAACAAATCCTGTTGTTCTTCCAAAATCAATTTCGTACCCAGCATGCTGGTGGGGTGGATATCTACGATGACCACCTGCCATACTTTTTTCATTGTTGTTCCCCCTGTTATGTATTGGACAAATTCCTTTTCTACCATCAGCCATGATGATGACTCTATCCTTGCGACAGTCCGTGTATAGAAGAAGTAAAAGTCGGATTATGTCGAAAAATAGAAAAACACTTGATACAGCTGCAAGAACAGCTCTATTTCTACTGTATTTTGCTGTCGACACATCAGAACTTTTGTCTTCCCGAGCGAAGAAAGATCAAAATATAGTATAAATTTCCTGCATTTCTATCTAAAAAAGTCGAAAAACTTGCCCAAAGTTCCTACTTATTGCATCTATAAGAAATTGTATCCTAGGACTTCCTTCCGATGCAATCTCTTTTTATCCTATTACTCAAAGAATTTCATTTTTGCGTAATCAATAGGGGCGTGATAGAATGAGGACTGGAAAAATTTTTGTACCTATAAATAACCAGGAGTGATGATATGAAACCTTCTGTCCAACCCTCTGACATCCATCACACCCGGAGCGCCAAAGGTAAGGCCGGATCTTCAGTCAAGCTGTTTCTGGTCATGTGGATTGTTCTCATTGCACTTGGAGTACTCGGAACCTACTATTATAGTAACCACCTCCAGCAACAGATGATTAATCAGCTTCAGACCCATAATCAACAGCAGATTGCAGCACTCAAAGCCGACTACGAAAAGCAGCTAACAACGATATCCAAGGAAGTAGCGGACCTGCAGGGCCAGGTGCAGTCCTTTAATGAATTGCTGACTTTCACCAAGGATAATGCAAACGATAAGACCGACAACAGCAACAAATTGTATACGCAGCTGAGCGAAGTCAAAAAACAACTGGAAACACTCCAGAAAAAGATGGACCTGCTCAAATGATTACACCCGTAAAAACGGTTAATCGTTTATTTATGCTTGCACTTGCTCCTTTTGTTGGATTGATATTATGCATGCTGCTGTTTCGTCCTCCGATTGAACCCGGAGACTTCATTGATTCCGGTCTAACTGAAGAGACCGTTACACCCCGGACCCAGGCGGTTAGCCAGGAGCTTGCAGGGGCAAAAGAAGCTGCTGTTCAGACTTCTTCTTCTATTAAAAGAACAACGCAATTGTACAATCAGACGACGAGTACGATGTCTGCGATAGTACAGAAGGCAACAGTTCAAGCCGCTCGCCCGGAAACGATCTATAATCAGCGAATCTCCTCCAAGCTGGGCGTCCCGTTTGAACGGATTGACAGTGATCGGCTTACGATTGAACTGTATAGGGTCAACCCAGGTCCCTATAAGGGCTATGCGATGAAAATTAAGCTCAAAGATCCCACAGCCATGAAGATGGCTCTGGACAGCGAGCCTGGGCGTTCTGAGACAACGATGCAGGCGGTTAAGCGCCATGGTGCCATTGCTGGCATTAATGCAGGCGGATTCGCCGACAGCGGCGGCAAACGCTATCCGCTGAGCACAACCGTTATGGACGGCAAGTATGTGAATGGTTTTCAAGCCAGCTTTAAGGATCTGTTTTTTGTAGGTCTCAATGATACAGGTAAGCTGGTTGGCGGTAAATTTTTCGACAAAAGTTCCCTGGATCGCCTACAACCGCAATTCGGAGCCACATTTGTACCTGTGCTCTTGCAGAATGGACAAAAGATTGCCATTCCGGCCAAATGGAAAGTATCACCCAAGCGGGCTCCACGCACCGTAATCGGAAACTACAAGGACGATCAATTGTTGATTATCGTGGTTGATGGTTACAACGAAGGAGGTAGCTCAGGAGCTACTCTGGAAGAGCTGCAAGGACGAATGTACAAGCTTGGCATCGTGGATGCCTATAATCTGGATGGCGGCGGATCGTCCTCTCTCATCGTGAATAACCGGGTTGTGAATAATCCTTCGGATGGCAGCCTCAGACCGGTACCTACTCACTTTTTATTTTACAAATGATGGTGTGAAGCATTCCTTTTCTTCCTATAATGGTTATAATAGAAGTAAATGAATTGTGCAGGAGGTGCCAAGTGTATGTCATTTTCGCTGACATTTTGGATTATTGCTATCGTATTGACGCTCTTCATTACAGGCATTCTCACTTCATCCTACAACAATGACAAGACCAAGGGCCTTTAAGGGCCAAGCCTCTCCTCGTGAGAGGTTTTTTAATTGGAGACAACCCCAAATTAAATAAAAATAATAATTAAAAAACAATCCAAACAAGAGACAAGGCTTAAAAGAATATGCAATTCTTCTAAGCCTTGTCTCTTGCTGCACAGTCGACGTTTAACACATCATCCATGGAATGAAGAAGGGGCAGCATCGTCAATAGCTAACCGCCTTTTCACTCCGGGTGTGTCCATCCTGATCGGACTGAACCTGGCTGTTTACCGATCCACCCTCCACCAGTGTCACGTAAATGCGCTCATGATCGACAGGCTCTCCGGCAATAATCTTAATTAATTGTTCAGCGGCCAGTGCGCCCCATTTTCGTTTGGAATAATCAATCGTGACCAGTCTTGGCTGCACATATTTGCTAAGTTCAATATTATCAAATCCGATAATATCAATATCCTGACCAATGTTTAACTCACTGTCAGCGAGCCGATCACACATCCCAATGGCCATTTCGTCATTGAGACAAAACACTCCAACCGGTTGAGTGTACTCCTGAATGATACGTTCAGCTGCACGTTCTCCGCCACTCTTCTCGAAATCTCCGGTGATTTCAATCCATTCCACATTCGCTTCCCGCTCCGATACCTGACTCACAGCCTTCAACCGCTGAGCCGAGTCAAATGAACCTTCCGGACCTGTCACGACATAGATCTTCGTATGCCCCTGTTCAATCAAATGCTCCATCGCAAGGGTCGCTCCTGCCTTGTTATCCAGCAAAACCTGATTAATGTTCGGGTGATCCAGCTCCCGGTCAAGAACGACAATCTTGTGCCCTCTGTCTGCATATTGCAACAGTTCCTTGCTCGCAAATGTATGATCCAGAATGACAGCACCATCAATCATCCGCTCTGGAAGCATTCGGTGAGATTGTTTGCCGCTGCACACAATCAGGTCGTAACCTTGCGCGTTACATACAGACTTCATACCACTGAGCAAGTCTCCATATACATCCCCGCTAAAATCCGTCAGAAATACGCCCAAAATTTTGGATTCTCTCTTCTTCAATGTTCTCGCAGCAGCATTGGGAACATAGTTCAGCTCTTTGGCGATAGCCAAAATTTTGGAACGGGTCTCATCTGTCACTTTGTTGCTGCCATTTAGAGCATATGACACGGTAGAGATCGAAACTCCCGCCTGTTTGGCGATATCCTTGATACTGACCACATTCTTCGCTCCCCTGTTATGTTCATCAGGCCCACCGAAATCGGAGGACCTGACATCTTAAATATTTTATAATCGTTAAAATGGACTATTGTTTACAGGATTAACTGTAAATCTCAATCACATTATTCTCGCTCAGGCTCTGTTCAAGAGCCGTGCGTGGAACACGCAGGCCGCCGAGACGATAAGGTTGCTGAAGCCTTGTTGCATCCAGTCCCTTGCCGTTCAGCACAATACGTTGAACAGCCTCTCCGCTGAGATGATAGACGAAGGTTACTTTTTTACCGGCAAATTGGAAATCAAAATGCATACCATCCAAGCTAACAGGCAGCACAGGGTCAAGAATCAGGTCTTCTTCCTCCTGACGAATGCCTAGGGCGTTCGAAATGAGCTGATTCATATAGATTCCCGGTCCACTGGAGTAGATCCTCCAGCCGCCCTTCACCTGTACTTCGCCGGTGCGAAGCTTGTCGAACTGCTCCTGCGCCGCATAACGGTTATTGAATTTACCGTCAGAGCTGCTGAAGTAGGCATTACTTTGGCGTAGATCTGCGTTAGGAACAGCTTCCTGAATACCCACTGGATTGATCATGCCAAGGCCATTCCAGACCTCATCCGGGTTGCCCAGCTTCGCCATGGCTTCAATATAGCGGATGTGAGCATGAACGTATTGCAGGCCCACTTCACGTCCGAAGTTGGATGCCTGCTCTGCACGTTTGAAATGAGTGCTGACGCCGCCATCATACTGTGCTGGACGATTCATCAATCGGACGCCATCGGGGCAGTACAGCTTGTCCTTGATCAGTTCATAATGGGATTGGGCTTGCTCAGGTTCCAGCAACTCCGCAATCATGCTGCGTGTCATAGGCAGCAAACGATACTGAATGCCTGTCTCGCTGTCATCCGGATGAAGCATACGCTTCGCTTGTGCCGGATCTTCCATATATACAAAGCCTG
This sequence comes from Paenibacillus sp. UMB7766-LJ446, assembly GCF_030226665.1. NCBI lineage: Bacteria > Bacillati > Bacillota > Bacilli > Caryophanales > Paenibacillaceae > Paenibacillus > Paenibacillus sp. UMB7766-LJ446. The sequence continues at coordinate 456,096 of NZ_JASOYM010000001.1, forward strand.
GAATCACATCGGTATCCAGCATGTACTTGCTGAATTCCCTTTTCACACCCGCTGCCATGTCACTTAATTCGGAAGAAAGCTCCGGCTTCACAGGCACAAGTGCTCTGGAAAGCTGCTTCAACGTTTGATAAGTGAGCGCAACCGTCCAGCTGCTGACCATATATTGCTTCAATTGAGCATTGGCAGGCTGTAATGTATCGTCCCAGTCACCATCTCCGTATGAGGAAAGGAATGTATCATGCAGGAAATGGCTGCGGATATACTCCAGTTCTTTCTGGGCATGTTCAAGCACGCTGGCTGTCTGATCCGTAAAGTCAAAACCATGTTTTACCGTATAAGGTACTTCTTCATTCAAAATGGAATAATCTTTGGTGGCAATCAGATAATCACTTAGCACTTTAAGAGGCCAGACAATAATGTCACCATGGCTTTCTTCCTGCTGAACCTTGAAATACCGATCGAACATGAACCATTGCGGCCAGTTGCCATCATCTTCATACTGATGCGAGTACACTGTCTTCAGAATATCACGGACCTGCTCGTACTTTTGTGTAGCCATAAAGTATTCGACCGGCCCTTGGCAGACATCCCGTGTTCCCCAAGCTGCGCCGCCATATTGCTCTAATCCATGTGGAACAGAGTAATGCACCAGCATATTGTGGGTGTACCACCATGCAAGAGCATTAACTTTGAACAACTCGTCTGCTCCTTGCTTTTGAGGCTGGGATAAATGGAACCCGTTCATCACTTCTGCATAGAAGGTCCGATAGGCGGCCACTTCCTCTTCAAATTTGCGTGTCGATGATGCAGTCTGTCCACCTTCCAACAGACCTTGAATGGTCAATGTCCATTCAGCACTGCTGTCCAGCTGTAAAGTTGTCAGTGATGCATCGCCTGCGTTTACTCCACTGGCCAGTTCAGTCTCATCGCCAACCTTCATTTGTGCTCCGTTTACCCGCATGCGGTACTCCAGATTCGGATATACTTCTGCACTGAGGGAACTGCGATCTGCCTTGAAGCTCAGTTCACCATTCTGCTCGGTAACATGAACAGGCAGTTCATATTCATTCACATTCATCGTAATCTGATTAGTAATCAGGTAGCGATAAGCTACTCCTTTTTCCGACTTGACATGAAGATGTACTTCAGGCGTATCTAATGTTGTATAATTCGTGATGATCAGCGTATCCTCAGCTGTTTTGTAATACCAGCGAACATAGTTGAAGCCCATTTCGAACAGAGAAGGCATCGTGAGCAGATGGAATTCCCCCTCAACCTCGACGTAGATCCGTTGACCGGATGATTTCGGGATATTAAGTGCACTACGTGCATTGCTCATCATTTTATTAAAGTTGGTATTACCCACAACCACGTGAGAATTGAAAATACCATACATATAGGAAGACGTAGTGATTACTTTCTGACCCAGCTTCACATTGTTACCACTCATCAGAATATGACCATGCGGACGCTCCACGAGCATTTCCTTTGCCTTGAGCACAATATGCTCATACGTATCTGTAAAGAAAGCCAGCAACTCACCATCCGCACGCTCTTCCTGATGTCTCTTCGCAGCCGGGAAGCGGGAATTCACTTCTTCTTCGGTCATTGATAAGACCTGCAAAGGCTCCCCTATTACCGGATGGAGAGATACTTTTGGAAATACGTTGGATACAGTCTGTCCTGTCTTTACATTCTCTTGACGCTTCGCTTCATACTCATCCCAGGCCTGTTGGACAACATCCTGATATTCAAGCTCCTTCACCGCTTCAGTGTGATTGGCCTGGAAGAGCCCATAGAATACAAAGCGAGCTTCGCCACCCAATACGACTTTTTCGGACTGCAGGGCTGTATACGCAAATTCATACTGATACACTTCATTCGCAAGTGTCGGTTTACCCAAGCTTTCAGGGACATTCGTTTCCTTGTAACTCAGGCCAAAGAACTGAAATCCATCTGTGGAATAACCTACTGCACGGGTTAATGAGCCCTGTTGAAGATAAGGAAAAGCACCGCCCTGTGGCTGATTCTGCCGTGAAGCTACGATATATCCAAGCTTCGCATCCTCAAACACGGTATGGTCAATGTATTGCGACAAGTAAGCTTCATTGCTGCGTACGGCACCTGGATCCGCATTGCCGACATCCTGGCCATAGACCACGTCGACCTCTTCCCCATTACCGTTTACAGTTACATCCCAGAACCATACACCTTGTGCTGTTGGAGCAAAAACAACCTGATAACCTACGCCCTCAGCGGTTCCTGTCCATACCATACGACTGCCGTCGGTGCTCACCTGACTATCCGAGTGAAGGCCAAGCATCGGAACAAAACGGATACCGGATTCACTGTGAAAACGCAAGTACAGATTGTTCATGGAGCCATCCACCGGACTACTCATCCACTGATTAATCATCGTTGTTCCACTTACGGCCTTGAACAAATTACCGCTTTCCCAGAACGTAAAGCACAGCTCACCGGATTGTACGTTGATTTGAGATTTATTCATGGTTTTCATATATCTATTTATATCCTCCTTCATTCATCGATAAGAGCTATATCCAATTACACCAGCTTGAACGTACTCTCCAATGTATCGCGGCTATTTGGCCCTACGAAAATGCGGAAGGTTCCTTTATCACTGCGATGACTCAAATCGGAATGATGATAACGAAGCTGTTCTTCGTTTAATGTAAATGTAGCTGTACCACTTTCACCCGGTGCGAGTGACAGCTTAACATACCCTTTCAGTTCCCGCATTGGACGTACAACTTCACCAGTCACATCACGTACGTACAACTGAATCGTCTCAACACCAGCACGCTCGCCAGCATTGGTTACACGCACTTGGATCGTCAGAGGTTGATCAGCAGTCATTTCAGTGCGTGAAACTTCCAGGTCACCATACTCAAACGAGGTGTATGACAAGCCGTAGCCAAACGGAAGCAGCGGATCATTCGGACTATCAATATATTTGGAAACATAACGCTCTTCCGTCTTTTGCGGATTGAGTGGACGTCCTGTATTAAAATGATTGTAATATACCGGTATCTGACCTACAGATTGCGGGAAGGACATCGTCAGGCGCGCAGATGGATTCACCACACCTGTCAATACATCTGCAATGGCCGCTCCACCCTCACTTCCCGGGAACCACGCTTCAAGCACCGCATCGGATTCTTCGAATACACCATGCAGGTCCAGCGGACGACCGTTGAAAATAACGCTGGCGATTGGTTTACCCGCTGCTTTGAGCTGCTTAACCAATTCCAGTTGAGCTGCTGGCAAACGAATATCTGTACGCGATCCACCTTCACCACTCATTTCGGAATCTTCGCCAAGTGCAAGCACGATCAGATCGGCTTTGCTTGCAGCTTCAAGCGCTTCAGCAATCTGTTCAGCGGTAATGGTGTGAACGTTGCTGCCTTGAGCCATATGAACTTTTCCAGCAGTAAGACGTTCCTTTAGAGCAGTTCCGAGCTTAACGGCATCCGCTTTGACGCCTTCACAGGACCACCATCCGAGAATGTCTTCACTTTGAGCAAAAGGTCCAATTAACGCTACATTGGCTTCCGGCTTCAGCGGAAGAACGTGATTATCGTTTTTCAACAATACAGCCGATTTGGTTGCGAGCTCGTACGATACCTGACGATGTTCCTTGGAGAACACAATCTCGCGCTCACGCTCCGGATCTGCTGCACGAAGTGGATTGTCGAACAAGCCCAGCTTTTCTTTCAGCTGCAGAATACGAAGTACCGCTTCATCAATGAGCGTTTCCTCCACTTCTCCGTTCTTAATCAACTCCGGCAAATGATGAACATAACAAGGTGTCATCATCTCGATGTCCACGCCTGCACGAATGGCGCGATATGCGGCTTCACGGTCATCTTCAGCTGCACCATGAGCAATCATCTCGCGAATGGAAGCCCAATCCGAGATCAATACACCATCAAAGCCCCACTCGTCACGCAAAATGTCTCGCATCAGTTTCTCATTTCCACTGGCTGGAATGCCCTCTACCGTATTGAACGAAGCCATAACCATCTCTACGCCTGCATCCAGTGCCGCCTTGTAAGCCGGTAAATTGTGCTCGCGCAAATGACGCTCAGACATATCGACCGTATTGTAATCACGACCACCTTCTGCTGCCCCGTAGGCTGCAAAGTGTTTTACACAAGCTGCCAAGCGATCCGGCTCATCCTTCAAACTGTCGCCTTGATATCCACGTACAAATGCCGCAGAGAACAGACTGTTCAAATAAGGATCTTCGCCTGTTGACTCCATTACACGACCCCAGCGCGGATCACGAACGAGATCGACCATCGGCGCAAAAGTGACATGTAGTCCAGATACGGCGGATTCGCGTGCTGCAATCTCAGCACTTTTCTCAGCCAATTCGGTGTCCCATGAACACCCAATCGCTAGCGGGATAGGAAAAATGGTTTTAAAACCATGCACAACGTCCGCTATGAACAAAAGCGGAATGCCGAGACGGCTTTTTTTCAGGTAAGCTTGCTGCACATCAATGATGGCCTGTGCACCGGATAATCCCAGAATGGAGCCACTGGCATCCACGGACTGCTCTGTGATTCCCATCTCTTCCATTGGACCTGTGATCTGACCTTCGACATTGGTTCCTTCATAAAAGTTAGCGGTCAGCTGAAGCAGCTGGGCTGTTTTCTCTTCCAGGGTCATCTGTTTTACAAGGTCTAGCAACTGCTCGTTATTCATAGACATTATCCTCCACTGCATGTTGTTGAAAGAAAGAACCCGGCTGCGTTCGGGGAGAGACCGCGCACCGGGTTCGATTGAATGGGACCGACAGAACACACCTGTCATATCCCATCTTGCTAACTACTGAATGATTACTTGAATTCTTTGTTCAGTTCATCCAGATAAGGTTGAACCAGGGACATTTTGCTGTTTACCCATTCTTTCCAGTTCGCTTCCAGATCTCCATTTTTGAGGATCAAGTTGGCATACTCATTCTGGTAGTCGAATGAAGCCTGACTTTTAGCTTTGGAATCGTACAGGTTGACATCCCAGTCGTATGTTGCGAGTGATTGACCTTCTGTACCGAGTTTTGCTTTTTCCTCGAACAGCTTCACAGCTCTTTCACGATAATCCTTTTTGATTGCAGGGTTTACAACACTGAAGTCGTCGCCCAGAAGATAGAGACCTTCGAAACGTGCTGGGTATTTGTCTTCCAGAACAGTTCCTTCTGGCAGCAAGCTAACCAGTTCATTGTTTTCATCATATTTCCAATCTTTTCCTTCAAAGCCCATGTTGATCAGCAGTTGTCCTTCTTTGGTAGTCGAGTAGTCAATCAGATCCATGATCCGTTCGAATTTCTCGTCACTGATGTTCGGATTGAAGATCAATGCAGACCAGAAGTTGGCTTGCTCCATGTTGCGGTATTTCCCATCATCACCCAATACGATTGCTGTGTGTACCAGATCATCACTATCTACACCCAGATTCTTTCTCATATCGGAATCCAGACCTTGTCTGTACGAAGCCAGTCCGCCCAGACTTGTTACTGCAGCTGTACCTGTTACTTTGAAGTTGTTTTGACCTTCATTGTTTTTCCATGTATAGAACTCAGGATTGAGCAAGCCATCTTTGTAAGCTTTTTGCATCAATTTAAGTCCTGTCAGCGTCTCAGGATCTGCTGGTCCCCAGTGGAACTGGCCATCTTCTCCCTTATAGAACGGAGAGTCGGTCATGGCATGTACACTGTTCGGCATAATGATGTTCGTCATGGCATCTGCCGCATTGTAGGACAGAGGTACAAGTTTGTTGCCCACTTTGCCTGGATCTTTTTCTTTCACAAGCTCAGCATATTCATTCAATTCAGTTGTTGTATATGCATCTTTCAGTTCGAAACCAACCGCTTCAGCCCAGTCTTTACGAAGCGCAATGACACCAATTTGGTTCGTCAATGGGTCAGCAGGTTTGTTCTCGAAATAGATTGGTCTTGGCAGGACGTATGTTCCACCTGTCAGTTCTTCCAGCTTGTCTCCAAGACCGGTCAACTTGTAGGCTGCTGCCACGTTAGGCCAGCGTTCTTTCCAGTCGTCCGGGAATTTGTAGAACAGGCCTTGATCAATACTGTTCATGGCATCACCATGCACGTAGTTCCATACGGCTACATCCGGCAAATCGCCAGAGTTGATCCACAGACGAAGCTTCTCGCCCCATGAATCCCAATCGATATAGTTGTAATCCCATGTTACATTGAATTTGTCTGTCCAGAACTTGTGGAAATCATTATCCAAGTTCCCGTTTTTAATTTCTGTCAGGTTAGCTACAGAGATGGTCAGGTTGTCTTTGTAATTTCCCTCTGCATCTTTTTCGTTACCACCTGAAGCTCCTTGGCTGGAACAAGCGGTCACCATCAGCATAACTACACTAAGCGTGATGGCAAAGAGAGCTCTTACTGACAACTTTTTGTTCGTTTTCATGTTTTACCCCCATGTTTTTAGTAGAATTTTAATGCAAAAATCCTATACGTATAATCAGGTCTTGATAGCCCCTGTTAATACCCCTTTGGCAAAGTGTTTTTGCAGCATTGGGAAGAAACACATAATTGGTACCATAGTGACAAATACGGCCGCCATCTTCATACCCATTGAGAAATTGCTTGCTTGGGCAGCATCCACACTGGATGCATTGGATGCGTTCGTCTGGGATGTGACGATAATGTTTCTGAGTACATTCTGGAGCGGCAACTGATCCGCTTTTCGCAGGAATATCATCGCATCATACCAACTGTTCCAGTACGCCACACCGTAGAACAACGTGATGGTAGCCATAATTGGTGTAGCTAGTGGCAGAACTACCGAGAACAGAATTCTCCACTCCCCTGCTCCATCCAGTCTCGCCGACTCCATCAGCGATTCAGGCAAGGTATAGAAGTAGTTCATCATCAGAATCATGTTGAATGCACTAAAGCTTCCCGCCAGGATAACGGACCACAGCGTACCTGTAAGGTGAAGTGATTTCATGATCAGGTACAGCGGTACAATACCACCATTGAAGATCATGGTGAACAGTACCAGGAAAAAGAGAAATTTCTTGAACGGAAATTTGTTGCGACTAAGACCATATGCCATGCTTGTTGTCAGGAACAAGCTGAGTGGCAAGCCGATGACTAGCAAAATAATGGTATTTTTGTACCCCGACAGAATCGTTCCGTCAGCGAACAACGCCTTATAGGAATCCAATGTCCATTCTTTAGGGAACATCAAAAATGGATTGTCTGCATATTCTTTTTGTGTTGCGAACGAGATCATGATGACATTCCAGAACGGAATCAGAATCATCAGGGCAAGCACAAGTAAAATGGCGAAAATAATGTAATCGAGAAATGTCATTTTTTCTGTACCAATTCTCGGTTTTTTGTTAGCTCTCTTGCTCATTTCATTTTTCCTCCTCTCTTATCGGAACAAACCGTCTCCGCCAAGCCACTTGGCAAATCTGTCTGCGAGAAGCAGCAAGACCATATTCACGAGGGAACGGAACAAGCTGACCGCCGTCGAGAATGAGAAGTCCGTTGAAGACTGGAACGTAATCCGATAGATGTATACATCCAATACTTCCGATACATTTTTGGTTGCGGCATTCGCCAAGTTGAAGATCTGGTCGAAACCGGATGACATCAAGCCACCAACCGACAGAATGAACATGACAGTAATTGTCGGAAGAATGTTTGGCAATGTAATCTTGAACATCTGCTGCATACGGGAAGCGCCGTCAATCTGTGCCGATTCATACTGATCCTGATCAATACCGGAAATGGCAGCCAGGAAGATAATCGCACCCCATCCGCTTGATTTCCAAATATCCGTCAACAGCAGCATCGGTACAAAGTTGGACTCGGAACCCAAGAAGTTAATGGTTGGCAATCCAAGCAAACCAAGTGCGCTGTTTACCAGTCCGTCATAAGCCAGGACGTTGATGACTACCCCGGATACGATGATCCATGAAAGGAAGTGAGGGAACGTAAGAACCGTCTGGAACCACTTTTTCCCTCTGCGCATCCGCAACTCATTCAGCAACAGGGCCAGAATGATTGGGAACGGGAACTGAATAATCAGTTTCAGAATGTTGATGTACAGCGTCCGCCATACTGCGTCAATAAAGGTTGGGTCCCGGAAAACGTATGTGAAATTCTCAAATCCGCTCCATGGGCTTCCCCAAATCCCCAGATTCGCCTTGTAGTCTTTAAAGGCAAGAGACAGGCCACCCATTGGCATGTAGGCAAACAGGATCAGCCAGACGAGTCCTGGAATAAGCAGGGTGTACGTCATTCTGTGCTTCCAGATTTCACTCCAAAGCGAATTGCCTTTCAAGTTTCCCTTCAGCTTTTTGCTAGGTCCTTCGGCTGCAGGTTTCAAATTGCATCTCCTCACTCTACTTTGGTCTTGTCGTTATACAGAAAATCAAACATGGTTCTCAGGTGGTGCTCCCAGAATTTCCATTCATGGGTGCCCGGTGTCTCTACATACCGAAACTCAAAATTCGTTTCCTGCATGTATGCTGCGAATTTGCGGTTCATATCCACAAACGGATCAATGTCACCACAACAACTCAGAATATCCGGTAAATTTCCACCTTGCTTCAACAGCTTGGCAGACAGTGCGTACAGGTCCTGATCGGGTTTCACCTGTAACCGTTCCCCAAAAACCGCTTTCATTTCCTTGATCATGCCTGATGGCATCTCCGGGTCATGAAGCCGGGTCTGGATATCAGTTACACCGGATAAGGACACCGCCTTGCGGTACCTCTCGGGATATGTCAGTGCACATTTCAATGCACCGTACCCACCCATGGATAGACCGGCGACGTAAGTCTTGGCCGGGTCTGTATTGAGATTGAGCTGACGCCTGCAGAATTCAGGCAGCTCCTGAGTGATGTAATGGAAGTAATTCAGGCCGTATTCCATATCGGTGTAATAGCTTCGGTTCGCTTCCGGCATAATGATGGTACAGCCATATTGCTCTGCGTACATTTCAATTGTAGTCAAACGTTGCCATGTACTTGCATTATCGCCTGCCCCATGCAGCAAATATAGCGTACCGCCTGAAGTGTCTCCGGAGTCACTGGACACTACATGTATGCTTGTATTCATGCATAATGTAGGCGATCCGGTTTCGATCGTTATATGCGCCATATGTAACCCCTTTCATCGTCGGCTGCTGTCTGTAAACTTCTGTTTCTCTGCCTTTTTGTTGCAACTTCCAGTGATTCCCCCGTATTTCGCTCGGTTATCGAAACGATTTTCTCGAATCGTTTCAAAACATAGCCAACGTTGATTTACTTGGACTTGATTACAACACTTTTTACGTGGAAGCGATTTCTTCGAATCGTTTCGAATAAATCATAATCCCGAAGTGCAAACCCTGTCAATAACCTTTTTACAAATTTCGCGCTTTTTTCTCGAAAAACTGATTTTTCGTAATAAAATTTGCATCAAAAGGCACTTCTATTATGCAACAATATCCTTTAAGTAACCGTTTGCACATTCTCATTGACATTGAACCCCGTTTGTATTAACATAACTTCTAATTTTTGAGCCAAATTGCGGAAACGTTTCACCAATAGTAAAAATTCTTCTTTTTTTAGAAAGGATGTTACGATGTCGAGAATTATAGATTCTTTTGTTCATCATATTAATGAACAGCAGTTAAACGTACATTCTGTTCGGGTATTGCAGAAAGGGATTACCATCGGAGCCTGGGATCGTACCCGTGATATGCGCCGCTTACAGCATTCCGTCAGCAAATCATTTACCTGTATGGCGATTGGATTGGCATTGGATGAAGGCACGCTTACACTTGAATCCAGACTCGGTGACTATTTCACATCACCAACTCCTGCTTCACATTTAACGGCCTTCCCCCCTGCGGATCTCACCCTGTACGATTTGCTGCGGATGTCCTCGGGGCATGATGTCCCCGTGTTATGGGCTGAAGAGCGAGCCACCCTTCCTGAGAAAGATTGGGCGAAATATTACATGTCCCTTCCTTTGAACAGAGTTCCTGGTGAAACGTTTACATATAGCAGTGCAGATACGTTTATGATCTCCGCCATGTTTCAGGCTGCTTCTGGTCAAACGGTTAAGGACTATCTGATTCCCCGGCTATTCGAGCCACTGGGTATTTCGAATGTAGAGTGGGAAACTTCTCCCTTGGGCATTACCTTGGGTTGTGCAGGCTTGCAGCTAACCAACGAGGAATTAGGCAGATTCGGTCAATTATTGCTTCAGGAGGGTTACTGGAACGGCAAACAGCTCATTCCTGCGGAATGGATTCGCTTGGCGACGGCACAACAGATCCCTACACCGGGAGACGGTGATTGGGGACAAGGTTATGGATATCAATTCTGGAGATGTTCCCATAACGCTTACCGTGCTGATGGCGCCAATGGTCAGCTATGCGTTGTTCTGCCCGCGCTGAAGTCGGTCGTTGCCATCAATAGTGATGAACAAAATATGCAAGCCATTCTTGACAATGTATGGTCAGATATATTACCTATTCTGGAGGGGAATATTTAAATATTCGAACAGCTGTTGTTACAGATTACCCGGAGTTAAGAAACATTTATCTGGAGTCACGTCGCGCCCGCTTTCACTGGACAAATCCGGAGCACATGTCCCTTCAAGATTTTGACGCAGATACTGTGGATGAGCATATTATCGTGGCTGAACAGGAAGATGGACAGATTCTCGGTTTCGCATCGCTGTACCTCCCTGATCATTTTATCCACCTTCTGTTTATCCATCCCGGTTTTATGGGCGGGGGGACAGGTTCACGCTTACTTGATGCGTCGATTTCACTCATGCAGCAGCCCGTTCGATTGAAATGTGTGTCTGACAATCATAAAGCAATTGGTTTTTACGAACGACAGGGTTGGAAAAAAGTCATTGAAGAAGGTAAACCCGGAGAAAAATATTGGGTGATGGAGTATGACACAAGAGCTTAATCCCATTAGCTTCATAATGTATGATGGAAGTGGATGGCCATATTTTTTTCCACACAAAAAAGTATCATGACCTTCAGGAGGCCATGATACTTTTTATTTTACTTACCCGTGCTGTGGAAGCTGGGTCATTTCATCTAAACATTGTGCGCATATGTAACGCTCTTTGAACTCATTGACTTCTTCCATTGATCCACAAAAAATACATTTTGGACGGTATCTCTCCAGAATGATATGGTCCCCTTGTACTAAGATCTCTACAGGGTCTCCCTCATTCATTTGATACCTTTTACGCAAAGATTTAGGCAATACGATCCTACCCAATTGGTCAACTTTGCGAACGACTCCAGCTGGCTTCATAGCTACGGCACACCTCTCCTATCTTACTCTAAATTTCTAGGTACATTTGTACTATGTTTATTAATTCGCCAAGATTTTGTCGAATCCTGCTGGAAATAAACATTTTTTGTCCTTTTTTTTGAAAAATGTTTTTTTAGCGAATTCTAACCCTCACTTATACACGAATTGGATCAATCAAGACCCGGGAAATTCAGTTGACGCAATGCCTCATACACAATGATTGCTGCTGAGTTTGACAAATTCAATGATCGGACATCACCTGACATTGGCATTTTCATACAAGTATCGGGATTAGCCGCAATTAATTCTGGAGGAAGACCTTTTGTCTCCTTACCAAATACCAGAAAATCTCCATCCTGAAACTCAAAATCACTATAGCGGTTTTTCGCCTTCGTGGTTGCGTAGAAAAAACGACCTTCAGGATACTGTTCCTGAACCTCGGCAAACGAATCATGATATTCGATATGAACGGCATGCCAGTAATCCAGACCCGCGCGTTTCAGTGTGGCATCATCCGTACGGAATCCGAGTGGACGCACGAGATGCAAATGTGCACCTGTAGCCGCACATGTACGAGAAATATTGCCCGTATTTGCCGGAATCTCCGGTTCAACCAGAACGATATGTAAAGCCATATGTGTTCAATCTCCTTTTCATTTCATGTAAACGACAATTCTCTAATCTTAAAGAAAAGCCCTCCACACGTCAATGTGGAAGGCTCTGGTAAAACGTAGGTGTGAATGCTAGAAATTCACAACTCCCCGCCAATTATTTATCCATTAGTCTTCTGAAAGTGGCTCATAAAGTCCGTAAGTGCCTTAACACTTTCATATGGTGCAGCATTATAAATGGAAGCACGCAGGCCACCCACACTGCGATGCCCTTTCAGACCAACAAAACCCTCTTGCTCCGAAGCCTTGATAAACTGTTTCTCCAAATCCTCATTAGCCAGACGGAAGGTCACATTCATCAGGGAACGATCTGCCGGATCTACACAACCACGGTAGAAGTCTCCGGAGGAATCGATAGTATTATAGAGCAATTCTGCTTTTTTCACGTTCTTCTGTTCAATTCCAGCTAATCCACCTTGTTCCTCAATCCACTTCAGAACCTCATTCACCATGTATACGGAGAAGGACGGAGGTGTATTATAGAGAGAATTGTTGTCCACATGTGTACTATAACGGAGCATAGTCGGAATCGTTTTAGGAGATTCACTCACCAGTTCTTCACGGGCAATAACAACCGTAATCCCTGATGGACCCAGGTTCTTCTGTGCACCTGCATAGATCATACCGAATTGATTCAGATCAAACGGTTTGCAGAAAATGTCACTCGACATGTCGGCAATAAGTGGAACTGAACCGGTATCCGGGAATGCCTTGAATTGTGTCCCCTCAATCGTTTCGTTAGACGTCAAATGAACATAAGCTGTGCGATCCGGTAAACTAAGATTCGACACATCCGGTAATTTCATATATTTATCCACTTCGGAAGATGCAGCGACCTGTGTCTCCCCAATCAGTTTCGCCTCAGACAGCGCCTTCTTGGCCCAGCTGCCTGTCATGACGTAACTGGCTGTCTGCCCTTCTCCGAGCAGGTTCATCGGCAGCATGGCGAACTGAGTGCTGGCTCCGCCTTGCAAGAAAAGAACCTTATATCCTTTGGGATTGCCTAGCAGAGACAACAAACGCTCCTGAGCTTCATTATGTACAGATTCGTACACTGCCCCACGGTGTGACATCTCCATAATCGACATTCCCGTGTTACGAAAATCAACAAATTCTGCCTGAGCACGCTCCAATACCTCAAGTGGCAACGCCGCAGGTCCTGCATTAAAATTATACGCTCTCTTTGTCACAAAATCCCCCGCCCTTTCCATCCGTAGCTGACATATGAACAGCATTTTGCATAATTCGATTAGAATCGCTCACGGGTATAAGATATAGACGAATTGAATCATTTCGATCTATATCTTACTTATTGGAAGTCGCTCTATGGATTTATGCAAAATGCTCTACAAAGTGAATATTATCGCTATGATATCAGTATTCCCTATCTGCTTCAAGGGCAATAAGCACCGAACCTGCGAATCAGGGTTATCAAATTCCTTTATCACCCTGCAAAGTTAATGCACTACATCGTTTGTTTCAAGGAAAAGCCTCCGAGAGCGAGTCCCGGAGGCTTTACATTGGGAACAGTTTCTGTTCCGACCGGATTAGCAGTCGAAGTAGAGGCTGTACTCATGCGGATGAATGCGGATTGCTACTGCTTTCGCTTCGTCACGTTTGAGGTTGATATAGTTTTCAATGAATTCTTTTGTGAAGACGCCGCCTTCAGTCAAGAATTCGTTGTCCGCTGCCAGAGCGTCAAGCGCTTCTTCCAGAGAAGCTGGCACACTGCGGATATTTTCTTTGTCTGCATCAGACAAATCATAGATGTTTTTGTCGAGCGGACCATATCCAAGCTCAGTTGGGTTGATTTTACGTTTGATACCATCCAGACCCGCCATCAGCATTGCAGCGAACGCCAGGTAAGGGTTAGCTGTGGAGTCCGGTGTACGGAACTCGATCCGACAACCTTTCGGTGTCACCGCTGCAACCGGAATACGTACGGCTGCCGAACGATTACCTTTGGAATAAACCAGGTTAACCGGTGCTTCATAACCAGGTACGAGACGTTTGAAAGAGTTCGTACTAGGGTTAGTCAAAGCAATCAGAGCTGGTGCGTGGTACAAAATCCCTCCGATGTAGTGCAGAGCCATTTCACTCAGGTTAGCATATCCCGCTTTGTCATAGAACAATGGGGAATCGCCATCGAAGATGGATTGGTGAACGTGCATTCCGCTACCATTGTCACCAAACAGTGGTTTTGGCATGAATGTTGCTACTTTACCATATTGACGTGCAGTGTTATGCACGATGTATTTGTATACAAGCAGGTTATCTGCTGTTTTCTTCAACGTATCAAAACGGAAGTTGATTTCGGCTTGACCTGCTGTCGCCACTTCGTGGTGATGACGCTCGATCGACAGGCCGGCTTCTTCCAAAATACGACACATTTCACTACGAATATCTTGTTGTGTATCCACTGGAGCTACAGGAACATATCCGCCTTTAGTGCGAACTTTGAAGCCAAGGTTACCGCCGTCTTCCTTACGGTTGGTGTTCCATGAAGCTTCTTCGGAATCTACGAAATAGGAAGAGCTGTTCGTGCCGCTCTCATAACGTACATCGTCGAAGATGAAGAATTCGGATTCAGGTGCGAAGAATGCTGCTGTACCTACTCCGCTTTCTTTCAGGAACTCTTCCGCTTTGACTGCGATACCGCGTGGGTCACGCTCATAACGCTCGCCATCCGGAGTGAAAATATCACACATAACATTCAATGTAGGGTGTGCTGTGAACGGATCGACAAAAGTCGCTTCAGGGTCTGGAATCATAACCATATCGGACTCTTCAATTCCGCGGAAACCTTGAATAGAAGAACCATCAAAGGCTACTCCATTTACAAAAGTGTCTGCGTCAACTGCCGAAGCTGGTAACGAGATGTGGTGCGCACGACCGGATAAATCTACAAAACGAAAATCTACCCACTCGATGTTGTTCTCTTGAATTGATTTCAATACGTTTTCAACCGACATGTATTCGTCCTCCCAAATATTCCGAACATTAAACAACCCCGCTAAGAAAATGTCCATATTCGAATTTTTTTCTGTCGTCATTATAAAATCTCAAATGTGACATCGTCAATACTTATGTAAGGTATTTTTTGCGAGTATGTAAGCTATGCTCACATTTTATAAACCTATGAATTTCACTTAACAACGTATATTAACCACATTTAACTAGTTTAATGCGGTAAAGCAAGGCTATAATTAACCTAAATTATGGAAATAACATTACATCATAAATGTTTCTTATCACCTATGATTAATAAATGCGTTCAAAGCTCCAAATAACATAAAAACCGGACATTTTGTCCTAGCCCCATTTTCATTGAACGGAGTCAGGACAGATGCCCGGATGATATATATTACCTATACGATGAAGATTAGTTATACGCCCACTCGTGCCGGAAAGAACTCCGCCGGTTGTTTGGCTGTGTTGAATGTTTTACCGACGATTGGTGCCAATTTCTCCAGATCCTGAAGCAGGTTGGCAAATTGGTCAGGGAACAGAGACTGCACGCCGTCACCCGTCATAGAGTTATCCGGATCTGTATGCATTTCGATAATTAGACCGTTAGCACCAGCAGCAACAGACGCCTTCGTCATCGGTTCAACCAGTTCACGGCGACCAGTACCATGGCTTGGGTCCGAAATGACCGGCAGATGGCTGAGCGACTGGAGTACAGGGATAGCCGACAGATCAAGCGTATTGCGTGTGTAGGATTCGAATGTACGAATACCGCGCTCACACAGCATTACATTCGGGTTGCCACCCGCAAGAATGTATTCAGCTGCATTCAACAGTTCATCATAAGTTGCACTGAAACCACGTTTCAACAATACCGGTTTGCCACACTCACCCAATTTGCGCAGCAAATCGAAGTTTTGCATGTTACGTGTACCTACTTGCAGAATATCTGCATACTCGGCACAAATATCCACATATTCAGGTGTCATGACTTCTGTAATGGTCAACAGATCATGCTTCTTACCTGCTTCTGCCATCATGATCAGACCTTCAACACCCGTTCCCTGGAAGCTGTATGGCCCTGTACGTGGCTTAAATGCACCACCGCGCAGCACCTGCCCACCAGCAGCCTTAACCAAGCCGGCAATCTCATCAATCTGTGCGGCTGATTCAACTGCACAAGGTCCACCCATAACGACGAGTTCTTTCCCGCCAATATCTACACCTTTGATGGAAATTACGGTATCCTCCGGATGGAAGTCACGGCTTGCCAATTTGTAGGACTTCGAAATCTTGACGACATTCTCTACACCTTTCATTTGGCGGAGATGCTCAGCCATTTTCGGTTCTACTTTACCTATCAGACCAATGATAGTTCGGTCCTCTCCGCGAGAGATATGAACCTGAAGTCCCTCCTTTTCAATTGTAGCAACGATATCCTGAATATGTTCCTCCGGAGTAGCTTTACCTGCAATAACGATCATTATAATTCCCATCCTTCCTTGTATGAGAGCGCCTTAGCGTCTGATTTAATCCCCAAAACTCTTCTTCACTTAAACGCTTGTTCGCTTTTAAGCTTTTAACCACTAAAGCAAATATAACATATTCACCCTTTTCAGTCAAGCCGGCTCTTATCCACCTCAAAAAAAAAGAATCCAGCAGCCAGCCACCGGATTTCGGCTCTGTACTGCAGGATTCTTATAATGATGTTCGTTTACGTTGTACGCGTCTTTTCCCTTACAGGAGGGAGCAGCTTGCTCATATTCACCGTACGCTTGATTTCCCACGTTTCCGGCTTGTCATGTTCATACTGCTCCAGATACAGGATGACTTCCTTCGTGATCGGTGTTGGCGTTGAAGCGCCTGAAGTAACCGCCACCTTATTCACACCTTTCAGCCATTCCTGCTGAATCTCAGCCACATCGGACACACGATATGCCGTAACACCCGCAATTTCCTCCGATACTTGTGCAAGCCGGTTGGAGTTATTACTGCGAGGATCACCTACAACGATAACCAGATCTGCCTGCCCTGCCTGTTCAGCAACAGCTTCCTGCCGGACTTGGGTAGCCAAACAAATCTCATTATGAATTTCAGCGCCCGGATACTTCTCCAGAAGACGGCTCATAATGTGTTTAATGTCCCATTGGCTCATCGTTGTCTGGTTCGTAATAAGGATTTTGCCGGGAGGTACGTTCAGTCCGTCAATATCCTCTTCCTTCTCGATCAGATGAACATGATTGGGTGCAACACCAACAGCACCTTCAGGCTCTGGATGATTCTTTTTCCCGATATAGATAATGTCATATCCTTCAGCAGTCTTCTCCCGAATCAGATCATGGGTTTTTGTTACATCCGGACAGGTTGCATCCACTGTAGTCAGACCTTTATCACGTGCCATCTTGCGCACTTCAGGAGATACACCATGGGCCGTAAAGATCACTGTTCCACTCTCTACCTGGCTCAAAATATCAATCCGATTCGGACCGTCAAGTGTAATAATACCCTCATCTTCAAAAGAATCCGTCACATGTTGGTTATGCACAATCATACCCAATATATAAATAGGCCGTGGTAGGTCCAGATTGCGTGCCGCCTGGCGCGCCAACACCATCGCATCCACAACTCCGTAACAATATCCCCGCGGCGAAATTCGCAGTACTTCCACTTGGTTGCCACCCGCTTTCTCTCTCGGCAAAGATAGCCGATGTAATTGCAGTCCTGTCTATTATAACCTTATTCGATAGGCGGAGCAAAGACAACCGGCAACCAAATGATAAAGGTCGTTCCTTCTCCACGCCGGGTTACCACCTCGACAGATCCATGGTGCTCCTCAATGATCCACTTGGCGATCGACAGTCCCAGACCTATACCTGGTGTGGCCCCACGGGATTCATCTGCCCGATAGAACCGGTCAAAGATAAACGGGACCTCATCCCGATCCATTCCGATCCCCGTATCACTGATGCGCAGTCCTACCTGACCTTTATAAAGTATCGCATCCAGAGTAACCGAACCATCCGGAGTGTACTTGAAAGCATTCTCGATAAAAATAAACAGCATCTGCTGCAAATAGTCCTTGCTGCCGTTCACATATATACCATTCAGAATGGATAGATCTCCTGGACGCCAGTCTGCCTGATGGTCAAGAAATTGCGATCTGCGAGCCACTTCCTGCACCAGAATTTGCAACGGGATTGGATTAAGTTCGATTTTCTGTCCTGTATCGGCTCTGGCCAAAGACAACATGTCGCTGATCAGCCTGCTCATGCGTTTGCCTTCATCTGCCATATCTTCTATCGCTTCAAGCGACATTTGTTTAACCGTTTCTTCATCCAGATTCGGTCGGTCTGTGCTCTCCTGATCCCACAGCTTCTTCAGGAAATCCACATTGCCACGGATCGTGGTCAGCGGTGTACGCAGCTCATGAGAGGCATCAGACACAAATCTGCGCTGAGCTTTATTCGTTTCTTCCAAGCCCCGGAATGACAGCTCTGTTCGTTCAAGCATATTATTGACTGTTTCAATCAGACGTCCAATCTCATCCTTGGGACCCGTGTACTGTATGCGCACGCTGAGATCATCCCCAGACTGAATCTGATTGGCCGCATCAATTACATTGACAAGTGGCCGCATGGATTTACGAGCCAGAACCAGACCCGAAGTAATCGCAAGTGCCATCGCGACAAGCCAGCCAAAAACCAAAATATTTCGCAGAGCTTCCAACAATCGTTCCTGGGAACTAACATTGGCGCCGACTTGCAGGAGTCCTCTTATTTCATTGGTTCCCTGAAGAGACAGGGGCTGCTGGTTCACCAAGAAAGGGGTCCCGTTCACATAGATCTTGGATATCCCACGCTTTTTCTGGATCTCATTGGATTTTACAACGGGAAATTGAATCTGAAGCTTCTCCATATTGCCTGATATTTTGCCAGATCTGCTCTGGTAGTCCCACAACTGGATGTAGATCTGAGCTTCCTGAAGCTGACTTTCCGTAAAAGGGTCCAGGTCCAGTGACTGTGAAAGCGGATTGACACCAATCTGATTCGTAATGCGTTCACTTTTATCTTTCAGCTGCTGTTCCACTTCTTGATACGTATTAAAATAAACAAAAGCGTAGATTACAACTCCCCAAAAAATGAGTACGGCTGCCAAGATGCCTGAATACCACGCGGTTAATCTTAACCGAATGGACATGTCAGGAGTCACCTCTCAAAATATAGCCGGCTCCCCGGATGGTCTGGATCAAGCGTTTGCCGCCGTATTCTTCGGTTTTTTGTCTGAGCATGGCAATATACACTTCGAGCACATTGGATTCACCACTGTAATCATAACCCCAGATTTTATCCATAATCAGATCACGGGACAGCACACGTTTCGGATTTTGCATGAACAGATTCAGCAATTCGAACTCCTTGGCAGTCAGTTCCAGACGCTGACCATCACGCAACACCTCACGAGAATCATTATCCAGAATAATATCCTCATACATAAGACGATTATCAGGCGTGTCTACCATATCTGCTTTACGCCGCAGTAAGGCACGGACACGAGCCAACAATTCTTCAAGTGCAAACGGCTTCACGAGATAATCATCTGCACCTGTATCAAGCCCGATTACCCTGCTCTGTACTTCATCTTTGGCCGTGAGCATCAGCACGGGCACCTTGCTCCCCGCTTCCCTGAGTCTGCGGCATACTTCAAACCCGTCAATTTGCGGCATCATGACATCAAGAACCACGATATCCGGCTCTTTATCCATCAGCTTACTGAGACCCTCCGCCCCATTGGAAGCCGTCTGTACATCATATCCTTCAAAAGCCAGTCCCCGCCGAAGCATGGACACAATTTTTTCATCATCATCCACAATCAGAATAGTTGAGCGCATGGTCTTTCTCCTTTATCCCTTAACGTTTTAATCCCATTGTAACAGGCAAAAGCGCAATCTGCATCTTCTCCAAATACCTTGCTGCTTTTCAAGTCCATCCTGGATGTAGTCCAAGCTTATATAGGGCAAAAAAAGCGAAAGGGCCCACGAACCCTTCCGCTCTTCTGTACCTTATTCTATAACCCAAGTTTCATTATGGTTGTTGCTGCTGCTGTTGTTGATCCGTCGTTTGTGTAGTATCGTAATCGTTTTTGTTGCCGATTTTGATTTTCACATCCATTTTTTTACCGTCCCGAACAACACTCAATGTCACTTCGCTGCCAATTTCCTGTTTCTTGATGAAATCAATCAAATCCTGGCTTGTGCTGTATGCCGTACCGTTGGCACCTGTGATGATGTCATAAGCACGCAGGTCTGCTTGGTAAGCAGGAGATTGATAGATCGTGCTG
Organism: Paenibacillus sp. UMB7766-LJ446; assembly: GCF_030226665.1. NCBI lineage: Bacteria > Bacillati > Bacillota > Bacilli > Caryophanales > Paenibacillaceae > Paenibacillus > Paenibacillus sp. UMB7766-LJ446. The sequence continues at coordinate 476,414 of NZ_JASOYM010000001.1, forward strand.
GCTACAACAGAACCTTCAGTGATATCAGTTCCCATCTGTTTAGCCACTTCAGGCGTGAGGGCCATCAGAGATGCACCAATGAACGGTACCGGCTCTTTGGGAACTTCTTTGTTTTCTTTCAGATATTTAACGGCATCCGAGATTACACTCGAAGGAATGGCAAATCCAATGCCCTGTGCATCTGCGCTAACTGCCACGTTCATACCAATGACTTCACCATTGAGGTTAAGCAACGGTCCACCGGAGTTACCCGGGTTAATGGAAGCATCCGTTTGTAACAAGTGGCTGTACTCACGAGTTTTGCCTGTTTCTTCGTCTGGAATGCTGATGGTACGTTCTTTCGCACTCAACACACCTGCAGTAACGGTGTGTTCAAATCCTTCCGGGTTACCAATAGCTACAAGCCATTCACCAACTTGTGTACTGTTGGAATCACCCAGTGGAGCGACAGGGAAAGCATCATCGCCACTGTTTTTCTCGATTTTCAATACGGCAAGGTCCAGGTCGAAGCTGCTTCCGAGCAATTTTGCTTCATACGGTTTGCTGTTATTCTCCAGCGTTACCTGAATCACATCTGCACCCTGAACCACGTGTTGGTTCGTCAGGATGTAGCCTTCTTTGTCAAAAATAAATCCAGAGCCAATACCGAGCGGAACCAACTGATTGCTGCTTTGTTGCTGTTGCTGCTGCTGATTTTGGCCTTGGTCTGTTCCGCCATTACTTCCATTACCAAAGAAGTATTGGTACAATGGATCGCTCATCGTAGAACCGCCTTGGCTGCTGCTACGTGAGGACTGCTTGGCGAGCGTTTCAATTTTGACGACAGCCGGACTAGTACTCGTTACCACGGAGGAAACATCCTCTTTACCGGTTGGAAGCAATGACGCTGTCACATTATTGCTGCTGCCCGAATTGGTAGGTGAAGATGAGGTACTGGTGCTTTCATTTTCAGCACTTGTGAGCGCTTCCTGTGGTGTAAACATATTTGTTCTGTCCGCTGTATACATCAATACTGTGATGACCAGCATCCCGGCGATAAAAGAGAACAAAAGCGATCTTACGGAAGAACGTGGCCGACGGTTATTATAATTCCAATTACCATTGTTCTTGCCGCCGTTCCCCTGATCACCTCCGTTGCCTGAACCATTGCCGCCCCCTCTGGATGAAGTATGGGCTTGATCCGATGATTCGTTATTGTAATTACTGTAGTAAGTAGGCACTGGCTTCACGGGGTCAGGTCTTGTAATCTCTACATTTCCTTCTTCACGTTGACTATGTTCCCCATTATAACTTGCTGTATCTTCCTGATTCACGGACTGAAAAGGTCCATAAGAATAATAATAGGAGGAATCGTCCGTCCCGGATGAATTGCGATTCTCCGCTTGTTTAGTTTCATTTTCCTCGTCTTGACGGTTCGCTCTGTAATTACGTTCGTCCATGCCTCTCTACCTCCCAATCTCTTATCGCAAGAGATATTCTTTAACTGTCCTTATTTTGTACTTTAAACCTTAACCGTACCTTAAAAACAATTAAAAAGGAGATAAAAGCACACTGTTATAGAACATTTTTCCCGCCAAATCTGCATTCTAACCCTTATTCTTCACCCAGCCCTGACGATGAGCGTATATGGCCAGTTGTGTCCGATCGTCCATTTCACATTTCATTAGCAGATTGCTTACATGAGTTTTGACGGTTTTGATACTAATATGTAGTTCTTCCCCAATGTCCTTATTGGTCTTGCCCTCTGCAATCAGCAAGAGAACCTCTTTTTCCCGTTCTGTCAGACCGGATTCATTCTCTCTTGCTGTACGCTGTCTGATGCCACGAGTCAGTGCCTGTGATACATCACCTGTCATAACAGGCATACCCCGGTATGCGCCTTGCAAAGCATAGATCAACTCTTCGGCAGAAACTGTTTTCAGCACATAACTGACCGCTCCGGCTTCAATCGCCTGGACCACAAGATCATCCTCCAGAAAACTGGTCAACATCACAATTTTTAATCCCGGAAACTCCGACATGATCGCTTTTGTCGCTTCGGCACCATTCATCACCGGCATCATCAGGTCCATCAGGATCAGGTCAGGCAGTTCACTTTGACCCAGCTTGCGCAGCTGATTCAATGCATCCTGTCCGTTACCGGCTTCCCCCATCACATGAAATGTGGGCTCCAGCATTAAATATGTCTTTAACCCCATCCGCACCATATCATGATCATCCACAATCATTACATTCACTTTTCCGCTCATTCCGTTTCCTCCTCTGGATCTTTCGGAAATTTCGGGATAAATACCCGCACCGTTGTCCCCGCTCCCGGCTTCGATATAATCTGAACCTGCCCGCCAAGCTTTTCTGCCCGTTCACGCATCGTTGATAATCCATATGAACCGGGCCGTTCTGCTTGTTGTAAGAAACCTTGGCCATCATCACTGATGCTCATACTGATCTGATGCTCACTTTCACGTATGGACAGACTGACCAAACCTGCTTCCGCATGTTTTACTACATTGGCGACCGCTTCCTGAATAACAAGAAACAGCTGGTGCTCAATGGCATCGGAAATTCCGCCATCCAGTTCCAGCTCTTTCACACCTTTGAGTCCGTTCTGCCTGCAATAATCCGGGAACCAGCTATCCAGTGCTGCGGTGAGATCCCTTCCCTCCAGCTCCACTGGGCGAAGCTGGGCAATAAGTCCGCGCATCTGCCGCTGTGCGATATGCGACATCTGAATGAGTTGATCCAGCACTTTGCTGCCATGCTCGGGATTCATCTCCAGCAGACGTGGTAAGGAGGAAGCCGACATATGCATGGCGAACAGCTGCTGGCTGACCGTATCATGCAAATCTCTTGCCATCCGTTTGCGCTCTTCAATCACAGCGCGTTCCGATGCCTGTTCCTTCTCAATGACTTCCTGCTCACCGAGCCGCTGAAGCAATCTCATTTTTTTCTCAATCGAGTCCATCATGACATTGAATTCCTGATATACCCGTCCGAAGGAGGCATCATCTGCCTCAGGCATTCGAACGGCGAGATTACCCTTGGAAACTTTCAGCATATTAAGATCCAGAAGATCGATTTTGCGTTGAAGCCGCAGGGCGGCAATATACCCCGTGATTACGGTAGCCAGGAGAACAACAGCAACATAGGTCCACGCACGCTGATGCCCTGTTCCCATCAGCACTTCCCCGTACAGCAAGTAAAATCCGCCCAAAGTAATGAGCCCGGTAAGCGCAAAATACATCATCAGCTCCCATTTATTTGCCTTGAGAATCGTTCGAATCATGCGTTAACCCACCTTATTCACTTTGACATCTCCAATAAACACACTAACGATAATCCTTACTTTTTTTCCAGCTTCGTGATAATGCGCTGTTTCAGCCTGAGCACTACTTAGAAATCCACCCCGTTTTTGATTTAACAGGGACATGTCTCCGATAAACGAGTTCGTTGTCACGGTCACACCCAGATCCATATCTTCCGGTACAAATACCTTTACATCCCCGATAAAAGAGGAAATGTTAATCTTCGTCTCACCGTAAGGTATTTGGGCCTTCGTCAAATCAATAACCGTATCGCCAATAAATGCCGAAATGTTCATCGGTTTCAGCGAGAACACTTCCTGTCCCATATACAGATCGCCGATAAATGCTGATTTGTTAATCGTATTTCCATGGCCACCATAATAATTGGAATCATCATCATAATTGTCATCGTCAGCAAATGTTCCATAGCCCTTTTTGTTTGAGCCGTAACCTTTATGCTTGTGGTGTTGATGGTGATGCTGATGGTGTTGATGTCCGTGTGATTTATGGTCTTCCTTATCTGTATAAAATGAGCCATGCGAATCATTCTTTTGTTCCTGTTTCGGTTTGCCAAATGTTTTCTCGAACTGTTCATCAAACGAAGACGGCATCTCCAGATCCTCAGGGGACAACGGCTTATACGGTTGCTCCGGTGGAGGTGGAGGCGGCTGTACTTGATTATGATGCTTCCGGTCACGACGACGGGGTCCAATCAGAACAAATAAGCCCCCACCAATTAGCATCACCGGGATCAGGTAGCGAATGAACTCACTCATAGAGTAATCAATCCATCCCAGATTACGTGCCAGAAAGTATCCACCAATCGCCAGGACTATGGCAGGTCCAATCAATGCATGACTACCGTTGCGGCGAATCTCGGTCATACCTTTTACGCCCCACCAAATCAAAAATAACGGCCAATATGTTCTGAACATGTATCCGATATCTATGTCATAGCCTAATTGCCTGAACAATATTATTGCGCCAATCGCAATAAGAGGAATGCCAACCCACCAGCGGTCCCGCGTAGATCGTTTCATCGCTCATGTCTCCTTTGTCTGTATTCTGTATCCAGTTTACATCAGACAAGAGTTGGTTAACAGCGGCGGCAGATGGAATTGATCTCGGTCTCCAGACGGAGGCGGAAGGATAATTATGTAAAAGTTACTTGCAAGCCCAAATTAAAAACACCCCGGAGCTACCACTCCAGGGTGCTGAAACTTTATTTATTTTTGAAATTTGCCTGCTTTGCCGACTTGGCTTGTTTGGCTTGTTTGGCCTGTTTGGCCTGTTTGGCCTGTGTTTTCCACACCAAATTCAGCATTGAATTTTTCATCAGGTGTTTTGAAATTTTCCTGTACTTTGTTTTGCTCGGATTGTTTTACTTTGTTTGCTACGTTTTCTTGTCCAAACTCCTCATTGAACTTCTCGTTTGGTGTTTGGAATCCTTGGGATTTCTTAGCCACAACGATCACCTCTCTCTTCATATTTACGCTGCATTGCTGCTGCGCGGGGTTTGTCCCCAGTCAATATTATGTGAAGAGTGCATGACAGTTATTCATCCATTAAATTCAACAATTAAACAGCCTTGTCCAACCATGAATCCGGTACGGATTTGTACACATCGATGGCTTCCGATAACTCTTCAAGCATTTTTTCAGTGCATTTTCCAGCACCCTGCTTGATCACCTGTACTTCGACGTCCTTTTTGCCCCATTCCTTGTACACTTGCTTTGTTGTAGGGAAATAAAGATCAATTTTATTGCCCTTAATCGCTGAGCCCGTGTCTGCAACGATACCATAGCCGTAGCCAGGAATATATAAAATGGAACCCAGTGGAAACAGCTTCGGATCAGCTGCAATCGTTGAGACTGTTTCTTTATCGCGGCGCACCTTTACACCTGAATACGTAATGCCGTATTGAGGATGTTTAGGTCCTTTTCCGGTTGATTCCACACCCGCAGTGTATCCGGTAGCCGTCACCTTGTGTGTATCCAATACCTGTTCTGTCCGCGGAGCGAGCACCGGCATCGAAGGGTCAACCCCGATCTGCTTCTTCGGTATTTCCGGCCGTGGAATAACAATCGGCTGCGGAGACCACATCAATCCCATATAGACCATGGTGGTGAGTTGAGCCTGATCACTGTATGCAAAGACCGTCGTTTCTAATTGCTCACCTTCGCGCTTACCTGAAGTTTCGTTGTTGCGACTCTCTACGTACAGGACTTCATTTTCCTCTTCAAAGGTATACGCATCTGCCTGATTCAAGCTCACAATAACTCCAGTGAGCACCACACAGCAAGAGATGATAAACCGTATGTTTTTCTTTTGAATTAAAAATTGCTTTTTCATTATAGAACCTCCCCCTTACTGCAAAGGTTTTCCAAAATGAAAAAATTATATACTTTTCTCTATGTAGGCTTCTTAGTCGGGTGTCCAGGTAACCTAAAAACAACAAAAAAAACCGTCTGAACCATTGGAATTTCTCCAATATGATTCAAACGGTTTTCTATTTATAGAAAAATCAGCAATTCCTGAATTACACCTGTCTTGTTGTAATTTCTTCTTTGAGCTGGGCTACAATTTCGTCCAGTGGTTTCATGCCGAGATCGCCTTCTCCACGTTTCCGTACAGATACACCCTCTGCATTGCGTTCATTTTCACCAACCACGAACATGTAAGGCATTTTCTCAAGCTGTGCCTCACGGATCTTATAACCGAGCTTCTCGTTACGCAGATCAGCTTCAGCAGATATCCCTGCACGTTTCAACTTCGCTTCCACTTCACGTGCATAGTCGTCGAAGTTGCCGGATACCGGAATAACCTTCGCTTGTACCGGAGACAGCCACAGTGGCAGAGCCCCTGCAAAGTTCTCCAGCAAGAATGCAGTGAAACGCTCCATCGTACTGATTACACCGCGGTGGATAACGACCGGACGATGCTTCTGTCCGTCATCTCCCACATATTCGAGCTCGAACCGCTCTGGCAAGAGGAAGTCCAATTGAACGGTAGACAGTGTCTCTTCCTTGCCCAGCGCTGTTTTGATCTGCACATCCAGTTTTGGACCGTAGAATGCTGCTTCACCTTCTGCTTCATAGAACGGAAGGTTGAGCTCTTCCACAACTTCACGCAGCATGCGTTGGGACATTTCCCACATCTCGTCATTCTGGAAGTATTTCTCGGTATCCTGAGGATCGCGATAGGACAGACGGAAACGATATTCGTGAATGCCGAAATCTTTATAAACCGTTTGAATCAGTTCAATAACACGTGCAAATTCTTCCTTGATCTGATCCGGGCGTGCAAAAATGTGGGAGTCGTTCAGCGTCATTGCACGTACACGGTGCAGACCTGTCAACGCGCCGGACATTTCGTAACGGTGCATCATGCCAAGCTCGGCAATCCGGATCGGCAGATCACGGTAGCTGTGCATGCTGGACTTGTACACCATCATGTGGTGAGGACAGTTCATTGGACGAAGAACAAGTTCCTCATTGTCCATAACCATTTTCGGGAACATGTCTTCCTGATAGTGCTCCCAATGTCCGGATGTTTTGTACAATTCAACATTACCCAGCACTGGTGTATACACATGCTGATATCCGAGGCTCTCTTCCAGATCCACGATATAGCGCTCCAACGTCCGGCGCAGCTTGGCACCATTAGGCAGCCAGATTGGCAGGCCTTGTCCAACCAGCTGGGAGAAGGTGAAGATTTCGAGTTCCTTACCCAATTTGCGGTGATCCCGTTTACGCGCTTCTTCCAGGAAGTGCAGATGCTCATCCAGCTGCGCTTTTTTTACAAAAGCCGTACCGTAAATACGTTGCAGCATTTTGTTTTTGCTATCTCCGCGCCAGTAAGCACCAGCGACATTCATCAGTTTGAATACTTTGATTTTGCTGGTGGATGGTACATGTGGTCCACGGCACAAGTCGAAGAATTCACCTTGCTCATAAATGGTGATGACACTGTCTTCCGGTAAGTCACGAATCAATTCTAGCTTGTAAGGATCGCCCACTTCTTCGAAAATTTGGATCGCATCCGCGCGGCTAACTTCTTTACGTACAATCGGCAGGTTCTCATTAACAATCCGTTCCATTTCCTTCTCGATCTTCTGCAGATCTTCGGGATTAAGCGGTTGTTCCAGATCCATATCATAGTAGAAGCCATCTTCGATGACAGGGCCGACACCGAGGTGCACTTCTTTGTTTCCGTATAAACGCTTCACAGCTTGAGCGAGCAAGTGAGCTGTACTGTGACGCATCACTTCCAGACCTTCTGGTGAATCCAGTGTTACGATCTCCACCAAAGCTCCCTCATGAAGTGTTGTGGACAAGTCCACGACGATTCCATCCAGTTTGCCGGCTACGGCGTTTTTGCGAAGTCCGCTGCTGATCGAAGCGGCTACATCTTCAATGCTGCTTCCTTCGGCATACTCACGAACCGAACCATCGGGTAGTTTAATGTTAACTGCCATTTGTCTCATTCCTCCTGTAAGTTCAAACCTCTATCCATGCATTTCATGGATTGATAATCTATTGCTGTTCCTGCAATTTTTGCAAAGGAACGCAAAAAACACCCGTCCCGGCAAAGGGACGAGTGTTGTATACTCTCGTGGTTCCACCCTAATTCAGCTGCTTCATCCATATTGGAAGTACAGCCCTCATTGGCATGACGGTAACGGGCATGACCCGGCATATCCTTACTCATGGATGACTACCTGTATATAGAGGCAATCTTCATATCCATTTTCAAAACTGCAGCTCCAAAGGGGTAAACCAAACGTGGCATCCGGAGGAAATTTCAGCCTGGTTCCCTCTCTCTGCACCGACCGTGCGTATGGTTCTTGTCTTTGTCAACGCTTTTGCTTATTGTTCCATAACAACTTCTAATAAATCATGGATCAACAGTTATTATAATTGCCGAGATCACTTGCGTCAAGACCTGTCAACAATCCGGAACGCAGCACTTCGCACTCGGGGCAATGGTGGCATAATTGTACCTTGTCCTCAAAGATTTGTCGGATCGTAGAGATAATGGGGAGATCTGGAGTGCGCGTATGCAGCATGACTTTTTCCGGCGAGATGGAGATCAGCGTACTCACGATCATATCTTCGATATCCATTTCCAATTCCAGTCCCGGCATCTCCACGACGACCTGCTCATCCTTTTGTACGGGAAGCACATTAAGCGCAGCATCCAATACCTGAAATTCATGCAAACCTTTGTGTATCAAATGCACAAGAGGTACTTTCGCTTCCTGAAAAAATACAAAATATTTGAGAAGTCCCATAAACTCTTCGTATTGGCGATCCATCCAGAATTCATCCAGCGCATATTCCACCAGTTCATGAAGCTCCTGCTTGTATTGCCGAATTCGGAAATTCATAATGCCTTCAAGGTGAAAAAAATGAACCTCCTCCAAGTCCTGCTTCAGTCCATTAGCCAAGGTAGTACGACGACGGTCCCGTAATCCAGGCTGATCCAAATCACCATTGAACAATAAAGGCATGCATATCCGGTTTACCTTCTCCACTTCATGTTCATCCATGACCGAGCAAGCCTTGGAGATCATCTCTTCCACAATAATGCGTTCACGTGTATTCATAATGAAATCGGCAAGTCCCGTGGCCAGCAAATCACTGATCTGAGGCAGCCACTGCTGGAAGTCAGCGTGATTCTCATTCCCTCTGCATACCCAGGCCGCTCTTCCGTCATTATGTTTGAAGGTGAGCCGAAATCCTCTTTTGCTTATATGTAAACCTTTGGTTTTTTCCTTCACACAACGATAAAATTGATCCGCTTCCTCCTGCCCTGATACCTCGGTCCATACGGCGAACAGTTCCATAAGAATCACTCCTTTCCTTCCTGTTCAAAGTATATGGCAAGGCCGATAGGGATATACGAAGCGGATTGATGGAAAGCGTGTCATGATTTCTCAGTATATTATCAATCCGTTTGGAGTTAAGCCAAAAATGTGTTATTATTTTTATAACAGTATGTTTCACGGAAAAGGGGGGAAGCCAAAATGAGACAACAACCAAGAATACTCCGTTATGCTTTTATTATCATTTTGTGCGTATTCCAAGCGTTGTCTTTCCCTATTCCGATGCAGTCGGAATCCGCTATTGAGGTAAACGTTGAGGCGAACTCCAACAAGGAAGTTCTTGTCCATACATTGGAGTCTCAGCAGAAACCTGCCATTCGCAAATACCCACAAGTCATGTCGAAGTTGATTGCGGTCACGCATAACAAACCTGTCTTTCTTGTGCTCGCTTTGTTGCTAATGCTGCGAATTCCTACACCGCGTCTGCCCTTTAAACCGTTGATTTGTCTGTTTAAACGCAGATTATTTCTGCTACCCATTAAATTCACCAGTATGTATGTTTCTCCCACCCCTATAGCACCAAACTACGTGAACGCTTATAACTAGCCGTTACACCGTATTTTAGGTTGCTTTGCATGGAGACACCTCTGTTTGATAGACGGTGTGCTTGTGCATAACTTATAACCCTTTTAGCAAATGTTAGATATCGATAAGCCTCTTTGGCAAAACTCTTTTGGTAACATCTATTTTGTTATACCCATCTTTATTAAAAAATCAAGCACTAGGCTGTGTGTCAGGAGTTCCTGGCTCTGTTTACCCGCTTCAATTTAATGTTCCTTAGAGCAGCAGATCATTCTATATTCGGGAAATAAGCCTGTCTTCTGTGGCCAGCCCTCAATTTAAGGAGGCACACTATCCATGGATGTACGCGAAACAGATTTGCCGGGAATCGGCAAGAAATTTCAGATTGAAACGAGCAGTGGAGATAAAATTATTATCATTATTCACGATGACGGTCGCCGGGAAATGTACCATTTTGAGTACGATGATCCAGACCAAAGCATCTCCATGATTACGCTCGATGACTATGAAGCAAGACAGATTGCTGCCATCGTTGGTGGATTGACCTATAAACCAAAGCAGCTTGAAAATATTGAAGTAACGTTTGACGACCTGATTATTGAATGGTACAAAATCGAGCCATCCTACGGATGTATCGGTAAATCAATTGGTGAACTGGACGTACGTCAAAACTCAGGGGCAACGGTGATTGCCGTTGTAGAGAAGAATCACAAAAAACATATCAGCCCCGGTCCGGAGGTCGTGATTAGTGCAGAGTCCACGGTAGTAGCCGTTGGCGAACGCAATCAGCAAAAGCTATTCAAATCCCTCCTCCTGACCGGAAGGGGGTGAGTCGATGGATCATCTGATATTCGAAGTAGGTCTGGCTCTTGTGCTCATTGCAGCAGCCGGACTCTTATCCGCAAAACTGAGATTTTCGGTCGTTCCATTTTACATCCTGATCGGGATGGCCGTTGGACCTCATGCGATGAAGATCTGGCATCTGGATTTCCGCTTCATTGAAAGTCAGCCGTTTATTGAGTTTATGGGCCGAATCGGTATTCTGTTCCTGCTCTTCTATCTCGGACTGGAGTTCTCGGTTGGCCGTCTGATCAAGTCGGGTAAATCGATTGCCGTCGGCGGTTCGATCTATATCGGGATTAACTTTACGCTGGGACTGATTTTTGGTTTTGCTTCCGGTTTCCCAGCTGCCGAAGCTCTTATCATTGCCGGGATTACGACTATTTCATCCAGTGCCATCGTCGCCAAGGTTCTCGTTGATTTGAAACGAACAGCGAATCCGGAGACGGAAATGATTCTCGGAATCATCATGTTTGAAGATGTGTTTCTCGCTGTATATATCTCCATCTTGTCTGGACTTGTGCTCAGTGATTCATCCTCCATCGGAGGTGTCATTGTATCCGCACTCGTTGCGCTTGGATTCATGCTCATTGTCATTATTCTTGGACGTAAAGCAACACCGCTGCTTAATAAGGTGCTTAAGATTCGCTCCAATGAGTTATTCTCGCTTGTGATTTTCGGTGCATTGTTCCTCGTAGCCGGATTCTCGGAAACTATTCATGTCGCCGAAGCCATTGGCGCCCTGCTTGTTGGTTTGGTGCTGGCAGAGACGGAACATGCTAAACGGATTGAGCACTTGATTCTGCCATTCCGTGATTTCTTCGGAGCTGTCTTCTTCTTCAGCTTTGGTTTGTCCATCGATCCGCTGTCTCTTGGTGGCGAAGCTGTATGGCTTGCTTTGATCGCAGTTGTGCTCACACTATTCGGGAACTTCCTTGCAGGCATGCTCGCTGGACGCAGTGCAGGATTATCACCGAAAGCATCCGCCAACATCGGTTTGACCATTGTGTCGCGTGGTGAATTCTCCATTATTATGGCCAACATGGGTAAAGCCGGAGGACTTCTCCCGCTCCTGCAACCATTCGCCGCATTATATGTACTCATTCTGGCAATTCTTGGACCGTTATTAACGAAAGAATCCAAACATGTGTTCAGATTACTGGATAAAATATTTAAGTTCAAAGACCCTCGGAAGAAGAAAGAAGAGCCGAAGGTACTGCAGAAAGAAGGATAACCCTCTTGTCTGTTCAGAACAGACAACGTATCGTACTCGCGGCTCTACCGCCGATCTTTCTGTGATTAACCCAGGGAGAATAGCACGAAAGCCGCACTAAGGAGGATGACCTATGAAAGCACCTCTGATATCGGCTAATCCGGTGCCACAAACCGCCAAAACCAGATTGTCATCAGCCAGTCGTATGTTGAATTTATTGTTTGTGATTGCGGGTGGGATTCTGGCCTCCGTGGGACTTGAATTGTTTCTGCACCCCAATAAAATCATTATTGGAGGCATTACGGGCATTTCTTCCTTGTTCGCCCATTGGACCGAAATGAGGATTGGTTTGTTCCTGTTTTTGTTCAACGTTCCATTTATTTTTCTATCCTATAGACTTGTGCAAAAGAAATTCGTACTGGTCACTGTTCTGGGTTTGGTTGTCTTTTCGATTGGTGCCATTGTGCTTCATCCCATGCCGCCGCTTGTCGAGCACCCGCTGGCTGCCGCCATGTTTGGCGGATTATGTCTCGGATTAGGAATCGGTCTAGTCGTGCGGTATGGCGGGACACTGGATACGCTGGAAATCGGTGATCCGTCCTCTCGTCCACCTGAACGTATATTTAGCGGGAAACGGATGCTTATCGAAAAAATAATCATGCTGCTCAACTTGTTGATTCTAACTGCTGCTGGTGTTGTCTTTGGTTGGGATCAAGCGATGTATTCAGTAATCGCCTATCTTATTGCCTATGAAATGGTGTATATTGCATTCCGCGGATTCACAGCCAAGCGCAAAATATGTATCTTAACTACACAAAGCGCCCAAGTTGAGAAAGCCGTCCGCAAACGGCTGCGCCGTGAACCTGGAACATTGGATTCTTCAACTAATTCAGGACACGCTGCTCTGACCGAAGGGTGGATCCAACACGTTCCGGGAGCACTCTATTATGAGATTCATTTCCTCGAAATGATCTGGCTCAAATCTATTGTGCGTCATATTGATCCACATGCAGGTATTGTGACGAACCCAGAAAAATAATCTTATTCCTATAGGCTAGGCAAATTGAATTAAAGAATATTTACACTTGCCACTCCGATGACAGAACAACCTTCCGATCGCTGTTATCCCCAGATTTTTTGAATTCCCTTTTTCAAAGGGGAAAATCCGGGGATAAGCGTATGCTTCCGATGCAGCTTTCTTTCAGAAAGCTTTTAGGCGAACGCTTCGCTTCTTCAGGTTTTTTCTGTCCTCTCCGTTCTTGTTAATGTTTTGTTCAATGCATATAAGCAAACAAAAACTCTCTCTGATTCCTATGGATGTTCGCCATTCTTACAGGAACAAAGAGAGTTTTTTGTTCATTCTTATTTATAACTCAACTATCGCTTTCACAACATGCGAATCCGGTTGTAACCATGTGTCGATCGTAACAGGCAGTTGGTCAAAATTTGCCCGGTGTGTAATGTAATCATCCATATTCAGCTTCTTCTCCCGCAAGATCGACATGACCTGTTCAAAATCTTCCCGCGTTGCGTTTCGGCTGCCCAAAATGCTCATCTCTCGCTTGTGAAAGTCCGGATCATGAAAGGAAATATCGGCTTTGACCAGTCCCACAAAGATTAATTGACCACCATGTGCCACATAATGGATCCCATCATTCATCGAATGCATGTTACCTGTTGCATCAAAGACAGCCGTCGCATAGTCCCCATTTGTGATTTCGGCAACTTGCTGTATTGCTTGTTCGTTAGCCTGAACCAAAGCATCCACTCCCGCCCACGTGCGGCTAAGCTCCAGCCTGTCCACATTCCGATCAATAGCAATGACCCGAGCACCCGCCTGTTTGGCAAATGCCATCACACCAAGTCCAATTGGTCCAGCTCCAATGACCACAACCTGATCTCCAGGCCTTAGACTGGCTCTTCTGACCGCATGAGCACCAATACTCAGCGGTTCTATCATCGCAGTTTCATCCAGTGTAAGCCCTTCGGCTTGGATCAGATTCGAGACAGGCACAACGATTCTCTCTCGCATGCCTCCGTCCACATGAACACCCATCACTTGCATGGACACACAACAATTCGTTTTACCCGATCGGCAAGCGATACAATGACCACAATGCAAATATGGAATAATACTCACCTGATCTCCCGGCTTCAAGCCCGCTTCATTGGGCCCGATCTCTTCAATAATTCCTGCAAGCTCATGACCCAGTACTCGGGGATAGGTGAAAAATGGCTGATTCCCTTTGTAAGCATGTAAATCTGTGCCGCAGATTCCAATCCGTCGGATGGATACCAGCGCCTGATTTTCGTTTTTTTGGGGTTCAGCTATGTCTTGCAACGCCAAACGATTTATTTCTTCACATATAACCGCTCTCATTCCTGTTCCCCCTTCGATGATGATTGTGGCTTCAAGTGATGTGCAATGTTGTATTCAGGACGGCCGCTGGCCCAGCTCTCATTATGAATTGGAGCCAAAATACGCAGCACCTCCGATAACAGTTCCTGGTCTAGCGGTTCTACGATCCAGGCTGCATTGTTGCGGATATTATGTTCGCTTGCACTGCTGACCAATGTCGTTGGAATCTGTTCATTGGCTGTTGCAAACTGCACGGCAAGCTTGGCGATGTCACTGCCTTGTTCCGCACAGAACCGTGCTGCTTGCAGACAGACCTGCTTCACACGATCATCTGCCGGGTGCCAGGCAGGAGTGCCTCTTGTGCTTAATAAACCCATGGAAAGAGGCGAAGCGTTCACAAGACCAATTGATTTCTTTTCCAAAAGAGGCAGCAAGGACAGCAGTGAAGTGTCATTCAGTGCATAATGGCAATAGGAAATGATTGCGTCAGCATCAATCTGTGGCAATACCTTTTCGAATAATGGCAGTGGTAATCCACAAATTCCTGCATGGCGAATCACTCCCTGCTCTTTCAGGCGGAGTAAAGTGGGGAAAGCTTCTTCAATAATGATTTCGGCCGGAACAAACTCAATGTCATGCAGAAACAAAATGTCGATATAATCGGTATGGAGTCTAGCCAGACTCTCTTGTACACTATCTTGTATCCGCTTTCGAGAAAAATCAAATGTATTCTCCCCATAACGCCCAGCTTTGGTCGACAGCGTAAACGAGCTGCGTGGCAAACTGCGAAGGGCCTCTCCAAGTACGGCTTCTGCCTTCGTTAATCCATAATAGGGCGAAACATCTATATAATTCATCCCTGCATCTACAGCAGCGTGTACCGTACGAACCCCCTCACCCCGGTCAATATCACGAAATACCGAACCTAGTGAGGATGCTCCAAAGCTTAATACAGGTACTTCCAGTCCCGTCTTTCCAAGTCTTCTTGTTTTCATCGGCCTGCCCCTTCCCAGCATGTCTGCTTACCTCAAGTGCCCTTTCATTGTAACAGTTCAATTTCAATATAAAATATCGCCAAATGCGTAATATGTACTGTTTGATGATCTGTGAATAATCGCTGGTATGAAGAAAAATTAAAAAGTCCGCCGATTCCCCTTATAAAGAGTAATCAACGGACTTCATATCCAAACGGACTAAATCAGCTTATCGATTCAATTCGTCAGCGTGGTATAGATTTAAGATAGATATTAGTTCTGCATAACAAAATCTTCATGAATGGCGTTCTCTTCATCAAACGTGCGCAGGATATCATATCTTGTGTTACGCTGCGCCGGAATATAGCCCGACTCCCGAATCAGTTGTGTAATCGAACTAATGTTGACTTTGTACGTTGCGCCTGCAGCAGATACCACATTCTCTTCAATCATGGTGCTACCAAAGTCATTGCAGCCAAATTCGAGTGATTTTTTGCCGACTTCAGGTCCCATCGTTACCCATGAGGATTGAATGTTTTTGATGTTGTCGAGTACCAGTCGACTGATCGCTACCGTTTTTAAATACTCTTCCGGTGTCTGACGCTCCAGCTTCAGATTCGTATTATCCGGTTGGAATGTCCAAGGAATGAACGCCAGGAATCCTTCGGAATCATACTTGTTCGCAATGCACTCATCTTGAGCTTCACGTACACGAAGCAGATGCAATGCGCGCTCTTCCATCGTTTCACCAAGGCCGATAACCATCGTTGCCGTTGTGTTCATACCAATACGGTGAGCTGTCTGCATCACGTCCATCCAATCGCGCCATGAACCTTTCAGACGGCTGATTTTGCGGCGTGTACGGTCATCCAGGATTTCGGCACCACCACCAGGCAGGGAATCCAGTCCCGCTTCGTGAATCGCACGAACAACCTCTTCTAGAGTAAGACCGTCGGATACTTCAACCATTTTCATAATTTCAGCTGGAGAGAAGGAGTGCATCGTAATATTAGGGAAACGCTCCTTGATCGCTTTAAGCAGGTCCGTGTAATAGC
Source organism: Paenibacillus sp. UMB7766-LJ446 (assembly GCF_030226665.1). NCBI lineage: Bacteria > Bacillati > Bacillota > Bacilli > Caryophanales > Paenibacillaceae > Paenibacillus > Paenibacillus sp. UMB7766-LJ446. The sequence goes on from NZ_JASOYM010000001.1 coordinate 492,566, forward strand.
TAAACGGCAGATTCGGATTCGTTCCACCCTGCATCAGAATTTCGGTACCGTTAACGTCTTCGGTTTCCTTGATCTTCTGGAAAATGACTTCATCGGGAAGTACATACCCTTCCTCAGAGCCAGGTCTGCGGTAGAAAGCACAAAAACGGCAGTACACATCACACACGTTCGTGTAGTTGACGTTACGCCCAATAACAAATGTTCTGTATGGTTCGGGATGCATGCGTTTTACAATCACATTGGCGGCTGCCCCGATTTTGTCTACTTCATTCGATTCAAACAGCTGAATCGTGTCTTCCAAGTCCAAACGTTCGCCCCGAAGGGCTTTATCTAAGATACGGTCTACCGTACTCATCGTAAAAAAGCCTCCCTCATGAAGAGAAAATATAATCACGATCCGTCCCAACTTGTTCATATAAATGAAAGTTTTGGTGGCAACATCGCATTTCTGTACTCCACATATCGTAACACAGGTTACATGTGAAAAAAAGCACCTTATGAGCAGGTGCTTTAAAAATTAATAAAAATGTTTACATATGGTATCTATTTCATTTCTTTTTCAGGGGCACTCTAACACCCTTGTTTCAATACTACCGACTCTACGAGTCCTGAAGTGCTTGATCCAGATCGGCAATCAGGTCATCAATGTCTTCCAGTCCAACCGAGAAGCGCAGTAATCCGTCCGTGATTCCCCGATCACGACGAACCTCAGCCGGCATAGCCGCATGAGACATCATCGCAGGATAAGATAAGATACTTTCAACCGCACCCAAGCTCACGGCAACAATTGGCAATTTCACACGGTTAAGTACAGCCTTGGCACGATCACCTGAACCGACGTCAAACGATACGACCGCGCCATATCCGCTTGACTGACGTTCGTGAGCTTCACGGCCGGGATGATCCAGCAGCCCCGGATAAAATACAGCCGTAATATCACTGCGTCCACTGAGCCAGGCTGCCAGTTTGGCAGTGCTCTGTTCACTGTGTGCCATGCGTGCACCCAAGGTCTTCATGCCGCGCATCAGCAGCCAGGATTCCTGAGCACCCAGCACGGTTCCCAGTCCATTCTGCAATTGTTTGAGCTGTCTTCCCAGTGAATCCGTCCGTGCAACAGCTAAACCTGCTAGCACATCACTGTGTCCGCCAAGAAACTTGGTGGCACTATGTACGACAATATCCACCCCGAGCTCGATTGGACGTTGGTAGTAAGGTGTCATAAAAGTGTTATCAAGAATGGAGATTAACTCCTGTTCCTGTGCCCAAGAGGTGACCGCGGCAATATCCGTGATCCGAAGTGTCGGGTTGGATGGTGTCTCCATATAGACTGCCTTCGTATTCGGTTTAAGCGCTGCCTTTACTTCCGCAATATTGGTCATATCCACAAAGGTAGTCTCAATCTGCATCCGGCTCAGAATGGAAGTAAGCAGTCGATATGTACCTCCATATACATCTTCCGTTACAATCATGTGATCTCCTGCGGAGAACATCATGAACACACTGGAGATGGCAGCCATGCCGGAGGAATAGGCAAATCCGCGGGCTCCACCTTCCAATAATGTAATGTAATCCTCCAATGCCTGTCGAGTCGGGTTACCCGAACGGCTATAATCATGTTGAGGCGGATTAAAAATATCAAAATGATGGAATGTGGAGGCCTGGTAAATCGGCACGCTGGAAGCCCCGGTTGTTTTATCGATTTCGTCACCGAAATGCAGCAGCTTGGTATCAAACTTCAGGTCGGAATGAACATTCCGATCAGGATTGTTGGCATTATTGTTTTGCTCACTCATGATGCGTTCCTCCTTCAATCTCCTGCTGTGCAGCTGTGAGTGCATTGCCCAGATCGGCAATCAGGTCTTCGGCATGCTCGATCCCTACAGAGAAGCGCAACAGACGGTCATCCACACCTACAGCGTCACGAATTTCAATCGGGATATCCGCATGGGTCTGTACCGCAGGATAGGTCATCAATGACTCTACTCCCCCGAGACTTTCCGCAAAAGCAATCAGCTTAATATGACGCAGCAGCGGTTCAACATAACGGGCATCTTTTACTTTGAAAGAGAAAATGCCTGTGTTCCCGCTCGACTGTTTATTCTGTATTTCAAATCCGGGATGATCCGACAAACCAGGATGATACACTTCGTTAACGGCTGGGTGTTCCAAAAGGTACTTGGCAATCGTCAAGGCATTATACTCATGCCGCTCCATACGAAGAGCAAGTGTCTTCATACCTTTCATCAACTGATAGGAGTCGCTTGGAGACAACACTGCACCAATGGAATTGTGCAGGAATGCCATTTCGGCCGACAATTCTTCTCCTTTGGTAATAATTAATCCGGCAAGGACATCATTATGACCACCCAGATACTTCGTGGCACTATGGATGATGATATCGGCACCGAGTTCAATTGGACGCTGGAAGAACGGAGTCAGTAGTGTATTATCCACAATGGTCAGCAAGTTGTGGCTCTTCGCCCAGGAGCAAACCGCTTCCACATTCGTAATCATCATTAGTGGATTAGTTGGTGTCTCAATAAATACTGCTTTTGTGTTCGGCTGACGGATACTTTCCAGAGCTGCAAGATCATTGGTATCTACGTAACTTGCTGTCACACCGAATCGAGACAGGATGCGTTCAAGCAAACGATACGTTCCCCCGTACAGATCCAGCGATACAATTAGATGATCTCCTTGACCGAATAAAGCGAAAATCGTTTGCAAAGCTGCCATGCCGGAGCTACAGGCAAAACCTGCATCCCCCGACTCCAATGCCGCCGCTGCTTCTTCCAATACTTTACGGGTTGGATTGGTCGTACGGATATAATCAAACCCCGTGCTTTGTCCAAGCTTCGGGTGGCGAAACGCAGTGGATTGATAGATCGGAAAATTAATGGCACCCGTTACCGGTTCATTGATAGACCCGATTTGAGCCAATCGGCTTTCGATTTTCAACTTGTTGTCTTCCATTGCAGCATCCTCCTGTAATGTCGATTAGATTTGCGGACCAATATCGTAAGGCGTCTCTTGATACACATAGTAATTGAGCCAATTAGAGAATAATAAGTTTGCATGTGCCCGCCAGGTAGCCGGAGGCACACGGGAAGGGTCGTCATTCGGGAAATAATGTCTCGGCAGCGCAATATCCATACCTTTGGATGCATCCCGGTCATATTCCCATTTTAATGAAAGCGGGTCATACTCGGCATGTCCGGTAGCGAAAATTTGTTTGCCGTCTTTGGTGGCGACCAGAAAAATACCGGCTTCCTCCGATTCAGCCAAAATTTCGAGACTTTCATTCTTTTCAATATCTTCACGGCGCACTTCCGTATGTCGGGAATGCGGAACGTTAAATACTTCATCAAATCCACGCAGCAAAGGCACGTTGGATCTGTTGATCGTGTGTGAGAATACGCCAAAACATTTTTCATCCAGCGGAACCTTTGGAACTCCGAAATGATGGTATAAACCCGCTTGGGAAGCCCAACATATATGCATGGTCGAGGTCACATTGGTTTTGGTCCATTCGAAGATCTCCTGGATTTCTTTCCAATAGTTCACGTCTTCAAAATCCATTTGCTCTACAGGAGCTCCTGTAATGATCATGCCGTCAAAACGGCGGTGCTCAATCTCGTCAAAGGTTTTGTAGAACAGGTCTAAATATTCCTGGGATGTGTTCTTGGACGTATGAGACTTCGGATGAACCAGAACGATATCTACCTGAATGGGTGTGTTACCTACCAGACGAAGCAATTGAGTTTCTGTCGTTTCCTTAGTAGGCATCAGGTTTAATATGGCGATACGGAGCGGACGAATATCCTGCTGATAAGCGGATGTCTCGTCCATGACAAAGATGTTCTCTCCTGCGAGTACTTCCTTGGCAGGCAGTGTGTCTGGAATTTTGATTGGCATAGTGGTTCTAACTCCTCCTTGAGCATAAATAGATGCAGCCACTGCGGCTGCGATACGATTCGCATCCGAACAGTTATAGGCTGCCATGAGCTTGCCTGCAGGCGCTGAATTGCAACCACATTGCTGGCGGCAAGCTCAAGTTCCTTAGCGAAAATCACTGCTGAGAAGTCGGTGCATATAACAAAGACCTTCCTCGGATTCCGAGAAAGGTCATATGTAAATAGATATGCGCCTCTCTCATCTCTCAGTTACAACAGTGTCAACTTGGACACTTGGTCGCTGCAAGAATTAGCACCGTGCGGTATACCGCCGGTTGCCGGGTTTCATCGGGCCAGTCCCTCCACCTACTCTTGATAAGATTTCGCTTTATTTAATTGTAAAATCTAGTGTGGTTCACCGTTTACTTTAAAACATTAATCCCCTCACGTCAAGGTGTAGTTCAATGTCTGTTCATCTGGATCGGAACCGTTCGTCAGCCGTTGTCATACACTGCTCCAGGGCGCGAAATCGACACATTTTTGCGCTTGAAAGGACTCTGTACCAGCGGTATACTAGACAAGTGTTGTAAACCCTTATGTGAGAGGTGACATATTCAATGGATGGCGACCCGAGGCCTGACTGGCAGCCGAATTCCGACAAACTGCATAGAGAATTGATATCAGCATGCCGGCAGCGGGACGTTACTTCCGTTTGGTTATAAAGCGAACGCAGTCCTGACTTCCAGGATCCGCTGCCGACCGGCTGATCTGTTCTTTTTGCGCCCATATTGATGAAATCCGCCCATTTGGCGGGTGCAGAAGGAGTAGATGAACAATGAAAATCCGGTTGGTAAACAACGGTGTATTTATTCCGGTGGATGACATTCAGCAGGCGCTGACTCCACCAGCGGAGGGATTTTACTGGATTGATGCGGACGTAGACGATTTGGCGGTACTTCAACCGCTATTCATGATGCATGATCTGGCCGTAGAAGACTGCTTGAGTGACGAAGAACAACGTCCGAAGATTGAAATTTATGAGAGCCATTATTTTATTGTTATTAATAGCATTCGTTTTGATGATGAAGAGATTTTTTTACGTGCCGTCAACCTCTTCCTTGGCAGACACTTTATTATCAGTGTGACCAAACAGAAAGTCAGTGAATTGAGAACATTGAAGCCGATCCTGTGGGAACAGGAGATCAGTACGCCGGATAAGCTGTTGTATCTGCTGGTTGACTTGATTGTTGATAATTATTTCACAGTTGGTGACCGGATTGAAGCGCGCATTGAGAAGCTTGAAGAAGATATCCTGATGCACACCAAGAAGTCTCATTTGAATGAGATTATCGGGCTGCGCAGTGAGATTCTATGGCTGAAGAAAGTACTGGGACCTCAGAAAGAGGTCATTAATACACTTAACAAAAAAGATCTGCGTCTTATTGATGATCAACTGCAGAAGTATTTCAGTGACATTTATGAGAATGCTGTGAAAATATCCGAAACCTTTGAGACTTATCGCGACTTGATGGGGAACTTGCGAGAAGCTTACCAATCCAGTATCGCCAACCGGGCGAATGAGATCATGCGTGTGTTCACCGCCATTACGACGGTGTTCATGCCGCTGACGGTCATCACCGGCATCTATGGTATGAACTTCACGAACATGCCTGAGTTGAACTGGAAGTATGGTTATTTTGTGGTCATTGGCCTGATGGTGACACTGGGCCTCAGCATGTTCTTTATTTTCCGCAAAAAAGATTGGGTTTGAACTAACTAAGAAAGACGAAGCGCTCCGCATCTGGAGAAACGCCTCGTCTTTTTTGTACGCTTATGAATGAAACCTACCGATCTATGTTCAATCTAGCCCGCATGCTGCTCCGCCTCTGTATGACGACGAAACCGGATTCGAATCATGCGCAGTCTTTCGTAAACCTGCTCCAGATTGCCTCCGCCAGGCTTCTCTTCTCCATACACTTTATGTAACACAGGCTTCAGAAACGTATCTCCCAGCTCCTCGTAGGCGCTCCACACCGCTTCTTGCTCTTGTTCAGGCATGATAGCGAGTTCCGCGTCCAGCAGACAATCTGTGTCATACCCCTCCAGATCCAGTGTCTCCAACAGCTCAATCAGCTCCCGCCGGGATAATCCGGAACGATTCACGATCTCCTCCAGCGTATGCCCTTCCTTCATTCCTTCGAGTACCTGCTTGCGTGTAGTGAATTTGTCTAATTCCTGCTTGTATTTCTGCTCTCTCTGTTTGTACAGCCAGCTCTCATATTCCTGTTCCTTCAGAACCGTATACACCCACTCTAGCGGAAAAGACGTGGAACGTTCCAATCCATTCGTAAGCTCCAGCCATTCAGCTCCGTACTCGAACGCTTTACTCTCTCCTACGCCAGGCAGTTGCATCAATTCATCTATCGTTTGTGGAACAAATGCACTGATCAGGCGCAACAGCCGATTCGTTGCAATAAAATAGGGGGCCTTCCGATCAGACGCCGCTCTTTTCCTGCGCCATATGCAAAGATCCATATACAGCCCCTCATTGCCATATAATTCACTGTAACAATGAAGACGCTGACCGCCATAGCTGCGCGACTTCAAATCATCATTTTCGTGAAACATCCCCTGCAGCAACGGACGATACCCTTCGCCCATCTGTATCGCTAACTGATGACGATAAACATGCAACAGTTCGTCCCAAGAGCTTCCATCATACCAGTTAGCATCCACACGATCTCCTTCCTCATATCGGCTCCATCCCAGATGCCACTCCCCTTCTTCTTCACCAATCCACAGCTGCGCATGCTCTTCATTCTGACCTGACATTCTGGATAACCTGTTCATGAAAATGACTTCCATTTCTTGTCCCTCCTTCGATAGTTCAGCTCGACACAGTCTGTATTGTGCTATCTTGAACAGCACAAAAAACACCTCTCCTGCAAAATCCATGCAAGAGAGGTGCTTCCTCATAAACCGTGCTATGCTGTTGCTCATATATTACCACATTGGAAAAATTCGTCAACCATTAGTTTATAAAGCTATTTACTTGTTCAAAGCCAATTTTGCCAGCGCAAGTGAACCACACAATCCTGCATTATCACCAAGTCCCGGTGAAACGACATATTGGTCAATTTCGGACTGAAGTGCAGGATGCTGAACGTATCCGGCGAGCAATTCCTGCAATTTGCTGCGAACCATTGGGAACAGATGCTCCTGTTTCATTACGCCACCACCCATTACAATTTTCTGCGGAGTGAGGATCAATACATAATTCATCAAAGCATGCGCCAGGTAATGCGCTTCAATCTCCCAGGCCTTGTGATCGGCTGGCAATTCGTAAGCCGGTTGCTCCCAACGTTTATTGATGGCAGGACCTGCAGCAAGGCCTTCCAAACAGTCTCCATGATACGGACAGAACCCTTCATACGTATCTTCGGGATGTCTGCGTACAATGATGTGTCCCATCTCTGGATGTGACAAGCCATGGACCATTTTGCCACCTACAACTGCGCCTGCGCCAATACCCGTTCCAACCGTAATATATAGACAGCTATCCAGGCCTTGTGCAGCCCCCCAGGTTGCTTCCCCGAGTGCTGCACCATTTACATCCGTGTCGAATGTCATCGGTACATCAAAGTGCTCCTTGAGCTTACCAATCAGATTGTACTGTCCCCAATGTGGTTTCGGTGTTGTTGTGATATAACCATAGGTCGGACTTCCTTCAATCGGATCAATCGGACCAAATGAACCTACACCCAAAGCTTCAATGCCTTTACCTTCAAAAAAAGCAATGACTTGAGCCATCGTCTCTTCCGGTGTCGTCGTTGGAAAGCTTACACGTTCAAGAACTTCTCCTTCTTCCGTACCGATACCACATACAAATTTGGTGCCTCCAGCTTCAATTGCGCCTAAAATCGTCATGTTAGTCACACTCCCAAGTAGTTTAAAATTAATTCTGCTCTCTGAACGAAGGCATGGTTAATCCAGTTCAGCAGCTTCGAGCTTGGCCAATCGCTTCAACAAGGACTGCTTCCAGCTGTCCGACAGCGTTGAAATGGCCAGCAACGCACGCATACCAACCGCATCATGCTTCCCCTGATGCATAATTCGATTAGCTTCCAGAATGGTCATTGATGCAGGATCAGTGCTGATTCGTCTGAATGTTGCAGAAGGAGTTACCTCGCCCTCTTGCAACACTCGAAAATAAAATCCGGTATGTCCGCTCTCCTGAAAATAAACTGGCAGCTCTTTGTAATCATACCGGGCGCCAAGCTTGAAGCAAGGCTGTCTTGGCTGGCTGACCTGTACCTTGGCTTCCCCCAATTCAAACACATCACCAATCCGGACTTCATCCTCCATACAGCCTTCAACGGTCAGATTTTCTCCACAAGCCCCCCAGTCCAGCTTGCGATCCATCAGTTGTTCAAGCGCCGGATAACGACTGTAATCGTATACACAAACCGCCTTATCCGGTCCGCCATGATGCTCCAGATCCGCCTGACCATCTCCTGTCATTCCGGTGAATGACAGGAAGACCGGGCTGGATATGGGATGCTTCACAATGCCGCTCATCACTTCGCGCTTCTGACCAGGTAATGCCTGAGGTTGCCCCACATTTACAGCCAGTACAGCCGTCTTGCTTTCATCTGGCTTCCGGTTGTGTGTGAGTGTCATCTGATCATACCTCCCATAATAGCTTTCTTTTAACGAACAGAGCCACCAAAAACAAGCGTATTACTTAACAAACGGCCCGGGGAAGTAAGCATTTTGCCGCCAGCATACATGCCAGAAGATGCACCACCATCCAGGTTCATTGCCTGCTTGGCACCAAGCTTCTGCATGACAGCAGCCCATTCCTTAATCGTGGCTCCTGACACCGTAGCCAACATCACCGATCCGTCGGCCATAATGGCAATACCACTTCTTGCGCCGGAGGCATTGAGAATTTTGGTATCCTTGAAGCCCTCACTCGCTGGATTTACGGCAATTTTGCCGTCTTTCACCAGACGTGGACCTGCGCCCACAGCGGTGACTACATCTTGCCAAGGGATCTCTTTGCCTGCTGCATTGGTGTATTTATAATTCATCTCTACAGTTGATCCAACGGTAAAGCGGTCCGACGAAGATTTCTGATTTCCCGTGAAGACCAGCACCGAGCCATTCTTCGGAATAGCTACATTGGTGTTGGGTACTTTCTTGGTGACAATCCCTTTCTCCATCACAACGGCAGTACCTCCCTTGAACCCAACTGTGGATCCCCGTTCTGGCGTGTATAACATCGTAATACTCGCATTTGCGGAAGGGGTTCGGTTGATAAAGGTCGCATACCAACTGCGTGATTTCCCTTCTGTATCTGTTACTTTACCCGTCAAACTCACTTGAAGCGAATCCATGATGGCCGAGCCATCTTCCTTAAATCCGATCGTTGTTCCGTATCTTCCAATATGTATAACCTTGCCATTTGCTATTAACATGCCGTATGGATCTGGAGCTCCGTTATAAGCTTCAAAAAACGCTCCGTTTATGGCTGCTTGTGCTCCATAAGCCTTGACAATCGAAGGTAATGTTGCAGTCTGACCGACCTGCTTCTTCGCTAATCCTACGGTAACTGGTGTACCCTTGGGAATACTAACCGTCTGAACGGTAAAACTGCGTCCTGCTGCTTTTACTTTCTGTACTTTGGTGCTAATTGCCGCTTTGGCATCTACTGTCTGTGGAGCACTCACCGCTCCTGAAAGGATTACAGGCAAAGCAAGGACGAGGGCCATAGCCCCTGTCCACCACTTTTTGCCCGTCCGTTTTGTCTGCATACTACTCACCCAATTGCCACTCCCATCCAAGAGCCTAGGCTCTTCATCTCAAGTTGTTCGAACTTGTCCATCACCATATCCGGGTCAAGACGCAATTCACATCCATCCAGTGCACAAGCTACCGGAACTGAACAGTGAATCTCTGCCAGTTTGCGAGACAGATGAAGCATAGCGAGATCATTCTCAATCTTGTTACGGACCGAAGGTGTAAGCTTATCCATATTGTCCAGGATACCTTCAATGGAGCCAAACTCCTGCACCAGCTTCAATGCCGTCTTTTCTCCAATGCCCCGTACCCCGGGATAATTGTCACTGGCATCGCCCATCAGACCCTTCATGTCAATCACTTGACGAGGTGTGAGCTGTTTCTCCGACATCAGGGATTCAGGTGTATAGACCATGTAATTGCCATGACCTTTTTTCATAATAATAATGCTAGTGCGGTCATCAATCAGCTGCAGCATATCGTGGTCACCCGTAAGTACCATCACGTTCATATCCGTCTGCTCGGTGTAATACTTGGCTAGTGTACCGATGCAATCATCAGCCTCATATCCTTGAGCGCCAATATTCGGAATGTTCAAACTATCCATCACTTCACGAATCAGAGCAAACTGTGGAATCAGATCATCCGGAGCTTCCGGACGGTTCCCCTTGTACGCTGCATACTCTTCACCGCGAAACGTCTTGCCCCCCATATCCCAACAGCATACGACATGACTTGGCCCAAAGGTCTGAACCGCATCCCAGAAATAACGGATAAATCCGTATACTGCGTTGGTTGGCACGCCTGCCTTTGTACGTCTGATATATCCGCTTGCAGATGTTGCATAGAATGCACGGAACAACACCGCCATACCATCTACCAGCAACAAAGTAGGTTCATTACGTTGATTCACTTGATTTTGTTCTCTCCTGTCCTGATTCCATAGAAAATTGAACTAAAGAATATATTTACACTTGCCACTCCGATGACAGAACAACCTTCTGATCGCTGTTATCCCCAGTTTTTTTTGATTCCCTTCTTCAAAAGGGAAAATCCGGTGATAAAGGCGAAGTGTATGCTTCCGATGGAGTTTTCTTTTAGAAAGCTTTTAGCTCCGCTTCCTCAGTTTATTTCTGTCCTCTCCGTTCTCGTGTAAATCTTTAGCTAAGTTTCTATAGCAAATAAAATATCGAACTAATTCTATCATTATAGCATAGTTCCGCCAAGGATCGACCAGCCAAAAAAGCCCTGAAATTTGAACAATCAGAGCTTTTTTCACCTTGGTTCATTTAACAATATGAAATCATTCAACTATAAATTACGCATTGTTCCATTCCTGCTCATACGTGTCTTCCTTGAACCCTACAGTCACTTTGTGACCATCCGTAACGATTGGACGTTTGATCAAACGACCATTGGAAGCCAGCAAACGAATCTGCTCTTCTGCGGATAACCCCGGCAGCTTGTCCTTCAATTGCTGCTCCTTGTATACTTCCCCACTCGTGTTGAAGAACTTCTTCACTTCAAGTCCGCTCTTCTGAATCAAGTCGCTCAATTCTGCTTCGGATGGTGGTGTGTCGAAAATAGGGATTAAGTCCAGCTCATGCCCCTGAGCTTCCAGCCATTTTACCGCTTTGCGGCATGTGCCGCATTTTGCATATTGATATACTTTCAGATTACTCATCGTTATTTGTCCTCCTATGTTTGCTCCGGTGGTGCTCCGGTTTCGATTTCTCGCTTCCCTTGGTTTGCTTCGCAAATCCAAAAGTCGCTCCAAACCGATACCATCGCAATGTAATTTTAAACCTTTTTGCCAATAAGAAAAAAGTACATTTGGCTATATCAACCTTAAGACCTTAAGACCTTAGCCTACGGCATTTTGTTCGGGTGCGGTTGCATCCCTCACACAGGTTCATATAAATAAAACCATTGATAGACAGCAGGGCACCGTGCAATGAGATGCTACACAGCGCAAATCACAGGCCGATTCACAGCATTTCACAACGCTTCTCTTGGAGAAGCTTCAACATCCAAGCGTGCCTCTAAGGCCGCCATATCAGCGGGTAAAGGGGCATGGAACGTCATCCGTTTCTGCATAATGGGATGGTCAAACGACAGCTCGCATGCATGCAATGCCTGACGGTCAATCCAAGAGTCTCGTTCCTCCCGAATAGCCATGGTCTGCTCATCGATCTCATGTACGGGAAGAGTCTTATACATCCGATCCCCGATTAATGGGCAGCCAATCGATGTCATATGTACCCGTATTTGATGAGTTCTACCGCTCTCCAGCTTCAGGTTCACTGCGCTGGCGCTGCCTGCCGCCCATCGGGCGACTGTCGTGTATAACGTTCTTGCTGCATATCCGTCAGGTGTAACGATTCGACGATGGGGCTCTGCGGGATCACGATCGATCGGGCCATCGATTGCCCCCTCTTCTTGGGCAGGACTACCGTGCACAAAGGCAATATACTTTTTATCCACCGTTCCTGCAATCATCTGTTCAGACACATGCTGATGCACATATGGATTTTTCGCGATTGCCAGCACACCCGAAGTTTCCTGATCCAGCCGATGAATCGGTCTGAAGCGAAAACGCTCGCCTTTGGACTTCCAATAATGGACTACCCCGTTCGCCAATGTACCTGTGTAATGGCCATGTGTTGGATGTACGATGACACCGGAATCCTTGTTCACGATAAGCAAGTGCTCGTCTTCGTACAGTATCGTAAAGGGGATCGGCTCAGGCAAAATATCATCAGACTCCTCCTGTTCCATCCGGACTTCCAGGACGTCACCTGCACTAACTTTGACGCTGATGTATACCCGCTCGCCATTTAACATAATTCCCTGCTCCGTGAGTTTGAGTCTCGACAGGAGCTTGCGCGAAACCTGCAAACGACGCTGAAGCACAGTCTTCAGCAGCCAACCCTCTTCATGTTCGGGAACGGTGTAAGTCAGTGGTGAATAATAATCGCTCATTCGTTGTCTTTGCGACGGAATACTTTTTTGCTCCGCACATACTCAATATCCGCTACCTGTTGTCTCGCATTGGCAGTCCGTGCAACAACGAAGAAATAATCAGACAGACGGTTCAAATAACGTCGTACGGAAGGGTTGATATCCGTATGCTGTCCGAGTGTAACGGCGCGGCGCTCAGCACGGCGACATACCGTACGGCAAACATGTAATGTGGAAGAGAGCAGACTTCCCCCAGGCAAAATAAACCGTTCTACCTTCGGATTCTCCGCATCGTACTGATCAATCCATTGTTCAAGCCGGGTGACCATCTCATCCCGTACTTTATATTTGGTTTCGCTAATTTTCACAAAGGCTAGATCAGACCCGCAATCAAACAATTCTTGCTGAATTTCGAGCAAATGTTCACGTAAATCTTCAAACTCTCCATTGGCTTGATCAATAAAACTGATGGCCTGCCCAACAAAACAATTCAGCTCATCAATTGTCCCGTAAGCTTCAACTCGGTCATCGTCCTTGATGACCCGTCCTCCAATGACCGAGGTCTGTCCCTCATCACCTGTTCGTGTATATATGCCCATTGTAATCCCTCCTATTGTTAATATCATTCGCATGGCAGAACGCTGGGGTTAAATATAAATGCATGCCCTTCTTAACTTTAACTTAATCAGTATACTTGACCTGCTATGATTACGGGAATGCTATTATTTTCAGAAACCAGTGAGATCCTTCATACGTATATATGAATTGGCGTACTCTGCCGAGTATACGCCAAATTCTTGCAAACCAAAAGTAGAGGAGACGATTATGCAAAACTGGATAACCGATTTCATGGAACAATACGGCTACATAGGCATTGCACTTATTATTGCTCTTGAAAACGTATTTCCCCCCATCCCCTCCGAAATCATTTTACCATTTGGCGGCTTTATGACCACCTACACCAGCCTGACCCTTCCTGGCGTCATTATTGCGGCTACCATTGGTTCTGTGCTTGGGGCTGTCATTCTGTATGGAATCGGACTGTTGATTGATGTCAATCGACTGGAGAAGATTGTAGAACGTTGGGGTCATATACTGCGGATCAAAAAAGAAGATATCCACCGTGTCGATGCATGGTTTGACAAATATGGAATGTGGACCGTACTATTCTGTCGCATGGTTCCCCTTGTTCGCAGCCTGATCTCGATTCCTGCCGGTATGTCCAACATGAAATTTGGCTTATTCCTGCTTTTCACGACCATTGGAACACTGGCCTGGAATATCATTCTCGTCTCAGTTGGTGCGGCGCTTGGAGCGTCATGGGAAAGTATTCTGCACTTTATGGACGTGTACTCCCTCGTCGTATATGTATTGCTGGCGATTATTGTTGTTGGCTGTATAATCTGGTGGATCAGACGAAATAAAACTCGGAAATAAAGAGATTTACACGCATACTTTTTGGCATAAAACAAAGCCTCCGCACCACAACTTGTGGTTACGGAGGTTTTTTTAGGTTCGTCCATCGTTTTGATGTTATGAATAATGCTAATCTTCATATCGCAGCCCTTGACCTCTAAGATCAACAGCCAAGCCAGATACCAGCAGGTACATCTGTTCCGAATGCGCCTGCAACGCCCGATTAACCGACGCCATTCTTGCCGCAAAAATTCGTTCTTCCTCTGAAGGATACAGCGAACCGTGCATTTCGTTGGTGATCACGAGCAGCTTTCCCTGGTAAGATAGAAGGGCATCCAGCAACAGCTGCGTCTGTGAACGCTGCTGATCCAGATCATCACTTGCCCTGAACCCTGCTGCCATCCATGCTGTCAGACTATCTACAATAACGATTCGCTGATCTGCAAGGAAGAGATTGGATTCCCGATTAATCTGGTGAAGCACCTCCGTAAGGTGCTGTCCGTTTCCAGCCTGGATGGCACGATAATGAGCGGATGGCAATTCGGGAATCACGGGATCATGATCACCAGTGGATAAATAAATGCCCTCCCGGCTAATCCGGGCTGCGTATCGAAGCGCAAATCGGGTTTTACCACTGCCTATGCCGCCTGTGACCGTAATTAGCAATCCGCTCCCCTCCTTCAGTAGCCATACTAGATTGCATTTATTCTGTCAGCGCCTTCAGCACTTTCTTGGATTCTTCGACATTGGACGCTGACACCGGAATGGTAGCAAACAGATTTTGCGCAGCATAATCTACATCTTTGAACATTTGCATGTCTTCCAGCGGAATGCCATAGAGATGTGATTCTGTCTTGATATCTGAACCATCGTCCCCTTCGCCCTTCTCCACCAGGACCCCGCCTTCAAATACACCACGTTCATACTTCTCTAGATTAAATGTATCATCAAGCGGAATATTGGAGCCATTACTTCCGTACTGCTTCATATCAGCCTCAGGCAAAATGAAAATATCATGTCCACCTGCCGCATACTCTACCATAATTTTCTGAACATCATACATCGCACTGGTGATTACCTCTACCTTGGGCTCTTCGCCCAACTTCTGCTGCAAATTAGCTTGTAACTGCTCCGAGATCACGGATGGATTTCCTTGGTTGTCAATGATAAAAATTGTAAAACCGTCCTTACCGCCACAGCCAGCAAGTAGAAAAATCATAGAAATGATTGCGGCAAGCCCCCAAAATCTCTTCATTCCAGTTCCCCCTTTAGTCTCCTATGTACAATATATCACAATTGTTCCACGCAAAAAAATAACCCTTCCTATCCAAAGCAATCTGTTGATAGATCAAAAAAAAAGACCCCTTCCGGGTCTTCTTCAAATCGAGTATACGTAACGTTTCGATACTATGAAAAATTATTTTCCTTTAATCGGATTAGCCTTCATGTATTCATTAATCTTCAAATCTAGCAAACTGCTAATTTCAATTACAATATCGGATGTGAATGATTTCTCTTCCAGAAATATCTGTTCCATCTTGAGGCGAAGCATATGGATCTCATCTTCCAAGGAAACGTTATGCAAAGATGCGTGATCCGGTTTCACCGACCATCGGTCGCCATGATCGCCTTCTGCCAAATAATGCCCACGATTAGTCGGTAAATCATATTCAACACAAAACAAAGCCAACCCCTCCTTGGAAAAATTAGTTTCCAAATACAAGAAAAACTTATTTCAAATTGAAATTATATCACAATATTTTGTAAAAGAAAGTTATTTTTTTCTAGTTTAAAGAACGTTCACATTTGTCCTAAGCTTCTAATTCCTATTAACCCTCTTTTTGCAGTTTGTAAACAAAGTTTCCGATTCGTTCCAATGCTTCATTCAATTGGGTCACGGATGTGGCATAGGAACAACGAAGAAACCCTTCACCTTGTGGACCAAATACATTACCTGGAACAGCCGCCACCTTATTTTCCGTAAGCAGACGCTCGGCAAACAGATCTGAACTCAGCCCTGTCTTCTGAATACTCGGAAATGCATAAAATGCTCCCTGGGGTTCATGGCAGTCCAGTCCAATCTCGCGAAACCCCTGTACGATAAGACGTCTGCGCTGATTATAGGATTCGACCATTCTATCCTTCTCACCCAAACCGTTCATCAATGCCTCAAGCGCAGCTACCTGACCCATGGCAGGTGCACACATCACCGTATATTGATGAATTTTGAGCATGGCTGCAATCAGTTCAGGATGTCCACACATATACCCGATTCGCCAGCCGGTCATTGCAAAAGCCTTGGAAAATCCACTAACCAAAATGGTACGTTCTTTCATCTCCGGAATTGAAGCGAAACTAACATGTTTTTGCGTATATGTCAGTTCGGCATAAATCTCATCCGCGATGACGATCAGGTCATGCTTTTTGATCACTTCAGCAATAGGCAGCCATTCTTCATAAGTCATAATCGCACCTGTTGGATTACTCGGATAACATAGGATAACCACTTTGGACTTCGGTGTAATACCTGCTTCCAGCGCCTCGGCAGTCAGTTTAAACTGATCCTTCGCATACGTCTCTACCCCAACCGGTATACCTCCACCAATTGAAGCGATTGGAGAATATGCCACATACGAAGGTTCGGGAATCAGAATTTCGTCTCCAGGTACGATTAATGCACGCAAGGCAAGATCAATGGCCTCACTGCCACCAACGGTAACGATAATCTCATCCTTAGGATCATACTTGGTATCAAACTGAGTGTCCAGATACTCGCTAATGGCTTCTCTCAGTTTCGGCATACCTGCATTGGAAGTATAACTGGTCATGCCTCTTTCGAGTGAATACACACAAGCTTCACGCATATGCCATGGTGTTACAAAGTCCGGTTCACCTACACCCAGTGTGATGATATCCTTGTTATCACCAACCAGATCAAAAAATTTACGTATGCCGGATGGCGGTATCTGTTGAACCAAAGGTGCCAGATACGAAGTCATTTTCTTGTTGTTTCCTGTTGTCTGTTCATTCACTATCATGACGCATCTTCCTTTACGGCGAGATCATGAGACGGTTGTCTTCCTGATGGTCTTCAAAAATAATCCCGTCCTGCTTATATTTTTTAAGAATAAAATTCGTTTTCGTTGAAAGTACAGAGTCAATCGGAGACAATTTCTCCGAAACAAAATTAGCGACTTCACGCAGGTTGCCACCTTCTACTTCTACGAGCAGATCGTATGCACCTGACATGAGATATACCGATTTCACTTGCGGATACAGATAAATGCGTTCCGCGATTCCTTCGAAGCCACGACCACGCTCAGGCGTAATCTGCACTTCGATCAAGGCTGTTACTTTCTCATCATCGATCTTGCTCCAATTCACAACGGTTGCGTATTTCACAATAACGTGGTCCTGTTCAAGCTGTGCCACGGCGTTCTTGATCTTATCTTCCGACTCCCCCAACAGCGTCGACAACAGTGCGGGAGTCCTTCTCGCGTCTTCCTTCAACAAATCCAGAACTTTTAATTGCAGATCGTTCAGATCCTTCATGTCTTTCCCTCCAGCGTCATCCAGGTTCCTGAAAATGAATTAATACTTATATTACATGAATTCAACGATCATGCAAAGACAAAAACCGCCCGCCCTGAATTCGGGCAAGCGGTGGTATGGTCTGTGACAGTCCCTGCTTCAAACCATAATTACAAAGGTTACATGTAATAAGGGTTACCGTAATTCGGTTGATGCTGAGGTACATTGGGTGCCTGGCTGTAAGCACTGTTCTGGGTGTTCTTTTCCTGAATGAACTGCTGACATTTCTGTTGGGTCTGTTGAGCAGACTGAATCTGCTTATCCACATCCTGGCGAAGTGCTTTGGAAGAGACAGAATACATGTTGTTTTGCTGCATTAGATTAAACAGATCACCTTGCAGCCTTAGGGTATCGTTGGTCAGGTCTGTAAACATTCTGCGAGTCATCGGGCATGAAGATTCTGTTGTTGCTGTCGTATATTCGCGCGAAGTTCGTCTTAAATCTGCAAGAATCGACTTTAGCAAATCTTTCTCCTGCATAAAATTGCCATTGGAAGACATGGATTGTGAGTACACACGATTTCCTCCTAAACGTTAGATTCAATTGGATTTACTGAGCCTGTGTTGGGGCAATGGACTGATGCTGCTGAAGAGCATTAACAAGGATATTCAGATGCTGTTCATGGGAGCGAACATACTGGTTCAGTGCTTGTTGAATTTGCGGATTATGTGAGATGGAAGCTGTGGCTGCACACTGCTTGATCAGCAGTTCTTCATTGGATATCGAATCCGCGATATAACTCAACTCTTTCGGACTCAGCGCTTGCATGGATTGATTCTGCATGTTTCGTTGACCTCCTCGGCATAAAGTTTATGCGCAATTATTGTTAACCCGGTCGCCCAAAAGTATACAAACGTTAATTACAAAGGAGATGTTTCTCATGGATCTGGTCTATGGCACACCTTTCTGGCCTTCCACTTTTAATACAAATTCCACCTATCCCCCGCTCCAAACTGACATCTCCTGTGACTGCCTGATCATCGGCGGTGGCATGGGGGGCGCACTGACTTCCGAATTGCTCACGCAGCGTGGTGTTAACACAGTTGTCATTGATAAAAGGGAGATTGCCCATGGCAGCAGCTCTGCCAATACAGGTCTTTTACAATACACGAACGACAAATCATTAACCTCATGCATTCATACCTTTGGCGAAAAAACAGGCGTGCGATTCTATGAACTATGTCGTGAAGCCATGCAGAAGCTCACACAAATTGCGGAAAGGCTAGATACGGATCCCTGGTTTATTCCGCGGACCAGTCTCTGTTTTGCCAGCAGCAATGATGATGTAGCCATGTTGGAGAAAGAATATCAAACGCTGAAGCGCTATGGCTTTGAAGCTGAACTGTGGAATTCCGACAAAATTAGCGACCATTTTCCCTTCAGCAAACCTGCCGCACTTTATACGTTGGGGGATGCCGAAGTGAACCCGTATCGCTTTGTTCATGCCCTGTTTGAATCAGCGAGCAAACGTGGAGCAAGAATCTACGGACAGACAGAGATGATTCATTGTGAATTCGATGATGATGGTGTGCTTTGTTATACTTCAAGTGGGAGAATCCGGGCCAGTAAGGTTATTTTTGCTGCCGGTTATGAGACGCAGGCCATCAAAAGGGATCAAGGAGCCTACCTGCAAACCACCTACGCTATTGCAACGAAGCCGTTGCCAGACCTGAAAGAATGGCATGAGCACAGTCTGATCTGGGAGACAGCACGCCCTTATCTGTATATGAGAACAACACCAGACGGACGGATTATTGCTGGCGGACTGGATGAAGAGACACCGAGGGAAGATCAGCGCGAGATTCGGGCAAAACACCGGGGAGATACACTCCTGGAAGAAGTTCGCTCTTATTTCCCGTTGGATGGTCTTGAAGTTGATTATGCCTGGGGTGCCGTGTTCGGAAATACCAATGACGGCCTACCGTTTATAGGCCCACATCCCGATTACCCGCATTCTTATTTTCTCGAGGGTTATGGCGGGAACGGAACAGTGTACAGCATGTTCGCTGCTTCTATTCTGGCCGACGCTGTTACAGGAGTCCGGAATGACGACATGGAGCTTTTCTCATTAACGAGAACGAGTAAGCCTACTCCTGTGTAAGCAAATCTTAATAAATGAGGGTACAGCTCAGGATCAAATCCCTGGACTGTACCCTTTTCCTATGCAGAAGATTTTTGCTGATCCGGTTGTACTAACATTTTACGCATGAATATCCAGCCAATAAGCGGGAAAGCCCCAAGCGCCACAATAAGCCAGGTTAGCGTTTGTAATGAAGGGCCATTCATGACCGTCAGAATAAATACAGCAAGGCCGAATAAACGGCCGACCATCAAACACAGCTCCCTTAATACGACAAGTTCAACCCTTTTCTCTACATTTTCGCCGCTCGTTCCCATCAGGTCGAATCCTGCCGCAATCATCGGCAAAATATACAGCGGCATCGACAAGGCTGACCCGATTCCCATAATTAAAAGCGTACCATAGCTAACCTTCCATAACAGGGGAAGCAATACGATGAACAACAATATCGCTCCGGCCAACATTCCCCTAGACCTGTACTGCGGCTTAAACCATTTTCCTGCGGCCCAATAACTCACCAGAGCTACGGCAGAGGTAATTAGTGAGAACTGCCCAAGCTTATATTCCTGCTTCGTAGCTATATAGACGAGCAATGCAATCAGAAAGGCAAATACACCTTCTCGTGCGCCTTGCGCAAATAATCCCATGCCAAGCGGTCTCCATGGACTATCTTTGGCAGATAACTGTCGCCATGGTTCAGACCAGCGGTATGTACCGCTGACCTCCCTTTTTTTCAGAAAAAAACTGAATACAACGGCAATTACATAAATCACCAACGACACTGTAAAAATAAGGCGATAGCCCGTATTGTCAGCCATTCGTGAAATAATAAGACCTGAGAACCAAGGACCGATGATGCCTGTCATGGAACCCAGTAAACCCACCCAACCGTTGAACAGGTCTCTATTTTCCCGATCAGTCACCTCAAAATAAACAACGTTAAACGCAATCCAGAACAATCCCAGTGCACATCCGAGCAGGATCCCCAAAGGCCAAATCCAGTCAACTGCTTTGGGTCCCGCCCATAATACAAGCATGTAAAATACACCCGACAAAGCGGTGCCTAATCGCAAAGCATACATTTTATTATGCTCCTTGACCCACTTCCCCGCGAGCCAGAACGTAAGTCCCAGTGCAATTTGCTGGCTTATGGTGAACCACCCGAGCATAGCGTAATCCGGACGACTTTTCCACAGATACACATTCAGAAACGTCCCCGACAAAGCTCCGGCTAACACAAACAATCCATTCACGCCTAGTAGCAGAATGGATTGTCGTCCCAGAGAAATCTTCATCTGCTCCCTCCTTATTCCACCTGAAGTCAGCACTTCACAGGCAGGTCTCAGGGTTAACGTGCCCCAAGCAGAAGGAAAACATGATGAATTTCCCGGAATATTATATTTTCGGAACGTTATACTCCCTTATTTCCGCGCACTCAAATTCTGGATCAGACGCAGACGGTCATCTTCGGCCAAATTATATTGCACCTGGAAGCAACCTGAGCATACATACATTTGTACTTCGAACGGCGCATCCAGCAACGAGTCCGTACCTGAAACGGCATTGGCAACAGGATTAAACGTATCTTTGGTGGCCTTCTGTGTACCTGTGAGGATCATGAATTCACGACAGTGCGGGCATTCTGGTACCTCTTCTTGCAAATCAAGTTGTTTCTCCACGCCTTCTTCGTATTGAATCAAATCATTTCCCTCATCCGCATACTTCGTTAATGTACGAAGCTCCGGCAATTTCAGCTCTACTTCATCTCCCCACAGGCTGGCAAGATCCGTAGTTTGTTCATCGTCCACGACATCATCCATATCATAAATGTCTTCTTCTGCCTCATCGTTCTCTTCATCACCGATGTTGATGTTTAGAGTACGATATCCCTTTAATTCATTGTGACAGTAGGGGCATTCTTCTTCAGGACCTAGCTCCTCATCCCATACAATCTCGGTGTGACACCATGGACATACTGTTGGTTCCATATTGAATCAACCTTTCTCTTTCAAATAATCATGTGTTCAACACATAAATGATGCCTATGGCAAAGAATACAATTGACGCAGCAAACAGAATCCGTATCAATATTTTCATGAACGGTCCCCCTACATGATGCTCGCGCCAATAACAAATGACAACGAGACGGAAATAATCATGGAAATCAATCCAACGGCCCGGTTATCCGCTTCAATCTCCTTGTCAATAGAGAACACCGGTGTCAGAAACTCGAATAGAAAATAAGCAATGAGCAGAAGAACAAATCCTACAATGGACCACGTCATAGCTTCATACACCGACGATTTGGCCTGAATGCAGAAATGAAGTACATTACAGATCCCAAAGATCTTGCCTCCTGTAGCCATTGCAACCGCCACATTCCCCTTCTTGATTTCATTCCAGCATTTGTACTTGGTCACCAGTTCAAAGCAGGCAAGAAATACAAGCAGCTCCATAATCGCTACGGAGAAAAATCCGAGCACCATCCCCAAGGGATGAGACAGCAATTGGTCTATCGTCCCTTTCACTCATCGTTTCCCCTTCCCCATTCTGCTGCCTGAAGACACTCAGGCGGCAGAATATCTTTGATTCTTGGTCGGGCTATTCCAATTCTGCGACGGTCACACCGTTTCCGCCTTCTCCGTAATTGCCCAGCCGGTAACTTTTTATATGTCTATGCTTACGCAGGTAATCTTGAATACCGGAACGCAAAATTCCTGTTCCCTTACCATGAATGATATAAACCTGACCCAGATTAGCAAGGAACGCTTCATCGATAAAGCGGTCTGTCTCCATCAAGGCCTCTTCCAGATTCGTACCCCGCAAATCCAGTTCACTTTTCACATTGTCATCGCGAGTTCGTTTCACACCCGTTACCGGTTTCTGTTTCGGCTTGGAATCCGCTGGTGCAGACTGCTGTAATTCAAGATCATTCAAGGATACTTTCATTTTCATGATCCCCAATTGAACCATGGCATCCTTGCTGCCGGACATCTCCACCACATGACCTTTTTGATTCAAACTGTAGACAAGAACTTCATCGCCTGGGCCGATGGCCCGGGACTTCGTTGCCGTTGCAGTACGCTTAATGGTCTTCTTGCGTTTCTCCGGTTCTGCTTCATCCAGTTGTTTGCGAGCAGCAATCAGCTTGTGCTCCTTCACGGATGCGCCTTCTTCCATAGCGAGCTGACGGAGATCGGCTATAATCTTCTCTGCTTCCGCTCTGGCTTTGTCCACAATGTTGCGGGCATCTTCTTCCGCTTTTTCAATACGGCGGTCACGCTGCTGTTCCAGCTTCTCCAATTCGGCTTGGTGGCGGCTGCGCAATTTCTCCATATCCTGACGCAGACGCTCCGCACTTTCACGTTCTTGTTCAGCAGTAAGCCGATTCTCTTCCAGGGAAGCGATCATATGCTCGACGCGTTGGTCTTCCTCTTTCACTTCGCCACGGGCGTAATCCAGAATGTATCCTGGCAGACCCAGTCGCTCCGCAATTGCGAACGCGTTACTCCGCCCCGGAACACCTACGAGTAGTCGATAGGTTGGACTCAGTGTATTGACATCAAATTCCATGCTGGCATTAATAACACCTTTACGCTCATAAGCATAAGCTTTCAGCTCACTGTAATGCGTTGTTGCTACCATGCGGCATCCGGTCTGATGCATATGCTCTAGAATGGAGATTGCCAGCGCAGACCCTTCTGCCGGGTCAGTACCTGCCCCAAGTTCGTCAAGCAGCACCAGGCTTTTGGTCGTCATGTTTTTCAAGATCCGAATGATGTTCGTCATATGGCTGGAGAACGTACTCAGATTCTGTTCAATGCTTTGTTCGTCACCAATGTCCGCGTAAATTGCATCAAATACGCACAGTTGACTGCCGTCTTCGGCCGGAACGAATAAACCAGACATCGCCATGAGACTCAGTAATCCAATGGTCTTGAGCGTTACCGTCTTACCACCCGTGTTAGGACCCGTTACAATAATGGACGTATAATCGTTGCCAAGTTCAATATCGGTGGGCACCACATTTTCAATCGAAATCAGCGGATGACGCCCCTTCTTGAGCTTGATGAATCCGCGATCATTCATGCGTGGCAACGTGGCTTTTAATTCACGGGCAAGACGGGCTTTGGCAAAAATAAAATCCAAAGATCCCAGCAGATCAACATCATATAATAACCACTCTGCCTGTTCACTGACAAGTGCCGTCAATTTCTGCAAAATCACTTCAATTTCGCGCTCTTCCCGAATTCGGGTTTCACGCAATTTGTTATTCATCGCAACAATGGATTCAGGTTCAATAAACAGCGTTGCTCCCGAACCGGATTGATCATGTACAATCCCGCCAAAGTACGAGCGATACTCCGATTTCACGGGAATCACGAAACGGTCTCCCCGAATGGTAATCAGCTGGTCCTGCAGCATTTTGGATACCGTCGAAGAACGAATCATGGAATCCAGCTTCTCGCGAATTCGGGATTCACCTCCGCGCAATTCACGCCGAATCTGCGCTAATGTAACACTTGCGCTATCTGAGACTTCGGCATTGTCGTCAATACAGATACGAATCGCATCTTCGAGCGCTTTTTGCTCAGATAACTGATCACTGATATAGAAAATCGATTCCACCTTTTCATCATCGTGGAGCGCAGCGATTTGGCGTTTCAATCGACGTGCTGCCAAGGTGGTGTTGGAAATTCCCAGCAGCTCATGCGGGTTCAACGTGCCTCCGATTTCGGCACGTTTGATGGATGCGGTAATATCCACAATTCCCCCAAAAGATGGAGAGCCTTTCAGACGGTCAAACGTAAAAGCTTCATCCGTTTGCTGGAGCAGTCTCTTGACTTCTTCCAGTTCACTGATCGGTTCCAATTGGTCCGCTTTCTTTTTTCCCATCGTAGTCTGGGCAAAGCTTTGCAATGTATTTAAAATTTTGCGATATTCCAATGTGTGTAAAATTTTCGTGTCCAAGTGTACAACTCCTTCCAAACTATAACTGTATTATAACGAAAGAAACTTTCTTTCGCTATTTAACGAATCCTTCCACACATAACTTGGGACAAAGCGCCACAAACTACAGGTGTCAGGATTGTGCAACCTCGCATTGAACTGGATGTACAATTCTCAATATGATCTGAATAAAGGAGGTATAACACCATGAATTTTCTGGGACATGTCGTGCGATTTATCATCGCCGCAATTGTATTGATGGTCGTCAGCTGGATCGTACCCGGGTTCTCCGTCGGTGGCTTCTGGAGCGCCCTGATGCTAGCTCTGGTTATCGCTCTGCTTGGCTGGGTTGTTGAAGGCATCTTCGGTAAAAGGGTCAATCCCTTTGGCCGCGGTATTGTCGGCTTCATCGTCAGCGCACTGGTGATCTGGATTGGTCAATATATCGTAGATCATGTGCATGTCAGCCTGCTTGGTGCTGTTCTGGCTGCATTGGTCATCGGGATTATTGATTTGTTCATCCCGGTTTCCACCCCTTTTGATGCTGGAAGAAGATCCAGAGATCACGCATAGGCTCAACCTATCTACTCTCCATAGGCTTCCCCTAAACCTCTGATGGCTTAAACGCCTGACGAGGTTTATTTTTTTGGGGTTAAATGCATACTGATGTTCAAAAAAACGACATAGGCAGCATGTACAGGCATCGTCAATTTGCGGTATGATGACTGAAGAAATCATTCAAATTTTATCCATATCACGCTTTTTAAGGAGGCACATCATGAAAAAAGGCATGGCATGGCTTGCAGCCTGTATGCTGATCCTGGTTCTTGCTGCATGTGGTGGAACTGGACAATCCGCAGGATCAAACAGCGAGTCCGAATCGGGTGTAACTGCAAGCGAAGAACTGGTAATCAAAGCAAGCAACTATGAATTTGACCAACCTGAATACCATTTGAAAAAAGGTGTCCCGGTTAAGATTGTTTATGAAAATACAAATGGTAACCATGGCGTTCTCGTGCCCGAGCTGAACCTTCAGCTGGACACCAAGAACAGTTCCAAAGTGATTACTCCTGACAAAGCAGGGGAATTTGAAATGTCCTGTTCTGTCTATTGCGGGAGTGGTCACAGCAGTATGATCTCCAAAATTATTGTTGAAGAATAGTGTTCAAGACAAGGAGCCCCCGTAGCGACGGGAGCTCTTTCTTCATTATAACAAATTGTACAAGAGTGCGCTGTCCAGGATTCCAGTTATGACGTAATCATCAGCTAGGTCTGATCCTGCTCAATCAATTCAATCCATTCGTTATATTCCGTCTGCAATTTCGTATATTCATCCCGCAATTGGCGGTAATCCGTATTCAGTTGCTCCGCCTTCTCCTGCTCCATCTCACGTTCAACTTGCAGCAAACGCAGCTGGTTAGCCGCAACTTCATACCGCTCACCGATCTCCAGCAGTTCATTCTCCATCGTCTGCTTTTCTTCGATCGCTTCTGCACGCTGCTTGTCAAGCTGCTGCCGCTCATGTTCCAGCTCTTCTACCTTCTCCACACTGGCAGCACTTTCTTTCTGCCAAAGATTCACTTCATTCTCCAGTGCAGCCCATCGTTCCTGCCAGGATTGCTCCTGAGCCGCCCATTCATCCGCACGCCGTTGCCAAACCTGCTCTTGTTGTTCCGCATGTTGTTCTGCTTGTTCTACCCTGGAGCTCAGCTCAACTTCCCGAGCAGTGAGCTCTTGCAGGCGTGAGGAAAGCTCTGCCTGTTTGGCAGACAATTCTTCATGCTTAATCTGCCACTCAAGTGCTTCTTCTTCTGTCTGAGTCAGCAAGCTGCCTTGTTTATCGATCCTCGCAGATAGCTGATTGGCATTCTGCCTGGATTCTTCAAGCGCACGCACAATTTCTTTCTTTTCTTCGCTCATTTCATTCAGTTTGCGAGTATAGTCCTCTTCACGCTGCAGTGCATCACCATAATCCTTCCGGATTTGTTTATAACTTTCCTGCAGCTTGTTCAGTTCTTCACGTGCTTCATTCAATTCACCATCAAGCTCTTTATGCTGCTGCTCCAGACGACCTGCTTGTGCAATATAATGTTCAGCTTCTTCGCTGGCGTGACGAGCTTCTTCTTTAACGACGGATAATTCATCATGAAGGGACTGTACGCCAGACTCCAGCGTTTCATTCTGTTCCGCAGCTTCGAGTACCTGCGTCTCCAGTTCACCGATTTCGATCAGGCGTTGTTCAGCCTGCTCTTTCCAGGACTGCTCGCTCTGCGTCAGTGTGCCGAGTTCATGTTGCAATGTCCGTACTGCCGCATGAGCCTGCTCAAGCACTTTTTGCAGCCTGCGCTGCTCATCCTCGGACTTCACTTCGGCTTCACGGAGTTTCTTGATCTCCTGCTCAAGCTGGCCGTGCTGTTCCTGTACTTTACGCAGCTGTGCTGTCAGAGAAGATTCACGTTCAACGGTCTCATTATACTGCTGTTTCCACTGCTGCTCCGCTTCCCGGGACTGCTCTACCTCAGCTTCTGTGTTGCGAAGCTGTTCAGTCAGCTGAGCACTATCTGCTTTTAATTGTTCCAGCTGCTGCTCCAATTCCGTAATTCGACGAAGCTGAACATCCTGCTCCTGTTTGTATACGGCTTGTTCACTGCGCAACGTTTCCGTTTGATTACGCTCGTGTTGGAGCTGTTGTTCCTGATCCACAACAACCTCTTGAGCATTCTTGAGCTGCTTACGCACCTCGGCTAATTGGCCTTCAACATCGGTTAAGCGCAATTTGGCCTGTTTACGTTCTGCTTCCAACTGCTGCTTCAGCTTGCCTCGTTCTTCTTGCAGCAAAGCCTCAGCAGTTACCAAAGCTTCATTCGCTTGAGTCTGGGCTGCCTCATGGATTTGCTGAAGCTGCTCCTCATAAGCCGCTTCTTTTTCCATCCACTCCAGTTCCGCCTGTTCGGATGACTCCTTGAACGTTGATTTCAGCTGCTCTATCTCAGCCAGTCGCTTCTGCTCTGCTTGCTGCTGCAGTGCGGCTTGTTCTTCTTTTGCCTTTTCAGTCAGCTGTTGAGCCTGATTCACGGCAGCTTGCTCAGCCTGCTGTATACGCTGTTCCATCTCGGATTGAAGTTCACGGTATTGAAGCTGGGCTTCTTCCTGAACTTGCTGCAATTGGGCCTCGGCTTGTTCCAATTCAGACAAGATTGCAGCTTCTGCTTGTTCCTTCGCCGTTTGTACTTGCTGTGCGGCCTGAACCTCAATTTTTTGACGTTCTGCCACAGCCCGTGCTTCTGCCTCTTTCAGTTGAGCTGCCGTCTTGTCCTGCAGCTCCTTATATTGTGCAGCCGCTTTGGCTTGGGCCTGCTGCAACTCATTTGCTGCACGTGTCTGTGCTTCCTTCAGCTGGGCTGCCGCCTGCGTCTGTGCATTCTTGATTTGATTCGCTGCTTTTTCTTCTGCTTCTTTCAGACGCGCCTGCGTCTTCTCTTCCGCCGCTTTCAGCTGCGCAGCAGTTTGGGCCTGAAGCTTTTGCTCACGACCTGCTGCCTGAGTGCGTTCCTGCTCCAGCAATGTATTCAGCTTGGCTATTTCTGCCTGCTGATCCTTCTGAAGCTTCGCGATGGTCTGTTCCGCCTCAGTCTTAAGCTTCGTTGCTTCAGCGATTGCTTGGTCACGACGTTCCAATTCCTGTTGATGTTCATTTTGTATGGCGTTCAACCGGTTCAATTCGTTTCTCAGTTCTGTACGTTCTCCAGTAAGCATCTTCAGTTCATTCCGAATTTCATGAGTCTGAAGAGACTGTTCAGCCATATGTACAGCCGCCAGCACCGCAATACGCGGAGTATCCAGACGGGAATTTTGCTTGGAGATCGCGCTCATACGCTCATCTACCAGGTTAGCTACTTGTTTCATATAGTCGGCACTGCTGCCAACCAGTTTATAGGAAGTCCCGTAGATCTCTACGGTGACGCGTGTACGATCAGGTGTAGTCACAGTTGTGCCCTCCTTCAAGTCTGTATGTTGATTCTAAGCTGTAATCACAAAAAAGTCACATCGATCCTCTAATGCTAAGGATTCGATGTGACTTCAAGCAATTCCTGCTAAACTTTGTTCAAAAAATTGACTTATGTTCTATTTACGCAATTCGGCTCCAAATTGCTCCTCCAGACGAGCAACAACACGAGCATGAACCTCGGTAATTTCCTCATCTGTCAATGTACGTTCACGATTGCGATAAACGAGAGCCATCGCTACACTCTTCTTGTCTTCACCCAATTTGCTGCCTGTGAATACGTCGAATACCTGTACGGTTTGCAGCAGCTCACCGGCAGATTCACGAATCGCACGGAGCATATCCCCAGCTTCGATATCTTTACTCACAACAACCGCGATATCCCGCTCAACTGCAGGGAAACGTGGAAGCTCACGATAACGGATATCCGTATCAGCGTCACCATAGATGGCTTCAAGCCCGATCTCAGCAAGGTATACATCGTTCAGATCATATTGCTGCTGCAGTTCAGGATGCAATTGCCCCATCGTACCAATCAGTTTGCCTTCTCCACCATCTTTTGCTTCCAAATATACCGATGCGGAGCGCCCAGGATGGAAACCTTCTGGACTGTTTGCCACCAGGCGAATACGCTGCTCCAGACCTACATAGGCGAACAGGTTCTCAAGTGCACCTTTCAGATCGAAGAAGTCCACTTTCTCTGCTCCCACATTCCACTGCTGGGATGCACGGTTTCCTGTGAGCAACAAGCTCAGGACCGGAATTTCATGCGGCTGCTTCGTCAGCTTCTCTTCTTCAGTGAAGAAGACACTGCCTACTTCGAATACAGCCAGTGAATCATGCTTGCGGTTCATGTTATACACCGCTGCATCCAGCATTTGCGGCAAAATGCTCTTGCGAAGCACACTGCGATCCTCACTCATTGGCATAGCCAGCTTCACAGCTTTACTGCCTTCTGTCAGAGCAGGGAACAAGGAAACTTTATCCGGGTGTACGAACGAATAGCTGATCATTTCCTGCCAGCCACTACCTGCAAACAGGCCACGAATGGTACGGCGCATCGCTTGCGAACGCGTATAAGCCCCCGGTGTCGTTGGTCCTTCAATCAATGTGGTTGGAATATTGTCGTATCCGTACAGACGGGCAACCTCTTCAAACAGATCCACATCAAGTGTAATATCCCCTCTGCGGCTTGGCACTTCAACATCCAGCAGGCCCTGCTGCGCATCACCACAAGCAAAGTGCAAACGAGCGAAAATGGTTTTCACTTCAAGCAGGGACAACTCGGTTCCCAGATAGCGATTCAGTTTCTCCAGCGACAGCTGTACAATGCGTTTATCCGCAGCAGCTGTTCCTGCTTCCACAATTCCCTGATGAACTTCGCCTTCTGCATAACGCTGGATCAACTCAGCCGCACGGTTCAATGCCGTAATGACAGCAGCCGGGTCGACTTCCTTCTCAAAACGCATGCTTGCTTCGGAACGCAGCCCCAGTTGGCGCGACGTTTTCCGAACAGTTCCGCCATCAAACTTGGCGGATTCCAACAACAGATTCACAGTGGTTTCCGTTACCTCGGAATTCTCGCCACCCATTACACCCGCGATGGCTACCGGTTTCACGCCATCGGTAATGAGCAGCATATGCGGCTCCAGCTTGCGCTCCTGGCTATCCAGCGTCACGATCGTTTCGCCTTCTTTGGCCATTCGCACTTCAATATGGCCCTTCTCCAACTTATCTGCATCAAAAGCATGCAGCGGCTGTCCGTATTCCAGCATGACATAGTTCGTGATGTCGACGATATTATTGATCGGACGGATGCCAGCAGCCATCAAACGGTTTTGCATCCACTGTGGGGAAGCTCCCAGCTTGATCCCTGTTACATAACGGGCTGCATAATGACTGCATTGTTCGCCAGCCGTAATCTCAACCGAAATATGGTTCGCAGCCGCATCACCGATTTCTACCAACTTTTGAGTCGGATCAGGCAGTTTCACTTCACGACCGAGAATGGCACCCACTTCATAAGCTGCACCAAGCATGCTCAGACAGTCGGAGCGGTTCGGTGTCAGATCCAGTTCAAGCACATGATCATCTAGACCAAGCACCTGGCTGATTGGTGTGCCAATTTCCGTTTGTGCAGGTAGAACAAGAATGCCTTCCTGTTGGTCCTTCGGCAGCAATTTGTCGTTCATGCCTAATTCTTTCGCAGAGCAGATCATGCCAAGGGATACAACACCGCGCAGCTTGGCTTTTTTGATATCAAGTCCACCAGGGAGCTTCGCTCCAACCAGGGCAACAACTACTTTTTGACCCGCATCCACATTTTTCGCACCACATACGATCTGCAGATCTTCTTCCTGTCCGGCATCAATCACACATACATTCAGCTTGTCCGCGTCAGGATGCTTCTCCTTGCTCTTCACGTAACCGACAACCACTTTATTCACGCCCTGGTTCCGGTTCTCCACTACATCAATCTCTATCCCCGCACGGGTGATTTTCTCTGCCAACTCCTGCGGTTCAACGCCTTCCAGCGCGATATAATCAGACAGCCAATCTGTCGATACTCTCATGGACGTTCACTTCCTAATCTATGAATTGGTGTTGCAAATGAAGGGCGTTCGCCCTGTATGCTACTTCGGTAATTACAAGCGTCCAAATTGTTTCAGGAACGCCATATCACTGTTGTAGAAATGACGAATATCATCAATGCCATATTTCAGCATGGCGATACGCTCTACGCCCATTCCGAATGCAAACCCACTGTATTTCTCCGGATCGTAACCGCCCATCTCAAGTACTTTCGGATGAACCATACCGCCGCCCAAAATCTCAAGCCAGCCCGTCTGTTTACATACCCGGCAGCCACTGCCACCACATTGCACGCAAGTGACATCCACTTCAGCACTCGGCTCGGTGAACGGGAAGAAGCTTGGACGGAGACGAATTTCAGTGTGTGAACCGAACATTTCGCGTACGAATTGCAGCAAGGTGCCTTTCAGGTCACTCATGCGAATATTCTCACTAATGACCAAACCCTCAACCTGATTGAACTGGAACGAATGCGTCGCATCGTCATCATCACGACGGTATACTTTACCCGGACAGATGACTTTAACTGGCACTTCACCTTTCATGCTTTGCATGGTACGAACTTGAACCGGTGACGTATGCGTACGCATCAACAGGTCTTCTGTTACATAGAAGGAATCCTGCATATCACGTGCCGGGTGATTCTTCGGCAGATTCAATGCTTCGAAGTTGTAATAATCCATCTCAACCTCAGGACCTTCTGCTACACGATATCCCATACCGATGAAAATATCTTCGATTTCCTGTACCACTTTGGTCAGTGGATGCAATCCGCCTTGACGTCCGCGACGTCCCGGCAGGGTCACATCAATTTTCTCGGATTGCAGACGTTTCGCTGTCTCTTCCTTCTGGAACTGCTCCTGCTTGCTGTCGATGACTTCTTCAATTGCGCCGCGAACATCATTGGCGACCTGACCAATCACCGGACGTTCCTCTGCACTAAGCGCACCCATACCGCGCAAAATCTCAGTCAGTGCACCCTTTTTCCCCAAATACTTTACACGCAGATCACTCAGCGTCTGTGGATCGTTCACGCCGGACAGTTGTTCCAGCGCTTCGATCTTTAATGCCTCCAAACGTTCTTTCATGTGTAAATGCCCCCTTTATGTGGTGTTAATGCAACAAAAAAAGGCCTTCTCTCCCCTGAAGGGACGAAAAGACCGTGGTACCACCCTTGTTAGACATTCAGTGCTGCCCGGCCCTTCCGGCCTGCAACATGTTTGCCTCACTCTATACGGAATAACGACCGTTAACCGTTACCCCCTACTAACTCCTGCGATGGATCGCAAGATATGGTTCAGGGAACCGCTCCGGAGTGAATTTCAGCAGCCTTGTTCTACAGAAACGCTCTCAATCTACGGCGCTTCCTCCCTGTCCAGAGGCACTGCTTACTTGTCTCCATCATCACGTTTTCATGTCAGAAAAAAACTTCAAATTTACTGATGATCGTCCATTATTATATGCAAAATCGCTCGAAATAGCAAGCCGTAAAGCCGCTTGATCCATCGTTAAGCCCAAAAGCAAAACGACAAAAGCTTAATCAATGGATTACTTGTGTTTTCTCAGCTCACGCAGCTGTTTCAAACGACGTTGAATTTCGCGAACCTCGGCAACTTCAGCCGCCCGCTCAATCACATCATCAGGATTAGTCAACACCTCATTGCTCGCACTCCTCATAGGAGATAACAACTCAGACAAACGCATTTCAAGCCGTAACCGTTCATCATCTGACTCCCGAATCTCAAGGGCGGATTCTCGCAGTTTGATGGATTGCTCCCAGTCCTCCACACCACCGTCAAACAGTGTAGCCTTTCCACCCGGCTCCAGATCAAGCAAGCGGTTGGCGAGTACTTTGGTCAGCATACGATCATGGGATACGAGTACCAGTGCTCCGGACGCCTGCTTCAATATATTCTCCATCACTTCCTGTGTGTCAATATCCAGATAATTGGTCGGTTCATCCAGCACCAGCAAGTTGGCTCCACCGAAGTACAAACGCAGGAACGCAACTCTGCACTTCTCCCCCATACTCAAATCCCCAATACGTTTGAACACATCATCTCTCGAAAATAAAAAGCATCCCAGAATGGTGCGTGCAGCACTTTGTGT
This sequence comes from Paenibacillus sp. UMB7766-LJ446, assembly GCF_030226665.1. Taxonomy (NCBI): domain Bacteria; kingdom Bacillati; phylum Bacillota; class Bacilli; order Caryophanales; family Paenibacillaceae; genus Paenibacillus; species Paenibacillus sp. UMB7766-LJ446. The sequence continues at coordinate 525,966 of NZ_JASOYM010000001.1, forward strand.
CATGGATGGAAGACTGAGCAAACTGTCCAGAAGCGTCTGACTTTCCGGTAATCCCTCAAGCTCTTGCGAAAAATAACCAACCTTTAGCTGCGGATGACGTGTCACCTTGCCCTGCGAAGGCTCCAACTCCCCAATCATCAGCTTGAGCAGTGTTGTCTTACCTGTACCATTGGGACCGCGTACAGCAAGACGATCTCCGCGTTCGACCGCAATCCGGAGATTGTGAAGCAATGTCGGGCTTCCCGGATAACCAAAAGTGGCATCTTCCAGTGCAAGGAGCTGGCGGGCAGCCAGCGTGTTCACTTGCAGCTCCATGTTCAATTTCGCAGCTTCGCGAGGTTTATCCACCCGCTCTTTCTCCAGACGCTCCAGTTGCTTTTGCTTGGCATGGTAGCGGGAAATGTTCTTGTTGGCTTTGGCTTTGTAAAAGCTCTGGGTGATTTTGACCTCCACATCGGACGCTGAATTATGAGCCTGATGAAACCACTGCTGATAATTGCGGATCGTCTCTTCTAGCGCTTTCCGTTCCAGTTCCTGCTTGCGATAGGTTGCTTCCTGCTCACGCAATTCACGTTCCTTATGGCCTTTGTAATTCGTGTAACCCCCCTTATATTTGGTCAGGGCACCCGGGCTAAACTCAATCACACCCGTTGCCACCTGATCTATAAAGGTCCGGTCATGAGAGACAAACAATAATGTTCCTGCATAGGTGGACAGCCATTCTTCAAGCCAGCGCATACTCTCTTCATCCAGATGATTCGTCGGTTCATCCAAAATCAGAAATTTCGGTTTACTGACCAGTAATCCCGCGAGACGAGCCTTCGTTTTTTGACCACCACTCAAGGAATGATATGGCCTGCTCCAATGGTCCGACGATAACCCGAGACGTGTCAGTACCTTCTCTACCTCAGTCTCCCACATATACCCGTTCAGTTGCTCATATTGTTCCATCGCTATTGTATAAGCTTCAAGCAGCCGCTGCTCATCTGCCGCTCCACTCTTGCCCATACGCTGTTCCAATTCTTCCAGTTCACACTTCACCTCGTAGATCCGTCCACTTTCCTGACGGACGGCATCAAGCACATTCGTCTCCGGCTTGATCAAGGAGCGCTGACGCATGAATCCCCACTCCTGTTGCGGAACGTGGCGTTCGATTCGTCCACCGCCATCTTCTTCTCCAAGAATAATGCGTAACAAGGTGGTCTTGCCACACCCGTTGCGACCCAGAATGGCGAGCCGCTCGCCTTCATTTATTTCCAGATTCAATCCTGCGAATAATTCATTCCCGTTCCACTCTTTCGATACTTCATGTAGGCGTACCATTGTCATCATGAGGCCTCATCCTTCCTGCAATTCAAAATAAAAAAAACCGCTGGCATCAGCCGGCGGTCTGGCAATTCAGGATTGGATAAAGCGTCAAAAAACAAGCATAAGATACCCATGGCATGAACAAATAACCCTAAAAGGGTACACACAAGCCAGAACAGCCTGCCTGTTTCCATACCTGATCCCATAGCTGAATTTGGACACACGAATCCCCTCATTGCTCAGCCGCTTTGGCTGACTGCGTCAATACACTCTCTGCAGTTACTGGGGTTGAATTCATGTGTTTTACTTCATGGGACGTATGGTTACCTCTCATTCATGTGTAGTATCGATATCTCCGTTATTGTACCAGATGATGGGGAAAAAGCAAAGGTCTTGAATTTGGAGTCAGTGATACTCTCCCTCCCATTGCGACTAGGAAAACACTAACCTCGAAAAAAAAGAAAAAACCCTTGTTTCCACAAGGGTTTCAGGTGTTGCATTAGTTAAGCGGGTGATGGGAATCGAACCCACGCTATTAGCTTGGAAGGCTGATTCTGTTCACATTCCGCGATAGTCTTACACAATCAAAAGATTGCTAGATTGGCATTTTCAAAAATAAGGGGTAGTCATGAGCAGTGTGTACAATCACTGAATACACAATTAACTGCCCCATGAATGCCCCTTATTATATAGAAGGAATAATTTTAGTTGGATGATGGTAAGCAATCGATAACAGAACATTAGTTCTTGTTTCGATTTAAAATAATTTGTATGATAAGAACATCTAAATACACAGGGAAGGACATTCACCATGAACCTATATAAGTTTGAGATTACGGTAAACGGATTCTTGCTCCGTACCCATTTCAGTTCGAGCGAGGCAAGTGGACTAGCTTGGTGTAAAAGATATGCTTCGAAGTTTCAAAAAGAGGTTGCTAACCTGGAGATCAAAGTGGCCATACACAAAAGAGAGAAGCAGAAGAACAACTGGGAGTATCACGGAAAGCCCTACATATATGATCGGACGATGAAGAAGCCGCCACGTAAGCCTAAAGAGAAAAACCCACCGGAATGAGCTGGTGGGTTCAAATATTCATTCATATGGTCTATACTTCTCACGCAACTGTTCCGCCTCTCGCTTACGGTCCTCAACATCCGATTTGAGAAAGAGACGAACTGACCCGGACTCTTTTATAGGAAGCAGTTTCTTACGTTTCACCAATGAAGAAAGGTTCTGCTTTGATCCACCAAGCAGCTCCACCGCTTCGCTTGCTGTTAGTACGTTCTCTTGTATAATGCGGATCAGATCGTCCCGTTCCATCAAATCACCTCGTAATCAATATTACCATTGTAGCGACACTTAGACCCAGCGAAAGCAAACTGATGATCAAAGTCACTTTAGTTATTTTTGACATACTCATGATTATACATGCTCCCTTCTTGTCATGCTATACTAAGGGAAGAGAAGGATTAAGGAACTCACACGGTCGGCCTTTGGGATTAACCGACCGTGCTACCCTCAAGTCCCGCCTAACGGCGAAGGACTATGATGAGGTTGACTACTGCGGTAAGCAAGCTGACAATGGCCGTGAGAAGCGTAACCAGCTTGTCCACCGGGAGTTCCTTTTTCTTTCTCCTTTTTTTCTTCATCCTTGTTCTCACCTCCCATAAATAATATACCATATCTGTTTACTTTAGTCAATAGGTTATTGATTCATTGTCTTTGTCTTTATGAACGCAAAAAAGGCCCCGCCAGATTAACTGGTAGGGCCTTTGATATTTCCAAGCGATTGGGATTATTCCTGAGTTGCTTCGATTTGTTTCAAGCGTTTGTCCAGGTCGGTGACATTTACATTTGTAGTTGCAAGCAAGGCAAGGAAATTTTTCCTTAACCGATTAATGACTACCGCCGTTTCTTCCCTCGTGATCTGGGCCCCTGGACGTGTCCCGTCAAAATACCCATTGGCGGTTACCTCTGTCCATGCTGTCTCTGCCCACTTGCTGGGCACGTTGATATCACGTCCTGTCACTGGTTGTGTCACTGGATTGTCCTCCTTCACGGGTTCATTCTTCTCGGAATACTTGGCCCTCAACTCGGCAACTGTGCCGTCAAACTCATTCAGATCCACGGCACCACCGATACCGTCAACCTTCCGGTTCCCTCGTGGCAGATAGGCCCCTGCTGATCCGTCTGAATATTGCCAAAAATCCCACCGTGTCCAACCGGAAGCATCGGCAGGCGTTTGTGTGCTGTATCTCGCAATCCAGAGCGGATATGAGGACAAGCCTGTAAAGTTGCCAATGAACGCGGGGTATGTATACACCAGCGGTTTAACTCCGGTCAGCTTGTGGATCTCCTCCAGGAACGTCTTCGCAACGGCCGTAATCGTCGCTTTGCTATGGCCGTTTTTGTTTGATTCATAGTCCATGACGGGCGGCAAGTCAAATGTGCTTATCCCGCCAGCATCCTGGATAGCATTATAGAAGTTGGCTGCCTCAGCTTTTGCAGCAACCACACTGCCAGCAGAGTCATCCACGTAATGGTATGCACCGATCAGCAAGCCAGCCGCCTTGGCATCTTTGACAAATTGCAGAAACTTGGATGACCGGAATGTCTTGCCCTGAGTCGCTTTGATAAATACGAACGAAATCCCGTCCGCTGCCACTTTTTTAAAGTCTATAATTCCGTTGTGATGGGATACGTCAATCCCCTGAGCATTACCTGTTTTACGCGCTTGCATCTGCATCAGCTCCCTTTTTTGTCTGCTTAACCAACTGATTACCATAAACCGCCACAGCGCCCACTAGAACGCCCTGTACCACGCTCTCCACGCTCAGGCCAAGCATCAGGATAGAAAATACAATAGCTACACCGGAAACGATATAAATGATGGTCCAATCCTGTACCTTGGGCGTTTTCTTGAGAACGTACCCGATCACCCAGCAGGCTGCCAATACGATCAGCAGCCTGCCATCAATCAACCCTTGAATAATGTCCCATTCCACACTACATTCCCCCTAACTTGATTCCGGCCCAAACAGCCGCAATGAGAAGCCCCGTTATGCCTGTTAATGCTGCACCGTACACCGTACGTTTCAACCAAATTTGATCCGCGTCATGCTTATCTAATCGTGACAACGCATCCGCTGCATTTCGTTTGGCGTCATGAGCAACGTCAGCGACCTTCTTCAGCTCCGCTTCGACCTCAACAATACGAATGGCCATTTGCTGTGCCGTCTGCAATGCTTCTTTGGAAATTTCTCTGACCTCTGCCAAACCTGGAGCCAAAGCCGCCAGAGGTTTCAACGCTTCCTCGATCCGTGCCAGTTGAACCTTCAAATCCACAATCGTATTTACATCCTGCACCTGCATGTCCTGTACACCTCCTGGTATGGCTTCCATACGCCAATCCCCCGTCTCTATCTGAATATATTGAAAAGCCCTCTGACCACTCCAGAGGGCATAAAAATAGCGCTCCTAATTGGAACGCCCGTTACACGATATTACCGTTTTGGTCCATATCTCCTTCAGCCAGTGCAGCAGCTACTTTATCCCGGCTGCCTGCTGGTACTTGCTCCAGCTTAATCAAGCCTTTATGAATCATCATCACGTATACAACTAACATAGTCTCACCTCCCCTCATGAGTGCTACGGCCCAGCGGATCAGCAGCCTTGCAAGCTTAACTCTCATCAGGCAACACGTTCAGGAGCATCATGTGTAGTTCCATGAGTGCTAGTTGATTAGCGTTGCTTTCATCTGACAATCTTTGATTCTCTCGCTTTAAGGATTCAAATTCTTCCTGGGGTACGGTCACAAGAATGGTAGGTGACGGTGGGATTTCATCTGCAAAAACTAAAAAATTCCCATCAATTAAGTTTCGTTCTTCTAGCAAATGTCTGCCAACGTTCTCCGCTATGATCCGTTCACGCTCAGCCTGATCTTTATATTCATAGACATTATTCATCGTCAGTCCCTCCTACTCTTTAGCTATCGTAAACAAAGTAGATCCGTACGTAATCGTTTCAAGTGTGCCTGAACCTGCGCCACCTGTCCATAAATAAACCGATATGCGATCACCAGACGCAAATGTTATATCTTCGGTATACGTCGTAACTGAGGTGGAGTTGTTGCTTCTCAGTGTGCCAAACGCTACGCCGTTTTTGTATATCTGTGCTCTCCCGCCTCCGCTAGAGTCGGACCGTAATCCAAAAGATATTCGGATCGTCCCAGAAACGTTGAAGACAATACCTACAATCTCCAATGGGGTACTCTGTGAGACGGTAATATACGTAGTTCTCCGCCAGATTGGTCCTGCACCAGGAGATATTGACCCCGCGAAATTTCCCACGACACCGTATATGTTAACTCCGTTTTTAATATTGGAAGCAATCAAATCAGGATCTCCTAAAACTTCTCCGCCCAAAGTGTAGCCCTCTAAAATCGGTTGGTTGGTAGTACCCGGAGTAATGGTCCCGAGTGCACCACGATTGGGCATGGTTCCAACTTGATCCCCGTTATCATTTCCGAACGTCTCTCCTGCTAAAACTTGAGCGGGTTGAGCTGTACCGCTACTCGACCCGCTATCTGCCAAAAAATCCGTTCCTACCTTACGAAACGTATAAGGCCGTCCGGCAACCAGTTTACCAGCAGCATACGCTACACCTTTTTGGTCCTTTAGCGCAACCGCACCAAGACCGTTAACGTTGAGGGTAGGATTTGCTCCGTTTGCAACGTGCGGCACAATCGTAATTCCAAATCCATCAGGTAGAGATGCAGGCGCCGGATCAAGCGCAGCTGTGTACGCTGTTGCCGTGCCAGTAGTAGCCGCATATCCGGGCTGCCGGATATAATCCTGCACGATTGCGCTATAGTCATCTGTATTGAGGATGCGCTTGAGAATCGGCGTAAAGGATGCGCCTGCTGTTGTAGCGATTGTACCCATGTCAAACATCCAAGCGCCTTGTAAACCCGCTCCAAGCCGGAATACGATTCCCCGTGCACCCATGTTGGCGTGAGTGTTACGGTAACGATATACAACACCAGCGGCATCCAGATAACAGTTATGTCCATACAACACATATCCTCCGCTACTTGCGCTGATATCTCCCCAGCTACTTATGCGTAGCGGTCCTGTCAAAGCACCGCCTGCACGGGGCAAACTCACATCTATTGCGGCCTGTTTAGCTGCATCTGCCTTTGCTTGCGCTCCAGTTTTACTCTCGCCATCTTCACGAACAAATTTGGCATCTGACCCACTCATGAGTCCACTGGCACCGCCTGTCACGGCATCAGGGATCACGTCAGACCCACCAGTAACGTGGGATGGTGCATGAGCACCAGGAGTGGCGGTTCCCGTAGCGGTGACCGTTACCTGTTTGTTAGACGGGTTCGTTGTAACTACAATCCCGGTACCACCCACAAAAGTAACAGTATCAGTCTTGCTGGAAGCTTCCACGTCATTCACCTTGGCAAATGCGTTTTGGTTAACCTCAGCGCCTGCCTGGATGTTTTGCAGCTTGTCATGCTCAGCCTGGGTCACATGCTTAACCGTATCGGCTGCGTGGCTGTCCAGATTGGTTTGTACGGCGTCTGTCTCTGCCTTCCGGGCAATGTCATCCGTTGCTGCTGGAGCGGCTACCTTGGCGCGGCCTGCCCCATCACGTTGTAAGAGCGTGTAAGGTGTTGCTAAGCCTGTACTGGTATCAAGTTTGAGCTTGTCAGCAGCACTCATGAATCCTGCTGCATTTCCCTTTGCCGTGGGATGCTCATCAGCTCCGCGTGCCTTATGAGCTGCTAGGTCAGCAGCCGCCGCCGCAATAGCTGCCTCCTTGGCTGCATCGGCTTTAGCCTGGGCATCTGCTGGAGTACCCTTGGTATCCATTTCAGCCTGCACACGGTCAAAACCGATGTTAATATTCTGGAAATCCTCACTTATCTTTTTGCTGCCCTCCAGATTCGCGAACCGGTTCGCCATTCGTAACAACTCCCTTCAATAAATTTTCAACGTCCTGGTGAATAGTCCGAAGGAATGCCACCTGTGATTCGAGGGTGGGCAGCGTCTCCAGCATGGCACGGATTACTAATGGGCTCTCGCGGAAAATATCACTTACATCCACGGATAATTCAAGAACCTTTTTAACTCTCACCAGTCACACCCCGATTCATATTCTTGAGGATTTCAAGCATGGTGCCCTTCATCTGATCATTGACCCGAATCGTCACTGTCTCGGCTTTAATCCGTTCATCATGGGCCTTTAACTCTTCGCGGATAATCTCACGTAATCGCTGTTCGTCCATGGTGTTCACTCCTTTTTAGGCAACAAAAAAAGAGCCCATGTGTATGGACTCTCATTTGAATTATTTAATTCATTAACGGCTACGCTCGATAGCCCTAATTAACTTCTCATTCCGTTTATCTGCCTTATGAGTATGAACCACTAAGAATGCGTGAATCACACCAGGAATATAACCGAAAAATGTAAGAATGATATTTAAGATAAATGCTCCCGGTTTCCCACAAAACAAAACGGCCAATGGCGGTAAAAAGCAAAGAAAGTATAGCAACTTATATCCCCCTAAGTAAATTATAGGTATATACTACCATGATTTCACTAAGGCGGGTGATTTATTTCGCTATCGCCAAGGCTTCGTCGATTAGCTTCAGGCCTGCCTCTGCATCTGCTAGGATTTTGTCATAAGAAGCAAGTTGTTTTTCTTTATCCGCTAGAACCGGAACCGAAATTCCACTAGCCTTTGTTTCTTCAAGAGCTGCTATTTCTTTAAGCAGACTTTCTCTGCCTTCTGTTGCAGGCTTGATGGTATTGTTAATAACGCTATCTCTTAAAGACTCAAGGCTAGATTTAGATCCACCAATATATTTATTACTTGATGAAGAAGGAGAACTTGGAGTTGATTCTTCTGATACCGTAGTACCGGAACTTTCTTCTGAGGATGTAATGGTTATAATTTTACCCGTCACTTTGACATCAGCTCCTAGTGCCTCAGACAACGCTCGCGCCGGAACGTTCGCTCGGGAGTCAATCACAGCGCCCTTGTCCGACAATTTTTTTCCATCAACAATGACAGTATATTCACCTGTCACCTTTTTACCAACTAAACTCTTAACCGAGTCTGCAAAAGCGCCTCCTGCTGTCGAAACAACCACTCCAATCAAAATACCTCCTGCGATATATGCGACCTTTTTCATTATTTAACCTCCGTAATGGTGCAATTTACCTATTATGATACATTACGGTGTCGAGGTCGTAAAGGTTCCACCACCTGTATTCGGATTGTTTGCGTTATTACCGTGATTATGATGAGCAGTAGTAACAGTATGTCTATGGTTGTTGAGAGTGTAGTTTAATGAATTAATTTGATTTTGCAGAGATTGTAATTGATCCGGCAGACCATTGATTTGGCTGATTCCCAAATTTAGTCCGATTACATTCCCATTAGTGAACTGGACCACACCTTGCAGTGTAGTTACTCCCGCTGTGGAACCAAGACGCAAACCATTATTACCAATCACAGCTAATTCACTTGAGTTGGCGTAAATCAGACCTTGAGATTGACCGCTTGCGTTATAGTAGGTGTGTCCCGAAATGTTTGCCGATGGATTGGTACCCAGAGTGACCCGGCGTGCATTGCCAGAGTCATAGAATGTGAATCCGTTCGGATCTAACTCGATCCGGTCGCCACTAGCTGCTGTCCTAATTTTACTACCCAGGATGTCAGCACCTTGAATGTACGAACCAATTATCTCGCCACCCTCAACCCGTCCAGCAATCAGCGTGCCGTGGAATGTTCCATTAGCTGCCTGGAGTGTTCCGCTGAACGTCCCATTCACACCCTGCAATGTTCCGGTGAATGTACCGCCCGCCGCTCGAAGGTCTCCTGTAAAGGTACCACCTGCCGCTTGCAAGTTCCCGCTGAATACTCCATCCGTGGCTTCCAGTGTGCCAATGAATTTGTACTTGCCTGCAACCGGATCGAAGTACAACCGATCTTGACCATTGGCCTGGAAAGAGAGCTTGTCACTGTTCAGGATAACTTTGCTCTTGTGGTCCTCGCGCTCTATGATCAATCCCTCTGTACGGGTGATGGTCGCCCCATAATAGGACTTGCCTTCCTTGATGGCATCCTTATTCAGCTTATTAACTTGTTGCGTCAGGCTGCCTTCAACGACAAACTCACTACGTTGTTCGGATACAGATGGAGCTTCTAGGCTCATCTTCAAGCCGCCTGCAAAATTGAATACTTGATGCAGGATGATTGTTTTGTATCTGACAACGCCATCCCAAGGGATATTCGTATTCTGCCAGGTTGAAACCGTCTCATCCCATGTGGTGCCTTCCTGCTGTTCAAAGCCGATGACGTCACCCTGTTCAAGCTGCGGGTATCCTCTCGCATCCATCGTAAGAGGTAGATAAGAAAATCCATTCAACGTTGTCAGAAGGCCATTCGTGACCGCCTGCGTAGCAAATGGATTTTCTACGTACAATGTATGGTTCTCATCTCCGGTACCCGCTTCATATTGCAACTCGTCCTCGGTATTGTACGTGACCACGACCCGTGTATACGTCTTTACTGGATTCGTTTGTTTGACCGTCACATAATCAGCCGTTGTCATATCGAACACAGGGTTTTCGGAAGCTGTAAAACGTTTGAATTTGAGCGTACCCGCTTTATCGATATAAATGCTTGCGCTATTGGCAGAAGCAATATAAGCCAGTACCTGGCGCATGGTGTACCCCGCTGGACCAGCCTGAATTCGGTATGCTGAATTAATGACCACGCTGCTATCATACGTCCAACCCAGGCGCTTACAAATCTCATCGAACACTGCTTTCTGGGTAGTCGGGTATGTCAACGACGATATATAAGCTACATCAGCCATAACCAACTTGTCATAACAGGTGAATGTCCAAACGTCATTGACCTTTTCCCGGTCATCGACAAAGAACTCTCCCAGGGGCAACCAGTCTGTCCCTGAGCCTGTCCACGTTAGGTTCATGTCTTTCCATGGATACTGTGCTTCAAGCCACGTCAGGCCAGCCAGAGACAGGGACAGGTACGGCACGATACGGGCATTCGCTGGAATGATTTCATTTGTTCGTAGCTTAATAGTCAGTTTAGAAGGAATGGCCGTTCCGATCTCAAAACCATCGGTCAGGCTCAAACTGTTTTCTATACTGAAATCCACGATTCTACTGCTGTTGTATTCCTCACTGCCCACCAGAGCCTTGACGATAAATTCCCGGTCTGGCCGTTTTAAATAATCCTTGTAAAGTGGCGATATAGGAAACATCCAATCACCTCTCCGTCAGCGTCAATTTGAGCCCGTTCCAGTACATGACGCCGCCACTCATCACACTGAACGGTGCGGGCCGATTGCCGACATACATCCGTTTGGTTTCATGCTTACCTGTCATCGGATCAGGATAGGTGCAGTCAAAAAACACATTGGACATGGATTGGAGGATGGAGGACATTTCAGCCCAGGTCAGCATCCCCCAAGTCATGTCGATCTGCCGTTTGACCGCTATCCGGTCCCGGTTCAGCGTGCCGTTTGCTGTACGTACCGATGAATTAGCGTCATCCAAGTCAAGCACCGTCACCTGGTACGTGGAGGGATAAGCAGCAATCTCTTGACCATTAATTTTGATTTCCAATTGTCATCCCTCCTATGTCGTTAATGGCGAACGGCCTGTACGCCTTGTGATGTCGTTTATGGCAGTCACAGTAGCACGCCCCAGCTCCGTACCATTAAGCTGGATGACGGTCTGTTTATCTCCGTTTCGGATTGCGTCCAGAATCAGGAGCAAGATTTCCACCATCGGCTGATTGTTCCCGCCTATCATGTCCTGCAACTTGGACAGCGGCGTTACAACTTCCGGGTCAACAGAGGCTCCCCGGTTATCCCCGACCATGGCAAGCGTAGGCCCGTAGGCCAAACCACCTTTTGCCAACTTCGGTATCTTAGGTATCTGCGGTACCCCAATGTTGCCCCCGCCAACCTTCTGACCAAATACCTCAAACTCAGGAATGCTTACGCTCAGGCTGTTAAACCCTTCAATAACCTTGTTGATACCGTCTATGATCAGGTTCAATGGAGCTTTGACAAGGCTATACAAGGAATCGAATATCCCGCCAAAAATATCTTTTACGCCTGTCCATGCCTTCTTCCAGTCACCTGTGAAAGCACCAGCCACAAAATCAATGACCCCGCCAAGCGTTTTCAGAAGCCCTTTGATGATGCCGCCTACGCTCTCAATCACGGTGGTTACGATGTTCAGAACGATGTTGAAGCCCTTCACAAAACCAGGGGCCAACTTGTCTATCACATAGCTGATCAATGGCACAATGAACTTGTTGTAGATGTCCAGCGCCGCCGTTACCAACTTCATGACAACCTCGCCCACTTGCTTGATGATCCCCTTGAGAGTGCCGTCCCAAATTTCGTTCAACTTTTTAAGGAACGGTTCTATGATCGGTTTCAGGATGTCATCCCAAAGCTTCTGGAACAGATTCCGTGTATTGGTCATGAACTCCGTCAGCTTCGTAAGCAGTTCGGCCCCATATTTGTTCCAAAGGCCCTTAATCGTCTCCAGCGTGTCCAGAACGATTTTCTTGATCAGATCGAACACAGGCTTGAGTACCGTATTGTAAATGTCATTGATCAGTTTGACAGCCCATTCAAACGTGTTGGCTGCTTCCTTGAAAGCCCAAACCAATGTGTCTGTAAATACGGGTACCAGCGTATCAATAACCTTCGCCGCAATCGGGATAATGAAGTCATTCAAGGCATAATCCACAAACGGCTTTATCGTACCATTCAGCAAGTCAGAAAATGATTTCCCGATCTGCGGAATGATGTCCAAGAACATATCCCTGAACTTCTCCAATGCTGGATTCAACGTCCCCGACCACAAATCGTTGATATGGTTGACCGCATTCGTAAACGTCTTGGTGAACAAGTCAATGGCCCAAACCAACGTATCTGTAAAGATGGGTACCAATGTCTCAGCCAGCACCGTGGATACCGGGATAGCAAAATCATTCAGCATGAAGTCTGTAAATGGATTAAGCGTCCCATCCAGCAGGCTTTGTAAAGCTGCCGCAATTAACGGCATGTTGGTAACGAAGGCGTTCTTCACCTTCTCCAGACTAGGCAGCCATACAGTATCCCACAGCTTAATTGCCTGATCGGTGGAATTACGGAATGTCTTGTCGAACATGTCAAATGCCCAAACAATCTGCTTCGCAATAACCGGGGCAAAAGCTTTCACAAAGCCAGTAACGATGGATGGAATGAAATCGCCCAATACATATTTAGCCATGGGCACTAGAACCTTGTCTTTCAGATCCAGGAATGTCTTCCCAATGTTATCAACTGACTTCCGAATGGGAACCATCATGTCGATGAACGGTTGCAATGCTGGCCGCATCTCACCCCAGCCAGAAGAGATATACGCCCAAGCTTTTGAGAATCGGGATTTGATATCCTCCAGGAATGCAGCAACCTGTTGTTTGATCGGATCGACGTCAATCGAAGGCGTACCCAAGTCCAGGTCACCAAACCCGGCCATACTGCCTAGGCCGCCAATTCCTTTGCCAGCTCCTGCAGCTTTTGACCCTGCATCATCCAAAGCAGAAGCTGCCGATTGTGCCAGCGTATTGAGCTGGTCGAATCCGGCCAGGCTGCCCTTCATGTCTTTTCCGGCTTTCTTCGCCTTCTTGCCTGCCTTCTCAGCCGCTTTACCCGTATCCTCGACGGCAGGAGCTGCGGCAGCCGCTGCATCACCCATGCCGCCCATGGCATCGGTAGCCACGGTTATTCCGGCTCCACCAGCGTTCACTGCGTCACCAAAGACCAATTCTGTGAATGCCTTAAAATAGGCTGCTGCAACCTGTAACTTGGCTATGATCCAATTGAGCCCTTTTAGGATCGGCGTCAGAATGTTAATGAATCCCGCACCCATCGTGCCCTTGAAGATGTTCCATTGTTCCGACATCATACGGACTTGGTTGGCCCAAGATTGGCCGTTACGTGCAAAGTCACCCTGAGCATCGGCGGTTACCTGTAGCAAATAGCCATACCGGAGCATGGCCTGTTCTGATTGTGTCATGGCTAACCATGATTTTGTGATGCCCTGTGACATAGCGTATGCTTCCATGTTGACCACGGACATGTTAACGCCCAATTGTTTCAATGGCTCAGTCTCACCGACCATACCGGAGAAAACTTTGTAATACGCTTCGTCATTCGTGATGTTATAAAAAGAAGCCATGTCAGCAGACAATTCCGTCAACCTGACGGACATCTGTTTCATGGCTTCACCGGAAATACCGGATGATTTCAGCATGGCACCCATAGTGGATGCATATCGTTTACCGGACAACTCGGACAGACCGAACGACTCAATCAGGTTCGATGACCAGTTGTTAATCTGGTTTGTCATTGATCCGAACGTGACGTTAACCACGTTCTGGACCTCTGCCAAGTCGGATGCCAGGTTAATGGCTTCCTTACCAAACTCTTTTAAGCTATTGACAGCAAAGGCTGCGGCAACGATCCCGCCCAGCTTCTTAAAGGCCCCACCCACCAGGTTGGTAGCGGTACTGGAGATACCGTTGAGCTGCTGTTGAAAGGCTCCGTAGTTCAAGCCCAAGTCTAAATCTACGCGGCCTGCGCTTGACATCTACTCACCCCCAAACGCCCGGGCCATTACGGCTTCCAGACTCTTCATGTCCTGTGCGTATTTCAGAGGGTCTTCTAATTGTTTATCTGACTGCCGCTTTCGCCACTCGTTATAGATGCGGCGCTGATCGGAGTTGAACCCCTTAATGGTCTTGGGGTCTTGCTCCGCCCGGATCGACACAATACTCCCCAGCGGTGTATCTGGCATAAGGCCCCCGACCAGAGTACAGAACTCTTCCCACGGCATATCCCCGTGTTGTCGGATGCGGATTCCATATTGCTTGGCAAGACTGGCTTCGATTAGCCCCCAATCTTCGTACAGGTCATACCATCCATCAGGACTGGACTTCCCGCTGAAATCGCGCATTCGCTTCCTCGTAGGTGATGTTCATCATTGCCGCAAGAACTGCCGATGCCAGAACCATGATATTCCCCATGCTCATGTCCTCTACTCCCATTTCCTTAAATGCCTTTTTGCCAAACGCACCTTCCAAGGCTTTCAGGATGCCAGCAATTCCACCCGTTGACGCTTCTTCAAACGCCAACATGGCTGAAATACCGTTATTGACCGGATACAACTTCTCGCCAAGCTGAATTGATGGTAGATCATTAGAAAACTTATCTGTGATATTAATAACTTTTGACATGGATGAATCCCCCTTGGTTTATGAATTATGGTGTAGTTGGTGCTTTCTCAAATTTCGGCTTACCGTCAGACAACAACTCAAATTCCAGACCGTCAATGTTCGTCGAATCTCCACCCGCTGGCGTGGTCAAATTAATGACGCAATCCATAGTCAGCTTCGCGCCGGATGGCATCGTCCATTCGAAAATCGTTTCCACTTCTTGCCCCGTTCCAAGCAGCAAACCCGCAACATAATCGTTACCTGGATCGCCATAGTTCCGTTTACCTGAAAAGCTGAAAGACAGGGATTTACCCGTTACCGCACGTCTCGTCCAGCCCCCTTGGTCCATCGAACTCCATTCCTCAGTATTACCGTCGATAGCTGGCGCGAAATTCTCCAGATCCTTGATCATCATCATTTCTGAATCCTTGGAAGCGCGGCCCTTGATACCAACTTTAAAAATATTGTTATGAACCGGAAAAACACCTGTTGTCGCCATTCCATTCCCCTACCTCTCGTAATAAATCGTTGTCTCAATCACATATTCGTATATCCCTGCATCATCGGTACCAACATCAATAGGCCATGGTGTCCGCATCTCAAAAGCAATGACACGGTGCCCTGCTATCTCGCCATCAGAACGACCAAATAGCGCAGCATAGACCTCATGGGCCTTACGCTCCGCTGTATCTGCATTCTTGGACCAGTGAACCAGGATGGATATCGACTTGCTGGCATAGCTGGTGTTCTCCAGCCCTCCGATGGCAATGTAAGGTTGTCCAGTGTTCAGGTTGTAAATCCCAATGGACTGTTCCTTCTTCCCATCGATATTGCCGATGTACCAATTTGGGGAATCGATCTGCGTTTTCAGCCAATCCCGAATCTCGGACAGCATCATTTGATGAACCCACCCCCAAACTTCTTGACCAGCTTTTCAAACGTCTTACGTATCCAGCCCTTCTGTTCCTTCTGCCAGGCTTCCAGCCACAACCCCTGAGCATTAGCATTCTTGTCCCTACGGAAGTTGTATTCTGGGTGCCAGTACAAGCGGCGGGCATATGGCGTGTCATAGACAATCTTCACCTGGCCTTTTTTCAGCCCTGTTTTGTCTACCCAGGCGCTTCGCTCCAACTCTCCTGTCTGTTTCGGAACAACACCAGCATTGGCAATCTCGGTCAAGATACTCTGTTCCTTCCCGTTCACCACAACTTCAAGCGCTTCGATGGGTGCTTTGGACAGCTTTTGCATGGCCCTGGGATCCATCGTCACTTTAACCTTCATGTCAGCTCAGCTCCAATTCCGTAGAAAAGACGCTGCCGTCTGGATGCTGCGGCCGCGATGCGCTGAATATGATCCGATCCGAACCGCCAACCCGGACAAAGCCCTCAATCAGTTCTCCAGGCAAAATGTCACCCCGGATAATCACCTTGCCGGACAGAGTAACCAAACGGCGCTCCTTATCCAGCTTCTGACGCATCTTCTCGTCATAACAAGCAAGCCCGTCAAAGATTAATTCCTCGACAGGCTCCCCGTCTTCTGACAGCTTGGTGTGAAACACTTGAACCGGTGTCTTCAATATCCAATGTGGAAACGGAAACTTACCCCGCATCAGCGCAGCCCCCTATTCATCAACCCTGTGGCTCTCAGCAGGCTTGTAACACCTTCGGTAGTCTTGACCCCTCCGGGACCGTCAACGGCCTTAAATGACACGCTGACGCTGCCTGCGGAGTATCCAGAGAGAGGGAAGTCCAAGTAATCCCCATATTGGAACTGAAAATCCGCTTGCTGGCATACTGCCTTAACCACGTTCCCTCGCTGGAAGGCTGTCAGACCGTCCAGATTGCGTTGTACGATGCGATTATAGGTCAGGGCGTCTATTTGGTCGGATGCCCGACTGAGAGCCTTATTCAAGTCCTCAGCCGGAATCATGCCGTCCCCATACAGTTCATATTCTTCTGCCGTTACGTATGACATGCCATCACCTACTTGTCATCAGGTGTAGTCGTGGTCGCAAGCTGCTTTTTAAGTGATTTAATTTCCTTGTTCGCGTCATCCAACTGGGTTTTCAGCCCTGTCAGTGCTTCCGGTGTACCAGACCCGGATTCCGCAATCTGATTCCTCAACTCTTCGTTCTCTCTCACCAAGGCTTCATATTCCTTCCAGGCCACTTTTTTGCTTGAAGAATTCTCAACCACCTCAAGTGTATTTCCCGACTGTTCAGCGATATCGTAGCCGAGTTTAAGATAGGTATCCCGGTCAGCATCGTCAATCTTCAATTGTGTATTTCCCTTTACTGCAATCAACATGTGATTTGCCCCTCTCTATTGGCTGTTATGTTTAGGCTTGAACGTTCATTTGGATTGCTGCAGCTTTGCGCTCGATCAAGAACAGATCCGTGTAACGGCGGTTTTGGTACAGATACCCATCACCTTGTGTATGGCTACCTGGCTCCCACAGATAAACCGCACTGTGTTTGATCGGTGCCAACACGCACTCAGGATGAACAAGGATCAAGTTAATCTGTTTTGCACCCACACCCGCCACAGCACCGTTTGTGAAGTCATATACCGTCTTCATGCGGCTGGAAGGTACGGATTTCAACACAACCTCATCCAAGCTTCGTACTGCCCGGTCAATCACGCCGCTGTTCTGACCCACGGTGACGATCTGGCGAAGCTTCTCAGCGGATTTCAGCAGCTTCATATAGGTTGGCGTTACATACATGATTCGGCCTTCCTGCGGTACCTCTGCCTCGTCCATGTTCATCATCATTTCGTCGAACACTTCCAAGGCATTAGCAGCATCCAAAACGGTTGTATCAGGTGTGTAGCCCATCGCCACATAGTCTGCATACATTTTGGAGAAGCGATATTTATCAAGCTCAGGAATGGCCTGTTCCTTCTCAAATGTGGCAGTCAGATTAGCAGCAGCCACGACTTGATTCGTTTCATCTACGTTCATCGCGTCAACGAAGAACTCGACGTCACGGTCAAAATCCAAGGTCAGGTTCACGAAGCTATTGCTCACTGCCTGACGGTTCCAACCCCCAGAACGGTTGTGGTTCTTATAACCCGCTACATCCAAACTCGGCACCTGAATTGTTTTGGTGTTCACCCAGATCGCATTTTGCGTGGTCAGGGCATCGGAAGCCAACTCTTTCGTATACTTTTGCTGCAATGTGGTCAAAAAACTTTCTACATAGTTGAACGCCATGTGTTCATCTCTCCCTTAAATTAGTAAAATGGTTTATTACTTCGTTTCAGCAACGCCGAAAATACTTGCCAGTTGATCATTCGTGGCTTGCCCGGTTCCTTGCCCTGGATTACCAACACGGAAACCACCAGCACCTCCACCGTTCCCCCCCCCTGCTTCATCAGGCTTGAACAAGTAGGCATCCGATGTTTGGAGCCCCTTCAATTGCTCATCCAGCCCAACCACCTTGCCGTCATCACCAATGACCAACTTGGCTTTATCGATCATGCCCGTAACCACCTTCTCGTTATGGACTTTTCCGTTAAGCGCAGCAGAAATCGCATTGTTCATCTGAATATCCTTCAAATCCGCTTCGTACTGCTGCTTGGCTGCGGTATTCTCCCCCTGAAGGCGGGCAATCTCAGCCTTGAGTGTCTCGGAAGCACCTGCATCCTTACTGAGCGTTTCAAGCTGTGTGTCTCGATCGGTGATATCCTTTTCCAGCTTCTTCTTCACGTCCGATAAATCGTTATACTGTGATTTGGGAACAAAATGTTTTGGAAGCTCCTTGCCAGCATCCGTTACGATCCCGTCAATCTTTGAATCATCCAATCCCGCATTCTTCAACAACGTTTTCAGCCAATCCATATATCATCAACCTCCATAGATTTGTATAGCTGCTCTCCAGCTAAGGGAGTTAACCGATATGCTCCGGTTACTGAGCGGTGAGCCCCAAAAGTCTCATTTGGAGCCCATAGAAAAAGCACCCTCTGTGTAAGAAGGTGCTAATTAGGCGGTATTCTGAGTTTTTCACGTTTGGAATCCCTACGTAAGTAATCATGTTCTCTCAGGTGCATCCGCAATTGGGCTTGCCACTGTCTAACCTTGGCCTTGTAGTTCGCTTGATTCTCTTCATCCACGCTACCCGCTTCCAGACGCTTGTATTTGCGTATCTGGCGTTCCATGTACCGTTGCTTCTGTTCTGCTTGATAGTTGGATAGGGCTTTCTCATCGTCAACTGGCTTAGGCAATGAGCTGGTTCCCACAATGAAGGTCGTCATGTTATGACGACAGTTCGGATGGAATAACCCCCCAGCAATGGCGGTACTCAGCAGCGGATACTTCCCATCTGCAGCCGTTCCACCAGAATACACATCGTCAATGAACACCTTGCCCTGATATGGCAGGCATAGCTTTGAACAGTTGCCGTGTGAAGATATGACCACGGTTCGAATGCCGAGTTGATCCCGCTTGGCACCCTCTCCAGCAAACACCGCACGCTGGGAAGAGGTACGCAACGCCATTTCTGCATAAGAAGCAATGTTCACTCGCCGTCCATTGGCATAAGTGATATTGTCAAACCCCTTTTCCAGAAACTCCTTCGTCGCCATATCTATAGCCTGATTCAGCGAAACAGCACCACTGTTTAGATACACCTGGGACTTGTAGATAGTCTGTCTGTACACGTCATCCGCTTGTCTTAGCATGGCATGACGGGCAATTTGCAAATTGTTCTGTGCTGCATCTGCCAGAGCGTTAACCCGCTTCTCGTTGAGTTTGAAGAAGCTGCGGTCTGAACCATCCTCAGGCTGTATATCCGGCTTTTTGCCCGTGATCTTGTTCCACAGGCTCTTTACCGTGTCCTTCACCCGATCAGCCCCACGCCGCCAGGAGCCTTTAACCTCTTCCTCGGCTGCCTTCTTCACTTCTGGCTCATACTTCTTGGATATCTGGCGCGTCTCCTTGCGGTATTGCTGGATGTCTTGCAGCTTGCGTTGCTGCCACTGCTCCCAATCCTTGCCTTCCTCTTCTTCGGCAAGCTCATGACGTTTCAGGTTACGCTTCATGGACTTGATCAGATCCATTTCCATGTCAGAAAAGATTTGACGGATGTCGTATTTCTTCATTCGTCATCAACTTCTGGCTCTTCATCGTCCTCGTCATCAGGATCAGGCGGGGCATCACGATTTAGAGCCGGTTCATTTAAAATGTATCCTTGTTCTGCCTTCAAGCGTGCTACCTCAGCAGCCTTTTCTTCATCCGTCCAGGTATCACCGTACATTTCTTCAATCGCACGTTCTACGCTCATCACACCGAACGTCCGGGCCTTGCCCACCGTCTCTACCACGGCGTCAAAGGATGGACTAGCGTATTCACCGAACTTAACCGATACTTCATATTCGCCTGCTGCCCGACTCTGCATCGTGTCATGCACCTTCAATACCGTTTCCACCAGACGGGGCAACACCTCATTCAGCGCATCAATGATCTTGCCACGGGTGTATAGTGTGGCTTTCTCCTTCTCCCGCTGCGCTTCTGCGTTGTCGGTCTTCTTCAAGTCAATGCCCAGCGTGGATGGCGACATAACGCCCTGCAAGCACATATCCAGAGCGCTGGCATAGGACCCCACGAATGCTTCATACAGGATTTGCGGTTGCAACATGGTGATTTGGTCTTTACCGTCCTCAGCCATGGAGCTGCCAACCTTGATGAACTGATTATCAAATGGGTTGGCACGCATTGGCGCCCCAGTCTCAGGATTCTTAGGAACCAAGTCATCTGGAATGTACTTCTGCACCCGTCCAGCCCGAATCGCATCCCACCATTGACTGACCACCTCATCCAATGCGTCAAAGTTGTCTGACTTGCTATCAAACAAGGATTTCCCTCGTCCCTCCCACTTGGAGCTGCGGAAGAACATCAGCGGCACGGCCATAATAAACTTGCCATCGTATTCAATGTTCGCCAGTGCTGCCGTCTCAGGCAATACAGTAAGCGGCACGCCTTTCCCGTAAGAATCATAAAGCTGATACCGGATGTAACCAAGCCCATAGGTTTCTTCCAAGCGGTAATCCTTGCCCTTTAGCGTGTAATCCGTAAAGAAGACAACCTCCTGCAGCCTGCCGCGATTCCGTATGTACTCCACCTGATCCCCACTGTAGAACTCAATGATCGGGTATTTGGTAACATCAGTATCCACGGTGATTTTATATGCTCCATCCCCGGCCACCAAAGCGTCTATGATGTTTTGACCAAGCAACTCAGCAAAATCATTGTCCTCACTGATATCATCCCATGCGGTTTCCTTATCCACCTCAACGGCTTCCAGATCAGCAACGACGATATCCGATAGACGCTCTGCAATCATGGCGGGCATACCAGAATGAATTTTCCTAATCGTCATGTTCTGACTGGGTACCGCTGCCCAGAACCTTGCCTTGCCCACTGCATCTGTCCCTGTCTGCTTGTAAAACTGATCCAGCTCAGAAGCATCACCACGGAACCATAAGCGGTTACGCAATACATTCGTCCGATATGATAGCGGCTCAGTGATGTTTACAATTCGATTCTCCGGCGCTGGGTTAATACGCAGCATTTTCATGACCATATTCTTGATCCACCCCATTTCTATACCTCCAGTCTCTTCTTGAACGGCTGTACGGCGTATTCGCTACTATCCAAGCAGTCCACTGGGTAACTTCCGTCATCCGTCCGCACCCATTCACCCTTCTGGCGTTCTGTCTCGTCCCAAGTGGCGTTCTCTATGGCTTCAATCCAATGTTTAAGATGGGCCATGATTTTGTACCGCCCTTGGTTAATTAGGACGTTCGTCAATCTGATCCGGTCAACAATGCCCTCTTTCTTATAAGCAGGCACCACAGGAATGTGTATCCCCCTGCGTTTAAGCTCATTTGTCAGCGCCTGCCGGAACAGCTTGTCAGCAGATTCAGCAAAGATATGAGCACACGACAAAAAGGCCGGATAAGTTTCCGACCACTGGACTATCTTCTCAACGATTTCCTTTGCGTAACGGTCATGTGTATAGCCGTTCTCCTTGCCCTGCTTGTGGTAGAAACCATCCAGCAGCATAACCGATCCATATCGCGGCGTAAATCCAGTGAGCGTGGCAACCGTGGCGTCAGTGCCCCCGACGTCTATGCCAATCGAAAACTCAATGAACCGTTCAGCCCTTATCTGCTCCCGAGTGACGATGACATCCTTGACGGTGTAACCCGTGTATATCCGTCCTGTAGCTGCCGTCCGCTCACCCTTGATTTCTGACTTGTACCACAGACTGGACTTGTCATACGTCAATAGCAACGTCTTGAGCCGATCGTCAGGTATGCTCAGATTATCGAAAACGGTGAAGTGCTGATAATTGTACCCTGCGTTCTGCCCTTGCTTTAACAACTCATCCTGAAAGTCCAGAATGTCCGCATAGAACCAATGGGCTGGCGGCTTGGGGTTGAGGTCGAAGAACAATTGCCGCTTCGTGGATGCCAACGTCCGGTCAAATACTTCCTTCACGAACGATGGATGGCACTCGTTGACCTCTGTTACATAAGCGGTGCCGTAAGAGTTACCTTTGATCAGTGCGGCGTTGTTTGCCTTACCGCCGCCTGCAATAATAACGATCTTCTCACCTGTCTTAGTCTGAATGAAGAGCGCTGCACGGTCCTTGTATTCGCCTTCACGGCAACGGCCCTTGAACAGCCATTGCAGCCCGAATCCATTGGAGTCTATGGCGTTCATCTTCGTGGCTGCCATACTCACACCAGCAACCAAATGGAGCTTGTCCGGGTGAACCTCCAAGCACATGGCATAGGCAATCAGGTTAATGATATTCTTGCCTGCACGCTTGCCGCCCTCAGCCACGTTCAACCAGGAGTCCTGGCAACGCCGGATATATTCCGACTGCTTCGTATTAAATGGAGCATATGGAATCAAGGCTGTGTCAGTCATGGTTAATAAGGATAGTTGCCGGGCCTTCTATGGAAACAGGAAGATCGAACAATCCTGTTAAACTTGCCTTTGCTTCAGGCGTAAGGGCAATTTTCCTTACCCCCTCACGCTTCTCCAATTCTGCTGATAAAGCCTTTGTTGAAACTTTGCTCAAATCCATATCACTCACCCCCTATTCATCATCTATTACTCTTTCCGGCACAGGGTTGTTAATCAAATCAGCTAATGCGGTAATTTGCTGGTTTAGATCAAGCTTACTGTTATCTGGAACCTTGCCACGCATCACGGCAATGCTGGCCTTAATCTGCTCCAGACGCTGCTTCTGGACTTCGTTCACCTCATCGGGAGAAGCCAACCGCAAAACATCCTCATACTTCTTAATGGAGCCGACCAGCGCCGTCCAAGCAGCAGCCATGGCTTTCATGCTATTCGCGGATCGTTCCCACGCAAACTGGAATTCATATTCCTGTTCGGTTATGATTTGCTCAAGGTTGGGTTCCTTCTTGGTTCCCGTGTTATGGACTTCGAATTTCTGCTTTTTGATCTCTTTAATCATTTCATCCTTGCCCGTTACGTGCTGGATCTTCAAGGCATGTATGATATTCGTGAGCTGGATGCGTATGCCTTCCCACATAATGTCCGCCGTGGAAAGGTCCGCTGTTGTGTCGTAAATCTCTCGCGTTTCTTCATCATCTGGCAGGAACTTGCGGAATAGACCATGCTTGACGGCTTTGTCATTGCCGTATGGTCCGCCGTGCCCACCTCTATTGCCTATCGCATTCTGATTGCCCTTGGGCGCTCCTGGACGTGGCTCAGGCAGTTCGTCCCATTTCTCCATGCTCTTCCACTTCCGAACCATTCCGGCGCTGATTCCAAGCTTCTCGGCAATCTCGGCTGGCTTCATTTCCCTACCACTGGCGAACCACATCGCTAATGCTTTCTTGCGGTCCGGGCTTCTCTCTCTCGCCATTACATAATACACCTCACCCCTGACATCGTTTATGCAATATTTATGCAAAGACATGTGTTCAAAACCCGGTCTTTTGTACATATGTACTTTCCCACAACCACGCCGAAAACCCTGATTTGACGGGCTTTTTGATAGCTAACTGAATTGTGCGAATATACATAGTTTATGCATAAACCCGAAAACCCGCGTCATTACTGGATTTTTCGATTTTGCCGATTTTGATTATTTCCCGGCTTATTGCCCTCAAATGGGGCGTTTATTCATCGGTTATACAGCCATAATTGAGTCGGTTTTCTTAGAATCAGTCTAAATAGACAAACTTCTAATTCTTTTTCTTCAAATCAAGCCCAAAATAAAAACCATTTTTGATCCATTTCGAACCAAATTAAGTAAGTAGAGTGAAACATAACTCTATTTCTGTTGCACTGGAGAAAGTTAAAGAATCTGATAAGATCAAGCTTTGTCCCATCCCCACGTTTGAGTGCAACATTAGCCGGATTGTGTAAAACTCAAACGGCGTATTGCATCATCCATGGCGTCCTGGGTGATACCCAAATACATCAGCGTGGTTGCCATATCCTCATGCCCGAACATCTCCATTAGTAACGCCAGATTGCGTGGATCGTCGTTATAAAGGTGATAACCCCACGTCTTCCTGAGTGAATGGACACCGATGTCTGTGAGCCCAAAGCGCTTGGCTATGCCACTAATCATTTTATAGGCTGTTATCCTATGGATTGGCTCTCCCACGGCTCCTGTGAGCGTCTTCCTTTGCCTACTGGGGAACAAATAGTCATCATCGTCCATATCTGCAATGTAAATCATTAGATCATCGTAGATATCAGGGTGAATGATGAACTTTTTCCGCTTACGCTTCTTGCGTTTCCGGTTCTTCGTTTTCTGAGCCACATAATTGATGTGCTCCTGATCACGAACCGCAACCACCTTGAGCTGCAACAAGTCGGATACACGTAATCCACTATGAACGCCCATACTAAAGAAAATGTAATTACGGAAACTGGTTACCTTCAGGTAATTTTTGATCTGTTCAACAACCGCTTTGTCCCGGATCGGTTGAACCTCATTCATGTCACCACCTCACATTTTAGACATATAAAAAGCACCCCGAAGGATGCTTATTTGTTCTCTTTTTCTTGCCAAACTTTTGTAACTTTCAGATCAATTTCGCCCTCTTCACCTTTGTTATCTACTTTGATACGAATTTCATTAACACTAGATTCTGTTAAACGCTTGTAGTTCTCAACCAATTTAATATCTGATCCATCCAGTTTCAACACCTCCTCTCGACAATATCTTTGACACATAGGAAGGATTTCCCTCTTTTGGTGTCGAAAGTACTAGGACGGAAGGAGGTGTCATCTATGGCGACGTACATCGTTAACACCGGACCCAACAAAGAGGTCCATAGATCTGCTCATGTTGTATCTGCTTGCAACATCGCACTGATTAGCAAAGAAAATCGAGTAGATACCGATCAGGACTGGACTGTTCTTTATCCAGCTACTTATGACGGTTGTAAACACTGCTATACCTCAAAACACCGTAAATAGCTTTTAGAGAGGAGTTCGCAGCTCCTCTCGTTTATCCCAATCTGCGCAATCTAATTCTGTTAAACATCCGGTTTGCAGGTACATCTTCCACACCCCGTGTTGCTCTCCATCAGCATAAATATACGGGAACGGTCGGTACCCTATAGCTTCAGCTCTTTTCTTGCTACCTTCTGTAATAAGTACGTGCGGCGGATCCACATAACCCTTCCATCGACCGAATCCATTTTCCCATTCGGCAATTTGCCCGGCTCTGCCATGTCCACAACAACAACTGAGTGTTACTATGCCGGACATGTTAAGGTGCTGTACTTCTACAGCGATACAAGCATCCACAGGGACGATCTTGCGTCCTGATTCATTAGCCTTGCATAGTCTCACATCAATGGTTTGTTCTTTACACATGGGCTTCCCACCTCACTTTGGTACAAGTCTATGCCAATTTATCCGCATTTAATACTCCTCAGCAACGGCTTCGTGCCACCTGAAGAACAGGCTTTCGATTCAGAACCTGGTGTCTCATCGGCAGTGCCTTCGGTAGATCGCGCAAGCGAAGCGGCTTCGTCTTGACTGGCTGCTCATCATATGACTCGATTAGTTCCAGCAATTCGACGACTCCCTGACGCTCCTGGATCGCATGGGCCATGATTGCGAAAGCTTCGCTTAAGCGCACAAATGCTTGGCGCATTGTTTCAAACATGTGCTTATGCCGATCATTGATCCGATCCATATCGCTATTCATTCCGTGCTATCGCAGCATTAGCCCAAAACACAGCCTGTTCTAAATTCGTCATCGCAAGCGACTGCTCACGAGACTTAGGCGTCTGCTTGTCAATCAAAACGGCCAGTTCCTTTGCTTTGGCTCGAATAGCTTCATACTTGGCTGGTTGGCCCTCTTTAGGTGAATGATAGCTAAAGTTATTTTCGATTTGCTGATTCATGAAATCGACCTCCTTAATAGTGTTTTGAAACATAAAAAAGGACCAGCATCATGTGCCAGCCCTTTTTTTATGGTAAGGAAATGTTTCCTGCTCTGTTTAACTACTCGCTTGCTGTCCTCCAATTTCCACAATACAAATATATCATGCCTAAACCAAAACGGCGTGCCAATTTGCGGCCAAAATCCTGCCAATTATGTTTCACTTAGCGGCCACTTTTTTTTCTTCGAATCCAGTTGTTTCTAATGGATCAATTAGCACTTCAAGGCGAAGGGATAGCGATAGCTTATATATAGCCCTGGCTTTCATTCGACGGAAGGAACGTTCTCCCATATTCATTTCCCCGCATACATTATAATCAAATACGTCCTCGTCTTCTAAAAAGCGCCGTTCAATCAGTTCCCTTTCTTTCCGGCTCAACTTCTGGAGAGCACGATCCAACATAATTGAATGTTCCTCCAGCTCAGCTTCCTTATCTACATTCCAAATGGCCGTGTCCTGGGTAGCCATGCTAATTTGATTGGTGCCCCCGTGTTCTCTTGGAGAATAGTTCGGGGTGGTCCCAATTTCTCTGCGTGTCATGCCGATCTGCCGATAGATGCGAACAGTTTCTAAACGGTCCTCCACATTGCGGCGGGTTTGTTCACTATCCAGTGCCGGCAGACCCAAAGTTAATTGTACGGTTTTCTTTGTCATATAATCCCCTCACCTGTGGTATAATTTGGTGAGATATGTATAACAACTCCCCCGCCTGGCCGCCAAGCTTGTGGGGGAGTTGTTATTTTATTGGTTGTTTATAGTAAAAGGTAATTTCATCCCAGCAGGCAGCACCCAAAGATGATACATATTAGCTTCATCCACAAGTTCAGTAGCAGCAGGGAATACCTCAATGGCTGTCCGATCCCTCCCTAATAACTCATCCTTAATCCGTTGTTTCTCTGCCCAAGGAATGTCTGTACCTTCCACATTCCGAATGCAGGCGTGAATTAATTGGCCCCATTCGGTTGCTACTGGACGTGTCATAACGGCATACTGACCATCCTCACTGCTGTACACCCGATCCAATTCCTTAAACCAACCATTGCCCATTTTCATGCTTTTTGGAGATGGTCGTCCGATCCACTTTCCCACTGGCATTTCCTCCCTCACATTCCGACTATGAACCTGTCTGAACATTTAACGAATTTCTTAATTTAGCTCTATCAAAATAACATTGAAGGTCAGAGCGGTTCTTAACTGTATATTGTCGTGAATACTGCGTCTTAATTATGGATCTCACTTCACGTTTAGCCTGGCTAAATTCATGTAGCAATCCGAGTTTTACGACTACTTCATACAAGGAGCGCCACTGCTCATTCTCTTCTTTTGCCTGTCTCCGTCTTCTCCTGTTGTCCTGGTACTGCCAAAGAAGTTCTGTAGGGTCAATCTCTTCCGGACCTAATAATTCAATGGCGTGTGTCAAATCCATTGCTTCTCCATCACAGAAGCCGATCGTTCCCGCCGTTTCGTCAAACCCAGCTTTGATATACTTAACAATCTCATGAAGATTATTAGCAGCTTCTTTGGGAGTCATATCAAGCGCCTGCTTTCTCCAGTTTGATAAAATAAATTCCATGCGTTTCATCGAATTGAAGCAGATACCTCTTCCGAGCAACTTCTTTACTTTCAAGCCACCGTCCCAAACGCTTATTATTTAAACAAACATTCCCTCTGCTGCCGTATGCCTGAGAAAGTTTTTGTCCTTCTTCGCTTTTGAATATGATCAAACAAAACTTTTCTGGATTGAATCCAACTTTTAAACGATCACCTTTGACAACCGAAATCATTTTAGATGCAGAGACATTCAAATGTATGCCTGTGGCATTCACTCCGACGCTGGCTTCAGCAGCGCTGACGGCAGTGTACCACTCTATCCCATCCATTAAAGTTTTAATCCCATGTTGCTTAGCTTCTTCTTGGCTTACTTTCCGTGTAGTCACATTGCTTGTCATTGATTTTTCCTCACTTTCGGGAATCCCCAAGTATTGTTTATAGTTTCTTCCAATTTTCATCGTCATCCGAGATACGTATGATTGAGTGACACCCAACACCTCTGCTATGGAGTACTGTGTAGTTCCGGTTAGAATCATACGAATTAGTTTTTGTTCTCTTGGCTTTAAAGTATTGATAAACTCTTCCACAAATAAATAAGTAGCGTCATCTTCTGTAGGGATCAGTCCAAGTAGTGTATTGGATTCAGATTGATCAGATGTTACGAAATCAAGAGAGGATACTTGCTGGTTATCCTTATAAATTTGTGCTTGCTTTACTCTTTTCAGTGAATATCCGGTCTTCTCCACAATTTCAGATTCAGGAGCGTCCCATAAGTCCAGTTCGCTGATTTTCCGTGCCACCGTTATGACACTCCTTGGCGTCCGAACCGTTGCTCCTTTTGTCGATAGAAATGTTTGAATGTACCCTTGAATCATCCGAGCGGCATACGTCGAAAATTTAATATCTCCTTCAACCTTTGTGGGGTCAAAATATTCAAAAGCTTTTATTAAACCGATGGAACCTTCCGATACCAAATCGTCATAACCTGAGCTGGCGTTGATCCTTCCTCGGAATTTCTTGGCAATGTGGTGAACCAGCCCTAAATTGTCATTGACCACATCACTCAAATACCCTAAATGCGGGTTATAATCGGGCGTCATGTCCTGCCCTCGCTTTCTTTGAGCTGCATACACAGCCCATCGTATTTTTCCATGGCAGGCATTCGGCGTGGATCATCAGGAGCAAGGGAATCAATGAACTCAGCACCCTTCACAATCCTTTCTCGCAACCGATCTTGGTAGTAAGTGACCAGTTCCCGGAAGATACCTTCGAAGTGGTCCAAGATTTCATCTCTTGTTAGATAAATGCAACCTTGACTCTTTAAGCGAGCAGCCGTATGTTCGTCCACCTGTCCGTTGTTCAAAGATGTTTCAATATGTCTGACCAAAATTGTTTGGTACTGCATAATGAGTCTCACGTTGTTCTCTAACTCCAGATGTTCTGACGAACCCGACATTTTATCCCGCCTTTCTCGTCAATAATTGATTCGTGCTAAGTTCGTAAACTTGCTAAAGTTCTTCAAGTACGCCATTTCAACAAGTCCGGTACCTGTATTCCGTCCCTTGGCTACGATGATTTCAACAATATTTCTCTTTTCCGTCTCGGCGTTGTAGTAATCGTCCCTGTAAAGAAAATCAATTTCGTCCGCATCCTGTTCAATGGAACCGGACTCACGTAGATCAGACATCATCGGACGCTTGTCCTGACGCTGTTCTACGCCCCTGCTGAGCTGGGAAAGAACTTCTACAGGACAATCATTGTCTCGGGCAATCTGCTTTAAGTAGCGGCTGATATAGGCGATTTCCTGTTCACGACTTGAAAACTTTTTGCCAGAGCTGATCAACTGCAGATAATCAATCTGAATGAATATTTCGCCGTATTCCTTTTTGAGTTGTTTGGTCTTAGCAGCTATCTGCTGGATGGTGATCCCCGGTGTATCATCGATGACAATGGGTAAGCCGCTCAGAAGCAAACGAGCGTTTGTGTAGTCCCCCCATTTTTCTGGGCTTAAAAGACCTGTACGAAGCATTGTTCCATCAATGTTCCCTATATTTGCAATCAATCGTTCGCCTAATTTCTTGCCGGGCATTTCCAAGCTAAATATTCCTGTGGTTACACCGTGACTTGCAGCAGCCTTGGAGTTATTCAACATAAAAGCTGTTTTACCAACCGATGGCCTTGCAGCTACAATGATTAAATCTTGCTTCTGTCGTCCGCCTGTGAGCTTGTTCAGATCATCCCCGCAAGTGGGCACCCCTGTAATCCCTTTGGATTTACTCCGCATGTCCAAATCATCGTCATGACCGTCCATCACTTCGCTAATTTTGATCATCCCACGTTCAGAAGGAGAGCGGCCGGATAACTCTTCAGCCCCAGCTTTTATATTCGCCATTACTTCAAGGGGGTCGGACGTTTCTTCAAGTTGTTTCCTTTGCTCATCCAAGAGAAGAATTGCCTGACGCTTCGTTCCAAGAGTCTGGACAATAGAAATGTATTCCTTAGCATTTGCTGCGGTCGGTACTGAGTTAACCAAATTGCCGAGATAGTCAATTCCACCGATGTCTTCTGCGACACCTCTCTTCTCCAAATCCGCGTAGAGTGTAACCAGGTCAATAGGCTTCTCAGATTCATGTAACACGATTACCGATTCAAATATAATCCGGTGCTGTGAAGAAAAGTCTTGAGGGGTCAGAAGCGCTACCGACAATGTTGTGTTGTCTTCTGATCGATCTAGAAGCAGGCTACCTAACACAGCTTGTTCAGCTTGCAGGTTGTAAAGGTTATTCATTTGCTTCACCGTCTTTCAGAAGCGGCACAACGCTTTTCTCCCACGATTCCATTAGGGCAAAGCACTGTTGCGTTTCTATCCGAAGCCGATCCGTGTTCGACGCTGTTGGGTTTCCGTATATCTGTGAAATGGCTGGTGGGAAATGTGATGTCTTGATGTGGTGCGATAAGTTTTGTTCAGCTTGTGCAAAAGGAACATCGTGAAGCATTCGTTCCCAAAGCGTGACCATTTCTTCAGTGAGTTCCACTATGGGGTAAGCTGTAGCCACCACCGCCAGAATGCGTATTACCTCTTGTCTGTTCATTCTGCTTGTCCTCCATTTGCAGTTGTTGTAAAAGTTGTTTGTTCCTGCTGAACCGACTATTGCTTGATCCGTTTGGCAACGGGACAATTGCTGTCTGCTTTGGAGCTTCTTCGAAATCGGCATACCGTTCGTTTTTCGGGTTTAAAAAGGTTGAACCATGAAGGATAAATTCGTCATCTGCTGCCTTGGCCTTGCAGTATGTCGCATAGTTCGCAGCGCAGCGGGTAAGGAGATTGGGATCAACCTTGGCCTTTAATGCTTTATCCCACATGTTCTGTGCAGCCTTCTTTCCAACCTTGCGTGGGTAAGCCGTCCAAAAATCGTCGAATGAGCATATGCTTTTAAAATCTTTTAAATTTTTAAGATCTTTAGAATCTTTAAAGCTTTTTAAAATAATATGCTCATCGTCAAATGTCAAACTTCCCATTTCGGTAACAACTTCCCCTTGCGAAATTACCGTTTCAGTAACTTTTGAATGTCCGGAATTACTGTTTTGGTAACTTCCGTTTATCTCTACATCCAAAACTTCCTGTTTCGGTAATTTTTCCTCATCAGAAGTTACCGTTTCAGTAATTCCAAAATCCTGTTTCAGTAACTTTTTATCGTTTGAAAAGTTACTGTTTCGGTAACTTTCGTCATGTGTTTTCAGATCTGGTTTAGTTACCGTTTCAGTAACTTTTTTGATGCCTTTGGTCTTACCATTTCGGTTCATTAGTACTAACTCTTCGAACCGATCTATATCCCATCCCCGATTGGGGGTTACTTGCCATGAACTATGATCCTCGTTAAAACAATACTCTGTGCCTGCCCTGCTGATCACCTGGCACGTTTCCAAGAGTTTTAGCTCCACTCCTATGTGACCAGCTCCAACGCCGCACAGGGCAAAATCCTTCTGTTTAGGAATGATAGCAACTGACTGGTCACAGCCGTAGGACAAGCGCCAGATAAAGAACAAAATGTCCTTCTGGCGCTTACTGAAATCCCGACGAATGACCTCATCCCATATCTCGTTAGCAATAGTAATGAATCCTTTTCTTCTGCGAGAATCGGTCACCCGTCTCACCTACTCTTTCTTTCCATGCTTATTCAATCGGATTTAGTTCCGAACGCTGTATCAAGAAACTTGAATAAATCATATTCACTTGAACCTTTTCCAAGCCAACGATACAAACATTGGGCCGCAAACCTTAAATAGTCTTCCTTTGGTATTTGCCCTTTTAATTCGCACAAAACGACTTCTAATACTTCGAACGAATCGGTTGACCGTGATTTCCATTGATCATAATTTAAATTGCTGAATTCCCCTGCGAATTCGCTATCTGGGCGCCTTGGATTCCTACCAAGAAGTTCAAGCATTTCCTGAGGCGTTGTTAACACAGAGCATCCCTCCCGTCCTCATACCATCCACAGGTCACTTCTGTTACCATTCGACCATGATGTTCTACTGGACGCGCAAACCACATTGCGTAATGATCCTGTTCCTCTGATGAAGCAAGTATAAAAGGAATGTCCGTTCCTGGTTCAATACCGGCAGACGCGGAAATTTCAACACCTGCAAAATGGGGTATATTCTGAACTACTATCGCTGTAGCGTTAAGAAGGAAATGAAGATATCTCTCTTTCTCGTCACTTGAAATGTCACTTTGGACTTCAACGGCTTTCTCCCAGGATTGCAACGTATAGGAAACACCATGTTTCGTAATCAATTCTTTCGCGCATATCGCCAGTTCACGAAGGGTTTTATTACTTACATCGGTTGACATTTGTATCTCTCCCTTATGGAGAGCCCTTGCGCTTTTTGAAAATATGATGTTATAATGTGCGCGAAGGGACTTCTCCCTTTGATTTTGGTTGCCTTAACGCCCTCGACCAAAAGATTGTTAAGGCCAACTATGAGTGATTATCTAAGATGACTGACAGAAGCTGTGTACGCCGCTGTAATGGCTGACATGGCTTCTTTTTCGCGTACATCGACAAGAGTAAGGATTTGAGCGAGATCGTTGTTGATCCGGTCACGGGGGTAATATTCTTCATTCGAAATCGTAAAGATGATGTCCAACAGTTGCTTTTTCATTTCCCAATATGCCATGAGTTCCGTGTGTTGCTCACCTGTTACCAATGGGGTTACATCCCTTGAACTAAGTTTTACTCCAACAAACGTAGCGTACATCGGTGCGAATTCATCGGCTGAAACATCTGCCGTATCTTCATACCCACGAAGACGTTCCACAGGCATTGCTAATCTGGACGCCACTTCCTCAAGCGAGAAACCAAAATTCTCACGAAAATCTTTAAACGTTAATTTTTTTCCTGTGTTCATTTCTTAGCAGCTCCTTCTTCTTGTTTTTGAATGTTCCGTACAATGATGGCATGTTGCAGCGGGTTCCCAAACCACAGTCGGGCCAGTTCTGGAAGAGTCATGAACTCACCTTCCCAACGTAACCTACCGTCAGTATTTGATTTCCGTCTCCCAACACTTTCACGCTCTTAATGACACGACCTTCGCGGATCAAGTTCGTTAAGAACTGGAAAGCATCCTCGAAGTCATCAGAGGTAATTTCCATATGAATGATCTTGTCATCAAATTCAGAATCATACTCCCGTGCTGAATCCAGTGCTTCCTTCGTCATGGCTGCTGTGCTGAACCAAGCTGCATGGGTTTCTGAGGAAATGCAAATGTCGATTTGGTGATCGGAAAATACATAATCAAAACGATGCCCTTTCAATTCGAATGCGAATTCCGCTTCCCCAAGATTCACGATTAACGATTGATCTTCAGGAGCGCAATCAAGGATACGATCCACCTTCACTGGCTGGTAACTGATTCCCATCAATGGATCTGCTTGTCCTCCTTTCAATTCCAAGCTGCACAATACGTTATGTGATTGCATTACATTGAACAGGTGAAAAGCAAATGCGGGGGTTGTAGGCAATAATGTTGACATTTTAGACATTTCTCCTTTTTAAGGGCGTATTTTTTGAAGGAAGTTAAAATACCTGTCATACTCATAAATTCGTAATACATGAAGATGAGCCAACGTATTGTCTACGGCCATCCACCAGTTATGTTCATAACGTTTATAGAAACTGTCTGATCCCATTGTCAGGGCATCAAACATCAACTTTTCGCAATCATGTCCATCCTCATAAAGAAACTCGAACCACTGAGACAGCCTTTCAATTCTGCTTGGTTTAGGCAGTATGTTAAGCACAAGCCATTCCACACCGTCTATACCCTGAGACAGCTTATCCGCAATAATCTGATTTTCCATTTCAAATGCCGCCCTGTTATCTTGATACCAATCAGTAAAACTTTTGATCATGTTGAGTCTCCTTTCTCATAGCTTCGTTCCAATACATTGTTGCGGTGAATTTTCGTTACATAGTTCCAGTACGCTGTTGCCTAAAAGATCCTATCCCGTAGAACTGGATTTCTCCTTCACTTCCAACCATTTGTCTAATGCAATCTGGCGGAAGTGAATTAATGTTCGATTCCTAATGAACGGAATCTCACCATTTTTGACCATGCGCCGTAAAGTGGAGTCCGAAACTTTCAGATACCTGCAGGCTTCTGAAAAGTCGAACACGTTGGCGTATAAGAGACGTTCAATGTCTGGTTTAATCTCAGCCATGATTTCATCTCGTAGTTCCTGCTTAATATCCACCCGAAGGGCTTCAATGAAATCTGTGGTAGATGCCATCATGATACAACCTCACTTCCCAGTAATATCCACTCAACTTCACTAAAGGAAATAATCTACAGATACCCCGAAGTAGTCTGCCAAAACCTTTAGTTTGTTAACTTTTGGCGTGTACTTCCCTTTTTTCCAACTTGTCAATGTGGCAGTAGTTACACCTGTGTCTTTAGCGACACGGTAGGCCGTTTTTTGCTCCCTGTCCAATAAGACTTGGAATTTTTCATACATTTTCCATACCTCCCCCCAACAAAAAAAGGTAATAGCGTTGACACAAGCTAAGTTTTCTTATATATTATAAGTGTCAGTTAAGTTATAAAAGAAAACAGAGCTTTTTTTGTAACTCGCTAAGTTTTCTAGCTATGCTTGTATAATAGCACAGCTTTTTAAGCGAGTCAACGAAAAATAGCTTAATTAATTAAACTATTTTTTTGAGGTGGGTAACCTATGTACGAAATATTAGAAAGATTGTTAAAGGAACACGATATGACAGCTTATCGACTAGCTCAGGAAACCGGCGTCTCTACTGCAACACTTACAGGCTGGAAGCAAGGAAAATACACGCCAAAAAGAGACAAATTGCAGAAAATCGCTGATTATTTCGGCGTAAAGGTTGGCTATTTAACAGGAGAAGAGAACAGAGAAACTGAGACTAACAGTGATGCTCCATACCACGAACTGAATACGAAAGATGAAATTGACATTGCAAAAGACCTGGAACGTATCATGAATAATCTGGAAAGCAATCACGCTTTGGCTTTTTATGGTGAAGAGGCCGAATTTGATGATGAGGCAAAGGAACTTCTTCGCATCCAGCTCGAACAGACTATGCGCATGGCAAAACAAATGGCAAAGAAAAAATTCACACCTAAGAAATATCGCAACGATTAAGCCAGTTGGAGGTTCCATATGACAATTAAGCACAAAGTCAGCAGACTTACTCGAAAATATAAAACAAACGATCCGATACACATTGCTACTCAGATGGGAATCCAGATTGAATATCGCAATCTTGTTGGAATGTTAGGATTCTTTCAAATTTACTGCCGTATACCGTTTATACATGTCCATCAGAATCTTCCTGAATCAATGATTCGTTATGTAATTGCTCATGAGTTGGGACATAGAATCTTACACCCTAAAGAAAATGTTCCTTTTTTAACGACATATACACTTCTGTCCATAGATAAGATTGAAAGACAAGCAAATGAGTTCGCTGTAGAACTCCTGATACCTGATGAATTAATTCTGAACGGTCTTACTATCTTCGAAGCTGCTTTACATTGCGGCGTTCCAAAAGAAGTGGCACATCTAAAAAGAGTGCATACGAAGTAAAACTCATAATAATTATTCATACCTCATGCAATAGCAATGTAGGATAGCTTTGTGTACATAAAAAAAGAACATACGTTCCTTTTATGGGGGGGGGTGATTTACATGTAAATGGAAATTGTTGTATCCGGATCAAAACTCAGAGAGGAAGATAAGCATGGCTTGGAGTGAGCATTTAGGAGGTAACAAGTATAAGATCGTCGAGCGAGATCCCTCAAAGGCATCCAAACCCAAAAGGTCTGTTACCGTATATATGCCAGAAGAGATTGCACGTTTGAAGTCGGATAAGAAGAAAGAAGCCTGGCTGATAGTCCAAGAAGATAAATGGAGCGAAGCCGTCACAACGGGTAAGTACGAAGACAAAGGCAAAAACCGCAGCAGAGCAAATAAAAAAACATTCGCTGAGTTTATACCCACGTGGAAACAGATCTACGCTGTTGAGAATATGAGCGGCGGGACAATATTCTTTACAGAGAACATTTTGAATAGCCGGATCATACCGGAATTTGGTGACTACTGGATTGATGAAATTACCACTCTCCAATTAGTCCAATGGTTCTCAGCGCAAAAGAACAAGAAAACTGGAGAAGCTTTGGCTACCAACTCCAAACTAAATATTTACAAAGCGCTAAAGTCCATCTTTGATAAAGCCCATGACTGGGGCGTAATTAAAGTTAATCCAATGGATGGATTTGAACGCCCGTCTGCAAAGAAGCAGGAAAAAAAGCGGATGAAGGATGTCAAACAGAACTACACCAAAACTGAGGTCGCTGAGCTACTGAATGCCATGTATGAACTGCCAACAAGATGGCGGCTATACTTTACGGGTGTAATGCTTGGCGGATATCGACGTGGGGAATTCTTAGCTATTGAATTGACTGATTTAGATTATGATCAATCCATGATTTACATTGAAAAACAAATCACTGTAGATCAAGATGGCCAGAAAGTGGAGACAGAGGTTAAGACCATTGAGTCCGAGGGATGGGTGCCTATGCCGAGGTGGTATATGGATGAGCTCAAACATTATGAGCGACAATGGAAGAAGGAAAAGCTGCTCTGTAAAAAATGGCTGGGTGAAGATAAGCAATACCTCTTCCATGGAGGTAAAGGCGTGATGTACTTCCCAAGTACAGCGACAAACACCTGGTCTAAGTTTCTGAAAAAACATGGATTCCCCCATGTGAAGCTTCACGGGCTTCGTCATACTGCAGCTACATTGCTTAGGGAACATGGAGCTGATCAGCGAAGCATACAGATGTTCCTTCGGCACTCTAAGCTCGAGACGACAAACCGCTACACTCATGAAGGAGTCTCAGTCAATCGCGGTCTGATAGACCATCTCGAGGACTTAAATCCAAAAGTGAAGAAATTTGCCCCATGACTGCCCCATGGAGCAAAAGTCACCTGTCTCATGTCGAATTATATACAAAGAAAAAACCCCGCAGGAACGGGGCTTAAAGGTAACACATCATACTAAGCGGGTGATGGGAATCGAACCCACGCTATTAGCTTGGAAGGCTAAAGTTCTACCATTGAACTACACCCGCGCGAATGACGATCGGGACGACACGATTGGAACATGCGACCCCCTGGTCCCAAACCAGGTGCTCTACCAAGCTGAGCTACGTCCCGTCAAGTTCCGGGGAACATTAACATGAATTTTACAAAATTAATATACCATGATCATCCAACGCTTGCAACTTCTTTTTACTATTTCTCCCTCCCCGTTTCGGAAAATCAAAAAGACAGAAGCGTGTCTGCGCCCCTGCCTATCCTTAACCTGTGGGTTTATCCACATCTCTCAAAAACTTTTTTTCAAAATCGGCTGCCAAAATCGGTTTGCTGAAAAAGTACCCTTGAGCCTCATGACAATGCTGATCACGAAGGAACGAAAGCTGGTCCTCATTTTCAACGCCCTCAGCCGTTACCTTCAACTGCAAGTGATGCGCCATCGATGTTATGGTCGATACAATCGCCGCGTTGTTACTGTCCTCCATCACTTCATTGACAAAGGAACGGTCAATCTTGAGGCGGTCAATCGGCAGATCTTTCAGATAATGCAGCGAGCTGTACCCGGTGCCAAAATCATCAATACTGATGTGCACACCAATTTCTTTAATTTTACGCAACTGTTCAAAGGCCCGATCTTTATCAAACGTCATGCTCTCGGTAATCTCCAGTTCAAGCCACACCGGTTCCAAGCCCGTTTCCTTGAGAATGCCGCTGATGTTATCCAGCAGATGGGAGTGTCTGAACTGCCTCATGGACAAGTTAACCGACACACACAGCTTGCGGTAACCCGCTTCCTGCCACCGTTTATTCTGAGCACATGCCTCACGCAGTACCCATTCTCCAAGCGGTACGATCAGCCCACTCTCCTCAGCAAGAGGAATAAATTCCGCAGGGGATACTGACCCTCTTAGCGGATGCTGCCAGCGCACCAAAGCCTCCATACCTACAATCAAGCCACTCTCCAGATTGACCTGCGGCTGATACACCAGATAGAATTGCCCGCGATCCAGCGCTTTGCGCAAATCATTCTCAAGCTGCAACCGTTCCTGGGCTTTCATCTGCATCGCATGGGCATATCGGTTTAGCTCCATTCCCTGCTCTTTGGCATTATGCAGTGCCGTATCCGCATTCTGAATGATCTCCTCCGGTGAGTCCCCGTCATGCGGGAATATTGCCATACCAATACCCAGCGTGAGATGATACTCGTTTCCATCTACAGTTACAGGCTTTTCGAACAGCTGCAAGATTGATCTTGTCCGCCGCAATGCCGTATCTGTTGTGCTGAAATCTGTCATTGTGAGTACGAATTCATCTCTTCCCAGTCCGAATACTTCCTCTCCCGGGAGCGAAGAATGCTTCAAGCGCTGTCCTACCTGACGAAGTACACGGTTAGCCGCCTGTTGGCCCAATGAATCATTAATTGTTTTGAATCGGTTAATATTTAATACTAACACCCCGACAAGCTGCTCCTCTACCATAGCTGCATCCATCATCACTTTCAGTCGTTGAGAAAGGCGACGGCGATTGGGCAGCCCTGTCACATCATCATGGTGAGCAATAAAGTTCATTTTTGCCTCAGCCACCTGCTGCTTGAGGAAAGGCGTATCCACCACAGACGAATACAGCCCCTTCTGGATGAAGAAATAGCCAAAACAATTACTTAATAGACCCAGCAACAGATTGAGATCATTAATTTTCGTAGCCGAAACAAAGTAACATTCTCCATAGAAAAAACAGAGGATGGCGCAAAGGACGGTAGATAGATCACGATCTTTTCCTTTTTTCCATTGAATGAATAACACGACCGCAGTCACGCCATACAGAATGCCGACCAGGAAATGAAATCGGGTAAACATGCCACCAAGCACATTCCCCTCCAGCAAGTTCGGAAGTACAGCCCATTCCTGAATAGCAAATGTATACAAAACAATAAAAATACCCAGCGTTCCCCCGAACAGTAAAAATTTGCGTGGTAACGCAATTTTCCTCTCGCTGACTGCATATATGAACAGCAAACCAGCCGCACAAACAAGAGATCCAAGCGACATCATCTTCAGCGAGAACTCCGACTCCACCATCGCACCATTCGGCATCTCTTCCGCAAAAGAAACAATGTGAACCAATTCAAATAAACCAATCAATAAAAACAACGTTGTCATAAGGACCCTTCGGAGGGTCAGTCTTTGAATCTGAAATAACCAGCTTTGATTATAAATGCCGATACAGGCCGCTGCCGCAGCGAACCCACCCAAGAGTGTCAAAACCGGGTAACCCGATATGATCAGATCAGAGCTTGCAGAGGAACGAAACCATTGATTTGCGAGGAAACACAATAAGCCGCCTATCGCGACCCAACCTATTTTTCTCTGATCTTGCTGATTAGCCTTCATGCCGTGTTTTTCCTTCCCGGGATCACCTATCCTGAAATAACATTAACGATATAAATCTACTTTGTTACAATTTTCGACATTTTATTATATCTACCAACGTTCAATTCACATGTGAATACATGCTATCTGGTACATAATAACATTTATTTCCGCAGACGTGAACAAAAAAATGAGCACTCCTAGGAATATTTATTCATAGATATGTAGAAAAACAAGGCAATAAGAACTAAAAAAACATGAACCCCCCATCGGAGTTCATGCTTTTTTTGAATTTGCAACTGTATTTTAGACTATTTTTCGTCTTACGTGCACCATTCGACTTAAAACGCTAATGCGCTAAAGTTATAGACGTATTAGATCCAACTCTAGTTCACTGGAACTCCAATTCAACAATGATGCAACCTGTTTATTTGTCAAAATTCACTTCTGGTGTTGTCAATTTATCATAGAAATCAACAACTTTGTCTTTGTCTTCGGACGAACGCAGTGCCATAGCCGAGCGAGGATGCTCGTCCAACGTACCTGTAATCATGTAAGGCAAAATGTAACCCCATTCTTCCTTCTCACGGAGAGGGACCATCAATTGCTCCAACACACCAAGGACTGGACGCAGATTGTATTTCGTGCCTTTCAGATGAGCAACGAGCAGTTCAGTCGGGCAGTTCCCTGCAGCACGTCCCATGCCATATACGGAAGCATCCAGCAGTTCAACGCCAAGCTCTGCTGCTACCAATGTGTTGGAGAAGGCGAGCTGCATGTTATTGTGTGTATGAACACCAAGACGTTTGTTCGGCAGATGAGTCTTGAACTTCTCCACCAGGTATTTCACATCGTTATGATCCAGGCTACCGTAGGAGTCTACTATGTATACAACATCCACAGCGCTTTCCTTAATCAGTTCAAATGCTTCCAGCAGTTCATTTTCCATTACATTAGACAATGCCATAATATTCAGCGTTGTTTCATATCCACGATCATGGAACGTTTGAACCAGAGCTAGAGCCTTATCTACATCTTTGCTGTAGCAGGCTACACGGATCAGATCCAGCATGCTTTCGCTGCGTGGCAGAATGTCATTCTCGTCCACACGTCCAACGTCAACCAGTGCAGACAATTTGGTGTTGCCTTTTTGAGGAATAACTTTGCGCAGGAAATCATCATTCAGAAAACGCCATGGTCCTGCTTCTTCCGCACCTTTCAAGAGCTTAGGTGAGTTTTTGTATCCAATTTCCATATAATCAACGCCAGCTTCATTCAATCCAGCATAGAGCTGTTGAACAAAGTCCACGCTAAAGTCCCAGTTATTTACCAATCCGCCATCACGGATTGTACAATCTACTATTTTGCAATGATTTGTCTTCATTAATGTCTGCTCCTTTTCTGACCAACTTGTGTATTCCTCTCATGATACTTGAACGTAACAAGAAAAGTAAAGGGATTCCCGACTTATTTACTTCGATAAGATTTCCATATCCGATCCATCTCACTCATCTCGGAATCTTCTGGAGATTTCTTTCCATAGCGCACAGCGTTATAGGTATCTGGCAGCATCGCAGAGAGCCTCTGTTCATCTTCTCTAGCTCCGTGCTGAACAATCGTCTCCGCAGCCTCCAGTGGCGTATGTGCACGCTGTATATCCACACCCCGATGTGCAGCTCTGTCGATCCACTTCCGATAATAATATCGAATACGTTCAGCTTCCTGGGAGGGCAGCGGCTCCTTCTTGCGGAACCAGGATTTGCGTGTTTTTGCCGGCGCCTCTAACGTTTCGCTGATGTCCACATACTCCGTCCTGGGTTCTACCTTCTTCTGACCTGGCTGCAGCAGCCCTTTGAAACGCTCCAAAAGTTTATTTATGGCCTTTTGCCCCAGACGCAGGATAAGCCACAGAATAACAACGGCAACAGCCCCCATGACGACCCAACCCAGGATATCCCAGAAAATAGAGGGCTCCCCTGGTTGTTCCATTCCTTCAGGTAGCATCGGCGGTTCATTTGGAGCTGCAGGCGGAGTAGGAGGCTCCTGATTGGAACTCGAACCTATTAATCCTCTGATCCATGCAAGCAGACGGTCACGCAGTGGACCTAGCCAGGCAACAAGACTGGGAAAAGCGCCGATCCCTGCGATCACAAACAGCATCCATAACAGACGTTGGTGATTCGTCCGGGCAAACTCACGCAGCACAATCCTTCTTGAGCCATCATTTAATGTCGCCCGATCCAGCTGCACACTGTACTGACCTACCAACCATCCAGCAAAACTGATGACTCCCGCTGTATATATGGTTCCAGTGTACATCAGGAGGGGTTGCATGAATTCAATCCCATTGGCTGCCCCACTGAGCACAATTGCACTGACCACACCCCAAATCTGCAAGCGCCAAATTAAAATCGAACGAAAGACCGGTTGAAAATTCAATCCAATATAGGATGAGATCACACCCCATACCACTGCCGTGAGCAAATCTGGTAAAGGAAGAACGCCTACTATTGCAATAACCAATGAGACCAGCAGCCCCATAACCAGCGCTGCACCCCATCGAATAAAAGTGTTTTTTTCGCTAATGGTTGGTAACCTGTGCTGAACCCATTGACCTAACCAACCAGCTACAACAAAGATACTCATTAGTGTATACGGCAAAGGTCCGGTTGCATAAAGGGCTGTTAGGGTCAGAAGCGGATAAAGATATAAGCCGATCAACAGAACGGCCGACATGGATAAAAGCACTCTTTCTTTGGTACTGGTACTGTTGGCATCATTCATGCACTCACCGCCTTAGCATCGCTTTTCCCACCCTCTACCGGGAGTATGGTCACACGGTGGCCTTGCTCATGCAAACGCGCAATTTCATGCTCCATGGCTGGAGATACATAGGACGTAATTAAGAGATAACTGCGAACCTGCTGGGCTTCTTCATTACGTTCTACTTCATCACTCAGAAACTGCTCCATAGGAACCATGCATTTTAACTCCGTCTCCGCCATAGCTTCCAGCAGCATTTCCAGATGTGGACTGCCGTAATCCGGCTCAATTCGTAATGGTTCACGCCCTCCACTTACACGGTAGCCATTATGAGCAAATCCTGCGGGCAACCCTCTTCCAATCGCATCTACCGCTGCAGTTGCCGCATAACGGAGTGCCCGTTCGATCATCTCCGGACGGGTCACGACGCTCCACATATCCGCGGACTCCTGAATGTTGACCACAATCCAGGATTGAGGGTCCGCAGTCCATCCTTGCTTGTACACCTGCAATTCACCCGTACGTGCACTCGCTTTCCAGTGAATACGATTCATTGGGTCGCCTGAACCATACGGACGAACGCCAAGAATGAGAAAGGGATCTTCAACAATCCAACGGGATACCTCAACCTCACCCTGCCATACCTGATAGATCGCAGGCAGATCCTCCGCATGAACAAGTGATGGATATACAACCATGGACAGATGAACGGGGATTGGCTTCGAGGTACGCCAGAGGCCAAACAGATCCCCTCCGGTCATTGTCACGGTGTTCAACGTATATATCCCACGTCTGCTGCATACAAAAGGATGCTTGCGGGTAATACGAGTAAACGGTTTCAAAGTGAAGATACTTTTATGATTCTGATAGATATCTCCCTGGCTGATATCCATACCCGAGCCGGAACGAAATACAAATGATACTGGCATCATAGCTTCAAGTCTAAGCCATGGAACCGAAATTCGTTTTTCATTCGCAATGGTCTCTACCATCTCCAGCTCATCTCCGGCGTAACAGCGCGTTTTGCTGAACTGTCGGGTATACTTCAGCTTGCGTAAAGCGGGACGTCCAAACCATATGCCGTGTACTCCAATAACAATACCTCCAACAATGACAAGCCATAGTAATGCCATAAGTTATCGCCCGTTGCCTGCAGCAAGATTCTCCGTTGGCACTTCAATCTGACTCAAAAGTTCCTGAATAATGCGTTCCGCCAAGCCTTCTTGCTGCCTCACCCGGTTGCGGAATACAAGTCGATGGGCGAGGACAGGCTCTGCCAATATTTTAATATCATCAGGGAGCACAAAGTCTCTGCCATGTAATGCAGCCCAAGCCTGACTTGCCTTGAGCAATGCCTGAGCTCCACGTGGACTTACGCCAAGTGAAAGCTCGGGATGCTGCCTCGTAGCTTCTGTCAGATGAATAATATAGCGCAACAGATCTTCGTCAATCTGGACCGATGTATACGTGTTCTGCGCCTCAAGCAGCTGCTCACGACTAATGATCGCGGACAGATCAGCAACAGAACGGCTCGCTACCGTACGTCTCAGAATCTCCACACTTTCTTCACTGCTTGGATAGCCC
This sequence comes from Paenibacillus sp. UMB7766-LJ446, assembly GCF_030226665.1. NCBI lineage: Bacteria > Bacillati > Bacillota > Bacilli > Caryophanales > Paenibacillaceae > Paenibacillus > Paenibacillus sp. UMB7766-LJ446. Next base: position 569,959 of record NZ_JASOYM010000001.1, read on the forward strand.
ATTCGAATCTTCATCATGAAACGATCCATCTGTGCCTCCGGTAATGGAAAGGTTCCCTGGTTATCTACCGGGTTTTGCGTAGCAATGACGATAAATGGTCGCTCCAGCTGTCTGGTCGAACCATCAATACTAATCTGCCGTTCCTCCATACACTCCAGCAAACTCGACTGAGTACGCGGTGTAGCCCGGTTGATCTCATCGGCCAGCACCAAATTGGCAAACAGAGGGCCAGGTCTGAACTCAAAGTCACCTTCCTTTTGGTTGAAGAAATGAATACCCGTCAAATCGGAGGGCAACAGATCCGGTGTGAACTGAATACGCTGAAAGGTGCAATCCAATGAAGAGGCTACCGATTTTGCCAACATGGTTTTCCCCGTACCTGGCACGTCCTCCAGCAGAACATGTCCTGAAGCAATGATGGCTGTCATCACAAGCTCAATCGTTTGGTCTTTCCCCACAATGATCTTCCCTACATGATCCATTAGCTGCTTGTTCATTTGTTCCAATCCCTGGATATTCATAATTGGTTTTTCCTCCCGTGAATTGAGCATATGTATTCGCATTCATTCTAACTATAACCCTAATCGTCCCAACAAAAAACAACAGGAACCGGCGGGTAGCCAATTCCTGTTCGTTCTGCTTTTGCCTTTACACCAAGGGAAGCATAATGATGAACCGGGTACCTTCCCCTTTTTTGCTATCCACTGAGATGTTGCCTCCGTGATTCTTAATAATGCGATAACTCACGGAAAGTCCCAGCCCTGTTCCGCTCTCCTTAGTGGTGAAAAATGGGTCAAACAAGCGTACAAGCGTGTTGTTGTCCATTCCCTGTCCATTGTCGGCAATGGAGATCTGCACATACTTGTTCTCGGTTCCTGTGGAGATCCGAATCAGACCTGTGTGCTCTTCGCCCACATCCTCGATGGCATCCATCGCATTTTTGACCATATTCAAAATTACCTGCTTAATCTGTTTGACATCAATGGACACATTTAACGGGACTTCTGCTTCATCCAGGGTAATCTCGCATCCCTTCATTAATCCTTCGCTTTCTGTCAGCAGGACCACCTCTTTGAGCAAAGAGTTAACAGACATAATGGTCTTCTGAGGAGCTGACGGTTTCGAGGAATTCAGAAATTCGTAGATAATGTCGTTCGCCCTGTCAATCTCCGTTAGAATGATTCGAGCGTACTCGTCTTTCCCCAATTGCAACAAATGGGGCCGAAGCAACTGGATAAATCCGCGGATAGCCGTCAAAGGATTGCGAATTTCATGAGCAATAGATGCCGAAATCCGCCCCAACATTGCAAGTTTGTCATTTTGATAAGCGGTCTGCTCAATCTGTTTATAATCGGAAACATCCTTCACACTGAATAGGAAGTCTCCATCCATCTGATCCCCGTACGTTACTGTAACTAACCAATGCCTGCCATACTCGTCAATCAATTCATGATAGCGCTTACGATGAAAGATGGTTTCCCGATAAATCCGTAAAATTTTCTTTTTCTTGAATCGGCTCATCTGTGGATGATGCAGCATTTGCATCAGGGTGCAGCCGCTCAACAGACTTCTAGGAAGCTCCAACAATTTTGCCATCTGAACGTTAATAAACGTCAGTACACCATTACTGTCAAACAACATAATACCGCTATCCAGATGCTCCAGGACATTCTCATACTTGTTGTTATCCAGATGTACAGGCGGGAATCCATTCGTTGGTCGAGGCACTGTATCCTGAAATTCACTAATCATGTCAGGTTCCTCCTTTTCACGTAAATGATAAACTTGCCATTCGGACATCATATCATCACAGAAACAGGAAGGGCCGATTTTTATTCATTACCGGTGCCCTTTCATTAGGGGGCTGAGCCGAAAATATGGATGGCATGTCCGGAACCCAAGCTGGTCTATTCCGGGTAACCAAGAGTCGATCCGGAAAACATTATACGTCTGTTCCATTCTAAGCTTCTCCTATTCCCAAACACGAACATTTTTTGCTCCGCCTCCTTTTGCAAGTCTGTTTTTATCATAGACAAGTTTATAGAAGGGAGTCAATCGGAGAAAGTGTCGAATGGAAATTATTTTAAGAAAAACCGTGAATTAGTTTCTCCACACAACAAAAACGAAGCTTTTTCGCTTTATTGGCGAATCAGCTTCGTTCGTATAGTTTAAATTTTAAATAATTCAATTCAATCTATAGTCCACTCTTGTTATGCTGAATTTTGAGTCTGCGCTGACTCATGACGGCTAACCGACGCTTGAGTTCGCTTTCCCATTTCTCATCCTTCATTTCCTTGGCAAGCCGAAGTAGATCCAGAGACATGTCGATCTGACGCTGTACAATGACCATACCATCCTCGCTTTCACGATTCACGCAATTTTCAAAAATCGCATCTTCATCTTCCGTCACGTAATCTTGAAAATCAATCTCCGACGCACCATCTCCATGCGCATATTCAGCCAGAATTTCATATTCATTTTCCACTTTATAATGCACTTCTACCCGGTGACATACCGGACAAAACAGCAGGGGAACATTATGAACCTGGGTGCGGTAATGCTTCAGCGTGCCCTTTGTTCCCACCATACTTGCCCCACAACAGTAACTCATTTTTGTTCACCCTCCTTATAACGTGCCGAGACTTTTTAATGGACAGCAGTCCCGTACACTTCAAGCACTTCCAAAAAAGGAATAGTTCCATCAGTGTATCACATTCATGTACAAATTATAAATGCAGAGCACCGGAATATTTACCGGGTTTCCATACCCTATTCGCCTTAAGGCCCTTCGATTCCTCTTTCCAAAGATAAAATGAAGGCATTCTTCTATTACATCATTACCACGTTTACGTCCCTGCTTAAACACTTTTCTTCCTTTAGGGCTTATATTCTGGCAAAAGGGTGCAAAAAGCCCTCAATCCCATGAGGGATGAGGGCTTGAACTATAAATGCTCAAGTTAAATCAGGCTTACAGGTTGTTGTCGCCTGGTTTCCAGTTCATTGCACACAATCCACCGGATTGCAGAGCTTGCAGTACGCGAAGTGTTTCTTCAACACTGCGGCCTACATCATTGTGGTTAACTACTTGATATTTCAGTTCGCCTTCTGGATCAATGATGAACAGGCCGCGCAGTGCAACGCCTTCTTCTTCGATCAGAATGCCATAATCTTTAGCAACTTGTTTCGTGATGTCGGACGCCAATGGGAAGTTCAATTGACCCAGGCCATTGCTGTCTTTAGGTGTGTTGATCCAAGCTTTGTGGCTGTGTACGGAGTCAACGCTCACGCCAAGAACTTCAGTATCCAAAGCTTTGAATTGCTCAGCAGCATCACTCAAAGCTGTAATTTCAGTTGGGCACACAAAAGTGAAATCCAAAGGATAAAAGAAAAATACGAGCCATTTGCCACGATAATCGGACAGTTTTACGGAACCAAAGTCTTGTCCATCTCCCGATACTGTTTCCATTGCAAAATCCGGTGCGGGTCTACCAACCAAACGTTCTGCCATAACTAACAATTCCTCCTTTGGGATTATGTAAGCACTCAAGTTGAATGCTCATCATTAAGAAAAACGTGAACGTTTTTCTTCTAATTAAAGTAATATTGTTACTTGATAACAAGTACAAGTAAAATGTTATCATCCGGACTTCTCAAAGTCAAGATTATAATCGTTGTTTTTTTATAATAATTATAAATAAGGATTTTTCGTGGCAAAAATCATAAAGGAACAGCCCTCTGCAATTCCGGATCGGAGCAAAGAGCTGTTCTGTTATTCCTATTATTAAGCCTGTTTCTGAATTGCCGCGACGATCAGATCGCCCATTTCCGTCGTGCTGATCGCTTTGCTCTTGTCTACAGCGATGTCACTCGTACGATGTCCTGCATTCAGCACATCAGACACAGCTGCTTCAATTGCGTCAGCACCTTCCGCATAACCAAAGGTTGTACGGAACATCAACGCCAGTGAAAGGATTGTTGCGATCGGGTTCGCCAGTCCTTGACCTGCGATATCCGGTGCTGAACCGTGTACTGGCTCATACAAACCAAAGCTGCCTTCACCCAGCGATGCGGATGCCAGCATGCCGATTGAACCTGTCAGCATCGCTGCTTCATCACTAAGGATATCCCCGAACATATTTTCAGTCACGATTACGTCAAAGCTGGATGGACGACGCAGCAACTGCATTGCACAGTTGTCAACAAGTACATGTTCCACTTCAACATCCGGATATTCCGGTGCTACACGGTTAACGACTTCTCTCCAAAGACGGGAAGTTTCGAGCACGTTGGCTTTATCTACAGAAGCCAGCCTTTTGCTGCGTCCTTGAGCAATTACAAACGCCTGACGAACGATGCGCTCCACTTCGGTTACATTATATACACAGGTATCCACGGCTTCCTCGCCTTGTGCACCTTCACGTCTGAACTTTTCACCAAAGTAGATTCCTCCGGTCAACTCACGCACGACCATCAGATCCGTACCTTCCAGCACTTCCGGTTTCAAGGTGGAAGCATCCTTCAAGCAATCAAATACGACTGCCGGACGCAGGTTCGAGAACAGTCCGAGTGCTTTACGAATGCCAAGCAAGCCTGTTTCCGGACGCAATTCCTTGCTGTTGTTATCCCATTTTGGACCGCCAACGGCTCCAAGCAGCACAGCATCCGCACCTTTACATACGGTCAGTGTTTCTTCAGGAAGCGGTGTACCTTTCTCATCAATGGCGATTCCACCAAACAGTGCATGCTCTGTCTCAAAACGGTATCCGAACACTTCCTCCGTACGTTTGAGAACTTTTTCTGCCTCGGCTACAACTTCAGGACCGATTCCGTCGCCTGCGATTACTGCAATTTTTTTCACGTCTGCCATGGGTTGTCCACTCCTTATATCGATTCATTCGATTGTTCGCTTCAATAATTAACGTGTCATTTTTAACTCTCTCTTTTGTATCATATTCAGAGGTCATTTGACCAAGATATACAATCTATGACTTTAATAGTTTTTGCCTATAAGTGGTTTTGAATTGGTTGTTCTGTACCTCTGACTGAGTTAAAATAAAGCCTGAAGACAAATTCAGGTAACTCAGGAGGGATTGCAATCATGCAATACACGTACTTGGGAAAATCAGGTCTTAAAGTCAGCCGGATCTGTCTCGGCACGATGAATTTTGGACCTGCTACAGACGAAAAAGAGGCATTCCGTATCATGGATGCGGCACTCGATGCCGGTGTGAACTTTTTTGATACCGCTAACATTTATGGCTGGGGCGAAAATTCGGGTCTCACCGAGGAGATCATTGGACGCTGGTTTAAACAGGGCGGCGGCAGACGTGAAAAAGTCGTTCTGGCGACCAAAGTCTATGGCTCCATGCACGATGATACAGACGGTCCAAACAACGATGCCGGTCTCTCCGCTTACAAAATCAGACGTCATCTGGAAGGTTCCCTCCGCCGCCTGCAAACCGATCATGTTGAACTCTACCAGATGCACCATGTTGATCCTGCTATTTCGTGGGACGAGCTGTGGGGCGCATTTGAGAACGCTGTTCATCAGGGCAAAATTGGTTATGTAGGTTCAAGCAACTTTGCTGGATGGCAGATTGCCATTGCTCAAAGTGAAGCCAAGAATCGTCATTTCCTCGGGCTTGTATCCGAGCAGCATAAGTACAGTCTCAACTGCCGTTTGCCTGAGCTCGAAGTGCTGCCCGCAGCGAAAGAGCTGGGCCTTGGTGTTATTCCGTGGAGTCCGCTTGATGGTGGGTTACTTGGACGTAATGCGCTCCAAAAGCTGGAAGGTACACGCAGTGGTGGCATTGCTGAACGGATTGAGTCCCACCAAACGCAGCTGGAACAATTCGCGGCACTTTGCCGTGAACTCGGCGAACCACAGGATACCATAGCTTTGGCCTGGGTTGCCGCTAATCCGGCAGTTACCGCACCCATTATTGGGCCGCGTACGCTGGAGCAGTTTGAAACGGCACTCAAATGTTTGGATGTTACTTTGGATGAAGCGGTCCTCAAACGTTTGGATGAAATCTTTCCGGGTCCGGGAGGACAAGCTCCGAATGCATATGCTTGGTAAAAGCTTAACGGCTTAAACTGAATGCATCTTTTTAACGAAAAATGCTCTATATATAAATCAATTATCCTATGATATGACAACAAAAAAAGTCCGACCTTCACATGTTGAGGGTCAGACTTTTTATGTACCTCACTGCACTGACATACCCCGGCTGGGAACTCCATCTCAGCTTCTCCAGCCAGACGAATTTCAGTCCAATGAAGAGCTTTGCTTGCTGCAAATGATATGTTACAGGTTCACATTAACGCGATTCGTGTAAGTCTTGCGTTTCTCTATCAATTTGTTCAAGCCATCTACATAAGCACGTGCACTGGCACCCAGAATATCGGTACTTACGCCACGTCCTTGTACAGATATTTCGTTTTGAGTAAGTACGACATGAACCTCACCCAATGCATCCTTACCATGCGTAACCGATTTGATCGAGTAGTCGGATAGCGTTACCTCTTCTCCGCTCACTTGGTCAATCGCATTATAAATGGCATCAACAGACCCATTACCTTCAGCTTTTTGTTCCACCGTATCACCCTCAAGTGTAGCAATACGAACTTTAGCCGTTGGAATGGATTCATCACCATACGTCACAAAGATGGATTCCAGTTTAAACACTTCAGGTGCATCCTGCAATTTCTCTTCGATGACCGCCAGCAAATCCTCATCTGTCACTTCTTTTTTCTTATCAGCCAGATCTTTGAATTGGGCAAAAGCACGGTTCAATGCTTCATCTTCCAGTTCATAACCAAGCTCAATCAAGCGCTCACGGAAGGCATGACGTCCCGAGTGTTTACCCAAAACGAGCTTGCTTTCCTTCAGACCGATGGTCTCTGGCGTCATAATTTCGTAGGTTGTTTTCTCCTTCAGCATGCCATCCTGGTGAATTCCGGATTCGTGTGCAAACGCATTCGCACCAACAATCGCTTTATTCCCAGGCACAACCATACCCGTCAAACGACTCACGAGACGACTGGTCCGAGCAATTTCAGAAAGCTGCAGCGAAGTTTTCGCCTGGAAAAATTCCTGACGTGTCTCCAGTGCCATGGCAATTTCTTCAATCGCGGTATTACCTGCACGTTCACCAATGCCGTTGATGGTGCCCTCAATCTGATCGGCTCCGTTCAGAATCGCTGCGAGTGTGTTGGCAGTTGCCATCCCCAGGTCGTTATGACAGTGTGCACTCAGCTGCACCTTATCAATGTTGTGTACGTTTTCCTTGAGATGTTTGAAAATATTTCCGTATTCGTATGGGCTCAGATAGCCAACGGTATCCGGGATATTTACAACAGCTGCGCCTTCTTCCACAGCCATATTCACCATCTCAACGAGGAAATCATACTCGGTCCGACCTGCATCCTCCAAAGAGAATTCAATCTTCGAAAAAGTATTCTTTGCATAGCGAATGGCTGACCGAGCTGTATCAAGAACTTGAGCTCTGTCCATGCGCAATTTATGCTGGCGATGAATGGGTGAAGTTGCCAAAAAGATGTGGATACACGGGTCTTGAGCGCCCTTCAACGCCTCTTTCACCGCATCGATATCCTGCTCTCTGGAGCGGGATAAGCCAATAACAGTAACATTTTTGACCGCTTTGGCTACTGCATTAACTGCCGCCAAGTCGCCTGGAGAGGCCGCGGGGAAACCGGCTTCCATCCGGTCAATACCAAGCCGCTCGAGCTGGTGCGCAATTTCCACCTTTTCACGAGTGTTCAGATTGACCCCCGGGGATTGTTCTCCATCACGCAGCGTTGTGTCAAATACATAGATTTTACGCACGCCTCGCACCTCCTAGACTTGTATTTTATGTTCCTCTAAACCAGTAATAGCGGCACACGCATATGCACGGCCGCTATTCCCGGTTAAAGCTGTAAGTTTACTTGATTACCTTAAAGCCGATGCTTACTTCTTGATCCAGTGCATCATCTCACGCAATTGTCCGCCAACCACTTCGATTGGGTGTTCAGCTTCATTGCGACGAGTTGCTGTCAGGAACGCACGGCCGGATTGGTTTTCCAGGATGAAGTCACGTGCAAATTTACCTTGTTGGATATCTGTCAGGACTTCTTTCATTGCTTTCTTCGTATCTTCAGTTACCACACGAGGTCCAGTTACATAGTCACCGTACTCTGCTGTGTTACTGATGGAATCACGCATGCTTGCAAGTCCACCTTCATACATCAGGTCAACGATCAGTTTCAATTCGTGCAGACACTCGAAGTATGCCATTTCAGGAGCATAACCCGCTTCTGTCAACGTTTCGAATCCAGCTTTTACCAGGGCACTTACACCGCCACACAGAACAGCTTGCTCACCGAACAGGTCTGTTTCTGTTTCTTCACGGAAGGAAGTTTCGATAACCCCTGCACGCGTGCAACCGATACCTTTGGCATAAGCCAGACCGATATCTTTTGCTTTACCTGTTGCATCTTGCTCAATTGCGATCAGGCCCGGTACACCGAATCCTTCCACGTAGGTACGACGTACCATGTGGCCAGGGGACTTAGGAGCTACCAGCAATACATCGCTGTCTTTTGGAGCAACGATTTGACCGAAATGAACGTTGAAACCGTGGGAGAAGAGCAATGCTGCGCCTTTTTTCAGGTTTGGTTCGATTTCGTTTTTGTATACAGATGCTTGTGTTTCGTCAGGGAGCAGAATTTGAACTACATCTGCACGGCTAGTTGCTTCAGCCGGGGACAGAACTTCAAATCCGTCATTTTTTGCAGTGTCAAAAGATTTACCTTCACGAAGTCCGATGACTACGTTCAATCCACTGTCACGCAGGTTTTGAGCTTGGGCATGGCCCTGGCTACCGTAACCGATGACCGCAATCGTTTTTCCTTTCAATACGCTAAGATCTGCATCCTGTTCATAATAAGTAGTTACTGGCATGTTTATAAGTCCTCCTTTGTATTGTAAAGAACCCTTCATTAATGAGCGGGTGTCTCAAGGGACCGGTACGCTTTTCCTGCTATAGCGTCTCTGGTCTGATCCGATCCGTTCAGACACCCGCCCATTAATGCGGGTGTGTGGCTATATTGTCAAGCGTTACATCACTAAAATGTTAAATTGCAACTTGTACGGGACTGGTACCTCATCTAAGAATAACGGTATATTTCAACTCCGTGCTGCTAACATACCTTTGTCGTTCCATTGATAAGCATCAGACCATCGCTTTTTTAATATGACTGTTTAAACGTTACCTCGTACCAATGCAGTTATTCCTGTACGTGACAGTTCGCGAATGCCATAGGGCTTAAGCAATTCTATCATCGCATCAATTTTATCCGTATCTCCGACCACCTGTACAATCAGGCTGCCTGGACCAACATCTACAACAGAGGCGCGGAACGTCTCCACCACACCCAGAATTTCTGGACGTTCGGATGGCTCTGCCTTTACCTTGATCAATGCAAGTTCACGGGCAACCATCGGTTTTAGACTAAAATCAACCACTTTGATGACATCAATGATTTTGTACAGTTGCTTTTCAATCTGTTCCAGCGTTTTGTCATCACCGATCGTCACAATGACCATCCGTGACAAACCCGGTTCCTCGGATTGACCCACCGTGATGCTCTCAATGTTGAATCCCCGTCGACCGAACAACCCTGATACCCGCTGCAGGACGCCAGGCTGATCGTTGACCAATATCGAAATCGTATGTCTAATCATTCCTCAGCATCCCCCATCAGCATTTGATCGATTGTCGCTCCTTGCGGAACCATTGGATAAACATTTTCTTCCTTGCGAACTACGAATTCAACAACGACCGGTCCTGGTGTATCCAGGGCTTCTTGCCAAGCACGCTCGGCTTCTTCCTTGTTGGTTGCACGCAATCCTTTTACCCCATAAGCTTCAGCAAGTTTCACAAAATCAGGGCTTCCTGCCAGATCAATATGACTGTAACGGTTCTCATAGATGATCTCTTGCCACTGACGTACCATTCCAAGCACCTGATTGTTGATAATAACAATCTTTACCGGGATGTTGTTAATGGCACAAATCGCAAGCTCCTGAGAACACATCTGCATGCCGCCGTCACCGTTAATGGAAATAACAAGTCTGTCCGGGTTAGCCATTTGAGCACCGATTGCTGAAGGGAATCCAAAACCCATCGTTCCCAGTCCACCGGAGGTTACCCATGAACGCGGTTTGTTGAATTTATAATATTGAGCTGCCCACATTTGATGCTGTCCAACGTCTGTAGTCACGATTGCTTCGCCCTTGGTTGTATCATTCAGCATTTCCACAACCCACTGTGGTTTCAATACTTCCTCTGAATCTGTGTAGCTGTAAGGCTTCTCTTGTTTCCATTGTTTGATCTGGTCTCTCCATGCGTCTGCACGTTCAGCGCGTTGAACCTCTTTGTTTGTTATTTCCAGAACCGTCTTCACATCACCAACGATTGGAATGTCCGTTGCAATGTTTTTGCCAATCTCAGCCGGATCAATGTCAATGTGCACAATTTTGGCATGTGGAGCGAATCCGTCCAGTTTGCCTGTTACCCGGTCATCGAAGCGTGCTCCGATGTTAATCAGCAAATCCGATTTTTGAATCGCCTGATTGGAAGTGTATGTTCCATGCATCCCCGGCATCCCGGTCCACAATTCGTGACCACTCGGGAATGCTCCAAGTCCGAGAAGTGTTGTCGTGATTGGAATGCCTGTCTTTTCCACAAATTCGAACAGCGCTTCGTGTCCACCGGAGTAAACTACACCGCCGCCTGCCAGAATCATCGGACGCTCTGCTTCCTGAATCGCCTGAGCCAGACGATCAACCTGAAGTTTGTTCGGTACTGTCCGTGGGTTGTACCCTCTCAATATAACAGGTTCAGTCACGGGTTCAAACAACGTTTTGTTAGCCGATACATCCTTCGGAATGTCGATCAATACGGGACCTTTACGTCCTGTATTCGCAATATGAAATGCCTCATGAATGACACGTGACAAATCTTTTACGTCTTTTACCAGATAACTGTGTTTGGTAATTGGCATCGTGATTCCGGTAATATCCGCTTCCTGGAAAGCATCAGAGCCAATCAGACTGGAAATGACATTTCCCGTAATGACTACGAGTGGTACGGAATCCATATACGCTGTTGCAATACCCGTAACCAGATTCGTTGCTCCAGGTCCGGAGGTAGCGATACAGACACCCACTTTTCCGCTCGCCCGTGCATATCCGTCAGCTGCATGAATGGCGCCTTGTTCGTGACGGGTTAACACGTGCTTGAAATCCTCGAAACCATACATCGCATCGTAAATGTACAATACTGCGCCGCCCGGGTAACCAAAAACACACTCTACACCTTCCAGCAACAAGCTTCTCAGCAGAATTTCGGAACCGCTAATGACCTCCGGCTTCATCCATTTTTCACGTAATTCATCTGTCGATCGTACTTCTGGAATTTGAGCTCCCATCAGTCATCCTCCTCTCGGAATTTACATCATTCTGACATTTAAAGTTACAAAAAAAACCTTCCATCCCTGCAAACAAGTTCATGCTTGCGAGGGACGAAAGGTTATTGCTTCCGTGGTACCACCCAACTTTGTCCGAAATTTCGCAATAACGGACCTTACCAGGTACAAAAAATGATAGACCAAACGGACATACCCGTTCTCCATACCTGTTGTCTGTAACGCAGACATACGATTTTCCCTAATAACCCAATGGAGTGACATCCAATGCTTTTCAGGAAAACAGCTCCGAGGTGAGCTCGTATATAAGGGATAATGGTGGTGGTTTCAGCAATTCCAGCCACTCTCTGAGCAAAAGAGCCCTTAAAACTTCGTCCTCTTCATAGCCGATGAAATATTCTCGTTAAATGTTAGGAACATTATATGATTCCTCCAACCGATAAGTCAATACCCCTTTTGTATAAAAATTCAGAACATCCCTAATCCTTCATCCTGAATCTTTAACGTTACCCCAATCCCTGCGCTTCATTCAGTCACCTTTCAACTTCCCTCAGGCATAGGATATACGAGCAGCACGACTGGTCCTGAAAGGAGGCTTCCGATGGTGCTTCGGCAACGTAAATCCAAGCTGGATGATGCCGCCATAATGAGGCTGATTGACTCTCAACTTGTTCCTCTATCTCATATGAGTGAAAGTGAAATCAATAAAATACGCAAAGAACTACCCCTGCGAATGAACAGGGGCATGACCTTTGTTGTCTCACCGAATCCTGACAACGAAGCTGTCGCATTCATCCATTTTCTCATGCACGGCGAACTGCTGTATGTGGATATGATGGCTGTTGCCCCAAAAGAACAGCGAAAGAGGTACGGTCAGACTTTGCTTCTCAAAGCGGAAAACTTTGCGGCATCTCGAGGTTGCAAAAGATCCAAAGTGATGGTTGACGAAGGCAATACAAAAGGACTTCGATTTTACCAAAAAAATGGATATAGCACGATTCGATACATTATGTTAAGCCGCTGCTACGAGTTGGAAAAAACATTATAAATCGGTTTAGAAAAAGCCTGGTGGCCGTGGTCCGTAGGGTCCATATCCAGGTCCTGGTCCATATCCACCACCAAATCCCGGTCCGTACCCTGGGCCTGGTTTTGGTCCCGGCCCATACCCCGGACCAGCACCTGGACCAAAACCGAATCCAGGACCAGCGCCGTAAGCATAAGGCAGCGTACCGATGGCGAGCAGATCAAATAATACCAATGGCAAAATGGCTTTGGTGCGTACTTTTTTGCCAACTGAGCGTTTCAGCACCAATTTATTGCCCGATACTTTCAACAGCCTCCCGGTCACCAAGTACCGTCTTTTTTGATCGCAACAATATTTTTGCCTATTAATTTCATCGCTTCATCACGCGTAACTTGTTGTTTCATACTTTCCCCTCCTCCTCGGATCGTTCAAAACAGTGTATTCGTCCAGAGCCGGCTTCGCTTGTTTCTTTGTCCCTAAATGAAAATATGGGTGTCTTCCCCATCACCGTCAAGCATCTTGGCAGTTCGCTTTTTTTCTTATAAAAACACAAAAAGGCTCGCACGAGGCGAACCTTTTAAAGTAAAGAATGAGGTAGGAAACATCATTTCTGTCGTTACCTTTTCCCCGGATCATACGGTTCCCCGAGTGCAGACGGAGCAGACGAGCGCCCGACAGCTGCAACGAGCACGATGATGGTGAGCAGGTATGGCAGCATATAAATAATTTCCTGGGGAATACTTTGAGACCATTCGAACAGCTGTACATAGTTCCGAATCGCTTGCGAGAAACCAAAGAACACAGCGGCCCCAAAGGCACCAATCGGATTCCACTTACCAAAGATCATCGCTGCAATCGCAATGTAACCTTGACCGGAAACCGTATTATGAGAGAATGTGCCTGTCGTAGTCAGCGTAATTGCCGCTCCACCGATAGCAGCCAGCGCACCACTGATCATCACCGCAACATAACGGTAACGACGCACTTTAACACCCACGGTATCCGCCGCACTTGGGTGTTCACCAACAGAGCGAAGACGAAGGCCGAATGGGGTTTTATACATAATGTAATAAGTCAGAAAAACGAACAGAATAGCCAGATATGTTGTCGGGTACACATTCTTGAAGAAAGCTTCCCCAAGCAAAGGAATATCCTTCAACAGTGGCACATCAAACTTGCTAAAACCTTGTACCAGTGGCGAATCGCCTGATCCTTCAAACAGCAGTTTTACCAAATAAAGTGTGCTTCCTGCTGCCAGGAAGTTGATTACGATACCGCTTATAATTTGGTCCGCCTTAAATGTAATCGAGGCAACCGCATGGATCAACGAAACCACTACGCCCAGCACAACCGCGAACAAAATCCCCATCCAGGCAGATGTCGTTCCTCCCATACCGGCTTCTTGAGCATAGTGCGCAGCAATTCCCGCTGCAAAGGCACCAAATACCATGAAACCTTCAAGTCCAAGGTTGGTCACACCTGATTTTTCCGAAAAGATTCCGCCCAGTGATGCAAAAATCAATGCCGTGGCAAAGACAAGCGTCGTATTGATAATTTGCCCAATTGTCAACAAGTCCATCTACAACACCTTCTCTTTCTTGCGCTTGGAATAGAACGGTTTAAGTACCCAGCGCACGATGCCTTGTGCCGCAATGAAGAAGATAATCGAACCGATAACAATCCGAATAATCTCGGGCGGTACATCCGCAGCAAAGCTCATTCCCGCAGATCCATAAGTGAGCGTACCGAACAACAACGCGCCCAGCAACACACCAAACGGATGATTCAAACCAATCAGTGCAACCGCGATGCCGTCAAAACCTGTTCCTGGTGAGCCCGACATAACGGTCTGGTATTGGAACACTCCAAGTACCTGGAATGCACCGCCAAGACCTGCAAGCATACCACTGATAAACATGGCTTTTACAATATTGCGATTGACATGCATACCCGCATACTCTGCCGCATTCGGGTTGTATCCTACGGCACGAATCTCGTACCCTTGTTTGGTTTTCCACATGTAAATATAAAAGAGCACAGCCATGACAAGAGCAATCAATGTTCCCATGTGAACACGAGAGTTGCCCATCAGTTCAGAAAGCCATGTCAAACTAATCGATGCAGTATCGCTGATATCGACCGAACGATTTTCCCCTTTTAACAGCAGGAATTGGCGCACGATCAGGTTGGCCAGATACAGACCAATCCAGTTCAGCATGATACTACTGATAACTTCGTTAACTCCGCGCGCTGCTTTCAGGTAACCGGCAATTGCTGCCCACAGACCACCAAATACCGCACCGGCAATCAAGGCCAGTGGAGCATGAATGTAGATTGGCAGACCTGCAAACTTTACGCCTACAAAAGTCGCGGCAGTCATACCGACGAGAAATTGTCCTTCTCCCCCGATATTAAACAGCCCTGCACGAGACGCAAATGCAAATGCAAGTCCTGTCATAATCAGCGGTGTCATTTCCCGAACTGCTTCACCAAAGTTGTACATGTCTCCGAAAACCTTCGTAAACAGTGCACTGTAGGCTTCAATCGGGTTGTATCCGCCGATCAGCATGACAATACCACCCAGGATCAAACCCATAATGATGGCTACAATAGGTAATATAAATGAATCACGGGTAAACCATTTCAATACGTTACTCATGCACAGTACCTCTCTTTTGGGTGCTGCCCGCCATCATCAAGCCGAGCTCCCTGTCATTGGTTTCTTCCGGCAGCACCTCGCCCACGATCTGTCCTTCATAGATGACAGCAATTCGGTCGGATACGTTGATAATTTCATCCAGCTCGAATGAGATCAGCAGTACCGCTTTGCCCTGATCACGTTGTGCAATCAATTGTTTTTGAACAAACTCAATAGCACCTACGTCCAGACCACGAGTTGGCTGGGCAGCAATAAGCAGTTCAGGGTTCTTATCAACCTCACGTGCGATAATGGCTTTCTGCTGGTTCCCTCCCGATAAGGAGCGGGCTTTTGTTTCAATGCTTGGTGTACGCACATCAAATGCCTCTACAAGACGCTTCGCTTGCTTCTTGATTGCTTCGAAGTTAAGGAATCCTTTACGGGTATAAGGAGATTTATAATACGATTCCAGGACGATATTTTCACTCACAGAAAAATCAAGGACAAGTCCATGTTTGTGTCGGTCTTCCGGAATATGGGCTACACCCGACTCCGAAATATGGCGCGGAGAATGATTAGACAGTTCTTTACCCTCAAGGCGAATCGAACCGCTATCTACTTTACGCAGTCCGGTAAGAGCCTCAATCAGTTCGCTCTGTCCATTACCATCAACACCTGCGATTCCAACAATCTCTCCTGCACGTACATTCAGGTTGAGTTCGTTCAGAACCGAGATACCCTCTTTATTTTTGGCGGTCAATTTGCTGACTTCCAGTACATTGTTTCCTGGTGTAGCCGGCTTTTTGTCCACTTTAAAAGTGACATTGCGACCAACCATTTTTTCTGCCAACTCATTCGGATTCGTTTCTGATGTTGTAACGGAGTCAATCACTTTACCACGACGAATGATCGTCACCGTATCGGAAATTTCCATGATTTCTTTCAGTTTGTGTGTGATCAGAATAATGGATTTGCCTTCGGCCACCAACTTTTTCATGATCACCATCAGTTCTTTGATCTCCTGAGGTGTTAATACAGCAGTAGGCTCGTCAAAGATCAGAATGTCTGCACCACGATACAACGTCTTCACAATTTCCACACGTTGCTGCATACCGACGGAAATGTCATGAATTTTGGCATGCGGGTTCACTTTGAGTCCATACTGTTCAGACAGTCGCTGCACTTCAGCAGCAGCTTTTTTATAATTAATGTTGAGACCCTTCCTTGGTTCAGATCCCAAAATAATGTTCTCTGTTACCGTGAACGGCTGTACAAGCTTAAAGTGCTGATGCACCATGCCGATGCCAAGATCGATTGCTTTGTTAGGGCTGTCGATGATGACAGGCTTGCCATTCACTTCAATGGAACCTTCATCCGGCTGATAGAGACCAAAGACAATATTCATCAACGTTGATTTACCAGCGCCGTTTTCGCCCAGTAGAGCATGGATCTCGCCTTTACGAAGCTGAAGGCTGATGGCGTCGTTGGCAACAATGCCTGGGAAACGCTTCGTGATTTGTTTCAACTCAACGACGGGGGTTGCTGCACCCATGTAATCACCCTTATACCTGATATAGTGTGGTTCCGCAAACGTAAGAAAAACGTCTATCGACGTTTATTCAAGGAAGATGACCGCTTCTTAGCGGTACTTTTTCTTAGGATGATCGAATCCTTCAGTTTCACTGAAACTTATGCATTCCATAATCTTAAGAAAAGCTCCTACCGGAGCGTTGATACGAAGTCTTCTTGCTTTTGCTATGGGATTTCCCCAAAGCTCGTCTTGCATGCTTGTACAATTGTTATGGTGACTTGAGCAAATTTTCCTACTCTGACAATCATAAGGCCGGTCAAGACCGGCCTCGATGATTATTCTTTTTACAGGCTAAATCAATTACTCTGTAGGAACTTTGATTTCGCCGTTGATGATTTTTTCTTTGTACTCGTCCACTTTAGCAAGTGTATCAGCAGAAACATTTTTCGTGGAAGTATCAGCGATGCCTACACCGTTTTCTTTCAAAGTCAGATTCTCAGCTCCACCTTTGAATGTTCCATCAATAACTTCTGCGTTTACGCGCTTAACAGCTTCGTCAACTTTTTTGATCATAGAAGTCAGTGTTACATCATCACCAAACTCCAGGGATTGGTCTTTATCTACACCGATAACCCAAACATCTTGACCTTGTTTCTTACGAGCGATTGCTTCGTTGAACACACCATTACCCGTTGCACCGGAAGCGTGGAAAATGATATCTACGCCTTGGTTGTACATTGTAGCAGCTGCTGCTTTACCCAGGTCAGGCTTATCAAAAGCACCTGTGTAGTTAGAAATGAACTCAGCTTTAGGGTTAACAGCTTTAACCCCTTCTCTGAAACCTACTTCAAACTTTTTGATCAGCGGGCTGTCCATACCACCAACGAAACCTACTTTGTTGGATTTAGTTGTCAGACCAGCTACAACACCTACCAGGTAAGAACCTTCTTCTTCAGCAAATGTTACCGATTTAACGTTAGGAGCATCAACAACACTGTCAATGATCGCGAGTTTGGAATCAGGATTTTGTTCAGC
Source organism: Paenibacillus sp. UMB7766-LJ446 (assembly GCF_030226665.1). Classification (NCBI taxonomy): domain Bacteria; kingdom Bacillati; phylum Bacillota; class Bacilli; order Caryophanales; family Paenibacillaceae; genus Paenibacillus; species Paenibacillus sp. UMB7766-LJ446. The sequence goes on from NZ_JASOYM010000001.1 coordinate 587,680, forward strand.
TACAGTCTTGATTGCATCAGCCAATTGGAAACCGATACCCCAAGTCAAATCATATCCACCTTTAACGAACTCGTTCAGGTTTGGAATGTACTCTTCATCGGATTTACTTTGCAGGTATTTAACAGCTACACCTGTTTCAGTTTCAGTTGCTTGCAGAGCTTCCCAAGCGGATTGGTTAAACGATTTGTCGTTAACTCCACCTACGTCAGTAACCATACCGATTTTCAAATCGGATTTAGCTTCAGTGTTTTCGCCACCTGTAGTTCCTCCGGCATTTGTTTCCTCTTTCGGCTTGCTACCGCAACCTGCGAGCATAACCGATACTGCCAGCAACATGACCAAAGACAAGCTGAGCATCTTTTTCATTTCTCTTGTTCCCCCTTAATGATATATACCTAATTCCTGTCCAGGCCAAAACGGAACGGATCAACAGATTGATAATATGGCTTTTATGCGGAATGTATGGTTTCTTCGACATTAAAAGCGCATTCTTACCCTGAAACGATTGTGTCACCTGTCGAAAAACCGAACATTATGACATGAAGAGAAAATTTTAGGACTAGCCTACTAGAGGTGATTATACATTCAACCCGTGGTAAAATCCAGATGTTTCATCACCAAATATCACTTATTTTTGCTCTTTTTTTATTGAAAGCGCTTAATATTTTAGCGATTTAACACACTAACGTTACAACGATGTGATGTTATGTAACAAAAGCATATCACATTCTATAGTAAGAAATGGATTTCACCAGTTTTCATTTGCATTATTTCACCGTTCGTATTTTATGTATTATCACGGCCTGTTATTCGCAAGTTATATGCTTTCAGTGTGTCCTTACAGACTGCAGCATATTCGTTTCGCACAACGGCCCTTTTAGCAATATCATTCTTTAAGCCGTAAAAAAAGCCGCCATAGGTACGGCGGCTTGAATAAGCAATTTTAAGCGTTGATTTTGCCTTTAGCTACAGTAGCCAAAGAGTTGAACGCATTGATGTCGTTAACGGCCAGATCAGCCAACATTTTGCGGTTCATGTCTACACCAGCAAGTTTCAATCCATGGATCAGTTTGTTGTAAGACAAACCATTCATACGTGCTGCAGCATTGATACGAACGATCCACAGTCTGCGGAAGTTACGTTTCGTGTTGCGACGGTCACGATATGCGTATACCAGGGATTTCATTACTTGCTCGTTAGCTGTTTTAAAAATACGGTGTTTGGAACCGAAGTAACCTCTTGCCAGTTTCAAAACCTTTTTATGACGACGACGTACTACAAAACCGCCTTTTACTCTTGCCATATTAAAGAACCTCCCAATAAATATTAAATGTATCCGTGGTATGTGTACGGCCTAGGCCGATCCCCCATACGGAATGTACTATTTCAAGTTAGCCTTTCAAGTTAGCCAAACCTTGTTTCAAACGTCTTACGTCCCCGGCAGCCATAACTGGGTTACCGTTCAAAACGCGCTTAGCACGTTTTGATTTGTGGGAAAGCAAGTGGTTTTTGTGAGCTTTGTAACGCAGGACTTTACCGGAACCGGTAATTTTGAAGCGTCCTTTCAAACTGCTGTGTGTTTTCATTTTAGGCATTTTGTGTTTCCTCCTTCAATGTTATCAGGCTTTAGGAGCCAGAATCATGATCATACTGCGGCCTTCCAATTTTGGTTGACGTTCGATGGTGCAGAGTTCTGCAACTTCCACTTTAACGCGCTCCAAAATCCGTTGACCAATAGCGGCATGCGCAATTTCACGTCCGCGGTAACGAACGGAACATTTTACCTTGTCGCCTTCTTTCAAAAACTTAACTACATTACGAAGCTTCGTTTGATAATCATGCTCCTCAATATTGGAACGGAACCATACTTCTTTAATGTCAACAATTTTCTGGTTCTTACGGGCTTCTTTGTCTTTCTTTTGTTGCTCATAGCGGAATTTGCCATAGTCCATGATGCGGCATACCGGCGGTTTAGCCTGTGGTGCCACATTGACCAGGTCCAAGTTCAGGTCAATCGCCATTTGCAGTGCTTCCCGAATCGGCGTGATCCCAATTTGTTCTCCTTCAGCTCCGACAAGGCGTACTTCCTTCGCCCGAATCTCATCATTAATCATGTGATCTTTACTAATAACCGTCCACCTCCAGGTCATTTTGAATATCCAGTTACACAAAAAAATAAAAGGGATGCCGGTTAAGCTACCGACATCCCTGTAATCAACACAATTCTTCATGAGTAAACACTTCATAAATTATTGGGATCGTTGACCAGCCAACATGTTTGTTGATCAGGTGAGAAGTCGGACTTCTACTTGTGATTCCATAGCTATTCATTTAACGCACTTGAATACTATAACATCCTGCAAAACGATTGTCAACATATCTACAATGTTTTTTACAGAGAGGCTTTCGTCCAAGTCAATAATTCATTATCCCTGCTTGCTCTGCACCTCATCCAAACGTACAACACGTGTATGTTGAGTATGGCTCCATTGTTTGTTGTTCTGCGTGAAGAACGCGTAGAACGTAATTGGATACCAAGAAAGAAGGTAAATCGGGAACAAGATCAGGTACAGATACACTTTGGCAAAAGTAACCTTTTCCAGCGCCATGGACAACAGGAATGTCAGGATGTTCAGACCAATCGCTACGAATCCTACCCAAAGCGGGAAGTACCCGTATATGTTTGCGATATGCGGACCACTGAATATCGCTGTATCCACCCACAAGACAGCTGTCATCAGGAACGTAAGCAAAACAACGTACACGTTTGCGCCATACACAGCAAGGTCAAATTTCACCAAGCTTCTTTCCTTGATACTTTGCCACAGCAGCGGGAAGAAATATCTACGCGCGACGGTAAAGTGACCTTGCATCCAGCGAAGGCGTTGTCGTGCGGAAGCCTTAAATGTTAACGGCTTCTCATCAAATACTTTGGCATCGTAGTTAAAGACAGGATACACATTACGTTGAACACTGCGCATTGTAAACTCCAGATCCTCAACCAGACTTGTAGCGCCCCAGCCAATTTCCTTGAGCAAGTTCGTCTCGAAGCACATTCCAGTACCTCCAAGGAAATTCGCCATATTCAAATTGTGGCGGGACAGCTGCCACAAACGGTTGATGTACCAGTACGATACACCATATGCTGCAGTGATCCAGGAATCCTCCGGATTTTTCGTATCAATGTATCCCTGAATAACACGCGAACCATTGCACAAGTCGTCGTTCATCTCAAGCAAGAAGTTACGGTCAACCAGGTTATCCGCATCAAACATAACGACTGCATCATATTGACGTGGCAATTTCCACAGGTATTTAAGCATCCATTCGATGGCATACCCTTTACCTCTGAGATCAGCATTGGTACGTACACAAGCATTCAGTCCATGCTGTCTTACAATTTGAGCCGTTCCATCAGTACAGTTGTCGCAAATGACAAACACATCATACATATCTTCCGGGTAATCGAGTTGTTTCAAGTTCTCCATCAACGCACCAATAACTTGTTCCTCATTGTGCGCTGCGACGAGTACAGCGAATGACTTTGTCGCCGGATAGTGTTTCTTTTTCTTTTTCTTAATCAGACCGAACAGCGAAAACGTGAATTGGTACACGGCTAGCAGTGCCAGAATGACCTGCATCGTGACGAATATAGCGTCCAACATCGTTCTCTGTTACCCCCTTTTTTTCAAAACCAGATTACTTTAAATCATTTCTCTTCCTGGATTCTGCACTTTTATTTTTTTGTGACGCACAGAATATGACCCTGTTCTTTTGTTTACTACGCAAATATTTCAGACAATGTTTCAAGCATGGTTGATTGCCAGTTGGCTGCTTTATCGATTTTGTATTCTTTTCAGCCATTTGTCAAAACCGCAATTCCACTTCCTGAAGCAGAAATGTGAACTTTAAACGCTGAATAGGCACTTTGTGATACTCCAACCTCGCATTCATGCCTGTTATATCTTATTTTCAGCCGTTTACTTGATTTTTATTTCTAAAGTCCCTGCTTTTTTCATCAGGCTGATCCATATCGACAGAGGCTCTATATCAAATAACGTAAACAGACCGCAAAAAGTTCAGTCTTAAACTCACAATTTTTTAACCGCATTTCAGCCATGTTGAATCATTGTATCTTTTTTAGATCGTCCAAGTCAAAAAGTTAAGTTGGGTTCTTAACCACTCTTTAACATGAATTTTACCTTCTTCACATGTGTTCTTCTTGAAAAGGACAACATTTAAAAATATGATAAACATATACCTGAAATAACCTCAAGTTCACGAAAAACGGTTATATACTAAATCAGGACGAAACCGGACACAGCAATTTACCGGAAATACTGCCGCCAACACGGGGCCTGACTGGCAGGAGGCCAATATGAGCCGTTTATTCGTAAAGTTTCAAGAGTATGATCGAAATGTATTTATGTGGATTAATGGTCGACTTCATAATCGATTTATGAATTTTTGGCTGTATTATTTCACCCATCTGGGAGGAGCAACTTCTTCTATCGCAGTATCCTTACTGATCTGGCTGCTGGCTCCAGCTCCTTGGAGCACAACAGGACTTCAGGCATGTATCGCTCTGGCGGTTAGTCACATTCCCGTAGCCATCGCCAAAAAGCTGTATCCACGCATTCGGCCTTATCTGGCCTTGCCGGATACGATTACGTTCCGCAATCCCCTGACGGACCATTCGTTCCCTTCAGGGCATACTACCGCCATATTCTCGGTGACGGTCCCTTTTATGACAATGGAGCCGTTCCTGTTGCTGATGTTACTCCCTGTTGCATTAATTGTCGGATTTTCTCGAATTTACCTGGGATTGCACTATCCCTCAGATGTGCTTGCAGGTGCTACGATCGGTACTTTAGTCGCACTTGCAACAGTTGCTTTATGGACATAACGTGAATATGTTAGACTAAGGAAAACCTAGCAGGAACAGGTGAAGCAAGCGTGGAGAAAAAAAGAGTATTACTATTATCTGAAGGCTTTGGCGCAGGTCATACTCAAGCCGCTTATGCACTGTCCAGCAGTTTGCGAAAACTTTCGCCGAATGTGCAGACCAAAGTGCTTGAGTTGGGAAGTTTTCTGAACCCTAGAGTTGCGCCACTCATTATTACAGCGTACAAAAAAACGGTCATTAATCAGCCCAAGCTCATCGGGTATGTATACAGGCATCAATATAAAAAATCCTTAAACCGGCTGACCACACTCGCGCTGCATAAATTGTTTTATACCCATACACGCAGTATTGTGCGTCAGCTTCGTCCGAATGTTATCGTATGCACACACCCTATTCCCAGTGCCGTCATTTCCAGACTGAAACGTCTGGGGGTACAGGTTCCACTCTGTACAGTCATCACCGATTATGACGCGCATGGGACATGGATTAGTCCAGAAGTAGACCTGTATCTTGTTTCTACAGATGAGGTAAAGTCCAAATTAATGCTGCGCGGTGTATCTTTAGACAAAATTCGGGTTACCGGTATCCCAATCCACCCCAATTTCTGGGAACATCCCGGACGGGATGAAATCCGTGGCAAATTCAATTTGAAAAACATGCCTACGGTGCTTGTAATGGGCGGGGGCTGGGGAATGCTCAGCGATGAAGTAGTCAACCAATTATTGACACGCTGGCATGCGGATGTTCAGATCATTTTCTGCCTTGGCCGCAATGACAAAAGCCGAATCAGCATGGAGCAAAATCCGTTGTATCAAAAAGAGAATATCCATATCATCGGGTACACCAATGAGGTGGACAAATTAATGGAAGTATCCGATCTCCTGATCACCAAACCGGGAGGAATGACATGCAGCGAGGGTTTGGCAAAGGGAATTCCGATGTTGTTCCATAATCCCATACCAGGCCAGGAAGAAGAGAACGTTCAGTATTTCACCGCACGAGGTTTGGGGGAGCCTATTACTTCGCTTGACGTTGTTGTAAAATGGATGAACAAACTGCTTCATAACTATCCTGAGATTGTTCGTAAACGCAAACGCCACATGGCGCAGATTGCCAAGTATCACCCAATGCAGAGCGCACAGAGTATTATCGACCTTCTGGACCTGCGTCCCTACTCGGCAGACCAAGCCAGACTGTAACGGCTTCAAACAAGCCTGCATGTACACAGTAAAGGTGCCTTCGAATCGAAGGCACCTTTTTTAATATGAAGAAAAGTACAAACTATTGAATACCAGCAGATTTCAAGTATTCCTGCCACTGTTTGGTGTACTCACTCTGGATCTTCTCAAGGCCTGCCTGTTTGGCTTTTTCCATAAATGTATTCAACCCTGCTTCTACATCCTCCACCAATCCCACATTCAGCGGATACAGATACTGCTTCTCTACCTGCTCCAGGGCAGCCTTCTCGGCTTGGTATGGCGTCCAATCTTCAGCAAATCCGGTGTAAATATCCGGCTTTTTCATTTTGTCCAGCTCATTGAAAATAGCCAGCACATCATCAAAGCTCTTATCATAGAGCATGAATTCCGGATTACGCCAAGCCCAGCCATTCATGCCTTCACGCGGGAATCCATTGCTCTGTGCATCGCCCACCATTTTATAGTAACCGTCCTGCACTTCAAAGTTTTTACCTTCCACGCCATATTCGGTCAGCCAGTTATAACGTTTGTCGGTAACCAGTTTCTCATAGAATGCGAGTGCTTTCTCCGGGTTTTTGCTGCTGCGTGGAATTGCAAAACCATTGTGAATCGGGTGAACGGGTTGTGCAAATCCTTTCGCATTCGGATAAGGGAAATAACCGAGCTTCCAATCCGGGTGAGTGGACTGGACCTTAATCACATCCGCATTAAATTTGTTCGGGTTCTCTCCCGACAGAACAACAGCCGATTTGCCATTTTGCAGCAAGGAGTTGGACGTATCCTTTACATTCAGCACGTTTTTCGGGAAAAATCCTTTGTCCATCCAGCGTTTGTACGTTTTCAGATCTTCCAGATGCTGTGCAGATCCCCAATAGGAAGTGATATCGGATGGTGTATCATACATGATGTCCAGACCATAAGGGAGCTGACCTGCTGTATTCACCAGCTTGGATGTCAATTGACGAATACCATGGGTATGATTTGCATTGCTATCCGCGATTGGAATCATAGTTGGTTCATTGGCTTTGATTCCCTCCAGATAGGCTTCGAGGGTCTCCAGAGATTCCGGTTTGGGCAAATTGTACTTCTCCCGCAAATCCTCACGGTACGCAATACCCTCCGTCACATATTCAGTCCATGTAGAGGGCACAGTATAGATCTTGTCATTGACTGTTACCGCTTTCCACATATCCTCAGGTACATAAGCCTTAAGCGTTGGTGCTGCCTTAGGCAACAGTTCATCCAGTGGCAGGAATGCTCCTTTTTTTGCATAGGACTGATAAAACGTCCAATCCGCTGTAAAGATCAGGTCAATCGGTTGACCGGAAGACAGCAGCAGTTTGTATTTTTGATCCCAGTCTGTCCAGGACGTATAGTTGAATTTTACATTAACGTTCAGATCAGCCTCAGCCAGCTTGTTAATTTCCGACTCAATCACAGGCAGATCCTTGGGTGCGTCACCAAGCATATAAAATTGCAGCGTTACCTTCTCCCCTTTGTTTTCAGAAGAGCCTCCCTGCTCACTTCCTTGCGTCGATCCCCCCGAACCGTTATTACATGCGGCAAGCACCCCGGCGAACAGCATCAGGGCAAGTACCATCGACAGGTGCCGAATTGTTTTGTTACGCATACGCATCCTCCCTTTTTGTGGTCAACCTTATATGTTAGCGCAGACTCGCCGTGGTTCAGACAGGCAGACAACTATTTCAGCGATCTGCCCTCACAGCGCGTGCACGTTCTAACCTTTTACCGCACCAATGGTAAGCCCTTTAACAAAGTAGCGCTGCACAAATGGATACAGGAACAAGATGGGGCCAGTAACCACAATAGCCATGGCCATTTTCGTCGATTCGGTAGGTACATCCTGGCTGAGTGTTATTCCGGTACCGATCGCCATCTGGTCAATGAAGGTAATCGTGTTCATCGTGTTATACAAGTAGAATTGCAGCTGGTACATGTCTGGGTTGTTAATGAACAAGGATGATGTGAACCAGTCATTCCAGTATCCCAGTGCCAGAAATAACCCCACAGTGGCAATGCCGGGCATCGCCAGTTTCAACACTACGCTAAAATAAATACGGAAGTCATTCGCCCCATCGATTTTGGCGGACTCAATCAGCTCATCCGGAACGGCTGAACGAATGAAGTTTTTCATCAGGATAATGAGAAATGGTGTCATCAGTCCCGGAAAAATCAACACCGTATACGTATCCGTAAGATTGAAATAATTTGCCAGCATGATGTACCAAGGTACCAATCCCCCACCAAAGAGGGTTGTGAAGTAGATGAAAAACGAGAAGGCGTTCCGGTATTTGAAATCTTTGCGCTGCAGTACAAATCCCGCCATCGTAATGAGAAACAGTCCAAGGGCCGTACCCACAACAGTTGTAAAGACCGTCACGCCATAGGCTTTGAGCACCTGAGTCGGAAATTCGAACACCATCTTGTAACCTTCCAAGGAAAAATCGGTGGGAAAGAGGTGATAACCATCTCTCACAATGGATTCATTGCTGCTGAAGGAGCCGGATAAAATCAAAAGAAATGGAATGATACAGATTAAGGAAAGAATCAGGATCACACTGTAAGCGATGACTTGAAACAACAAGGTGAATTCGGAATCTCTGGCACGAGTATGCATGGTGGTTCTCCCTTCTGCCCTGCGGGCGTCCTAGAACAAAGCGTAGTCCTCATTGACTTTGCGGATGATATAGTTCACGGTCATGATCAGGATAAAACCAAACAGCGATTGATACAGACCCGCCGCGGTAGCCATTCCGATATCAAACGTTACTTTCAGGGAACGGTACACATACGTATCGATGATGTCTGTAGCGTTATATAAGACCCCGTTATTTCCAATGAGTTGGTAAAAGAGATCAAACTGCCCCTTCATAATGCTCCCAAGCGAGAATAACAACAGGATTACAAAGGTCGGTTTTAGCATCGGTACTGTGATGTACCAAATGCGCTGAAAGATGTTAGCTCCGTCAATGCGAGCCGCCTCGTAATACTCATCGCTGATGCCTGTAATGGCTGCAAGGTAGATGACCATGCTGTACCCGAGATTTTTCCACAGATAAAAAATGATGATCAGAAACACCCAGATCCAGGGTGTGTTGTAAATATCGATTGGACCTGCTTCAAAACGTTTGAGTACGGTGTTCACAAAACCGGATTCATAGTTGAACATGTTGTAAGCGATTACACTTAATAGTACAAACGAGATGAAATACGGTAAAAACATGACCGACTGCGATATTTTTTTAAACACTTTCCCCCGAATTTCACTGAGCAAAATCGCACAGAAGATCGCTAGCCCGTTTCCCAATATAATGAAGGCCAGATTGTACCCCACGGTGTTGGTTGTCAGCTTCAGCAGCATTCCTGATTGCCACAGAAACTTGAAGTTCTCCAGGCCCACAAATGGACTGCCGAACAAACCACCTTCAAAATCATAACGGGTAAACGCATAATAGATGCCGACCATCGGAAAATACGAGTTAATCAGAAAAAAGATCAGTGTAGGCAGCAGCATCAGGAACATGATTTTGTTTTTGTTCAATTCTTTGAGCATGGCTCGATCCCTCCCGAATTTCTTACGGCGCGGCGCGCAGTGGAGCTCTGTTTTTATTGTAGATGCCCTAAGCGCTACCGGATACTGAATCATTCGGCCGGATCATGAACGATTCTGCGAAATGGAATATGAACAATATGAACGAACACTGAAATGAATGTCTGAGCGTTCACAAAAGTTGATATCGTGCATAGGTTGAACCTAGTGAACAATACAGCGAAAGTTGAACTTTAGCTAAGGAAATCGGGTATAGCATGCCGTCTGTCGTTGATGTAAACGCATACATACTATATAATTCTAGATACATCCGTGATTCACTACGCCCGAATATGAAATCTTATCCTTCGCTATGAAGTCTAACTTTGTTCATCCAAAACTGGAGGTCCACGGGAGGAAAGGTCATGCGTAAACGTTCAGAGGACAGCCAGAAGGTTTTTGCACGGATTCTCATCGGCATTATTGTTAGCACCGTTGCCACCTTACTTGTGGCTTCTACCATTTTGTACGTCAACTATAATCGTATTGCCCTTCGTCAGGTCTACCGCACAGATATGAATGGTCTCACCCAGACCAGTCGCGAAGTCTCCAAGATGACCGAGACCGCCAAATCACTGTCTTATCAGATTTATCAGGATTACACCATCTCTGCTCTGCTGCTCTATGCGAATCCGAGTATCTATGAAATTACGCCAGCGATGGAACAACTCGATAACTATCGCATGTCCCTCCCTTTTATCGAATCGATCTATGTATATAACTCCAAAAATGATGAGTTCTTTATCAGTTCCAATGAAGTTCGCAATGGACAACAGTCCATCTCGGAAATTGACGATAAGGGGATTACAAACATCCTCAACCGGTTCCATGATTATAAGCCTTTTGTCCCCATTCCGCGTACATACCAAGTGGGCTCGACCGAGGAAACTCAGGTCAGCAGCTATACATACCTCTGTTATGACACGATCAATGACAATGCCACACTGAATTATGCGGTTGTTGTAAATATCAAGGACGACTGGCTCAGCCCTAATATGAACTCAGTCGATCAGCCAGGGAAAACGTTTATTATCAATGAACAGGGACAGTTATTGTCCGATTTCAGTGATCGGGCGTTGATGAAAGACCTGTCCAATGAAACATTTATACAGCCAATCCTGCAAAATACGGAGCAGTCCGCCTACTTTACCACAGAGGTTGATGGGGAGAAGTCTCTCATTACTTACACCGCTCCTGACAACCTTGGATGGCGCTATGTACGAATCACGCCCTATGACCTGATTACCACAGATATTCGACATATGCGAACACACACCGTTCTTTTTTGTCTTGGGCTATTAATTGCGGGAGTGCTGCTATCCTACCTCGTTTCACGGAAGCTATATCATCCCATCGATAAAGTGCTTGTCCGTATGCGTGTGATGGAAGCGGAGCGTCGCGGCAGTCTGCATCTTTTGCGACAGGATTTTTTGCGGGGGGCTTTGCAAGGACGGGAAACGGTAACAGGAGGCATGCTGGAGGAACGAATGAAGTTCTACGGCTCTGCTGTTGATGTTCATCATCTAACCAGACTGGTACTGCTGCGGATTGATCATTTTACCGACTTCAGTGATACCTACCGGGATGAAGTCCAACTTGTAAAATACGCGATGATGAACATTTGCACCGAAACGGCTGACCTCTACTATCACACCGAAGCGGTGGATATGGGCGGCGATCTGATTACTCTTATCTTTAATGATAAAATTCAGAATGAAGCTAATGATGACCATGGCTCCATTGAGGAGCTCCTGCGCATGATGCAGGCTGCCGTAATGACACATCTGAGATGCTCCATTTCTTTTACTATCGGACCAGCGGAAGATTCATTGGAAAACAGTATTGCTTCTTATACCCGATCGGCAGAGGCTTCGCTTCACCGTTTGTTCATGGGTCCTGGATGCCTGATCTATACCTCGGACATTATGGCGTATCATGCCAAAGAGTATGCTTTCCCTGTTGGAAAAGAAAGACAGCTGATTGATTGCCTGATGACAGGCAAAACAGGAGAAGCCAAGCAGGTCTATGCAGATATCGTGAGTGAAACGGCAACCTATCCGTTTACCGTATTTCAACTGGCTCTGTCTCATCTGACCATGACTCTGAATCATGTACGAAACACACTCAAAAAGAACAATCAGCTCACACTTGAATCCATCTCCGACCGTTCGATGCTGCCGATTCATGATGCAGAGGATCTCAGCGAAGTTCACGCACACTTTTATCGCATGTTCGACGAACTTGGATCCAAAGTAGAGGAAAAGCGAACGCTCAAACATGAAGAACTCATTCGCAAAATCAACTGCATTATTGAACGAGATTACGCAGACACCAATCTTTGTCTGACCTCGATTGCGGATGAACTAGCCATGTCACCCATATATGTCAGCAGACTCTATAAACAACTAACGTTAAAAGGACTCACTGATGTCATTAACGAAACCCGCATAGCCAAAGCGCAATATCTGCTCATTGAGACGGAAAACTCTGTGGCTGATATCGCCGAGCAAACCGGATTCACCAACAGTTCTTATTTCTATCGGATGTTTAAGAAATTCAACGGGGTTACTCCCAACGATTATCGCCGCAAGGATCTTCATTCGGAGCTTTAGTAGCAGTAAAACAAAGAGCCACAGCGTTTTCATAAGGTTTAGTTCGGTCAAAATAGCAAAAAAAGCGTGATATGAGAGTCTGGTAGCCAGATCCATATCACGCTTTTTTATAATATATTACTCTTGATCTTCGCCAGACTCGTCCGTAGCTTCCCGAACTTTATACTTGTCCAAACGGATTTGTTGATACTCGCGCAATGCCTCTTCACCAACGATGACTTCAACCCGGTGAATGTTCATGCCTTTGCCCATGAATTTCTGCTCATACTCTGTCATGACATGCTCTTCATTCAATCCATCGCGGTGCAGATTCAGGGACAAATTGGTCATTTGCAAACCAAAATCAGCAATCGCATTGAGAGAGAAGTCAAACAATGTCTCCGAATCTGTTTTGAAATGGATTTGTCCTTTTGTGTTAAGCAGCTCTGTGTATTTCTTGAGGAAGCGCGGATGTGTCAAACGGCGACGTGCATGCTTGGCTTTTGGCCAAGGATCGCTGAAGTTCAGATAAATCCGTTCCAATTCCGCCTCTTCGAATACTTCCTCGATCTGTTCGATATTGGCCAGAGCGAGCTTCAGGTTGGGAGGTGTCTCCACTTCCTCCTGACTCCATGCTTTCCGAGCCTTCTCGCTGGCACGACGCACCAGTTCATCATACATATCAATACCGATAAAATTATATTCCGGATATTTATAACTCATTTGGCTGATAAATTGACCTTTACCCATACCAAATTCCACAAAAATCGGATGGTCATTACCAAACAGTTCAGACCATTTTCCTTTGTACTGTTTGGGATCAAGAACAACGAGATCGACTTGTTGCTCCAGATTTTCACGAATCCCTTTTCTGCCACGTAAACGCATCTTATTCCTCCGTTTATCCATACTTGTCTCAGAATCATTTTGCCGAAGAACCGGCGAATTGTAAAGAGCAATGAAAAAGGAATCTTCGGATCTGCCACTTTGGGGCAAATCTCAAAGATTCCCTCTTCGATTTATTTGGAATTGGGGTCCAACTACTTTAATAGTTCATAGTCTACCTTATCTTGGTGTGAAAAATCAAATGTCTTTTCGAAAGCATCGCGAACTTTTTGTCTTGCAGCCGCTTTCACTTTCGGATTGCCATTGAAACGAACACCTGTCAAAGCCAGAGCTTCTTCTGCCGTCAGTTCTACAGAAACATTATTTTTGACTTGGGAATTCATTCATATCACCTCACGGTATAGTATGGTCCATGACGTCAACATTGATTCAAATGCTATGATGAATAGTACCCATTAGATGGTGTCTGACGTTGGTTTAAATATAACATAATGTGTAAACTATAGCAAGGATAAAACCACGTTTCTACGGCCTATTTTTGCGACTAGATTCCCCTTTTTTTGAGTTTTTTGATACAATGGTAAAGGTTCAAAAAGAGTCGAATTAGGTATATAATAAGCAAGCCATTAGGTAAGTCAAAGGAGTACCCTGAAGATGAATGCACCTTCACTACAGCCTCCTCTTCTATGGGGAGATAAACGATTCCATACGTGGAATTACGAAATGAGAGACGAGTTTAACAATAAGGTTTTCAAAGTGATGCTGGATGCCGGTTTCACCTGCCCGAACCGAGATGGTTCCATCGCCAAAGGTGGTTGTACATTTTGCAGCGCTCGTGGATCGGGTGATTTCGCCGGTAGCAGACGAGATGATTTGGTCACCCAATTTAATACCATTCGGGATAAACAGCATCTGAAATGGCCTACAGCCCATTACATTGGCTATTTTCAAGCCTATACCAACACATACGCTCCTGTTGAGGAACTGCGTGAATACTTTGAAGAAATTTTGAAACAGCCCGGTGTAGTCGGTCTATCCATAGCCACTCGCCCTGACTGTTTACCGGATGACGTCGTTGATTACTTGGCTGAATTGAATGAACGCACATACCTATGGGTTGAGATGGGGCTGCAAACGATTCACGAGTCCACGTCAACCCTAATTAACCGTGCGCATGATACGCAATGTTATGAAGAAGCCGTTGCGAAGCTGCGCAAACGGAATATTCGGGTGTGTACACATATCATTTATGGACTGCCGCAGGAAACCCATGAAATGATGCTGGATACCGGACGCGCTGTTGCCAACATGGATGTGCAGGGTATCAAGATTCATCTGCTTCATCTGATGCGCAAAACACCAATGGTGAAGCAGTATGAAGCCGGGCTTCTTCGTTTCCTGGAGCAGGACGAGTATATTAAACTGATCGTCGATACGCTGGAGATGCTGCCACCCGAAATGATTGTACACCGCCTTACAGGGGATGCGCCGCGTGATTTGCTGATAGGACCGATGTGGTCCATGAACAAATGGGAAGTATTGAATTCCATTGATCGTGAACTGCGTGAGCGAGATTCATGGCAAGGAAAATACTGGAGGGGGGCATAAGATGGGCTTTCTTTCGGTTTTAAGCTGTGCTCAGCAGTGGATTTCTTTCCGTCTACAGCCTGGAGATTTGGCCATTGATGCAACGGTAGGGACAGGGGCGGATACTCTGTTTCTGGCACAAAAGGTGGGTAAACGTGGTCAAGTCATTGGTTTCGATATTCAGAGCGAGGCACTTACCCTGGCACAAGCCCGTATTCGCAAACAAGAGGACAGTACTCAATTAGGCTCTATCTCCCTGCTTCAACTAAGCCATGATCGAATGGCTGAAGCCGTTCCTGATACATGGCAGGGTAATGTCGGTGCTGTCATGTTCAACTTGGGCTACCTGCCTTCGGAAGGTGCGGACTCCACCATTATCACGAAAACAGACAGTACATTGCCGCACTCCAGTCCGCCCTGGAATTGCTCCGTCCGCGGGGCATTATTACCGTTGTGCTGTATCCAGGTCATGATGGAGGATCAGAGGAAGCAGATGCGGTAATGGAATGGTCCTCTGCTCTGCCTGTAGAGCAGGCACAGGTAGTCATCTATCGCCAATTGCAGCGTAAGGCTTCCCCTTTTTTGATTGGCATCGAGAAAAAATAATTTCCTTTACTCCCCAAATACAATAAACTAGACACAATCGCAACAAAGTAATCTTGGATGGATTTATGCGATTTGTGTTCTACATAAAGACGTGCAACCGTATTCACTGTTACATTCATGCCAGCTACGCGGTCATGATTGATTAAAGCGATCCACCATTTCATATACTAGAGGAGAGATTAGGAATGTCTACGCCATACCCACTGCAATTTCAACCAGAGTTCAAAGAACGTGTATGGGGAGGCCGTGCGCTGGAGCAATTCGGCCTGACGCCGCCTGAAGGACATATTGGAGAAGGCTGGATGATCGCAGATCATCCCAATGGTACAACCAAAGTACTAAATGGAGCACTTGCTGGAAAAGGCCTCGATGAAGTTCGTGAACAACTGGGCACAGCATGGCTTGGAACCAAAGGTGTATCGGAAAAGGGCGGACGTTTCCCCCTTCTGATTAAACTGCTTGACTGCAACGACGATCTGTCTGTACAAGTTCATCCAACTGATGATTACGAGGCTCTGCCTCCCGGCGAACTTGGCAAAACGGAGATGTGGTATGTGCTGGACGCCAAACCGGGAGCACACATCATTTATGGATTGAATGAGGGCGTTGATCGTGCCGTACTGAAGGAAGCCCTGGAGAATGGTACAGTGATGGATACCCTTCGTCAAGTTCCTGTTGAAGCTGGAGATACATTCTTTATCCCTGCCGGAACGGTACATGCTCTCTGTGCAGGTGTCGTTGTTGCTGAAATCCAGCAAAACTCGGATACAACCTACCGGATTTACGATTACAATCGTCCGGGTCTGGATGGCAAACCACGTGAGCTGCATGTTGAGGATTCGCTTAATGTAACAGCTTATGAGGGCGCTGGTGCCACAACGATGAAAACCAACGACGCGACTCCAGGTGAGTGGCTGAAGCTTGCGGAATGCCCTTATTTTGTAGTGGAAAAAGGGATTGTCACAGAACGTTGGGAGCTCTCTACAAGTGCGGAAAGCTTCACTATTCTTGTGGTCTGTGAAGGTAGTGGAACGCTGGAGTGGGATAACGCAGCATCGGATAAGATTGAACTGAAAGCAGGACAATGCTACTTACTACCTGCCAACCTGGGCTCCTATACGCTGGATGGCAACACCACTGTTCTTCGCTCTTATTTGCCTTAATTCAAATAATTAAATATCTTCTATTCAAGGTTATTTCCTTGAACTGAATTGGCTTTAATGTGACTTGTGAAGGAGGTTTTACACGAGATGCAGGAATCTGCCTTTAGCCTGGTTGGCGATGAAGGTACCCGTATTCATGTGTACCGCTGGCTTCCCGATTCGGAGTGCAACGTTAAAGGTGTGGTCCAGATTGCACATGGCATGAGCGAAACCGCTGCCCGATATGCTGAATTTGCCCAACAACTCACCTCTCACGGCTTCGCTGTGTACGCGAATGATCATCGTGGTCATGGCAAAACGGTAGAAAACTTGAATTTATTGGGTAATGCCGGCACCGATGCTTTCCGCTGGATGGCGAGTGACATGATGAATCTGGGCGAAGTTGCCGCCAAAGAAAACCCTGATGTGCCCCTCTTTCTAATGGGGCATAGCATGGGGTCGTTTTTGGTACAGCATCTCATGTATGCTGGCCACGAGCGTTACCATGCATTTATTTTGTCCGGTACCAATGGCAAACGTGGTCTGCTTCGGATTGGAGAGAGATTGGCCCTCTTGCAATGTAGCGTTCAAGGGGCTAGTCATCCAAGTATGCTGCTCAATGCGCTCGTATTTGGTGGTTTTAACCGCTCTTTTCGTCCGGCAACAACACCGTTTGATTGGCTGTCTCGGGACTCTGAAGAGGTCAAGCGATTCATCGATGACCCTTTGTGTGGAGCCGTCTGCTCCGCAGGGTTTTTCCGTGACTTTTTCAAACTGCTGCTGGACATTCACTTGCCAAGCAACATGAAACGTATTCCCAAGGATAAATCTGTATATCTCTTCTCGGGTGAACAAGATCCAGTTGGCCTTCATGGTAAAGGAGTGCTTAACCTGGTCTCCCAATATCGGGAGCTTCAGCTAGAAGATGTCGAATACCGCCTTTATCCAGGTGGACGCCACGAAATGCTGCACGAGACGAATCGGACTGAAGTAGCCCAACATGTCGTGGAGTGGCTTGAAAGGCATATGCCTGAACAGAGTCCCCATCATTCTACAACAAATGCCTAGAACGCCGGTCCTATCTAATATGATGCGATTTTTACAATGACAAAAGCCCCTGAACGGGAGCACAGCGTACACTGTGCTCCGCGTTCAGGGGCTTTTCTGTTAGATATATGAAAATGGCAAGTAAGCTTGGATTGTTAATGGATTACCCTTCGATCAGCAAAGACTCTGGATCTTCAAGCAATTCTTTCACCGTCACGAGGAAACGTACGGCTTCGCTACCATCGATTATACGGTGATCATAAGACAGGGCGATATACATCATCGGACGGTTCTCCATCCGCTCTGCATCAATCGCTACTGGACGAAGTTGAATTTTGTGCATACCCAGAATACCCACTTGAGGTGTATTCAAAATTGGTGTGGACAACAGGGAACCAAACGTTCCGCCATTGGTAATGGTGAAGGTTCCTCCTTGCAGATCAGACAACGCCAGCGTGTTGGAACGAGCTTTGGACGCCAGGTCAGCGATGCTTTTCTCGATCTCAGCGAAGCCAAGACGATCTGCATCACGTACAACCGGTACGACAAGGCCTTCTTTGGCAGATACCGCAATACCGATATCATAGTACTTTTTAAGTACAACATCTTCGCCATCAATTTCCGCGTTAATGGTTGGGAACTTTTTCAATGCGCCTACAACCGCTTTGGTGAAGAAGGACATGAAGCCGAGATTGATTTCATGTTTCTCTTTGAACTTGTCCTTACGGCGTTTACGAACATCCATAATGGCCGTCATATCCACTTCATTAAAAGTAGTCAACATCGCTGCAGTCTGTTGCGCTTCTACCAGACGTTTCGCAATGGTAGCACGGCGGCGAGACATGCGTTGACGTTCCACTGGTTTGGTAAAAGTGGAACCTCCAGCTGCAGGAGCACTAGGTGCTGCCGCAGGCGCTTTGGCAGGAGGCGCTGAAGGACCGGCAGCCTGAGTGCTGTGGGTTTTCACATCATCCTGATAAACCCTGCCAATTGGATCCTTGCTCTGTACCTGATCCAGCTCAATGCCACGCTCACGTGCAAGTTTGCGTGCAGACGGTGAAGCTGTCTTCGAGCTGCTATCTGAAGATTCCGGTGCCGCAGCAACGGGTGCTGGTGGCGGTGTTGGAGCTTCCGGTGCAGGGGCCGCTTGTTTCTGCTCGGATGCGGCCGGTTGGGAAGCGGACGCGCCGCTTCCTCCTCCTGCTCCTGCCGAGAGTGTTCCGATCGTTTCACCGATCTCTACTGTCTCGCCTTCCTGACGAATAATTTTCTCAAGCACACCGCTCTCTTCAGCACTAATCTCAATATTTACTTTATCCGTTTCCAGCTCCAGAAGAACATCACCCTGATTAACGGTTTCGCCTTCTTTGACCAGCCATCTGGACACGGTTCCTTCGGTTATCGACTCGCCCATTGCAGGTACTTTAATTTCACTCACAGCTGTTACCTCCCCAGTGGAATATTATTCTTCGTCGTTTGCTTCAACGCGGATGTAATGATCTGTTGCTGTTCCATGCCATGCACAAGCTGATAACCGCTGGAAGGACTCGCATGTTCCGGGCGACCTTCATATTTAACGGTTGTGCCTTCTGGCGCGATTTCACGAAGACGAGGCTCCATGTATGTCCAGGCACCCATGTTTTTGTTTTCTTCCTGTACCCACACCAGCTCTTTCAACTTGCTGAAACGTGCGAGTACACGCTTGATTTCTTCCGCCGGGAACGGATACAGCTGTTCAACACGAATAATGTGAAGCCAAGACCAATCCGTTTTATCTTTCTCAAAAGCATCTTCCAGATCGATAGCGATTTTACCACTGCACAAAATAATGCGCTCTACGCGATCCGGCTTCGTGCCCAATCCTGCTTGCTCCAGCACCGGCTCAAACTTGCCTTCGCTGAATTCTGTAGCAGGTGAAGCAACACGTGGATTACGAATGAGACTTTTTGGCGACATCATAACCAGCGGACGGGCATCCTCTGTCTCGGTCAAGGAAGCCTGACGACGCAGCAGATGGAAATACTGCGATGCGCTCGACAAGTTCGCAACCGTCATATTGTCTTCTGCACAAAGCTGCAGGAAACGCTCCAGGCGAGCACTTGTATGCTCAGGTCCCTGACCTTCGTTCGCGTGCGGAAGCAACATGACCAGACTGGATTTCTGAGACCATTTGGCACGGCCTGCAGATACGAACTGGTCAAAAATAACCTGTGCACAGTTAGCAAAATCCCCGAATTGAGCTTCCCAAATTACAAGCGTATCTGGTGAATATACGTTATATCCGTATTCGAAACCAACTACAGACTCCTCAGACAACGGACTATTGTAGATGGCAAAGGATGCTCTTGCCTGCGGCAGATTATGCAATGGGCAGAATTTCGCTCCGTTCTCTGAATCATGCAACACCAGATTCCGATGGGCAAACGTTG
Source organism: Paenibacillus sp. UMB7766-LJ446 (assembly GCF_030226665.1). Classification (NCBI taxonomy): domain Bacteria; kingdom Bacillati; phylum Bacillota; class Bacilli; order Caryophanales; family Paenibacillaceae; genus Paenibacillus; species Paenibacillus sp. UMB7766-LJ446. The sequence goes on from NZ_JASOYM010000001.1 coordinate 607,643, forward strand.
CACGTTCTGCATCCTGTCCACTGATCCGGATTGGTTTGCCATCCGCAAGAATAGTAGCGAACGCAAGCGTCTCCGCAAGACTCCAGTCTACTTTCTCACCTTTGTTCAGAGATGTGCTTCTGCGCTGCAAAATGCGCTGCAACTTCGGATACACATTAAAATTCTCTGGCCATTTCAGCAAGTCTGCGTTAATTGCCCGCAGATTTTCCAATGGTACCGCAGTTGGAATAACCGAAACTGCTTCTGGCTCGCTGATTTGACGTTGGTAATATTCATGTACTTCATTATTCTTCATCTGCTCGTAAGCTTCTTTTAAGCGGTTCGTCACAGCCTCACGAATGCTGTTGATAGAAGCATCATCGATTACAGATTCCTCTTTCAGATGATCCTGATACAAGTGGCTAACCGTTGGATGAGCTTTCACTTTTTCATACACTGTCGGCTGTGTTGTTTCCGGATCATCCGTTTCGTTATGACCATAACGACGGTAACCGATCAAGTCAATCAGGAAGTCCTTTTTGAACAGATTACGGTATTCTGCTGCCATACGAATAGCTGCGATACATGCATCCGGATTGTCTGCATTGACATGCACAATGGGAATCTCATATCCTTTGGCAAGGTCACTCGCATAGTACGTTGAGCGTGAATCGCTGCTATCTGTTGTGAATCCAAGACGGTTGTTCACGATAATATGAATCGTTCCGCCATTTTGGTAACCAGGCAATGCTTTGAAATTGAGTGTTTCTGCTACAATACCTTCCCCAGGGAAAGCCGCATCACCATGCATCAGAATGGTTGCCGCTTTGGTTACATCCTGCTTCGGATATCCCGGATCACGGCGGTCATCCTGTGCTGCACGTGCAAAGCCCTGTACAACCGGGTTTACATATTCCAAGTGACTTGGGTTATTGGCAAGGGTAAGGCGCGCTTGTACTGTTTCACCGTCTTTAACATAACGGTTTGCACCCAGATGATATTTGACATCCCCCGTCCAACCGTAATTGATTCCTGTTGACCCTTCGGAAGGAACCAAATCTTTGTTCGGAGAATGATGGAATTCAGAGAAAATTTTGCTATACGGCTTGCCCAGTACATGAGCAAGTACGTTCAATCGACCACGGTGAGCCATCCCCATCAGAATATGGCTTGAACCTGCGTGTGCCATAATTCGAACTGCTTCATCCAGCATAGGAACTAGCACATCGTTACCTTCAATGGAGAAACGTTTTTGCCCAACAAATGTTTTGTGAAGGAAATCTTCAAATTGCTCTACTTCAACCAAACGTTCCAGCAAAGCCTTACGCTCCTCTGGATTAAGTGGTGCCGGCGAAGTACGAGATTCTGCACGGCGGTTCAGCCACTCCCGCTCATGAACTTCATGCACATGGCTAAATTCATAAGCGATAGGACCCGTATATATTTGCCGCAGGCGCTGGATGGCATCCAATCCTGTCACTGTCTGTCCATCTGCACCTTCCCAGATCAGGGAAGCGGGCAGAGCTTTCAAATCTTCTTCATTTAATTCAAAATGCTTCGGTTCAAGCAGGGACGTATCTGAATCTTCACTGATCCCAAGTGGATCAATATCGGCCGCAAGGTGACCATACGTACGAATATTCATTACCAGCTTCCCAGCTGTAACCGCTTTCTGTAATAATTTAATATCCACGCTTCCGGAAGCCTTTTGGGCGTTGCCAGAATACGAGGCTGTATGTGCATCCCTGCCAGACATCGGCGGTGCACCCCATTGTTCAAATAATTCCCGATAAGCCGGTGTAACTGCACCCGGGTCTTGGGAGTATAATTCATATTGTTCCTGTACGTATCCCATATTCGGGCCATAGTAACTTTCCCAGGGTTTCTTGTTGCCTTCCTCGATCGTCATCGACGTTCCCTCCGTCTTGATTTAGTCATAAGTTTTTGACGGAAATCATTGACTAAGCCGTAATTTGCGTTCGTTCAACATTTTAAGCTAAATTTTTCATGAAGTCCAATAATCGTGCTGTTGGTGGTAGTAACGTTGTTCCGACGCTCCCGTCAAGGTTTGTCTGCGTTTTCAAAATCATAGTAAACTGATGATTATATATACCGTCGCACAGATGTCGAATACTGTCCTGATCCGTTCGAGGGTTTCACCTTCCTCAACTTTATGAATTGAAGTCCGTGTTCTAATATCTATTCTATAAACTTTTTCGCTCAGGAGCATTTCCTATTTTTAGTTCAATTGATGCATAAATTAGATGAATCGAATAATTAGAACATTTGCGACCCACAAATGTACCCTCAGATCCTCCTTTATATAGAATTGTGGTCCATAATGTTCAAAAACAAACCGTCAAGTTAAATATTAACCAATTGGTTTGGTATTCAACAAAAAAATGGGCATTTATTGCAATTCATTGTTATAAGCCAAAAGCCGCCTGTAATGCGTAAATGCATCCGGGCGGCTTCTTTTTTGATTTATTGTTTTTAGGCGGACAAACTTTAGATTTGTTGAATGTTCCAATCAGCACTGATGTCAGTCGTCTAATGTGGCACTTGAGACTGAAAATCGTTCCGGCTGGACTGATCGGCGTGGTAAAAGACCACATCGCCATCCTTCAGAGGCCAAGTTCTGCCCTGACTGTCTACAGGACTTTTGTTGAAACCTTCCATCTGCCACTGATTCATTAGTGGTGCATAAATATATTGTAGGTGTGGAGCTTCTGTATTTCCATCCCGAAGTGTCTCGATATTGAAGTTGACCACGATATATCCGTCCTTCAGAAATACAGAAGCCTTTTCATCCAGTTGATTTTGTCTGGCGAGCGATTCGAGATTGGTTCCCTTTGGCACGACGTATACATCTGCAGGCAGGCTGTATTCCCCGTACCAACGCTGGATCGCCGCATTCGCTCGGTCCACATTAACACCGGAAGGAATGTCCTCCTTTGGTCCAATCAGTGTACGAATGGAGGCGGGCAGAATCATCCAATCATAGCGGCCTACCCACGTCTTCTGGTGAGAGGTTTGATCTACAAGCCGAACCATATAGTCAGCGAGCGAATTTTGGTTGCGCTCATCTGCGGTCAGTTCATAAGTATACTGATAACGCGCCGTATCCCCCAATTCCGTACCGGGTACATTACGCAACCTCGAGTTCAGGACAACAAACCGTTTCTCCAGATCCTCTTCCGATCCTATCCGGATAAGTCGCTCTTGACCGCGGTGATAGTATAAATCGACTTCTTGTCTGGAAGAGCCATCTTTGCTCACAAAATAGAACGTTGGTGTAATCCGAACACCATCCTGTTTGCCAAACATATTGCCCTTTGTTTTCAGGTCGAATTTGACATGGTAACCTGTTTTCACGGCTACATTACTGAAACCCTGCACAGGATGACTGCCTGGGCGAACAGGTAACACAAACGGTGCCAGATTACCTCTCGGGTCACCATCAATACTGTTAAGTCCTGTCCAGTAGCTTGCCCCTGTCGGCTCCGAACTCCCCACCTGTTTACGGAAAACGTTCTCCCAATTAAAATCGGCGATATCCGTAACGTGAAAATCATACAATCGCCCAATAACCTCTACCGGAACCGTGTCTGACGCAACATGATGAGTCAGATTCGTATTGGCATCCTGCTGTTCCGTGAATGTCGAAGGAGCATTTTCTGCAATATTGCGAAATTCAATTCGGTAATGTCCTTCATCCACCCATACTGGAAGATAGAAAACGGTATCCAGTTGATTGACTGGAATGTCCACCCAGGTCTTGGCTGGAATGAACTGACTCCTATCGGCGTTATAGACATCAAAGGGGAAACGAATCTGCTTGATGCGAAAATACTTGGCGTAGTCCCTATTGCCATACCCCGGGTAACTGCTTACGTCCAGATGCTGTCCTGAGGTCGGAATGCGTACAATAAACGGTCGTTCCAAAATGAGCGCTGAACTGGTCGGATCAGGCACCGTTTTTTGGTTATGCGGCTGATCATCAGACACCCATGCGTAGTTAACGACAGGTGTATGCACCGTGACAGAATTGATCCCTTGAATAGAAAACTTCTGATCCTGCCCGCCTTTAATGTTGCCAGGAATCAAGCCATATGCGATCTCGCCCGTTGTCGATTGGTTCGCCATGTTGACCAGTGTATTCTGTACAGTTAAACGATTTTGGTACAGCACGTTGTCACCGATCATGCTAGGCTGAGGGATTGTCCCAGGTCGGGGAGCAGTCTTATCCATCGGAGCAGGATCCATCACAGTGGCACCGTTAAACACGACCTTGTCATTATTTACAGTGTTCTCTTTGACCTCAGCCTCCGCTTTGGATTGGAACAATGATGTTTCGACTGGTGTAGCCGGTTCAGTGGAACCGCCTGGAACAGTTTCAGTGCCAAGATCGATTTCCTTGCAAGGTGCAGGTTTCACATGTGCGGTAATGGCATCATCATTAGCCGATTGTAAGGTCGGCGGTGTATATCCGTTTGGAGTCAGCGTTACTGTACCACCGTAGCCACCAAGTGCATAATTGGATATCGTAGCTTGATTTAACTGATAGACTTCCAAATTATCAATCTGCCAATAACTATATTGTCGGATGACCTGCATTGGTTTGTCCCCAGGAACGTCTAGTTCCTTAGGTTCTGGAGGTGTGCCTGGATCATTCGGTCCTGTCGAGGCTCTGCCCGGAATCGTCCATGTTTTGTGATACTTCTTTTTTACGTTGACCGTATAAGTTACTGTGCCCGTCATGTTCACCCAACGGTGCTGGAACAAGTATCCTTTAGCCATGACATTTGCATAGAGATCTTCAGAAGTCGGGATGCCTCGGGTGACATCAAACTTCTCAGACCCCCGCTCATCAGCCTTCAGCACGCCCCGGACGGAGGGGTCCATGGCAGCCGATTCGATCAACGCTCCTTTATTAGGTGGACTGATGGTCACGGGGCAACCCACAACACCACCACCGTTACCTGGATCAGTCCCCCCGTCTCCTCCGTTGCCTGTGCAATCCTTTACATCTAACACCTGCGTCCCTTGTTCATCCAACTGCTGGGCAGGGTCCAAAAATCGCGCGGTGATAGTGGTACTGCCGACGATGCCCTTGATCGTCATTTTCCCATCTGTACCTATGGTCGCTACTGCCGGATTGGAGCTTTGCCAGGTCAGTTTGGAATGAGCGGTAAGCTCATGAACAGAAAGATCTGATTTGGTCAGGATAGCTTTAGCTTGCAGCGGTGTAGCTGTGTCTGCTTTACAGGCGTTTGGCAGGTTCACTGTAAGTCCCGGCTCGGACGTTACCGTGATGTCCGCAGTGTCCGAGATGAGATATGTACCGTTGTTCCAAATTGCACGTACAAAGGCAGTACCCGGCTTTTCAGCCTTAACCATTCCTGTTTTGGGTTCAATGCTCACAATACTCGGATCAGATGACCACCAGGTGGTCTCAGCTTCGCGCCGACTTACGTCGATGCCTTCACTATATTTCGTTGCACCGTAGTTTTTCGTCTCAACTTTGGCTTCCATCTGTTTGGTTTGTCCAACCGTTAGTGTGGAATTTGGTGTTACGTCAATTTGCTTTTCTTCTTCTAGATCGCCTTCCCAGATGATATCCATCGGAGTGAAATAGGCAACTTTATGTTTAATACAACCTGCATTTGTTTTTCCGCCATTTTCAAATGGATCATTCTGAGTCCACTCGTGATTTCCACCAGTTAAAGTTCGAATGCCAACAATTGTGCTTGGAGGTGCTATAACCGTTCTTCCTACCCCTGTATAAGATTCTTGTTCAGGTTTTGTTTGATACTCTACACTTTTAATTTTAACTTCCTTGAAACTCGAGGCCGATAAATTATTGCCATTATATTGGGGCCAAGAAACCGCTGGCCATCGTGAGAAGTCAACACTATCTGGAACCTCTTTTAAAGCGGGATAGGGAGTAGTACAACCCCCATCATTATTAGAATATGTGGGACCACCACTGTGGTCTGCTCTAAATCTCCCATCATCGGTTTGATACCAGTAAACGCCGGGGGTGCCGATTGTTTTTTCAGCTTGAATAGATTTTAAAACAGGACTCTTCATTGACTTTGGACCGTACGTATCGCTTGCAGCATAAACAGAATTATTCATCGATAGCCCTGCCACGCCAAAACTTATGACCAAGAATACAATCAATGTGTTGAACCAATTGAATACGGACAACCGCATTCGTTTTTTCATAAGAGTACAATCACCTCACTAATAGTACATATTTTGTATTTTCATTTCTCCTATATTCTCAGAAGTGATATGATACGTCCCATTTTTGAAATCTAAAGATGATCTAGTCCAAAACCTAACCTTTTTGCCCTTAGTAATGAGTTCTTTAGGGCTGTTAGGAATGGTAGTGAATCCGTTCTTTGTTGCATAGTCTAAATCTAATCTTCTAAACTTTAATAATCCATTATTCAGACCACTACTATAGGTTATCAAATCTGTTTTTTCAGTGTTTGATATAAAAGATAGGTCAGCAAATGTTAAATAGTAGTTGCCACTTGAAATTTGGGGTTCCACAAAAAGTTTAGTATATACTCCTTGAGGCTTACCATTTTGAACCTTCACTACTATAAACCTATGAAACGTGAGTACTCCTGAATTGTTAGATAATTTTATATCTCCCTTAGATAGTTCACTAACCGTAACAGAATTTTTAGTATAAAAATAATTACTAACCGTCGTTAAATTCGTCCCCGTCGTGCCAACCTCACGCATTTCATTCAGATCACTGTACTTCCCTGCATCCGTACCTTCCACATCCATATAACGCAGCAAAATGGCAGACACTTCAGCTCGCGTTGTTGGATCAGCAGGCTTCAGAGAACCGTCTTCAAATCCACCGACAATGCCGGTCCCGCGAACAAGTGCGAGATAAGGAATTTGCTCTGCACGAATCGTTCCCCGATTCACTTCAGGGGTAGGTAGCAGCGTATCTCGAGTGTCGTCAAAAGCATCCTGGAAACTGGTTCCCGATTTGATCAGTCCGTTCGCAATCCATTTCATCATCTCGTAGCGTGTCAGCTCGGCATTCGGATTGAATCCTTTCGGATAATCACCAGCATCAATGAAGCCTTGACCAACCAACTGTGTCACAGCTGATTCAGACCAGTGTCCCTTGAGATCAGCAAAAGGGTTCTCTCCTTGTACCTTTTCCCAGCTGGTTGCACGGCTGAGAAGTGTAGCATACTCACCACGGGTGATTTTGGCATTGGGGCGGAATGTACCATCCTGATAGCCGGAAATCAGATTTTTATCATAGGCTTTGACAATGGTAGCTTGCGCCCAGTGCCCTTTGATATCTTTGAACTTCGTAAGCGCAGAAGCCGTTGTGCCCCCTCCACTCGTGCCTGCAGCAGCATCCACAGTAGATACCAGACCCACGGTTCCATTGTTCAGCAGCGCTCCTGCCATCAAAGCCGTCGTCAACAAACCGACGATCAATACGTTCCTTTTTGATTTCCTACCAATTAATCCCATCTGTTTCTTCAATCTACTCACTCTCCTATGTACCTTAGTATGGGGCAAACTTCTGCTTCTTCAGCGCTCGTACTACTTTTCAAACCAAAACCTAAATTTGTCATAATCATCAATATTCTACCATGCAAATCTAGGCTTTTGGTATTATTTTTCAGCAATCCCCATCACTACAAGGCATGCAACCTCCCCTTCCAAAGACCCAATTCACCTGTAAAAACACAAAAAAAGGCCACGAATCCGCAGATTCATAGCCTTATGCTTTAAGGTGTCAGTCCTATTCAATTGAAAAATTTGTAATCTTCTATCACAGAATAAACGATTCTGTTCCATTTGACCAGTCCTAAAATTCAAATCAAAATAAATTTCTATCAAAATTTTTAATCATACTCTCTGCAAATGGTGTCAACGATAACGCTCCGACCTCTTCCAAAGTAAACCATTGTGCGCCCTGTGAATCTTCGCCATCCGGTTCCCTTTTGATCTCAGAGGGTCTACTTTCACTTGTCAAATATACATCGTACAGAATCCCAATATGGTGCAGCTCTTCCGGCTCGCCTTCGTCCGTCCACTCTAGTACATTCGACTCCGCAGAATGAATCACCAATTGTAGATCGGAAAGGCCCGTCTCCTCTTCGATCTCACGATGTAGGGCGAACTCCGGTTGCTCACCAAACTCCAACCTTCCTCCAGGCAAATCCCATTTCCCCATATAGGCTCCTCTTGCCTTACGTATTAACAGGACCTTTTGCTCCCAAGTGACTAAACCGTATACCCCCATGTGTGTGTACCGATCCACTTAAAGGTTCTTCCTCTCGTCTGAAAGATGCCTGACTTGCTCTTCCAATCTACGAATGCGCTTATTCATCTGATAGAACGAGGGAGCAAATACCGCTCCCATAATAACAATGACCCATACACTCAAATCATCAGCCCCTATCTTCAGAGTCTCCCGACTCTAGCGATAACCGAACAATTAGTTCTTCACCCTCAATCAACAATGCAGTTAACCCTGTCTCCGAGCCGGATTGGTGATTCTCTCCATTCGTCCAGTACGCGGCTTCTCCCGATCGGACTACTACCCGTTCGCCCGTCTCGCCTTCCACCCAACCTTCCCCTTCAAGCACCAGAAACAACTGCTCACCCACCGCTGGATGCAAACCCACACTTCCACCTGCAGACAGTTTCAATTGGGCTACGTGACAAGCTGATGTGCTTCGGAGTATCGGCGTAATCTCCGCTCCCTTACTACCATAAGCGGTGATGCTGCGACAATCTTCTGATTTCAGTCGAACTATTTTCACTTCTTGTTCTCCTCCGCAACGGTTTCCAGATCCAGCGCCAAACGGATCATATCCACGCAGCGAATGCCATCTTCTATAATCTCTTCTTCATAATGTTTCACAAAGAAATCCCGATCGACCCCTATAATGCGAAACCCACAGCGTTGATACAGCTTCAACTGATGAAAGCTTGAGTTGCCTGTCCCAATTTCTACTGTTCGACAACCGAGCCTGCGGGCGGCCTCTATCGCTTCCTTGATCATGTGTTTGCCAACGCCCTGTCCCTGTAATTCTTCCTGTACGGCAATATTAACGATCTCTGCTGTCTCTGGACGCGTCTTCAGCAAGACAAACTCTCCTACCATTTCTCCTTCATATTCAGCGATAAAACAAACACCGCGACTCAGATATTCGTCAACTATGGCTTTGGACGGATCAGCCATTAATAAAAGCCCATAAGGTTTTTCTTCTTCCCAGTCCAAAATCCGGAACGACAATTTCACACCAATCTCCACCTTTTCCTTGTACATATTCATTTACGTCCCGTTTGCAGAAGCCTATGTATGGCTAGATCACCAAATATATAACAACATTCCGTCTATAAAGGTTTGGGTCTAAATTGATATTTTTCGCTTTTTATAACCTCGGGTTACTTCGAAACCATTTGTAGACTTTATATCACCCATCTAGTTCACCTAAATCTATTAGCTATTCAATTCACCACTCCAGCTTGATTGTGATAATGACGAATCACCATACCAGATGCTTTTTGCATACCTTGTTTCTCATAGAAATCCTGAAGTTCGTTATCGCACAAAAGATCAATCATATAGAGATCACCCAGACGATTGAACATACGCTTGATGAGATCTGACCCGATCCCCTTACCCTGATACTCCGGAAGCACTTCCAACAGAGGAATGTATGCACTAAGAATTCCGTCTGAGATCGCTTGAATAAAGCCCACTACATTCCCAGTAGCTTCATCAACAGCCAGTTCAACAGCATAGGATTGTTCCAGCATCTTCAGGAACGTAGGCGTAGACGGAGGGCTGGGCCAACCTTCGAAAAAATTCCCGCTAAGTTGGTCGATACCTATTCCCTCCAGCGATTCACGAAATGTAATCCCCATAATAGCAAGTTATCTCCTTTTAAAAAGTAAACTTCATTATATCATAATATCTGGATATAAATATACAAAATTGGCTGATAACATATGAGACAAGATTCAAATACAGCCTCATTTTTCTTCTTATTCAAGTCATCTGTAATAAAAACACAGCGTTCTATTCCGCTTCCACACGTTACTCACCCGTGCTTAAATGCTCATGGATTAATTTCCATTCTCCGTTGATGTCTGTAACAAATACATTGGTAGCCCGACCTTTTCCAGATGCCGGCTCCCCTTGATACATTCCTTTCCAGTGATAGGTATAAATACAGACCGCATGCTCTTCGCCTGTCGTAATCCACATGACATCTTCTGCACGATATACCTCTTCCTTAACGGTCTCCCAAGCGTTTTCAAAATAAACCCGAATGTCGTCAGGCGTAGTACAAGATGTTCCCGTAAACCAATATACGGCATCCGGTGATAACCATTTGGTTACCTCATCAAACTGATGTGTATTTGTCGCTGCAATGTATCTTTCTAATGCATGCTGGTATCCCATCATTTTTTCCGCCTCCTGAACGTTTTGAATTATTTCACTTTACTCTGTTCAAGAACCGAATCGCCATACACCATAAATGTCTCTTTCAGTGTCAGCCCCGTTGATTTCTCCCAGATCACACTCCGCTCAAACGTCCCTGCTTGAAAAAAACGCGGCAAACGTTCCGCAAACCAATCCTGCATGGGTAGCTCTAGCGCTTGCCCTAAAGACACCCACAACAGTTCGCCTTCCGGCGGTTCGCTCAGTAGCTCCCCTTCAAAAGAAGTAGCCAGGTAGTTGAACACCATATAACGCAATCCTTGCTCCGGATCACAGAATTCATCAAGACCCTTATATGTAATTTCTTTCACCACAAGCCCTGTTTCCTCTTTAACTTCTCGCACGGCACCATCCACAATGCTTTCCGGAAAATCGACTTTTCCTCCTGGAGCAATATATCCCGGAAATCCTTTCCGGTCCGGTCGATTCATTAATAATACCTGATCATTCTGTTTGTCCCACACCATACACATCGTTAGAATTTCAGTTCTAGTATCCATGTTCATCCCCCCGCTTGCCTGATATAAACCTAATCCCTTGAAATTTATTTCTGGTATGAAGATAGATTTTCCTGCTTCAATGATAAACACATACGAAAGACGGACACCGGAAAAGTTCGGGAGCCCGCCTCATTAAACATAGCGCTATTTTGTTTAAACCGGATATGGAATAGGCGATATTCAGCTCATGCCTGTAATTAACACTCGACGTTCTTTCCACTCGGCACGGCGATAAGCCTGCAGCAGACCGAATTTACGGATACTCCCTTTCGGCACCGATTTGTAAGGCATATTAACCGTAAATTCCTCATCAAACGGCACAAAAGATAATCCCACTTTCTCATTGGAGAGCCACTCGGCATGAATGGGTTGCCTTGAACAGGCATCGAATGTACAGCCGAGTCCTTCGGCGAAAAAATCATAACGTGCAGCAGGTGTGCCCGGCTCCTCCATACAGAGAAACAGACTGAGTTGATCACAGAAAAGCATGATTTCCACATCATTTTTCAGCCTAAGCTTCAACGCCTCACCACCACCAAGCTGCTGTTCCCAACGTAACTGGTGCTCCCGTTCATCATTCAGATACTCCCTGATGTCTTCATCGTCATTGGTGTTAGCACCCAGATTGTTTTGAAACAATTCTGTGTACATCATGCTGCACAGCAGCCCGGCATACAGGTTTTTCTCACGAACCTCTTCAATACCTTTACGGTAAAATACAAATCGCGGACGTAGCGGAAAATCACGAAAAGAATATGGGATCTGACTATAATCATTCCAGAATGGCGCCGCATCCAGTTCAATCCATCCCCGATCATGCTCTCTTGCGGCAAGAATCAGATCTTCCCGATGCGCTTCATCCGTTAACAATTCCGTTTTCCAATGGGAAGCCATTTCTCCGGCTACTAGTCCATGCTCATGCTGTGCGGTCAAAACAAAATCATGCTCTCTCTCATATACGATCATTTGCTGTCACCCTCCCGCATGGTATACGTTGACTTTAACATAATTTGGTTTACAATTTCCTATAAGTTGCTTTTCATTCAACTTTCAGGGAATATACAAAGGAAGCATCAAATGTAAAGGTGTTGTCAGTTCCCTGAAATTTGGTACACTAAAGATTGTGCCAACATAACACTACATACAGAAAGCGGGATCTCATGAATTTATACTCTCCTTACACCGAGTTTAACCGCAAGGAATGGGCTGACTTGAAGAAACATCAGACCACTCTTCCACTAACGAAAGCGGAATTGGAACAGCTAAAGGGATTAAATGAAGAGGTATCCATTCAAGAAGTTGAGGATATTTATCTACCTCTTACCCACTTTATTGACTTATATGCAGGAGCTTCACGAGAGCTAAACCGCTTAACGGCATCTTTTTTGAAAAAAGAAGCACATCACGCTCCCTACATTATCGGTATTGGGGGCAGTGTTGCCGTCGGCAAAAGTACAACGGCCCGTCTGCTTCAGGCTATGCTGGCCAGAGGTAAAGGGAATCCCAAGGTGGATCTGGTCACAACGGATGGTTTCCTGTATCCCAATGCCGTGCTGCAAGAGAAAGGTATCATGAACCGGAAGGGATTCCCGGAAAGCTACGATATCAAGTCACTGATTCAATTTATGGGTGATGTCAAATCAGGCAAACCTGAAGTGATGGCTCCCGTCTACTCCCATCTTGCCTATGACGTCATTGCAGGTGAGGAGAAGGCCATCTGTCAGCCGGATATCCTCATTATTGAAGGAATTAATGTGCTCCAGGTCAAAAAGGAAACTCCACTGCTGGTCAGTGATTTTTTTGACTTCTCCATCTATATCGATGCGGAAGAGGAGCATATCCGTCACTGGTACATTGAGCGTTTCAAGCTGCTGCGCAATACAGCGTTTCAGAATGAGAATTCCTTCTTCCACAGTCGTTTCGCCAATCTGGAAGAAGATGAGGCTGTTCTTACGGCAAGTCAGATCTGGAAAGATATCAATGCCAAAAATCTGCACGAAAACATCCTGCCAACCAAAGGACGAGCCAGACTGATTTTGAAAAAGGAAGCCGACCATTCCATTCAGCGCATCCAATTGCGCAAACTGTAAACGTAACAACAATTTGGCTGCAAATTCTGTTGTACTGCTTAATACCCATTTAAAAGGAGACAAGACACATGCAGACCCTGGTTATACTCGGAAGTATCATGATGTTTCTTGCTGTTGCCCTCGGAGCATTCGGTGCGCACGCGCTCAAACGCAGATTGTCTGCTGATATGATCAAAATATACGAGACCGGTGTCCAGTATCATCTTGCTCACGGACTCGGAATCATCCTGCTTGGACTGCTCGCTGATCAGCTGGAGCAATCTTCTCTTGTTATACTGGCCGGATGGCTGCTATTCGCCGGCATTCTCTTGTTCTCGGGCAGCCTGTATGCCCTAAGTGTAACTGGAGTTCGAAAACTGGGTGCGATCACACCGCTGGGCGGAGTAGCATTCTTGGCCGGTTGGATCATGTTATTAATTGCCGCTTTGTAGAACCAACATCGTAAACGGAAAAGAGTGTTCTAGCCGATCTTACAAATCGCTGGAGCACTCTCTTTATGTTTATCTTCGCCATATACGGCGAATGCTGTGTGTGACTTCATCACCCTGCTGTTTCTCTAGAACATATACATCAGGATTAGTTAGACTTTTCCACTCTTCGAATCCAAAGGATGCATCATGGCTTCGAATGAGCAGAGACAGCATATTGCCGTGTGTAATCACAGCCGCGCCATGCTCAGGTCGACGCCACAACTCGTCCAATACTTCAAGACCCCGAGCTGTTGCAAAACGTGAAGATTCGCCCCCTTCTTCCATCCAGTCTTCGTCCTTGTATGTACGTTCAAGCACATCCATCCAGTTATCCAGATGAAGGGTACTAAGCACCCTCTCTTGAAGACGTTCATCCGTATGTATATGTTGCAGGACGGTTTTGCCCAGTGGCGCTGCGGTCTGAAGCGCCCTTCTCCACGGACTCGACACAATGTATTGTATAGGGTGGTCCGCCAACATCTCAGCAAGTTCTTCTGCCTGACGAAGTCCTTCATCTGTAAGCTCGGCATCCGGTTCTTGCCCGGTTGCTTGGGCATGACGGATGAGATAAATTGACTGCATCGACCCTCACCTCCTGTTGATTCAACTTACATTCGATGCTTCTCCAGATATTGGAGTGCAATATGCATGTTCTCCCGGTCTTCCAAACGGCCAGACGAACTAAGAAAAGTAACGTTATCCTCGGCCCACATGCCCTGTTGATCTGCCAACCCAAGAAGCTGTTTCAAGCGGTTAACCGTTCCCGTACTGCCATCAATAATCTGAATATGATCTGGCAGAACCGTACGAAGAATGGATGTGTAGAACGGATAATGCGTGCAGCCAAGTACCACTGTACCGTATAAGTCCAGATCAAGATCAGCCAGCTTGAGACGGAAGTACGACGCAATTTTCTGTGGATCAAAATCCAGCTGCTCACACCATTCCACCAGTTCAGGCAATGGAATGGAATCGACACTGTGGTGATCATCCACACGGGATACCAGCTCATGATATTTGGTTTGACTCAAGGTCAGGGCAGTAGCAAATACAAGCACCCTTTTGCCGCTTTTTCGATTCATCTCCACAGCCGGTTTCACAGCAGGCTCCATCCCGATAACGGGGATATCATACCTGGCACGCAAATCCTTCACGGTCAGACTGGTCGCTGTATTGCAGGCAATCACGATCGCTTGCACATTTTCCTGAACAATAGCCTCCACACAATTGAAAATATGTCCTCTAACCTCATCCGCTGACTTGGTCCCATATGGAACATGCAATGTATCGGCATAATACAAAAACGATTCTTCAGGGAATTGATGCAAAGCCTTATGCAAGACGGTTAAACCACCGATTCCCGAGTCAAAAAATGCAATTTTCTTCTTCAAGGGTTTCACCTCTATAACGTATTCTTTCAGGTTCCTGGAACCTCTCATTCCTGCTCATGATGACTGGGAGGTGAGTTATGTTATTCCGGGTCATCACAGTCGTTAACGCTTGACGACCTGCGGTGATCGTTTCGGTTACGGATCGTTCTTTCGATCGCTGTTGTCTCCAAATTTTTTTGATATATTTTATAAATGTGCAAATTCGGAGACAAAGGCGAACGCTACCGCTTCTTCAGAATCGATTCCGTTCCCTCCACTACTTTCGCTGTAAATCATACACTAACGATGATGAGTCATTATCATTATTCTACATTCATATTATACTGTCTGAGCCAGTCTTTGCCACTTTTCCAGTGCTCAACGGGATTACGTTCTCCGAGCAGCTCAGTACTTGCCTGAGCCATGATCCATTCCTTAAGCCCGTCGTGCGAACTTGACTCCAATTGCTGAATTAGAACGTTCAGTCCCTCTTCACCCGTATCCAGAATTTGAACATATGCCTCTGTGTTAGCACCAATATAATCACCTGGATTACTGCTGGTCAGAATCATCTCAGGACCATTCAGGATTTGCTGAAGGTTGCTATCAATCTTCAAGCTTACGTCCTGACTTTCCGTCTGATTCGAGCAAGCTACCAACATCCATGCAATACATAGCAATACCGTGCCGCTCGCAATACGTTTGCGAATCATGGAATCACTCCTGCCTTTGTTCCAGAATCAATTTCCATTTTTGTTCCGTTAGCTCCTGTCCTGACAGGACCTGTTTTCGGATTTCAACCACTTCGAACCCAAATGATTGATACAATCTACGTGCCCCCGACAGAGACTCGTTGGTCCATAAGATGATGGATGCATAACCTTTTTCTCTTGCAAAATGGACAGCCTGCTCGATAAGCTGGCGTCCCCAGCCGCAATTACGGGCTTCAGGTTCAATGAGGAACCAACGCAATTGAGCTGTCTGTTCATCCAATTGAGTCAGACCAATGCAGCCAGAAGCTGTCTGATTCAGCTCAATAATCCATACCATTTCTCTCGCGTAATTGCCGGAGCGTTTAAACTCATTTACGGCATCTTTAATAAACTCGGCAAAGCTATGATCATAATTATACTCATCTCGATAGATACGGATATGCGCTTCAATGACATATTCCAGGTCCTTTTGTACAAAGGTCCTAATCATTGCTGCAGCACCTCCTCATAATTCCGGGTTTCAACGCAGCAGATTGCCGCCATTCATTTAACATACATGAATTCATCCTTTATGACGAAGTCGTGATGCTGAAATCCACACCAAACTGGGTTAGTCCCAGCTTACGGGCAACAGTCTGTGAAGCTACATTGTCCCAAGATGTACTATAGAGCGGAATGCGCCCATCCTTTTTAACATGATGCTGCCAGCACTTCACCGCCTCCACTGCATAACCATGCCCTCTGAAACCAGGCGCGGTATAGAGACTTGCCTCGGCACCCCGTTTGGATACACGGGCTGAACAACATACAGCAACTGCTGAATCCTCCATGACATAAGCGGCAACGGGCGTTTTTTCATGTAGACATTCTATTAATTCAGGAAAATGCTCTGCCAGCAGAAAAGAACAATGACTATCTATAATCTGAACATTTGGATGCCATTCGCCACACTTCTCGGGAAAGACATAAGCCGGGCCCATCCATACACTCTTCACGGGCTTAAATGTCTCAACTCTCCGAATCAGCTTCGCAATATCGAGCGAAAGCTCAGTGTCACAGCCTAGCTCCTCAATCAGAGTGAACGGCAACTGCTCATGAAAATAGGAGCATTGCCCGATAGAAGTTATCCCGATAAATAAGGCTGGAGCCTGCCCGCCATCCGGTTCATTAATACTTACCAGGCGTTTCTGATCGTCCATCGTATACAGTGTATCTGCCTGGATTTTCATCATATCCATGGGTGAAAGGTTCGATATAGGATTCATACTTGCGGAACAAGTTTCTGCAATAATGGTTCACCTACACTTCTTTTTCCAGCTTCATGCTGCTGAAATTCAGGTATTATTCCTGACATCGTATATTTGCACATTGCCAATACCCCCTCATTAATTTCCATTATACGGTATATTACATGCAGTTACGAATCCAATGTGCACAATTGCGTATGGGTATTATACGAGAGGATTTTACGAGTGAGACAACTATTCCGTGTATCTTATTTATCCTTCAGAACGGCTTTTTTCCATGCAGCACCTAATTCAGCAACCGACGCATAACGACTTGCCCGCTCAGGGTCTACCGCACGCATAACCACCTGGTACAGCGCTTCTCCACCATCCCACCTGGCATACGAACGATCCAACTCGCCCCCAAGCAATGAGAAAGCCATTGCTCCCATATTAAACACATTCGTGACTCCATCTATTGGCGCACCCAACTCAAATTCCTCAGGAGACATAAAGCGGGATGAACCCCACATCCGTCCCATCGTATTCACAAAAGAACCCTTGCGATACAAATCAATATCGCATATTTTCATCGCTTGCTTGTCAAAATCATAGATCAGACTGCCATCGTAAAAATCAACAGCCACATAACCTCTCCGCTGCACTTCGATATGAAAATCCAAAATCTGCTCCATCGCCTGAATGCGCGTCTTTACCGGAAGCTGTTTGAATCGATAATAAGGGGAACGCGGGTCCTCATATTTGGCCGGGGGTGGAAAGTCCCAATGGGAATGCAGGCAATCCCCTTCCACCCAATTGAATACACAGGCGTAACCATGTTCCGTTGCAAAATGATCCTTTAATTGAATCAATGTGTCGTGTGCCAAATCTTCGTATATTGAAACGGACGATTTCAGATAATTAATCGCTTCGGCAGGCGTCCCTGTATCCCCCGCATGGATCGTGCGTGCTCCAGCATATTTCACGAATTTCCGCTCTCCGTCCTGACCCAGAACACCAAAGGACAAATTACCGGAATCCTGCTGATCAAACACACGAAATACGGTACCCAGGCGCGCAAGCCACTCAAATGAATGAGGTTCTTTTAATTCAAAAGAAATGCCGTCAAGTTCAAGCTGAACTGCTTCCGTCATATGTCACCACCTGTTTTAACATGCTCATCGCCTAAATTCAAACGTTCAGCATAAAAGTACGTCATATGAGCCTCATCGTAACCCTTTCCCTGAACGACCAGCGCATTACGCTCAATGCCATAGGTTTCAAATCCAGACTGCTCATACAATCGTCGGGCTGACTCGTTCGTGGTAACCACACTGAGATTGATTTGCTCAATGCCTTCCAGTTCCCTTCCCCGATCCAACACTTCGCGGAGCAATCGGGACGCAAGCCCACATCCACGATATGGCGGTGAGACATAGACTCCCCAGATATAACCTTTGTGCTGTAGCTTAATCCCATGTTCCCGTTTGAATCCCATCGTTGCTGCGAGGATGCCTTCTTCTGTGTATGCCCCCAGAATGTAATCATCAGCTTCATTATGTATACGTTCCTGTACTTCACTCATGGGAAGCTGAATCGACATTTCAAACGAAGCGCCGAAGGCTTCCGGATGATTTTTCAGCGCCTCCAGCCGCAAAGGCCAATACTGCTCTGCCTCATCTCTGCGTATATTGCGAAGGATGAACATGTCCTCCTTTTGACCTTCCTTCATTCTTCAACCACTCCCTGCATGTCATAAGGATAATCGATCTGGAGCTTTACATTCGCTGCGGCTTCCTCTCCTGCAAGCAGAGCTACGACATAGATTCCAAGATCAATGGACGTCGCTACTCCTCCGGCTGTAATCACATTGCCGTCTTTTACAATGCGGGTTTGAATCACCTCGGCAACATAAGGCTGAAGCAAATCGTAGACATTAGGATGCGTCGTTGCTTTTTTACCTGTTAAAAACCCCGCCGCTCCCATCAGCAAAGAACCTGTGCACACGGATACTTTCAACGGAACATTCTCGGCCTGCCTCAGCCAGCCCACAAAAGCCTCATCAAATCGAAGCTTGCGCGTTCCCATGCCACCAGGCACAAACACGAGATCATATTCCGCCAAATTAGGATTCACCCGGTCCACCTTCAACGTTAAACCCGATTCGTCCGTAACCTGATCAGTCATCGCACATGTTTCCCATGTCGTACCTTTGGTTTGTTCAAAAAAATTCAACCGATTGATGACATCATAAAATCCTGCAAAATCAAGGAAAGTCAAACCATCAAACAAAACAAAAGCGATTTTCATATGAAAGACCTCCAGTGTTTTTATTTCGACGCATCCCGCTCCATCGCTTCTTTTACCCAATCTCGTTCAGGCAGCTTGCTGTTAATACGGAAGAGAAGTCCTACAATCGACAAAAGTAAAATGACGACGATAATTTCGAACATGGAAAAATCCCCCCGGCGTTGATTTTCATGTTTAGCTCCTATTTCAGTCCACGCGCGATAATCCACTCCAGCCATTTCCATGGCAGCAGCAATTTGCTGATGATAAGCAAACGGGAGCCTTTGCCCAGCGCATAACGAAGCTTTGGTGCACGCATCCGTGCGATACGGGCAATCAGATCGGCCACTTCCTGCGGATCAGGTACTGTCTCTCCAGCCTGCTGGGAATAACGGAGAATCGCATCCAGCTTCTCTTAATATGGAGAGCCATCGCTCCTTTGGATTTCACCCAAACCTTTATTCCAGATAGGCGTGCGATACGCACCTGGCTCTACCAACACAACCCGAACGCCGAAAGAAGACATTTCGTGACGCAAGCTTTCGGTGAAACCTTCCACAGCAAATTTGGATGCAGCATACGGCGCATAACCCGGAAAACCGGACAATCCACTCACGCTGGACAAGTTGATGATCAATCCCTGCTTTTGCTCACGCATGACAGGCAGGACCGCACGCGTAACGGCAACCAAGCCAAAGAGATTCGTTTCATGGCAGAAGGGGCTGTCCCATCAGTCATGAGCATGACGGGGGACATCCCTTTTTAAGGTTATTTTGGTTTAATGAATCTAGCACACGCTATTCGCCCTATTTTGTACAGGTCTGAGGTGTAACGAATGTAGAGATGCTATTTCGCTGATTTGATCTATTTTTAGATTCTGAAGCCCGTTTTGTAACGGAATAAAGTTGCTGTGGTTCGTTAAAAACTTGGCATTTCTTAATCATTCGCCTTTTAAGACGTTGAGGGTTCGTTAGCGCTTATTCTCGTACCCTCACTCAGACCGAATGCCACCTCTATAGATGAGCACACTATTTCCCCTGCTTCAAAATCTCGGCCAGTGCAAGATCAAGCGTATCGTATTTGAACGTAAATCCTTCCCGTTCAAGCCTTTCGGGAATAACCCAGCGACTTTTGAGAACCAGTTCTGTTTCGGTCCGAATGAATCGTGCCCCCAGTTCAAGCATCCAGCGAGGCGAAGGAAGTCCGATCTGAACTCCCATCTGCCGCCTCAGACTCTCCATAAGCTGGCGGTTCGTTACAGGATGTGGAGAAGAAGCATTAAATACGCCTTCCAGTTGCGGACGCTGCTGAACATAGAGCACCATGCGGAACAAATCCTCTATATGAATCCAGCTAAACTGCTGGGTTCCCGGTCCTTGTGATCCACCCAGGCCAAAACGGACCAGATTGGTCAGTGGCTCCATGACGCCGCCTTCTCCCAGCACAATGGCAATCCGTAATGCGATCTGACGCGTAGACGGCAGACTGAATTCAAAAAAAGCCTTTTCCCACGCTTTGGCGACATCCACCGAGAACCCGGAGCCAATCTCGCCCTCCTTCTCCGTCATGGGGCGATCTTCTGCATGTCTATATATTGTGGCCGTGCTCGAATTAATCCATAGTTCAGGAGGGTAGCTACAGGCCAGAACAGACTCGCCCAAAATGCGGGTTGTCTGGGTTCTGGATTCCAGAATGATTTTGCGGTTCTCGTCCGTGTAACGGCAGTTTACGGATTTTCCGGCCAGGTTAATCAGCAATTCTGCACCTTCAAGTGCCTGATTGATTTCAGCCTGGTTTTCCCAGGCTATATGACCGGGCTGACGTGAGATAATGAGCACCTCATAACCAAGCTTCATGAATCTTTGGGCAAAATCCTGTCCAACAAACCCTGTTCCACCCGCCAACACAACCTTTTTCACGGTATCCCCTCATTTCCCCATACTGGGTAAAGCAAGTACGCTATATATGGACTAACACTGTCTGCGACCGTTTTGTTTGATTTTAATTTGCGCCCAATGCTGCGTATAAGCGATTGCGTTCTTCGATCGCCCATGCGTTTGTTGGGTTTTGCTCCAACTGATACCGAAGCTCGTCATGGAAATCATGAATCATGAACCCTTCGGGCAGATTCCCCAGCATGGCTGTAAAATTGTATTCTGGCAGTTTTCTTTGTCCTTTACCGATCTGCTCCAACCATTCCATCCATTCAGCAAGCGTCAGTACTTCTTCCTGCCATAGCTCGGCCTGTAGTCCGAGTGCATCCTGAAGTTGCTCATAGGCAAATGGCTCAGAGAAGGGGCGGCATGCTTGCACAGCCAGTTCATACAACTCGATTACAGCGAGTCGTACCTCATGCTCAAGCTCGATTTCCAATCCTTCCATGAAGTCCTGAACCTGGATGCTCAGTCCGTCATCATATAATAATGGTGCCTGTGCCAACAAACGTACAATCTCTTCCATGTCATGCGCTGAAATTTTCTTTTGCTCATAGAGAGCAGGTAACCTATATGCTGTAATGATCATTCACTCCTACATCGTTCTTCTATTAATGACGTATATTATATCATGCTTTGGCGTTGAAATATTTGAATACTAGAATCGTTTCTTCCAGATCTTCAGGGCCTGTATATATATTCATAACTTTACCGATTTCAATTCCAAAATCCACATAAGCATTCGCCTTGGCTGTAATAATATGTCCATCAACAACAACACCTTGATTCACATATTCCCCTTGTGCCGTGACTGCTCTCATCTCCGATTCAGCATTGGTTGTAAATGTTTTGCTCTCCAATACTTGGGCTTGGCCCAACAACAATGTTCCTGCACAAATCGCTGCAATGGGAGTTTTACGCTCATTAAGTTCTTTGAGCAAGTTCATCAAGTCCGGACGTTGCAGCACTGCCGTAACATTTCCTCCGGGAATTATGAAAAGATCCACTTCGGACGGATCAATCTCATTTAATAGAGCAGAGGGATTAACTGAAAATCCCTCATATGACTGTAACATTCCCTTTTCCACGGCTACCGTCATTATGTCTCCTTGGGTTTTCATAAAATAGCAGGCTAACATAATCTCAAATGATACGTATCCTTCAAATAATAGTATGTATGTTTTCAAATCAGTTGCACTCCTTCTTTACCAGTCCGCAAACGTTGTAAAGCAGTCTGATGGTTATTTCTGATCAGATGATCATGGGTCTCATTCTCATAAATTCGTTATGGTCATCATTTGAATCCCACAGCAGGATAAAATGTTTTTTGATCCTGCTCTTCTATTTCACATAAAATGATCTTGATTAGTATCTAGTACACCCTCCCACATATATTCCCCATTTATGTTTCGATTCCCCAACTTCTTCATTGTACAAGATTCTTTCGAGTGATGGTGTTTTTCAACAAAAAACAGCCCCTTGTACACCGTTTTGGGTACGGAAGCTGTCACATTCAAACAAAACATTTTAAAAATTCTCAGCAATTAAAAAAATTATATAGGTTGAGAGTTTGGTTCACTGAGAATTCGGACGGATAGTTCACTCAACACTTGTTCTGTTCGTTCAAGCAGTTTGTCAATGTTGAATGGCTCTGCAAGAAAAGAGTCTGGGCTGTTTTCTATTGAAGATATATATTGTATCGTGCCGATGAATAAGACAATATCCAGTCCGGGATTCTTATCTGTATGCACAAAAGAAAGAATTTCAGTCATAGTCCATTCGTCAGGTAAGATTGTTGTTTGGTTCTCATAGATATACAAAGCCTTGAGCATGGCAGTCAAAGCCCATTCACAGAGGATTAGGCAAACTTTGCTTTGGTTATGGTTATGCATCATTAAAGCCAATTTCATATGATACCCAGCAAGTTTTTGATAATTGAGCACATCTCTTTTCAAATTGGAACTCATATCAGTTAAGTACAATAAAGGTTCATTGATCTGCCGATTCATGAAGGAGTACATTTCATTCAAATCCATCAACTCCTTTATCCATTTTTACTCTCTGTACAAAACAAACTGGTGTGTATTGTTTATGTTTTGGGCAAGATATAGATAAAATATTACTATATAGTAGTTTTTTAATCAAATTACTTATTAAGTATTGGTTAATCAACCTCTATTCTTTCTCTACACTTCTAATTAAAGAGAGGTGTACCCATGTCAGAACTTTTGGAGTTAGTTGGTGCAAGAATAAGAGATCTTCGGAAATCCAGGGATCTATCACAAGAAGCTCTAGCTGAGAAGGCAGGATTTAATACAAGCTATATCGGATTCATTGAACGGGCAGAGCGTAACATCTCTTTAAAAAATTTGGATAGAATCGCAGTTGCTCTTGATGTCAGCGTTAATCAATTATTTACATATGCGAATGAAAACGAGGCACTCTCCCATGAAGATACTAACATCCAGAAACTGATTACCATTCTGAGAACCCATGAACCACATGAAGTAGCTATGGCTCTCAATGTAATCACTGAAATTTTCAAAACGTACGATAAGAAATAACAAAAAGGCAACGTTCACTCGATTAGGAGTTGTTCGTTGCCTTTTGTTGGATCTGTATATCTTAAGGGATTGTAATATATTTGTGAATTCGCACATTCTCCATTAGATAAACGCTTTAACTGCTGCAAAATACTCACGGATCATATTAATCGGTTTCAGATAGCCCGGTGAAGGAGCCGAGATGCCGTATTCGGCGGCGTAACCGTTCTTTGCAGCCAGATACTTGGATCTGAACATATGGTAGTCACTTGTGACAATCATGATCTCGGGATGCTCCAGCCCGGATGCATCGATGATTTTTTTGGAAAAAGCCATATTCTCCTGGGTGCTCGTTGATTGATCTTCCATAATGACTTGTGCAGGGCTAATTCCCTGATCAACAAGGTAGTTTTTCATGGCAAGTGCTTCCGGAATCGATTCTCCAGGCCCCTGCCCGCCGGACACAATCACTGGCGTCTCAGGATGACTGCGAATATAGTCCAGACTGGCATCCAGCCTTTGTTTCAAGGTCAAAGACAATTCCGTTCCCTTGATGCCCGACCCGAGAATAATGACATAATCCGCTTCTTCCGGATCATTTGCACGAAGCTGAGTAAACACAAGCGCTTCGATAATGACAAATGAAACCGCAGCGATCCCGAACCCTATAAGCAGGATGCGTTTTAGCAGGATATGCTTTTGATAATCAATCCGCCTTAACACGATAAAAGCTACAGTGATCATGCCAAAAAACTTCACCGCGAAGTTCCAGCCCCAGAAGACCAGAAAGAACACCAAACATGCAATGAAAATAAGATCAAGAATCAGGCCTTTTTCTTGTATAAACTTTTTCATAAATCCAGTAACACTCCTTCTCGGGCCTTCACTTCCGTCATATGCCCTTGATTCAGGATCTTATAATCGTAAGCTTGGGCCACTGTTGTTGCCAGCACTTCTTCTCTACACGCTGATTATAATAGTCTGCATCCGTGAAAAACGGACTTTGGCGTACGATTAACGTATACAGATCCTCCAACCCATGCGGGGCACAGATATCCACCTGATCCTGATTATCTAACCTTACACCTATGGCAGTGACGATTTCTGGCCAATATCGAAGAGCATCTTCTGTTGAATGATATGGCTCGTTTCCATTGTGCAGATGCATCCTAGCCTGGTTTTTCACCGACCACTTCAAATTACCCGTCTCTTCGCGAAGCCTTTGTTCCAGCAGTTGATCCCGCTCCTCACGCATATCTTCCGTATCATAGTAAACAACATCAATATCGCTGTGCAGTTCGCGAAGAGGATAGCCATGAAGCACATCCCAGATATAATTGCGGATATACCCCGCACCTATGTAACACTGAGGCAGTTCAAGACTGCGAACCCGCCGCAGGTCGTGCATGAATTGTCCATGCTCCGTAATCGCCTGAATCAACTTTTCCTCATGCAGCATATAGCGTCTCTCCCTGTTACTTTGTCTTTTTAATTGTAGAGCTATCATTGCTCACTTTCACTTTACCGAAACACTGCTTGTTCCAATATATCATGTTTGAGTACCCTCAATAAAATAAACAAATCCCCTCAGGAGTCACCTTAAGCTCATCTGATCAGATGTTCCTTAAGATTATTTACCCTGAGGGGATTGAATGAGGAGATCGAATAAGGGATTGGGCCTACTGGAATTCCATTAACCCCACATGCCAATCAGTAATATGCCGCCAAAAATAACGATGGAACAGAGAATACGCTTCTTCCCCTGCTGTTCTTTCAGTAACAAAATACCGAGGAAGGCGGCGAATACCGTCCCCACTTCCCGAAGCGGGCCCAGTCTCGCCATGGGTGCCTGCTGTAATGCAAACAAGAATAACAAATACGACCCCGGATTCAGCAACGCCCCCAACATAATGGTTGATCGGTTCTTTTTCCATTCCTGACGCAGTTGGCGGGAAGCGAGCAGCGCCGGAGTCAATCCAGCCACAAAGCCGATATTTGTCACTTCAAGTAAAGACAAGGGTGAAATATGCTCCAGATTCAATTTGTCCACGAACACATAACTGGTTGTACATAAGCCAACACATAAGGCCATCAGAACCGGCTTTGATCCTGTTACCCTTGAGCCAGATTTGCCATCTCTGCTTCCCACACCACTAAGCACCGTAAATCCTAAAATCATGCAGGCAATACCCATCCATCCGAACAGAGACAACGTTTCCCCCAAAAAAGCAACGCCGATCAATGGAACCAACAAGGTGCTCGTTCCCCGCATAATCGGATAAATCTGCGACAAGTCGCCCAATTCGTAGGTCTGCGATAGCAGCCAGGAATACAAGGCTTGCAGCGCCATCGATAACACGAGTAGTGCATAGGCTGGCATGGATACAGGTTCACGCAACAACTCTACGATAAGCACAGGCAGGAGAATCACGGTCGGGATCATCATGATGGACCATAAAAACACGCTTTTGTTTAAACTTCGTTTGGTGAACATGCTCCAGACCGCGTGAGCCATCCCGGAGGCGAGCACCAGAACTATAGGTAAAATCATAATCAAAACGTTCCTCTCTAATCCCTTGCTCTTCTATAATTCTCTATTGTGCCGAAGTGCTCTCAGGTTGATGTTCTGGCTGTTCACTCACAACAGAGCCGTCCTCCAAGCGAAGCCAGGTATCGAAGCTGCGTTGTCCCGCCTGCAAATGAATGACCCGACCTCCGCGCAGCATGCCTTCCCTCCCATATGTACTGTGTCCACTTGAACGCCCGTAGCAAAGACGAATACCATGATAAGTCCCCTGAAAATCATTCACATGATCATGTCCGCAAAAGGTCCCCATCACATCGCCCATCTCCAGCAGTGCAGAGAACAGACCCGAGTTCACTTGGGCAGAGCAAACAGGTTCGTACTTGCTGCCGTAACAGATCTGCGTGTCCCACATGAACTGATATTCAGGAATCGGGATATGGAAAAACGCCAAGGCTGGGAGCTTATCCCCGCGGCTGCGGCCGGGATTGACGCGTGTGGATTCAGACATCAGCCAGTGGATCTGATTGGGCTGAATCCAGCCATAACCGGGAATGGACTCGAACTGGGAATAGTCCCCCGAATCGAGTAAATACAACACGGCCGCCGGGTTGCCATCCGCTCCGGCAATCTCCAATGTGTAATTGCCCAAGCCCGCAATCTCACGCGGCCCACGTTCTGTCACGGTATGTGCATGCTGCTGAATCACATCCATTAATCCATCAGGGGTAATCCGATTCTCTGTATCATGGTTGCCATACACAAAAGCCCACGGAATACCACGTTCTTCCACCACCGACACGGCATCCCGAAATGCCTGCTCCGGGTTTTCACATTCCTTATTGCCAGGATCAACCGGTCCCGTGTAGATGACATCGCCTGTAAATACAACCAGATCGGGTTGTTCCACTTCAATTATCGTTTTCATTAATTGCCGGGTCCGAAGATCTTCAGGCCGCCCCTCCTTCCAGTGCAGATCTGTAAACTGTACGATTTTAAAAGTTCCATTTTTTTGAAAAGCAAGCTGACGTTTCACCCTTTTTCCTCCCTGATAATCCATGTACTATGGACCAAAATATAAGATGTTGTTTGTTGTGGTTTTACGTTGTTTTATTTGATCTTATCGTCACATCATATTACTGTCAATACATATTAAGAACAGAATCCAAACCTTATTTTCACCTCGATTACCATTTCAAAATTGACAAGGACTGCTCACCAACTTAAACTATTAAAACAACAACAATCCACACTATGTCACAACACTAAAATATATAAAACTTAGATTGAAACTTCAGGAGGCACAACCCATGTCTTTAACGTATGAAGAACGCAGACACACCATTCTTATCCAACTTGCTACGCAGGGCAAGGTTCAGGTACAGGTTCTGGCGGATCTGTTTCAGGTATCTACGGAAACGATCCGACGGGATTTGGATCGACTTGATAAGGAAGGCGAATTGCGCAAAGTATACGGAGGCGCTGTTCGTGTGCGTTCAGGAATGACCGAAGCCCCTTTTCAAAAGCGTGCGCAGCTTCAACTGAACGAAAAGCAGGCCATTGGCGTGGCAGCCGCCGCTCTGATTGAGGATGGAGAGACCGTAATGCTGGACAATGGCACAACAACACTGGAGATCATGCGGCAGTTGCGACATCGTTCTCAGGTGACCGTCATTACCAACTCCGTTCCCATTCTCACCTGTGCACTGGAGGAATTTGCAGGCAAAATCATTTTCGCCGGAGGAGAAGTCAGCCCGGTCGTACAAGCCTCTACCGGACCTATTGCTCATGAATTGCTGAGTCGATTCAAAGTCAACAAGGCATTCATCTCAGCAGGCGGCGTTTCGTTAACGGATGGTATCACAGATTATGTGTTGGAGGAGGCCCTCATCTCTCGCAAAATGATGGAGCGTGCGGAGGAAGCCATTTTGGTCGCTGATCATACCAAGTTTGGACGCTCCACCTTCGCCCAGATTGCACCTTTGGAACAAATATCCATGGTAATCACAGATGCCGCATGCCCTGCAGAATGGGTAGAGGCTCTTCACCAAATGGAAATTGAAATGGTTCACAGCATTTGACAATGTGAGCCATTTTCTATATTTTAGAAGTATAATGATCGTTCTATCTTATTCTGGAAGGAGGTCTTATTCCTTATGAGCAGCAAAAAGGAAACGCTGTTGAACGTGGCGGAGGAATTGTTCTACCTTCACGGATTCCACTCCATTGGCTTGAAGCGAATTATCACAGATGCCGGGATTGCCATCATGACGTTATATAATCACTTCGAATCCAAGGATGATCTCATTGTTGAAGTGCTTCGACGGCGCGAACAGCGCTATCTGGAACAGCTGCGGCAGTATGCCGACAACAAAGCGCAGCCTGTATTGCTCAATCTGGCGGAAGGGCATGCACGCTGGTTGATGGAACATGAGTCAAGAGGATGTTTGTTTTTGCGTGCCAAGGAGGAATTTGGCGGAGATACAAATAACGTCATTGTACAAACCGTTAATGCGCACAAGAAACATGTGATGACCCTGATTAAAAATCTTGATCCTGCCGCAAGCGACCGTGCAGTGTTGCAATTTATCCTGCTGCTGGAGGGTTCCACCGCGCTCGCCGAGACAGAAAATGTAAATAATGTGTGTCGGGAACTCGTTCACATGACGCAGAATAGTTTCAAATAGTCCCACACTGGGTGAGTTATTATTTCAACTCACTTTTTTATTTCAAAGAAAATATAATGATCGTTCTATCTAAAAGGCGGTGGATTTAATGAAAAAAGTAATTTTCCCAGGGATTGCACTTATTGCTGTATGTTATGCATTCGGGAGATTCAGCTACGGGCTGTTTATGCCGGAAATTTCGGAAGCACTGCAACTGGACGATGCCCAGTCCGGAGCAATCAATTCCGCAACCTACATTGCATACTGCCTATCCTTGCTTAGTGCTCCTCTCCTTATTAATCGTATGGGGCACTATCATGTCATTCAAATAGCGGGTGTTAGCGCTGTGCTCGGTTTACTGGGCATTGCCTTGTCTCCAAACGCGTTTGTTCTCACAATAGGCGTATTTCTCGCCGGATTAAGTACTGGCTTGGCCTCCCCTGCATTGGGTAACACCGTCTACGCTGAGCTTGCGCCTGAGCAGCAAGCCAGAGGAAACAGCTGGATTAACACAGGTACCAGCTTTGGCATCATCGTATCCGGTCCAATCTACTGGCTGTTCACCGAATATTGGCGGTTAACCTACATCTTTTTCGCTGTTCTCGGTGTTGTGGTGGTGGTGTGGAATAGACGTGTTCTTTCCACACGCAAAACGGAGCCTTGTACCCAGTCGCTCTGGGCTTGCATGAAGCCAACCAAACCGGGTATGGCTCTGCTCATGGCTTCCCTTCTGACAGGCATCAGTTCTGCGATCTATTGGACCTTTGCCCGAAACTTCCTTACGGACGAAAAAGGGGCCTCCGATTCGGAAGCCGTACTGTTCTGGATTGTGATGGGGATTATGGGGATTCTCGGCGGGTGTGCGGGCCGTATTATTGAACGCATTGGGATTGGATGGTCCTATCGAATAGGCCTTCTGCTCTTGTCTGTTTCACTTGGCATTATCCTTCTTCCATCGATGACCGCCAGCCTGGTCTCAGCCGTTATGTTTGGCAGTACCTATATTTTTCTGACCAGTGTATTCATCGTGTGGGCGACCAGGCTATTTCATCCAAATACGTCCATCGGGATCAGCCTTGCTTTTCTCGCGCTCGGTGCGGGTCAGTTCCTCGGTTCATCCATAGCGGGCTATACCATTGAAATGTTCTCCAACACTACAGCATTTCTGGCCTTTGCTGTACTGGGTCTGTTCGGGTTACTCATTCGGGTGAAGCACCCTGTATCTTAATTTTTACAAACCAACAGGCTATACATCTGCTGCGCATCTGAAACCGATATGCCCAGTAGATGTATCAGGCGTGTTGGGGATTCTCGCCGCCACTCTATAGCGATTGCAGTAGGAACGATGGCATAAGTAGGAACCGCCTTTTAACACCTTGCGTTCTTTATTGGGAGATAGTTCCGTGTTAACGACTGTAGACTTCTCATGATCCGTTACGTAGTTATCGGCGCACCACTCCCACACATTGCCTGACATATTGTACAGTCCGTATGCATTCGGAGGGAACGATTGGGATGGAGCGGTGCCTGCATAACCATCGGCTGCATTATTTTTCGTTGGAAATACTCCCTGCCAGATGTTGCAATAGTGTTGTCCATTCGGCCTTAACGTATCGCCCCAAGGATATTTCTTCTGAATCAGGCCACCCCGTGCTGCGTATTCCCATTCCGCTTCTGTGGGCAGACGTTTATCGGCCCAGCGGCAATAGGCATTGGCATCATTCCAGGAGATATGAACAACCGGGTGATCAGCGCGATCGTTTACATTAGAATCGGGTCCTTCGGGATGAGCCCAGTCAGCACCTTCAACTACCCACCACCAGGGTGTCTGTTGTACCACATTTCGAACTTGAGTCGCCATTTGCGGAGATACGAACAGATGAAAAACAAAAGACCAGCCAAACTGCTCTGACTCAGTCCGATACCCCGTGTCACGTACAAATTGTGCAAACTCCGCGTTGGTTACCGTACAGGCATCCAGATAAAAGGAGTTCACCTGAACTTCCCTGACGGGACCTTCCCCGTCTGCGGCAAAAGCTTCGGGGTCATTCGTGCCCATCAGAAAACGTCCACCTTCTATACGAATGCTTTCTTTCTTCTCTGCTCTATCGGTTAGAGCTATTACGAAATCGGCTATAGAACTGGTATGAATGGATGGCTTGTCCCCAACAACCTCTGTCGATGCAGCCGTTTCCTCTGACAGGTTCTTTTCATCCAGCTTGCCGCCCCGGCTTGCAGCGCAGCAGCAAGAAGAAGGTTTCTTTGGCAGCTGATCATGCATCTCAAGCATCCCCTTCTATGGTTAGGTTTAAGACTCGTTCTCTCCATTGTACACGGCAGGGCGAATATTCGGATACGGTGGTGTTTGGTTGTCAATACCTTTGAGGATATGGTCTGATGATTTCCTCACTCCACACCTGTACTTCGATGTAACGTTCCGGTCCGAGATCCCCCTGTAGATTCCATTCCTGAGGCCAGCCATAGGATTGGATAATGTCCGAGTTTATTATTCGTACATTCTGGGTCTTATTCAGATACATAACAACTTCTTACACCTACTCATAATGTACATCATGTCCACAGTAGTGAAAATATCAGCAGCAAAATAATTCGTTTGGATGAAATTCACACAGTGCACTTCATTCGCAAGATTCGCTATTATTAGGGAAATATTAACCAACAAATGATAAACTAATATAAGAGAGATTACTTCATATGCTAAGGCATAATAAGGAGGGCTTTATTATGTTAGGAATCAGAGTACAGCAAGTAGAGAATCAACTAATCATCCGTTGGCAGCTTTCCAAAATAGAAATTCCCATCTCAGACATTAAAGCAATTACCCTTGATGATACATATGGTGGAAGTGAGCCTACAGCCGTTCGAATCGGCGCAGCGTATGGCGCTTCCGAAACAATACTAATTCGCACAACCCATCAATCCTACATCCTGTTTACTTCCAACGAGGCTTTATTCCCAAAAATCAGTGCCATACTATCAAATAATACAGGTTAGTGGAATGCGTCAAACTTGCAACGTGCTAACGAATCTAGCGCACCTTAAACGTCCGATTCTCAAGGTATGCCGATTTTAACGAACTTCAGTGACGTTATTTCGGTGAAAACACAGCGTCAGAGCCTAAAAATCGATCTCATTGATAAAATAACGTCTCTGGGATTCGTTACATCTCAGAATGGTGTAAATGAGAGCGAATAACATGTGTCACGTTCTTTAGGCCAAATTAAAGCGAACAAGGGGCGTCCACCGTCATGTACATGACTTTTGGGACACCCCTTGTTTTCAAGTTAATATAAGTTCAAATGACAGTCCTATCTCCAACTCCACTTCGGTAACTGATCCAGCGTAATTACTTCTTCACTATTATATACTTCCTTCAAATACGCTACCTCATTATGATTACCACCCTTTAAGAATTCTCCCGTCCAGGTACAGAACCAGCTCCATTGTACACCCTGCTCTTTCATTTGCTTTGGATCAGGAATGGAGCCGTTCTCGGCTAAGGCAATGATTTTGCTGTCATTCACCAGTGCACGCAGATTCTCATAACGTTCAGCTAATGGGCTGTGATCGCCTGCTTCTGGATACACATCCACACTCACAATGTCCACTACATCGTCACCCGGATACCACTCCGGCTTTTCGGAGTTCCAGACCCAGATCAGATTACCCAGCTTATACGTGTTGACCAATTGATCATACAGCAGGCGATACAACTGCTTGGCAGCTTCAGGTCCTCTGGCACCCCACCAGAACCAGCCTCCTTCGGCTTCATGAAGCGGCCGGAATAACACAGGCACCCCAGCGTCCTTTAGTTCTTGCAGATGTACTGCAATTGCATCGATATCCCGGATTAACAATGTATACTCTTCAGATTCAGGATGAGCCAGCGCTGACCCGAGATCATAGGTGGTGGCATCCGTATAGAAGCCACGCCACCATTCCTTACCGGGTTCATCGATCAAGCCTACTGGTGCATTCCAATGCCAACATAATGTCACAATTCCGCCTTGCCGGTGCCATGCCAGCGCATCCTGAATCTCCTGGGAGATTGCGCCGCGTTCTGTCCTTGATGGAGAATAATCCATGAGATCGAATCCGATCACCGCCGGCTTGCGGCCTGTATTCTCATTAATCCAGTTCAGATTGCCGTAATCCTGCTGACCCGACAGTATCCCTTTTCTATAACGCTCCGCCAAGTACTTCATCAGTTCTCTGGCCTCGGAAGTCGCTGCTTCATTCACCAGAATACTGCTAATCTTGCTCTCCATCATAGCTCCCCCTCACTCTACAGCATGGTCCAAGCCCATTAAACATCCAACTTCGAATCAGCAATCAGATATGTTGAGTACAGCAATCGTACGCCTACTCTTCTTCTTATCCAACAACCCCGGAGCGTTCAATACTCTCCACGAAATAACGCTGTACAAACAAATACAAAATAATGAGCGGTGCAATCGCCAGCAGAATGCCTGTATCCACGATCATGGCAACATAGTTCGGATCTGCCTTCATGCCCGAGCTCGAACCAAAACCCATCAATTGGGGAATCAACTGGTTGGCTTGGGCAGGCAATGATGCCACCTTCAGTGAGATGAGTGGACTTTCACTCATGAATAGCGCCGAGTAGAATGTATCGTTGTACTGCCAGACAAAAGAGAACAGAATGACCGTAATCAGCGGTGAAATGGCATTCGGCAGCATAATTCGGGCAAATGTCCGAAACCCGCCTGCTCCATCGATTAGCGCAGCTTCTTCAATTTCCTTGGGCATGCCCTTGAAGAATTGGCGGAAAATATAAATGAACAGCCCTGCCTTCAACCCACCTGCCGTAGCCGCGGTAATCATGGACGGCCAGTATGTATTCAGCAGATTAATCCCCTCTCGTCCCGTGAACAGATGAACCATCCCCAGGATGTCAAAGTTGCGGAAATGCAGATACATCGGCACCATCAGGGTGCTTGTCGGAACGAGAATGGTGAGGATGACCAACACAAACAGCACATTGCTGCCGGGAAAAGAAAAGCGGGCGAAGCCGTACCCGGCTAACGCACAGGATATCGCTGTGAGCAGCGTTGTAATCGTGACGAACAACAGCGTGTTCGCCAGCAAAGGCAAATAATCCATCACCTGTGCCGCAAGCTTGATATTATCCAACGTAAAATGCTGAGGAATCATATAGATAGTCGGATTATAGATATCCTGTTTATCCTTGAACGCAACCGAGATTTTAAGAAACAACGGATACAAAATAATAAATGAAATACCGATAACCAGTGCATATCTGAATATGGAATACAGGAGGTCCGATGTCTTGTTTCGTACCCTCTGCATGCGGTAGTTGTCTTTCGGAACCACCACCATGCGATCCGTTCCCGACACAGCCATAGTCTCATGCCTCCTTCAACGTTCGTTAACTTTCAGTTATAATGAACCCGCCGTGACAGTACCCATCCGACAACAACCAATACCAGACCGATGACCAGGGTGTACAGCCAGGACATGGCCGAGCTTAGGCCGAAGTTCTGGGTTTTGAACGCCGTCTGATAGATGGCCTCGGTCACCGGACTGCCTGCGAAGGAATCAATGATGGTATAGATAACATTTGTCAGGATCAATGGACTCACCATCGGAAACGTAATTTTCCAGAATGATTCATAAGCCGTTGCGCCTTCAATTTTGGCCACTTCGTACATGGAACCTGGAACCGATTGCAGCGCAGCAAGGAAGATCAGAATCTGTACGCCAGAGCTGCTGACAATATCGTAAATGCGCATAATGGCTTCCACGATATAATCGACATAAGCCATGGGCAGTCCCACATCATTCAGCATTCGCACCATTGAAATGACGTTGAAAGAGGCTCCCCCTTCGGTTGACGATTCAATCGCACTGGCGTCCCCCATCAGATTGATCAACCCTGCGGACTCGGCCGCTGCCACTGCACTGGAGGCTAGTATGACCGGCAGGAAGAAGATGGCACGCGCCATCGTTCTGCCCTTGAAATTCTGGTTAAGCAGTGTCGCTGTAAACAGACTGAAGAACAGAATCATGGGCACATTCAGCAGCATCGCCCCAACCGAATCCACCAAGATACGGTTAAATGTAGCATCGACTAGAATGGCATCCTTGAAGTTTTTCAATCCTACAAAATCCAGTACATATCCTCCTGGGGCAACCGACAGATTGCTCAAACTGAACCGGATCGATTGCAGCAGCGGCGTGGCGAACAGGAAGATGAAACCAATCAGCCAAGGCGAAATAAATGCAAGTCCAAGCAGCGCTCTCCTGGATTTCAGCGATAAACGAAGGGTTCTCATCGGTTCACTCCTTCCACTGCATAGTCCGCCCCGCCAACGGTAATTCCATCCATCGTTACCGGATCATCCGTGTAATTGATCAAGATAGATGCACCGCCACTGTAGGTGACTCGTACAACACCTTCCTGAACTCGTTCATGCTCGGTTATTGGCTGGTTCCGCAAATTCCCTAATACTTCATTTGCTTCCTTGTATAATGCAGCTGCGTCATCTACCCAATACGCATAGTCAGTGGCATATGCCGAATCATAACTGGTCAGCTTCAGCTTGGATGATGGTTCATACGTCCATTGAAACTGAGGAGCGGAGCCCAGCTCCAGACTGCGAAGCAGCTGTTTGCGCAGATCCTGATCCCCTGACGTATTCATTGCGGAAGCAGCGTAATCCATGTATCCATGAATGACCATTTCATAAAAAGGAACTTCCTCATCGGTAATATTAAATCGGCTGGAGCCTGAGGGGACATCCACAATATGCTGCGTATATCCCCACGCATAGGCGTTAGCGGAGGATAACATCATGTTTGGATACTCCTGCTGCAGCTTGCCTAGCTGCTCCTTCACGATGTTCTTTGCGGTCTCCCGGTGGATGACACGACGATCTCGATAATCCGAGCTCAATACCTGCCCGAGATCACGCAGCGATAATGCGCTGAGCTCCAGTTTATTGATTTTCCCGGCAAACTCGCTCACTACATACGGAAGCTTGGCGGCCGACAACAGATAATAACTGTCTTTGCTCTGATCCATCCGGTTGAGGGCAGGACTGTAGGGATACAATTCAGCTGTCTCCTTGGTGACAAATCGCGCTGCATCGGAGGAGGGAGCAAAGTTCCAATCGTCGTGATAAATACGCTGGAACGCCACATCAGGGAATAACGCTCCGCCAGATTGTTTCAGTTGTTCAGACAGATCATGCAACTCGGACCGAGTGCCGACTTCACTGTCCAGCTTGACCTGGGTGGGTGTATGGTGACTGAGACCTCCGCCAAACCATCCCTGATACAGCATCTGCACTCGATTCACACCCTCCTGCTGCAGCTTGGCAGCCATTTCAGCCGCTTGTTCATATGTCGTCATTGCCAATGTGGTCCGATAAGGTACACCCAGGAATGAAGCTTTTTTGTCCACTGCACCCAATACATCCACGTAAAAAGGTAATGCCGGCTCGTCTTCCAGCGGTTTCAGTACGTTCTGCCCCACCAATTGCTGCTGATACAAGCGGGCCATACCGGAATAGCTGGCATCCTTTCCATGAAGGAAATGGTATCGCACCTGAATATCCCCACGGAATGGTTCCTCGCTCAATAGCTGAATCTCCTGCATCTTTTGCGAAGTATACATCTCCAGCTCATCCTCACCCCGCAGGGAAAACGTGCCGTAGACATGGTTGTAACTATTTTGTCTGCCTCCAATATCTGCTGAGATGCTGGCCATACCGTCCCCTTTTTCAATCACGGCAAACCAGGCATGTTCACCGTTCTTCAAACCAAAGACAGGCATATGGACAGATTCACTGACCTGCGGGCGACTGAGTGAATTGTCGTTCGGATCTGCACCGTACACACGCTGTACGTACTGCTCCTCCTTGACCTTTCCGTTATTCAGATGGATCAGACTGCCTGAACCGTCAGGTACAAACATATAACCTTCACCTTTCGTATCCGCGGCACCAAAGTAAGCGAGCAGATCGATATTACGAATGCGGTATTGTCCGTTCTCTTTCACCTGACTTAGCGGCACGGTTACAACCAGTGAGCCTTGATCCAGCCGATATTCCACCGGAATGACGAAGCTCGGCTTATCCGATGTGCCCCCGCCTTCGACTCCATTTTCCTTATTGTCAAAAGCAAGATCGTCTGCGGTGTACCCCGCCGCCTCAAAGGCATCCAGCATCTTGTTCAGCACAAGCTGCTTTGAGATCTGTCCATCCAACCGTTCCAGCACATCCGGGTTGGTTTTGGTTGGATAATAACGAGCAGATGTATATCTTGCCACTGTGGCATCCAGTTTCGAAAGCACCTTTTCCTCCAGACGCTGTTTGCTGATCAGTTTGGGCAGGGCATCAATGCCAAGCGAGGTATCCCCTAGCGTGTATGTAACGCGAATGCCCTGATCCACATTGACGGCTGCGAACTGTTTGTTGCTGATACTGGAGCTAAAGTTTGGAAAGTTCTCCAGTGTACCGATCGCATCCCGAAATGACACGTTCAGCTGGGAGGACAGCACTTCCTTTTCATAAGCGGAAGCCAGACCGTCCGCAGACCGTTCCTTCGGATTGCTGTACCAGATCTGCCCACTCGCTGCATCACGAACGGCAATTTCCGTCGTTTCCTCGTTGTAATACAGCGCCAGTTCCTGATCTTCTTCGACCAGTCGCATACCCGGCACACCCTGTGAAGAATCCGTGAGGAATTGCAGTGACTCCGTCTCGGTTGATACAGCCTCTGTTGTTGCTTCAAGATAAGCCGCTGCTTCCACAGCAGGTACTCCCCTGTTATTGATATACAGCAGTCCAGCCGCGATCAGGATCACAGCAGCACCACTGGCCAGCACCGTATATATTCGTTGCCTTTTGTTCACGGATGCCGCCTCCTTTAGGTCCGAAAAATCAACTCACGATAGATGTTGTAACCGAATTCATATAACTGCTGCAACATGCTGAATACCAATGCTCCGAGGAACACAATAATGCCCATGACAATTACTGTCAGCAGCATCGTCAGGATCGTTTTGATCACGGTGTACTGGTGTACCGTCATCGTGCCAATGAAGAGCAGCAGCAGAAACCAGAAGAACGCGATACTATTAAACAAATAATAAAAAGCCGTCTCTTCCTGTACCATAAACCGGCTGATAATAATCATCGGGATATAGATCAAAATAATCGGAATGAGTGAGTATCCTGTTGCGAGAAAAATCTCCCTGAACTTTCCTTCACCTTCCATCAGGGTGGTTACCGCCCAATTGGCTATGCACCAAAGAAAGAACGGCACTGCAACTGTTGCCATCTCCCCTATGCTGTTGATTGTGCGAGGATCGATGTAATTCACAAGAAACCCCGCGTATTGTTTTTGCAAAATCATCATGATGATAGTAAGCGCCAGTGCACCAAAAGCAACGGTCAACCTGCCTCGCTGATCCGACTTGATATCCCAAAATGCATCAATGGGGTGAAAAATGAGATGCAGCGGAAACTTAATGTAATCCTGCTTCACGGTCAATCTGCCTCCTCCGTCTCCATTTAACTGCCGCTCGGACCAGGATCAGCATGAAAATCAGTGCGATGGCAAGCGTCAGAAAGGTGCCGAAATGCTCCTTCATCATCTCTCGCCGATATCTTTTGAACGCGACAGAGTAACTTTTGCGATCCATACCCAGTTCGAAGTAACCCAGAGCTTCCTCGTTTTTCTTCTCCATCAGCAAGGATTTGCCGATACCGATATAGGCGATATCATAGTTCGCGTTCAGCTTCAGTACTTCTTTCCAAATATGAACAGCCTCCGTATCCTCACCCTGATAATGAAGGGCAACCGCCTCATTCACGCTGGCTCCAAACCGTGTTGGCTCATAGACAACCAGATTGCTTTTCCCTCGATCCAGTACCAGTTGATGATCCCCGGATTGTTCCATGGCGACTGGTGTTTTGAGCGTTCCTACCTGATTACCTTTGCCTCCATATACGTAGAGCAGATGACCTTCATCATCGTAAGTAAACACCCGGTTTTGCGTCGCATCCAGCACACTGTACATACCGTTGCCCAGTACCTTCACATCAATCAGTTTGGACGGACCCGGGTTATTGCGGAATCGGATATCTCCTTTGACTTCAAAGTAACCAAATCGCTTCAGCACATCCTCGCCGGATGGATTGAGACGTTTAATCGGTTCGCTGGAACCCGGGTCGATATTGGTCGCATACACGAACCCTTTGGCGTCGATATCCACATTGGAAAACTCGGTCGGTACAAACAAAACCATCTGCGCCCGCTGGGCTTTGGTTGAGAGCATCCGCCAAATGTATTCGCCGTAGTCGCGTTCCACCTTGTTCGTACCGACGTATCCGATGAATTGCCCACGCTCGTCAAACTGCATTATTCCTTCGTAGACACCCTGAGTCACCACATACACCCGGCCTACCCGATCCACCGTCAATTTCAGCGGTTGGAATTGAAAATGGGTGGCGAGGATATCAGACTCTGGCTTCGTAATGGTATGGATCAGCTGGCCTTCCGCATCCAGGACAACCACGCGGCTGTTCCCTGTATCAGCGATGTATACTCGCTCCTCTTCGTCTACGAATAATCCACCTGGAGCATTAAAACTCTCCTTGCTGCCGTCCATCATAAATCCTTCGATCACCCGCAGCAGCTTATATTTCTCGTCCAGCACAACAATTCGGCTGTTTCCACTATCCAAAATATAAATCTGCCCAGAGGCAGAGACGTTCACATCAGCGGGGTCCTTAAATTCGCCAATACCCAGGTCGCTGCCCGAAATGGTTCGCTGAGGCAGGTAGGCATCCGGTGAAGGAACAGCCTCTTTCCAGTAGTTGTAGTTATAACTCTCATACGGCGCCGGGGAGGCCGCCGCAGGCACGGCATTCACCAGCAGCAGCGATACTGCCGCCAGGAGAACAAGCCATCTTTTCACTGTGCGTGCCATATCGTTCCCCCTTATTCCTTCATGCCCGAGCTCGCCATCGTCTCAATGATGCGGCTTTGTGAGAAAATAAACAGTGTGATGGGTACACTCATCAAAATAAGCGCCACCGCAGCACCTGCCCCGGCTCGGGATATCCCGCCCTGAATGATCTGACCCGCCGCATAATGCAAGGTCTTGAGCTGTTCACTGTAGATGTATCCATTGCCATCACTGCCCCACAGCATCTGGAACAACAGAATGATCAGGGTGAGCCAGGCTGGCTTTACATTTGGCATGACAATGGACCAGAAAATCCGGTATTCACTCGCACCGTCAATTTTGGCTGCTTCCA
The DNA here is from genome assembly GCF_030226665.1 of Paenibacillus sp. UMB7766-LJ446. Lineage (NCBI taxonomy): Bacteria > Bacillati > Bacillota > Bacilli > Caryophanales > Paenibacillaceae > Paenibacillus > Paenibacillus sp. UMB7766-LJ446. Next base: position 647,796 of record NZ_JASOYM010000001.1, read on the forward strand.
GCAATGCATCCGGGATCTGCTCCATGAACTGTTTCATCAGATACAAACCTAATGAATAGGCGAATGCCGGAATAATGACGGCCCAATATGTGTCAATCCAGCCCAGCCATGACATGATCATGTAGTTGGGAATAGCTGTGACAGCAGGCGTGAACATCAGGGAAAGCACAACGACCTGAAACATGAACACTTTGCCCGGAAATTTGTGTTTGGCGAGCGGGTACGCCGCTGCCGAAGCAAGCAGCACATGGCCCACGATGCCAATGCCCGTAATAAATACCGTGTTGAATATATATCGTGAGAACGGAACCCACGAGTCACTCAGCAGATTCAGCAAATCAGTGAAATTGCTGAACGTTGGATTTTTGACAAAAAGTGTTGGTGGAAAAGTAAAAATCTCATCCAGCGGTTTGAATGCATTATTAATCGCATAGATCAGCGGCAGCACCATGAAAGCACCAAATACGAGCAGAAGGACAAACAGGGAGATGCTTCCTGATAAAGAGCGGTTCACCCGCCTTTTGCCTGTCGCAATTGCAGCCATAGCTATTCTCCCACCCTTCGAAGCAGTTTTTGTACCAGCAGGTTGGTGCCCACCATAATCATGAACAGTACGGTTGCAATCGCCGAAGCGTATCCCATTTCAAACCGTGTTGTACCAAAGTCGATCAAATGGGTTACTACCGTCTCTGCTGCATAGTTCACACTCGGGAACCCGGCCAGGGCAATTGAGACATCGGCCACGGCAAATGAGGTTGTGAGTTGAATGACCGCACCGAACATCAACTGCGGGCGCATCGAAGGCAAGGTAATATACCAAAGCTCCTGCCAGCGATTTTTGATTCCATCTACCGCGCCCGCCTCATATAATGTCCGGTCTACGGTCTGCAAACCGGCGATAAACGCCAGAAAGCCTGTGCCAAGACTCAGCCACAATTGCACCAGAATGAGGATTGGCATAATGTAGGCTTCCGTTTTCAACCACTGGATTGGCTCCAGCAGAAATCCCCATTTGATCAGCAGTCCATTGGCTATCCCATAACGATCCCCCGAGAAAATCATGAGCCAGATAAAATAGACATTCCCCGAAATGGATGGGGCATAGAAGATCAGCGTCATAAACGCTCTCCATTTGGGTGTTAATTCATTAATAATCCACGCAAATACGAAACAGGCAATATAACTGATGGGTCCGGTAATAATGGCAAACAGCAACGTATTTTTGATGGCAATCAGGAATACGTCATCCTCCAGAAACAGCCGGGTATAGTTCTGCCAGCCAATAAAACGCGGAAACTCCAGCATGTTGAAATAGGTGAAGCTGAGTATGATGGAGATAACCACCGGAATTACAGTGAACATGATAAACAGGATCATGTAAGGAGCGAGCAGTACATAGGACTGTTTGCTGGCCTTCATTTCCTTGAGCTTCCAGGACCACCATGATTTCATGCCCATGCCTGGCGCTTTCTCAGGAGGACTGTTTTGTCCATCTCGGAGTGATATTTGTGACACTGTTAACCCTCCCTCTGCTTACGGAAGACCAAATTCATTACGCTTGATCCGAATCTCGTCCTGAATATACTGGGTGTAATCCATGATGGATTCCCTGGCTTCCACTTGGCCCACAACCGTCTTGTAAAATGCATTGAACAGATGGCGTCCGGTAAAATAACCGCCAGGCACCTCGGGAATGCCCTTCACCGTCTCGAATTGTGCCTTCAGATTCGCATAATCCTCAGCAGGCCACGGTAGTGAATCCAGTGCCTTGATGTTTGCCGTCGGATAACGCGCAGCCGCACCCATCAGCCCTTCCATCTCGCGACCAAACTCGGCTTGAACCGGTGTACTGGTCCACCATTTCATGAACTCCCACGCGGCTTCCTGATCCTTGGCGCTTTCCAGCATCATGACCGCGCTGCCGCCACCCGGAACGTCCCGATTCAATGTTCCATCCGGCTGCGCCGTACCCGGAACCGGAACAAATCCCCATAATCCACGGATCTCCGGTGCAAATACGGACAACTGGTTATACATCGTGTAATCTGTCAAACCAATCGGCATCTGTCCTGTTCGGAAACGGTTGGCAAAGTCGTATTCCCGCTCCAGCTTGTAATCGGTATAAAATTCTGTCCATTTCTTAAATGTCTCAATACCGATGCGTGAATCCAGATCCGATTCCTTGCCGTCATTCCGGTAGAAGGAGCCGCCGTTTTGGAGCAGCATCGTGGCATACTGCGAGTTAGGTGGGATGTTCACACCCTGCATGTTGGCCTGGGCCACTACCGGCATGCCAAATTCCATATGATTTTTGCTCAGAATCGCCAGCAGGCTCTCGACATCATCCCACGTTTGAGGAACTTCAAGCCCAAGCTCTGCAAGCACATCTTTACGGTAAAACAACATATTAAAGGTCTGTGTCTCGGGCAAGGCGTATACACCAGAATCGTAAGCGTACGGTACGATGGCACTTTCTCTAAACTCCTGTTCCACCGCGCTATAGTCACTGAACTGGGTGAGATCCACAGCCGAGTTCCGCATGGCAAAGTTCACGGGCAGATCATTGCCGATCTGCATCGCGACATCCGGTCCTTCACCCGATAAAGTGGCCGGCAACAGCGTACCCATGTTGACCAGCTTCAAATTGACGTTAATCCCGCTCTCGGGTGTAAATGTCTCATCAATCATCGCTTTCATCGTATTCGCCTGATCCCGGCCACTGCCGATCCAGACCGTCACCGTGCGCTGATCCTCTGATGTGGCTACGTTCCCGATCTGGTTATAATCAATGAAGAACGAATGATAGAATGTCTTCGCTTCATGACCGAGCTTCGCCAGTGGACCCATACCCGTACCGGGAATACTCCTGTCCAATGAAGCTACATAGAGGGCATCAATTTCAAGCGGCTGCTCGCGAGCCTGCTGCACCCAAGTCCCCAGTCCGCCCGTGTTCGTTTTGTAAGCGGCAAGTCTTCTTGGAATGGTATCCGGTATATCGATCATCTCATCCAATTGCTGGGCCATCGTTTGGATCAACGCTTCCTGATCGCTGGACTGTCCTGACAGGAGACGAAGTTGCCCTGCCACTTCCTTCAGACGTTTGCTTTCCCCGCTGAACACCTCCAGCAGATTCGGAATCTGCTTCTCCACCCGATAATCCCGGAATTCATCCGGCTTGGTGCCAGTAATCATCAGAATTCTCCGGTACATGGAGTTCAGGTTGTACAGGCTGTCCTCCACATTGCGAATAAGTGGTGCGAAGTCGCCCAGGCTGTTCTCCAGCCGAATGACATGTTTGCCTTTGGCCAACTGGAACTTGTAAGCTTCCTCACCGCCCAGCACATCAATGCGATAATCACTTTGGTAACGGAACGGCGCCTTCGTCATCTCTGCAAACGGAATCTCGCCATCGATGGTCAGCTTGCGAGTGGAATAGATACCTTTGACAAAATTTTGCTGAGCGGTAAAACCGATATGATACAGTCCACTCTCCGGCACATCCACTTCCCATTCGATCCACTGTCCTGGCAGTCGCCAGTTAAAGCCGCCAATCGTATTCATACGCACCCGGGAAGCACTGTACGGAGATACGGCTGAACTTGATCTTTCACTGGTTGGATATAGCGTAGGTGAAGATTTGGCAACAGCCGCTTCCCCTTCAATTCGAATGAGCACATCCTTAGGCTGACCGGAAGAGTCCGTCTGCTGTGCCCCTGCGGTGTCCGCATAAGGAACGGCCGGTTTCTCATTAAATAGCCGTATCGATCGAATCACCATGGGTTCGCGAGAGGATTTCAGCGTTAACGTGTGCTCTCCCTTTTCCAGATAGAACTTGAATGGAGCCTGTTCGTACCCGTCCGAGTCCTGAAATGTTTCCTCCATCCAGCGGGGCTTCTCCACTTGTTTTGGGCGAAGATCATTGCCTTGATTATCCTGTTCAACGGCTTGCTTTTCATTGCCCCATACCCGGTCAAATTGCAAATAGGCGGCTTCCGCAAACGGAAGTTCACCGTCAATATACAATGCACGCTCAATTGCCGAACTCTTGCCTTTTACGGGAAAATAGACAGCAGAGAGGTTATACAGCCCGGTTTCCGGCACATCAACGACCCAGTCGATCTCGCCTGTCTCCCCGGTATGAAGCGATATACCTGGCTTGCCCTCATAATCATTCAGCTTGCGTACCTCTTCATCCTCTGCCCGTATGTAGTCTCCTGCTTCAATGGTCATGTCCACATTCGGTAATGAGGCCTGGCCTGCTTGGGACAGATATTGTTCATATCCGTTCTTCTGCCTCGTCTGCTGCAAGATGGCATCCACCTCAATAGCAGGCAAACTGCCAGAAGGCACAACTGCACTCTTTACACCTGCACCGGAAGTAAGCAAAAGTATGACGCAGGCTGCCGCTGCTGCAATGACTATAGGCAGGATCCATTTCTTTCGTTGTAGAATTCCAGCCATCCTACGAGCCCTCCTCATCAAGGCTGATGCCAGCAATGCCTATTCGGTGATACAGAAAAAGAGGCACCCGTGCGCGAGCCCGGACACGAGGCACCCCTGTCTGAATCATGCTGGTATTATGGTTTGCCAAGCTTATCAACAGCGGCTTGTGCCTGCGCTTTATACTTTTCGGCTGTTGCCGTAACGGAAGCATTGTTTTTGATAATGTCGTTTACATAGTCGCCGATTGGATAGCCCGCGTAGGCGTCATCCAGCAGGATACGGCCCGTTCCCGCGATATGCTCGCGAATCATGGCGATGTCCTTCTCGTCGGTATAACGACTTTCCAGGTAATCCTGACCTGGGTACTCTTCAATTTGCGGGATGTCGAAAGTCTCCTCATAGATTTGGTATACGATTTTAGGATCTTCCACACCTTTTGGAATGAATTTGGCTGAGGCCGCGTTGTTGGCGTATGTTACATCCTTGTTGCCCTGAGGTCCGTTCGGGATCGGTACGACTCCAGCAGCAAAGGTGATATCACCCAGTTGCCATTCCGCAGCTGTAAACAAGGCCACATCTCCATCCTTGAATGTGTTGCTTTCCTCCCAGTTCGTTTTGTCACCAGTTTTGACTTTCACGACATTCTCCACGTTATACAGGAGTTTGACGAATTCGGCAGCTTCAATCGTTTTCGGATCGGATAATCCTTCTTTCGAGTGCTCGTCATCTACGATCGTGCCGCCATTGGCTGCAGTAAAGTGACGAAGCGCGTCAATGGCCCAGCCGGAGAATCCGTATACGTCAATTTTCCCGTCGTTGTCCGTATCTTTGGTCGCCTGTTTCGCCAGCTCCATGAATTTATCCCAATTCCATTCGCCTTTGCTATACAGCTCCTGAGGATCAGGCAACGACAGCTTCTTGAACAAGTCACGGTTGTAGTGAAGTCCCAGACCGATGCTGGTCGGAGAATCAAATGCGTAGTAGTTGCCTGTGATAGCAGGATATTTCGCGATCAGGTTTGCCTCTTGGTTGATGTTATTCTCAGCTGTGGTGAATTCGGAGATAGGCAGCAGCTGCCCTTTGAGGATGGCGGGTAGTGCGGATTTGTATTCCATCTGAACGATGTCTGCGAAAGGTTCGCCAGCCAGCGCAGTCGTTGTGAATTTGTTCATGTACTCTTCGAATGGCACATTCACGAACTCGATTTTTACGTTGTATTTCTTCTCGACTTCAGCAATTTTATCCAGTCTCGCCTTATCCGATGCGGTCTCCCCTGCTGGCTTCAGATCCCACCAGGCCGCAACCTTGATGACACGTCCACCCAAATCCGGTACATCGACTGCCACTTCTTCCGCTCCGCCTTCTTTGTCTGTCTCGGCGGTTCCAGTTCCAGTGCTGCTGCCTGAATTGGTTGTTTCATCCGTACTCGGCTGAGCTGTCCCACCACCACTGCAAGCGGATACAAAAAGCATTACGGCCAATAACATGAGCGGCAAAAGATTCCATTTTCTAATCATGAATGTAACAACCTCCCCGAATGTGTATAAAATCATGCTCTGACATAATCCCCCGACTCCAATCCCCCTAATGAAATTCGATGACCACCACCATTTGTTATTTTATTGTTTGGTTTTGACAAACAAAATTTAACATAGCACAATGTAAGCGTCAACATTTTTATTGTTAACATTTTCTATTTTTTCTGATAGAATGCTGTTATATCGCTTAAACCCTTTTAAAATAGCATATTATTTAGATATCATCCTAAGTACAGTTATGTTCAAAACGAAAATCACTTTTCTTATTTTGTTATTTTATAAAATAACAAAAAGATAATAACTCATTCAAAATTCGTTCTTTTCTCCTGAATTATGTCCATCACCGAGGTCTATTTCCGTCGTTTCATGTATGGGACACTAACATTTCCACTTCTCCAGCCGTTATTAGATTAAGAGAAATACATCATGATATACTAGAACCAGCTTTATTGAGCAATGTAAGGAATACGGCAGAACTACGAGTGTAAGGATGGTATGATGAAGACGAAGGTAACTATTCAGGAAATTGCACATTTTACAGGTCTGTCGAAATTTGCGGTCTCACGAGCACTGTCCGGAAAATCAGGTGTTAGTGAACAGACACGGGATGTTATTCTCAAGGCCGCTGGCAAGCTTGGATATTTCAAAGATAACAGCATGTTATCTGGTGATATGTATAGCAGCAATGAGCTTCAGGACCCGCAGAACACGCGGTGGAGTGGAACCATTTTGATTTTGTTTCCCAATGTTCGTTATCAGAATCAGGATTCCGTATACTGGGGGCCTGTCTTTAACGGCATATCATCCCGACTGAATCAGAAAGGCATCAATATCCTCACCCTGACAGAGCCTTCTGCGGATCAATTATTCACATTACTGAACCCGGATGCCATTCGGGGCATTATTACGGTGGGTTCCATCTCGACACCTATTCTGCTTGAAATCAAGCGTCTGGGCATTCCCGTCGTCATGGTGGATCATCTGGACCCCGTTTTTCACAGTGACAGTATCTTCACCGACAATTTTGCATCCATGCGTGACATTATGCTCTATCTTCTGCGCAAGGGATTCAAACGGTTTCAGTTTGTTGGAAATACCAGTGATGCTCACAGCTTCTATGAACGCTGGGTGGCCTATACTTCAGTATTAATGGGACATGGATTGAATCTGAATCAGATCCCGGAACTGAGCAGCCCGGATGTGGATGATTTCCGTAAGACATTTACTTCGGTCATTAATGAGGAGAACTTGCCTGAGGTTTTTGTTTGTGCGAATGACTTCTTTGCGCTCTACACCATTGAAGCTCTTGAGAGTATGGGCATTCGTGTGCCCGATCAGTGTGTAGTCACCGGTTTCGATAATGTGTACGACAATATACCGGTACTCGCCACGGTGAATGTAAACAAGGAGCTGCTTGGTGCACGTGCGGTGGACCAGATGTTATGGCGTATTGTGAACCCGGAGAGTAACGTAGAGAAAAAGCTGATTCTCGCAGATGTTATGATTCGGGAACAGTACGGCAGACATAGCGGTTAGACGATAAGGTATCAATAGACACCAAAACACCCCCATAACCAGTGCTCACCTGGCTTGGGGGTATTTGTGTTTGGATATCATATAAAAATAGATTCTAAGAGTCCATGCTACGTATCTGTCCGCACTTCATCCCAGTCCTGATCCAGATAACAGATCAACCAATTCAGGGCACGGTGACGTTCGTAGGCCACTCCGCCATTGAGATTCGCTGGAGGTATTTGTTCCTTCACACGACTGTTCACACACACCCAGTTATACCGGTAAATTTGGTCCGCTGCGTCCAAAATCTCGCTTTTGGAGCGAAACCGCGCCTCGGCTACAAAGGCTTCAACATTGTCACATTGCTGCAAATATCCTACATCCTGTCCCACGTTGCACAGATTTACCGGAGCTCCAAGCTCCTTGACGTAGCCAAGTGCCCATAACATGACATGATAAGCTTCATATCCCCATGAAAAGGAGATAATCTCCTGATGTTCTGCCCCATGCTGCTCCACAAATCTTCTCTCCACAGGTGAAAAGAATGAATCTGCATCATACTTGTCGATCACTTCCTGGACAAGCGCTGCTGTATCTTCTGCGCTTTCACCGGCTCCAAGACATTCACCCTTGAGGGCTGCAATACAGAGGGCTATCGCACGCTCTGCCACTTCTTGAACACTACGGATCGTTGTATGCTCATCCCCCGCTCTTGCAGGCAGATGAACATTGAATGGGATTCCTTGCTCTGTTAGAAGCTGCTCGGAGCGTTCTTTGCGCAGCGTTGCAGATTGCGACGGAGGTCTGACATCGTCCAGGAAACTGGCGTGCGCTGTCACTTTGTAATCCTCTACTTCGGATTCTCCGTTGACATCCAGCAGCAGCTGACCTTGCGGATTCAGTAGGGAGCCACCACCCCAGAAGATGACTGCATCGAGGGCGTCGGCCAGATGTAATAACTCATTGAAGAACTCCTCGGAGATGTCCTCTTCCGTCTCGATGCCAACAACCATATTCAGTGTAGAGCATTTAATTAGTACCTTTTCCTGTAGCGAAGCATTCTTTCCCTCAATCTGACTCAGAAATCCCAGCATCCCCTGAATCATTGTGGTAAATTCTTCAGGGTGGGTCTGGCTCGTCATGATATTGAAGCCCTTCGTTTTTTTACCGAATAGCTTCTTGCGAGTGACTTGAATGCGGGTTTTATCTTCTTTACGCTCAATTGTATCCTCAGGGTATATGGATTGAATCATTTCAAACAGCTGATCCAGATTAAACTGGGAGCTGTATATTGCACAATTTCTCATGAGGTTCACCTTCTTCTTTTTATATAAGTTCAACTAACGATATTTACACCTGCACTCCAATGACAGAACAACCTTCCGATCGCTGTTATCCCCAGATTTTTTTGATTCCTTTTTCAATTGTGAAAATCCAGGGATAAAGGCGAACACTTCGCTTCTTCAGGTTATTTCTGTCCTCTCCGTTATTGTGTAAATGTTTAGTTGAACATATATAATGATTTAGTCCTTATATGGATCGATTTCATTGCCTCCGGCCATTGCGACACCTACAGGTCGCAGGATATGGTTGATTTTCAAAGTATGCGCATGCGCATTCAGCACGTCCTGCAGCTTCTTGTACACAAATGGACTTTCATCCGTTCCTGCACCTCTCAGCTCCACACCATAGGCACGAATCGCCGCCTGCATCTGTTCTTCGCTAATCTCACCACCCATACGGGTACTCAGCTCGTAATTCATTTTGCCAGCCGCCTGGGTTCGGCTCATAGTGCGCCCTGCACCATGTACGGTGCTGCGGAAAGACTCGGTATTCTCTTCGCTGTGAATTCCCTCCACAATTACCGAGATATCTCCCATGCTGCCTCCTACAAAACCAAGCTGGCCCGGGGCCAGCGGCGTTGCTCCTTTGCGGACCACCACGACTTCTTCGCCCATATGCTGTTCTTTCCAGGCAAAGTTATGATGGTTATGAACCGAATACTCTGCGCTCGCCCCGAGAATACCGAGAACCTGTTCAATCACATAATCTCGGCCTGCGTAAGCATATCGGCCGGCCAGAGTCATCCCGTCCCAATACATATCACCCATTTCACTCTTGAGGTCAAACAATGTCGGTGGTTGATCCATCGATTCTCCCGGTGCTTTACCACTGAACTTACGTCCGGCAGCCAAATTCAGAAAACCACTCGCAACCTTGTGGCCAAATCCGCGGCTGCCAAAGTGGTTTGCAATCCATAACTTACCCGTCGTCTCTTCCACAAAAATATCTACAAAATGATTGCCACTGCCCACCGTCCCGAGCTGGTTGCGCGCGAGTGTCTTCAACTTGTGCTGTAGTCCAGGCTCAATGGAATCAAACAGCTTCCAGCTGGCATCATCGAACAGCTCATGCTCCACAGGTGTTGGATTGTTGCGCCCTACGCCGAAGGATATGGTCGAATTAATATCATCCATAATGACAGCAATCTGATGCCGGATATCATCCCACATCAGGTTGGTTCGTACGGCCTTATTACCGCAGGCAATATCATATCCGACACCTGAAGGACTGATCATGTTTCGGTAGGCTACCACGCCCCCGATGGGCTGTGAATATCCCTTGTGATGGTCCGCCATGAGAGCCACGCCCAGTACGTCACCATGCTGCGAGCATGTCACAGCCTGACTTACTGCATTCTCCAGCGGTTCCCCCCAGACTTTAATGTTATCCACGATACGCATGATCTGGTTAACCTCCTTTTTTCATTAAAACTTCCAATGAAATAAATATATACATTAAAATATGTACGCTTCTACTCATAACTTTCTTTATTTTACCAAAGAGAGATCCTTCCCGAAACTATACATTCCTTCAGTTTAAAGTTATCCGTATATATTAAAAAAGAGAGCTAGGCTCTCTTCTACATGATTAGTCCTTGTTCTATTTTTTACTGATCTTAAACTTGAACTCCCACGTCGCCGTGTTACCCGAATAGCGGCCTCTGTTCTCCGTCACGACAACCGCCAGGGTCTTGTTGATCGATTTGGAAATGGAGGAAACCTTAACGTTCATGCTTTTGCTTCCAAGATCAGGAATTTTGTCCTGTTCCTCGGCATTTGCTTTTAATTTCAACGTATCCGTTGGTTTTAGATTCAACGTGACCGACGAGCCCTCCTCCAGGCTCTTGCCGTTTACACTTGCCCCTATGGCCCATTCATTACCAACGGAATTGTTCTCCACCAGTTCTGCACTGACAAGCGTCACGGTCACTTTGACCGTTTTGGCAGCGGCATAGGATGTTGGGGAGCATACAGCGAACACCAAACTTAGAATCATCAAGACATTAGCCCATTTTTTGAACACGAGAGTGCCTCCCTCATATCAGTTCATTTATTTCCAGACTATGCCTTATTCGCCCTGCCCCTTAAGTAGTCCTTCTACCATTAAGACATTTCCCGTGCTATATTGATTAATTAAAATGCTTCCGGTAACCCTGAACCTTCTCATCCTTAAAACCCAGTTTTTCATAGAAAATATGTGCCTCTTTGCGCTGATCGCCAGACACCAGAATCATATATTCACAACCCAGGTCTCTCGCAATGTGCTCAATCTGAAGCATAAGCTTCTGACCAATTCCCTGTCTGCGTACCTGATCGGATACAATTACATTCTCCACAACCATGAAGGGATTGCACTGACCCGCCAGATCCATACATTCAATGCCCATAACCGATCCGGCCAATTCCCCGTTGTAAAATGCCCCGAGTACATGGTAGTGTCCATTTTGCTGGATATAGTGAAACATCTTCTGCATCTGCTGTTCATTGGTCGGTGTACCCATCAACTCGTTGTACAGCTTGCTTAGCTCCGGCAAATCTTCAAGTTCGATTGCTCTAATGATAACCATGATAACCCTCCTGATTTTTGTCCTATTTCACATATGCTGCCTTAAGTTAGGTCCTTCTTAAAATAATAATGGCGGTGTCCGGTCGGTGCATTCTCGATCGTTGTGATCAATTGATAGCCATGCTTCTTATAAAATTCCGGTGCCTGATACGAGAATGTGTTCAATTGGATGAAATCACAGGATTTCTCGCGTGCAATACGTTCAATCTCACGTAGCAATTGGGAACCGTAACCTTGATGCCGATGCTCTGCATCCACCCAAAGAATGTCGATCTCCAGCCAATTCCAGCAAAGTGTACTGAGCACACCTGCAACAATCTCGCCGTCGTCATTTTTGATGTTAAAATTCAATTCTTCGTAACGATGCCTTAATTCCTCGCTCACATGCGCAGCATTAAATGCGATAAGTTGCTGGCGAACATATTCTGAATCCTTTGGAGTACTTGAATTGATGTTGATTTGGGACAATCTCTTCTCCCCCTTTCGTCATTACTCCGTGGTAAATATTTGAATGGGTCCGTCCCACTCTGGCTCTCTAACCTCTTGGTATTTATTATGGGTATAACGTGCAATGACCTTACGCCAGAAAATCTGAGCAGGCTCATTCGTCTCCATCTCCGCTACTTTCCATGTCCCGTGAAAAAGGTTGAACACCTGAATGGCAGCTTGCGCGCCGATGCCTGAGGGCCATTATTCCAGTAGTCTTTATTTCAGTAGTCTATAATTCACTAAGATGTAGTTCAATCCAGATAACAGCGTAGCTCCTGCCGCTAGCCATAATAAAATCATATCAACCCGCACATCTGTCAGCAAACTGAACGGAACATTATTCAATAATACAGCGAGGATGGCTGCCACCTGCAGCACCATTTTAATTTTGCCATATCGATCAGCAGCCAGAGCAATTCCTTGTTCAGTAGCAATCATACGCAGCGCTGTAATGACAATTTCACGTCCAATAATGATCACAGCAATCCATGAACCGATCAGATTCTCCTGAACCATTATGATCAGAGCAACCGAAATCAATAGTTTATCTGCCAGTGGATCAAGCAATTTCCCCAGCTTGGTTATTTGATTATATTTTTCTCGCCACATACCCATCCAGCTTATCCGTACCTGCAGCTATTACAAAAATAATAACTCCAATCACCAAGCCATGCTGCTCCAAAAAACGAATAAACTCACTCAACTCCTGTATCCATGACGGCATCGGGATGAAGCACAACATAAACAAAGGAATCAATGCCATTCTCGCCAGGGTAATTTTGTTAGCCAGGTTCATGGAAAACCTCCTTCTTCTTCACTCCATATGTTGTGATTTCTCCATCCTCTCGCCGTCCTCCTTTTTTTCTCACAAAAGGCTCAGACCATTGCTGCTCCAAGTCTGGTGGGAAAAACGTGTTAGCGGCTTTATCTTTTAGATCTAACAGGAAGGATCATGCAACTTTCCAGCTAATGGAAACGTAATAGAAGTAACTATTCTCATATCGAGGTGATGAAATGAAAGCTGTAAGTAAGTTACTGTTCCTATGTACGATACCTCTTTTATTGTTTGCCTGCTCACAAAAAGTGGAAAGTAACCAACCGAACGAGCATTCAGATTGGAATCCTCCAGTTGAGATCTCAATTGAAGATGCTGAAGCTAAGATCCCGTTTGAAATGAGACAGCCGTCCGTTCCTTTTCAAGTTAATCAAAAATCAGCAAGGATTTTAGATACCAATGGTACATTTGATGCCGTGGAAATCACATATGAGAATACTGATGAAGGATTGACCCTAATCCTTATGATGACAAACTCAAAGGCTGATACGCCTCCAAATGGAAAAGAAGGACTAAAATTAGCTAACGGTTCGCAGACGTGGGACCAAGGAGACGAACATTTTAACGCCATTTATTGGAGAAATGAGGGTTTAACTTACTCTCTTATTTCAGGTAAAAATAACAATCTTGAACCGTTATACGATCACCAAACATTAATTGAAATAGCAAATACAATAAAATGATTTTGATAAGCTAAATCGTTATGGTTACGGGACACGAAAGATTAATGAACTGCCTTTCACATAAGGCAGTTTTCTTTTAGAGTAAAAAAACAACATTAAGTTTTAACGTAACCTTCACAAAAAAAGAAAGGACATACTGTATTTCATACAGTTGCCCTTGTTCCGTTTTCTTTAATGTATTTCTCTGTCCCTAATCTCCTGATCTACAACGATTCTCTAATCACACGTTTGTAATACCATACGGACAACAGTCCAAAGATCGAATATAACATCGTATATACAATCATGACCATTACGGTAGGTGTGACAAGTTCTGTACCAAAGAAGAACCAGCCTGATTTCACAGCAAAATAACTATGGCTTAGTCCCACAACAAGTGGAATGCCGAAATTAAACAACTGTTTGAACTGTATTCCGCGTAACAGATTGCCTTGCGTAAATCCGAGTTTCCGTAGAATCGTATAGTTGGATTTCTCCTCTTCGCTCTCATTCATTTGTTTGAAATAGAGGATGCATCCGGATGTAATCAGGAAGGTCAGTCCCAGGAAACCGACAATGAACATAATTAGTCCCATAGTGGTGCGTTGGTTATTTCTGAATTCAATCTGGGAGAAACTTGGGGTCTCTAATTGCAGATCTGCAAAAATAGCATACGCATTCTCGTCCTGTCCTGGATCTGTAATTTGCACACCGTAATAATCGGTCGATTCCCCTTTCTGAAGTTTCGGATCAAGATCCTGCGCGAGCTCCGCATAAACTGATTCATCCACAACCGCTACAGGTGTACCCCGGGTATAGTATACGGGAAGAACTCCCTGTTTCATGGTTCCAATCAGTTGCTGGTCAATCGTTTTTTTCAATCCGTGCAGAACAATGGGACCATCATCCCGAATGGAAAAGAATTGCTGAATTACATTGCCGTACCCCATGAAAATGACTTCGCCTGGTTTCAGATCAATGTTATCTACCATGCTGTCACTTACTACACTGCTGAACAACAACTCCTCCATTGTGGAGTCATTCATCACCTTGTGAGCATCAATTTCAATATACAAAGGTTGTCTGTGCTTTTCTTCATATGGAATCTGTTTGTGATCCAACTCCGCTATAAAACGATCCTTTACCTCAGCCTGAGCAAAAGAGAAATCCTCCGGCAGGCTTTCTTTGGCTTGCGCCTCTGCCGAATAGTAGGAAATGTAACTGAGCGACAGCATACCTATGGCGAGTGCCGATACAGTAGTAATAATAGTTAGCAACAAGGCATTCGACTTCATGCGAAACATGATGGAGGATAACGATAATACCTCGTTAATAGAGAGATAACCCTTTTTACTTCTGCGGATCAGATTAAAGAGAAAACTGACAGAACCTTTATAGAATAGATACGTCCCCAAAATAACCGAAAAGAGAATTAAAATCATCGTATACATTAACTGCTGCATATCCAATTTCTCGACGCTGAACAGCCGTGCAGACAGTATGTAACCGAACACGATCAGAGCAATACCTAAGATGCCCATCAGAATCTGCCCTATAGATAACTTCTGTACCTGCTGCTCTGTTGTAGAAGACACCCGAAAGAGGGATAGGATGCTCTGTGCTCGGATAAAGGTGTAATTCATCAACATGATGAGCAAGTACATCACGGCAAAAACAATCAAGGTCTGCAACAAGGCCATCGGTGAGAAGTACAAATTGGTGATCGCTTCAACACCAATAATTTTGAACAAAATCATCAATATCAGCTTGGAACCGAGAAAACCGATCAGAACCCCCACCGCCAGCGAACTAAAGTAGAGAATGCAATTTTCCGCACTCAGGATGCCAAATATTCTCCCCTTCGTCAGTCCGATCAGCTGAAACAAACCGATCTCCTTACTACGTCGCTTGATAAAAATCGTATTGGCATAGAGCAGAAAAATGCCCACAATGACGATCAGTAACACGGAGGATGCGCCTATCGCAGCCGCTCCTTTTGTTGATTCAGCAACCTCATTCATAGAGGGATCATACTGTAATGTCACAAATGAAAAATACAGCGCCACACTAAAAATCAGGGCGAAGACGTAAAGATAATAATTCTTCAGGTTCTTCCTCAGATTGCGAAAAATGATGTAGTTCAGGCTCATGGCTGCACACCACCCAGCACGCCTTGAGTTTTGATAATGTCATTGAAGAAGGATTGCCTGGACTCGTCTCCTTTATTTAATTGGGTGTAGATCTGACCGTCCCGGATGAAAATCACTCTGCTGCAATAACTCGCGGCAAATGGATCATGGGTGACCATAATAATGGTAGCCTCATACTTGGTGTTCATATCACTCAATTTGCCAAGCAGGTCCGAAGCTGATTTGGAATCGAGTGCACCTGTCGGCTCGTCAGCAAAAATAATGCTCGGATCATGCACAAATGCACGCGCTGCCGAAGTCCGCTGCTTCTGTCCACCCGAGATTTCGGAAGGATATTTGTCTTTCAGCTCGTATATGCCCAGTTCACGGGCAATTTGTTCGAACTTCAGGTGTGCCTCATGCTTCGGAATACTCGTAATGGAGAGCGGCAGCAATACATTTTCCTTCACCGTGAGGGTATCCAGCAGATTATAATCCTGAAAAATAAAGCCGAGATGATGTTTGCGGAATTCAGCAAGCTGTTTCTCCTTCATGCCGGTAAACTCCTGACCCTCAATGTCAATCGTGCCCTGACTTACCCGGTCAATCGAGGAAAGAACATTCAGCAGCGTCGTTTTCCCCGAACCCGAAGGTCCCATAATACCCACAAATTCGCCTTTACTTACCCCGAGATCAATTCCCTTGAGGACTTCCTGTTTATTTAGTTTGTTCCCATAGACTTTATGAATTTTTTTGGCTTCCAGTATCCACATATCCCACTCACTCCTCTTTGGTATATCTCCATCATAGGCGGGATGTTGCAATTTATCGTGCGATTCACCGAACAAAACCAAAAAGCATGTGACAATGTTGTCACACGCCTGCAAGCTGGATCATGTCATTCTTACGCGGAAAGGTCAGCTTGACGATGGTGCCTTCTCCGGGAGCAGACTGTGCCTTAACGTTTATACGAAGTGTTTGTGCTACCTGTCGGGTCAAATATAAGCCCATCCCCGTTGCCGTTCCTTCCAGCCTGCCTTGCGATGAAGTGAAGCCTTTATCAAAGATGCGTGGTAAATCATGAGCCTCGATTCCTCGTCCATAATCCTGAATGGTCAGTATGATATGCCCCTCCAGTTCCCGGCTTTCAATGACAATGTCGGAGGAATGACTGTATTTCACTGCGTTGCTAAGCAGCTGCCGTATGATAAAACCTAACCATTTGCTGTCGGTCAGCACCTTTGTCACATGTAATGACACTTCGAAGCCAATCCCTTTGGATATGCACCACGACTTCAAAGCTCTAATCTCGCCATTCAAAATCGGTTCAAGCTCTGTTTCTTCCACAAACAAATCATTATGCATAAATGGAATACGCTTCTGGTGAAGCTGCTGATCAAGCAGTTGGTGAATTCGCAGCCATTCATACGTCATTTGCCCCTGTAGCTTGTCAGCCGGCATACGCTCAATCATCAATTGCAGCGCAGTTAGCGGCGTCTTCACTTCATGAATCCAGGCCAACATCTCATCCTTTTCCTGCTCCAGCAAAATAAAATGAGACGAGGACTCTTTCCGATAACGTTCGGTCTGCGAAGTCACGGCATCGTGCACAATCCGTTCATAAGGGCTTTCCGCGATTTCCAAATCCCCCGGATCATAGGTATGATCCCAGGTGGTTAATCTTTTGTAGAAACGGGTCTCCCTTGGATATCTCACCCAGATAAACACGATGCAAACCACTACATTCAGCACAACGATATATGCTACAGATCGGAATGGAATGGACGTGTCAATATAGGCTACAAATAAAATGATGAGCTGCATGCTGATAAGCAGAAATAGCCAGCTGAGCTTTTCCCGTATGTATTTGCCAATCATGCTTCCGCCTCTTCTGTTGCCATATAGCCCTGACCAACTTTCGTTTCGATATATCCATCCAGATCCAGCGGTTCCAACTTTTTGCGAAGGCGATTGACGTTAACCGTCAGCGTGTTGTCACTCACAAAATGCTCATGGTCCCACAAGCTGCGAATCAGATCTTCGCGGGTCACAATCTGATTTTTGCGCTCAACCAACACTTTCAGAATGAACATTTCATTTTTGGTCAAAAGGACAGATTCGTTCTCATGGGTAAGTGTATTCTTCACATATTCAATGGTAGCCCCACGCCATGTACGCAGTTCAATCCGCTCTGTATTATAGTTGTATACCCTGCGCAGTGTTGCCTGGATCTTAGCGATCAGCACATCGAAATGGAAGGGCTTCTGAATGAAGTCATCTGCGCCCAGGTGCATTGACATAACCATATCCGTAGGATGATCCCGTGAGGACAGAAAGATTATCGGTACATTGGAATGAGCACGTATCATACGGCACCAATGAAATCCGTCATACTGGGGGAGCTGGATATCAATAATCACCAGCTGGGGCTGAATGACACTGTATTCCTGCATCACTTTGCCAAAATCCTGTACGCCATACACGTCATATGACCACTGGGATAACCGTTCTTTGATTTCACTGAATAATGATTCATCATCTTCAATGAGCATAATTTTAAACATATACCTTCACCACGTTTCTGTTCTTCTTGGGATGACTAAACTGTAAAAAGTACAGCAAAATGCCATTACGGGTACGAATCGTTCTTCCGATCGCTGTTATCCCCAGATTTTTTTATTCCACCTTTCAAAGGTGAAAATCCGGGGATAAAGGCGACCACTCCGTTTCTTCAGAATCGATTTCGTCCCCTCCACTACTTTCGCTGCTTATTGAACAATACAAATTGTCGAGTCAAAAATAAGATAATTATTTCTCACTATATTGTCAGAGATCGAACAAGGCACATTCCCCCAGATTCATCAATAGAATTCTGGAACCATGTGGAGCAACTCGTAACGCAAATTAGTACATTTTGTTATCCCTCCATAGTATGGGGGACCTCGCTTGGGTCACTGATTTCTTCCATCCGTTCGATCAGTTGCTTTGCGACATCCTGTGGCGATCTTAATTGGCCTGCTTCATAGACCTGACCGAATACCTCGGACAATGCAAATTCCTCTGCACTCTTTCCTCTTGCCACAGCCTGTAGCTCCGTATCTACCATCCCTGGATCGAATGCAATCACTTCAACGGGATTTGGTTGCCCGGATAGTTCCATCGCTACACATTGGGTGAACATGTTTATTCCAGCTTTGGAGGTGCAGTAAGATGCCATTGAAGGTGCCGGATAACTTCCTGACCCGGACGATACATTGACAATTTTCCGCCGTGCGTTCAGGTGACTGGTCTGCTGTATAAAAGAGGAAGTCAGGATCATGGGTGCCGCCAAGCTGATATGCAGCTGTTGGCTGATTTCCTCTGCGATGCACTGATCGATCGGCTTCAACGGCTCAAGCATGGCTGCATTGTTAATGAGCCCGATGAATTCAACTTCTTGCGGCGGAATCTGTTCCAATATGCTTGAGACAAGATCGTCGATGCTATGGATATCTGCAAGATCAAACTGAATATGCATATAACGCTCGAAAGCTTCCTCCAAGCCAGACGTTCCACGTGCAATACCGTAGACGTAATCTCCCTTTTGCAATAAAAGTTCCGCGAGCTTTTTGCCAATCCCCTTGGATGTGCCTGTAATAATAAAATACCTTTGTCCCATATGCTTCCTGCCTTTCTCTTGCTCCGTGCAAGATTGGTTAAACGTCAAACCTATGACCTTTAAACCTATAACTACACGTTGGGTTTTCTCCACAACGTCACCCAAAGGATGGGCAAACCAAAACACTTATCATCCTGTCCCTTCGTCTTCATCGGGCGTAACTCCACGCATTCAAAAGGATCTTCAAACAAATAGCGAAGCTTGTCCTCCGTAAAAGCCAGACCGCCTTTCATCGAATTCTCATGGTATACCTCCCAATCATCCATTACACTCTCCGGTCCACCTTGACCGCCAAATCCTGGAGCAAAGCAGGTCATCCCAAAATATCCTCCAGGTTTAAGTCCGTTGTGAATCATCTGTATGTAGGGAATTCGTTGATGTGGCAGAAGATGGTGAAGACAGCCCGAATCATAGACGAGATCGTATTCTTCTTGTGGTGTAAGTTCATTCCTGAGTTCACATGCGCTACCAGATTTTCATCCGGTTTGTTTGGAAAAAAGGGAATCGGCCGGTTCCGCTCTTCATAGAACGGCTCCCAAAATTGCTTCGCTGATCTGAATTCGGCATCAAGCATATCATATAGATCCTGGACATTTTTTATCGTCTTCTCCATAACCACATTCCTCCTCGAATTCATACAAAATATCCTGTATATCCCCTCTTATGTATCGATCTCTTTCCCTAAATCGCCAGCTTCATCACGTTTTTCGCGCTAAAACTACTACCCTCTATTATAACATTTCCATCCAATATAACTCTATTTTTCTAGCCCCAAAACGGTCTGTTTACATGTTGAAAAAACGACATTCAGAAGAAAGAAACCCTCTATCTCCGGATGTCGTTTTAGTCATTTATATTCATGATTCGATCAGCTTAACTTCTTCGTTAGATATAACACCACATCGTCATCGATGATCGTTTCATCGCCCCACTTTAGATAACAATCAAGCTTGTGAATACCCTGACCATCCGGGATATATCCACGACGGGCATATAGAATTTGAGCTTTGCCATAATCGGAGAACACCCCCACACCAATCCCGGCAGTATCCGTTCTCTCCCGAACCACTTCCTCTGCCCGGTTCATCAAACGTGATCCAATTCCCTGACGCTGATACTTAATCAGCACATTGAAATCATTAATTTCCGGAATGCCCTGTTCCCTGAACGACGGATAACAGGAATTCCATAATACATTCACGTAACCGGCAAAAACTCCATTAAGCTCAGCTACCAAAGTCACCCGTTCACCATTCTGCTGTTCTGCAATATATTGAATGTACTGCTCTGCCGATTTGGCCCAGCCCTGTTCCTGAAACGCCTGCGAAACTACAACCGGATCACTCTCATTCAAAAGCCGGATACGTATACTCATCGATGTATTCTCCTTAATAAGTTATTTATTTCAATGCTAGATTCCCAACCTGCTTCTAAGCGAGGTTATATGGGCAACATGGTGTCTTCCATGCCATGCATATACGCCCAGATTATAATCCAGTCTGGTCGTTTCTTTGGATGCGGGATGATAAAAGGTTTTGGCATAGTCTGCATCTGTTAATGTGTTTAATAACGCTACCCAACGACGATGCAGCGCATCCAGGATTTGCAGTGAAAACTCGACGTCCAGCTCCCGCGAATCACTCAATTCAGCCCACCGCTCTTCGTAATATGGTCTTATCGTAGGATTATCCTCCGTCAATGCCAGCTTGAAACGAACCATGCTGTTCATGTGGCTATCTGCCATATGGTGTATAACCTGTTTGAGCATCCAGCCACCTTCCCGGTAGGGCAACCTTAATTGGTCTTCATTCAGTCCTTTGACCGCTTCGCGGGCGCGCTCCGGCAACTCGGCAATATCCTCAATCCACTGTTTCCGCTGCTCTGGTGTGACCTCGCCTGTATGTTCAAATGATCCAATCGGGTATCTCAAATCCATCGATCATTCCTCCTTGGTTAAATGGCTTAAGCATGGTATATCGCGCTGCCTATCGGGCATACTGCATCAGCCAGCAGTCTCTCATCAACCCTTCATGCAGCTCGTGTTCTGGTAACAGTCTGACCTTCCTGAAACCACACTTCTCGTAACAGGAAATGGCTCGTTCGTTCCACGATTGCGGGTCCATAACCACTTTCCGGGCTTGCTTTTCGTTGACCAGATAGGCCAACATGGATTGTACCAGTTGTGTGCCAATACCGTGGTTCCAGTAATCAGCCTCTCCAATAAACTGATCTGTTCCATAGATAATTTCATCGCTATCTCCATAACCATACTCATTTCGTTCTTCCCCCTCCAGTTCATAGAACTGGATATATCCAATAGGTTTACCTTCGTATTCAACCATACAACGATGTGCAGTATCGTCTTCTCTATAAAAGTGCTCTCTGACCAAATTCAGATCATGCGGCCGATCACGGCCTTCATAATATTGAAGCACAGCTGGGTCAGACAACCATCGAACAAGGTGCTGCTCATCTTGCTCATCCAATAAACGCACTGTAATTTCATTCAATTCATAGATTAGCATCACTCTGCATACTCCTTAATGATTTCCAGAGGCTCTCCCGAGACCCAGCTCAGGTCCTTGCCCAATACTTTTTCCTGATGAACATAATAGATCATCGGTTGCCTAATCAGTTCTGCCTTCTCACCCAAAGGATGAATGGTAAAACGCATCTTGTACGTGCCCACTGTATCAGGTATGGAGAACCCTACAAATTCAGTAATCGCTGTTGATGTCTGCCTCTGTAACGCTTGACGAAGAATCTCTTCCATTGCACCTGTGCTGCCGACGGAAGTAGGTTGAATAAATCGGCTATCCTGTTTGTCAACAAAAGATATTGAACCCCAGCCAGGTACAAAGGGATATACGATGTGCTGACCCTTATCTTCTTTTGTGCGTGTAATGGTTAATTGCACCTCGTATTCATCCGTAGCTGTCTGCCGAATCGTGCCCTTCATGTTAACACCTTGCGCTGTAACGCTTGGAGCCAGATTATTATATACAAGAAACACTGCTACAATAATAATTGTAATACCAGTCAGCCAAAATATCGTACTCCTACGCATGTATTTAACCCCCAAGTTTAACTGTAAATCTGAAGTAATTCGCTCTCCATTAGTGTCTGTGTAACGCTGTCCAATTCTGGAGAAGCAGACCAATCACTATGTGTATTCAAACCATATTTAATCGTATGGATAACGCTATTGGCTGACATGTATAAATTATGGTGTACTCCCGGTTCCACAATGATGTGATCTCCTTCGCCCATAACTCTAATCTTAAGAGCCTGATCATGCGCAAAATTTGCATAAGCGATCCACCCGGACTGCACAACATAGAACTCGGTTATATGGTTATGAAAATGGCTATTTTGCCATGCTCCCTGAGATGAAGCTATCGTTCTGCAATAATAACTGCCATCCGCTGAAACCATCTTGTATTTCCGTTCCCCATTAGCCATCTGCTCGAAGCTGGTATTCATATTATCTGGTCCTAAATTCCGTTCTAAAGTTTCTCTATCCAATCCATTACACCCCCTGATCTGAAATACGAAGGTAGGCATTCAAATTTCCCTCCAGAAGAAAATCCCATATTAAACAACATTCGACACTGGCAAGTCGATTTTCCTGTTCGATAGATTATCTTTTTTCTTCGTAAAAAGAGTTTTATCCATTCTCATCTTGTACTTGTTAAAATTTGAAACGCTTTTCTTACAGGCGCCGTATTAAGCTCGAAGTCGTATTTTTTCACTTGGATAGACCAATAGGATGTGGAGGTTGAGCAAATGTCTTTTTTTAAGAAAATGTTAGCCAGTGTAGGTGTTGGAGCAGCCAAAGTAAATACAGAATTACATACACCTGAGGTTACGCCTGGAGGAATCATCTCGGGGATCGTGTACATCGAGGGCGGAGAAGTGGAACAGAATGTAGACCGAATCTACCTTACGATCAAAACCCATTACATACGGGAGCACAATGATCGGAAAGTAAATGAAACGGCCGTTGTAGCCAAATATTTACTCACAGAAGGGTTCCTATTACAACCTGGAGCCAAACTGGAGAAATCCTTCTCATTTGATCTGCCTGAAAATCTTCCAATTACACTGCATCGTGCAGAGGTATGGGTTGAAACAGGCCTTGATATTTCAAGCGCCGTGGACCCCTCAGACCGGGACAGACTACGCGTAGTTCCTACCAAAGATATGAAGACCGTGCTTGATGCAATTGATCTCCTTGGTTTTAAGTTACGTGAAGTGACCAACGACTATGCCCCAAAGCTTGGTGGCAATCTTCCCTTTGTACAGGAATTTGAATTCGTGCCAACGAGCAAGTTCCGCGGCTATCTGGATGAGCTGGAAGTACTGTTTTACCCGATGGGAGATTCAATGGAACTGCTGCTTCAGATCGACCGCCGCGCACGTGGGCTTGGTGGCATTTTCTCCGAAGCGATGGGTACAGATGAGAGCTTTGTTCGTCTGCATCTATATGAGAGACATCTTGCACGTGGTGCACATTCGGTCGCCCAAGGACTGGAGGAGGTCATTTCCAAGCATTTATAATCTATTAAAAAATAGATCCAAAAACAAAAAAACAGTTCTCCTACCAACTTTCATTGGTCTAGAACTGTTTTTTGTCTATGTTTTCTTTTATTAATATACAAGCCCAAACTCAAGAACGCTGTGTCCAGCGCTGCATCCCCGATCGAAGACCATAATATGCAGCAGCAAGCAAGAGGAATCCGATAACAGCGATCAGAATGGAAGTGGTATCCCAACGGGCAATGAAGCCGAAAGTAACCTCGGACTGCAACGTGGTGATGCTTGAATCATTTTTCATCATATCAGGCTTGTAATTAAGCGTCATTAGCATACCTTGAACGACATTCCAAGCCATAAAACCCAGTGTGAATAGCAAAGTCACCAACAGGGATTCCACACCTAATCGTTTGTTGATACTCATCTTTTTGCCTCCTCATTTACGGTCTGATAACACTTTGGAAATTATAAAATCCACCACATCATCTGTTGTTTGGTCGTCCGTTTGAATATACTCTTCAAAAAGTGCTCCGTGGAATGCTTCGGCACACTTGACCGCTTGTATAAAAGTCCATCCACCAGGCTCATCCCCGCGCTTCAACAATCTCTCATGTAATGTTTCCATAGATGTCATCAGAGTGAAATGAAAGAGGTCAGCATCTAACTCTTTCAGACCCCGATGGATGTAATTGAACTGCTCTGTCTTGTAGATGGTCATCGGAACAATCAGATGTTTGTTATACTTCTGCCTGATTTCACGGGCGACTTTCACGGTAAGGACTTTCCACAGCTCCATATCCTGAAAATCGTCCGTTTTCTCCTCTTCCATTTTCACGTCATCCACAATCACATTTCTTAACATGTAACCAATCTCTTCCGGATCGTAGATCATGCTGTTCGGAATTTGCGGCTGCAGCTTGGTTGCAACAGAGGTTTTACCCGAGCCAAATGCCCCATTAATCATCACAATCATTGTAACACTCTCCGGCGTGTCAGATTCAATTAGACAAGAGGTGTTCCATCTCCTGTTTCAGGCGATCTTTGTTCGTATCCACATATTGATAAAGGAGTTCAAATACCTCTTCATTATCCGATTGCATGCTCAAATGACCCGCTTCCAGTTCCACCCGTTGCAAAACCTCATGGATCTGTTGACCATGCGTATTCAGGGTCGTCGTTACATCCTGTTCGGAGAGTGCATTCACATTCTCTCTTAATTGCTCAGGCGTCACACCATTTTCGGTTAACATATGCTGAATGTTCTTCAGGATCTCTGCATCTGCATCATTGCCTATGCGCTGCATCGCTTCCGTCGTTTCACCCAGAAACTGTCCGCTCGCATTTTCAAGAAAACCGGTAATGCCACTCATGGACAGCTCTGTATCCAGATCTACGATCAGGATAGTATCTCGCAGTACCTGTGGAAGTTCCGGTCCGCATTCCCGAATGGTCGCAAATTCAGCACGATAAAGATCCATGGCAACGCTCCCCACCACTTCTTCACCCGACATGCTTTCAAGCTGATCCAAGGGTAATAATTGCTGCAATTCTTCCTGTAATTTGTCCATCTCTCTCTGCCTCCTGTATCTCTCTATATATAAGTTTAACTTATGAATACTTACACTATCACTCCGATGACAGAACAACCTTCCGATCGCTGTGTTGAACATATCTATATATGCTGAACGAATAATTCCACACTGGATTAATACATAGTCATAACTAGTGTAAAGAAACGCCTTTATATCATAGCAGAATATACGATATAAGTTTATCCTATGTATGTTTGCACCAGATCACGCTGCCCACACACTTTACACGAAATACAGATAAAGTTAACCTTCACTTGACCTCTGGAAAATGATCCGCTGTTATGATCGTGTCATCAAGAGTCATGGGAGGGGTAATGATGCGCCTGGCCTTGTTCACCGATACCTATGTTCCGGATACCAATGGTGTTGCCGGCACGCTGCACCGCTTAAGTAACCAGTTAAACCGCAAAGGAATTGAGCATCTGCTACTTACGCCGCAGTCCGTTATTGAAGGCAATCACGCCGCACCGGCCCGTTCGGTTACCAACATCCCCTTTTTCCTCTATCCGGAATGTAGAATAGCCCTACCTAACCGGAGATCCATCCATCAAGAGTTAAAAGCCTTTCAGCCAGATCTGCTGCATATCGCCACTCCATTCAATATGGGCCTTCTCGGTCTCAGATATGCGCTCAAGCATCAGCTTCCTCATGTCATCTCCTACCATACCCACTTTGATCGTTACCTCGAATACTACAGGTTGAACAGCATAATTCCTCTCTACTGGAAGTACATTCAGTGGTTCCACCGGGCCTGTGACTCCACATTAGCACCGTCTCAGGAGACCTTAAACTCATTGCAATCGAAAGGTATTCAGCGTCTAAAACTCTGGTCCCGCGGGATCGATTGCAGCCTGTACTCACCAGATAAACGAAGCTCAGATATCCGTACACGCTACAATATAACGGCTCCTCTAATTTTACTCTACGTAGGACGAATTGCCCCAGAAAAAGATATCGCTACCCTCACGCTTGCCATGCAGCAGTTACCTGAACATATGCAATCCCGTGTACACTGGATCATTGTAGGTGATGGCCCATTACTTCCCAAAATGCGTATGCAATCCCCGCCCAATGTCACCTTTACAGGGTACCTCCATGGTGAGGAACTTGCTGTTATGTATGCTTCGGCAGATCTCTTTGTGTTTCCTTCCTCAACAGAAACATTTGGCAATGTGGTGCTGGAAGCGATGGCTTCAGGATTGCCAGTTCTCGCAGCGAATGGTGGCGGTGTAAAAGACTTGGTCGCACATCATCGAAGCGGTGTTCTGTTCGAGCCAGGTCAGGCAGACGCATTGATTCGGGAGATATGCCTCTGGGGTGATCATATGGAACAACTAAGACATATGGGTATTGAAGGACGAAAGCTTGCTGAGCAGCGTTCGTGGGATCACATTTTTGACGGGTTAATCGGGGATTATGAGGAAGCCATTGAGAATCGGAGAAGACGCACGAAAGATCGAATTATTACAGCTTGAACATTACTAAGAAAAAAGCGGGGATGGCTAACATCCTCGCTCTTAATAACAGCCGTTTCCATTTGTCTGATCTCCATGCGCGCCTTCCTCGCTGTTCTGTTATGTAGTGTAATTTTGAATCTAATCTGACTGTCTCCGCTTAGAGTAGCCCTTTTAATTCACCAAGATGCTCAATAATATGCAATGGCTTGGTTGTAATGCTGTCCTGCCAAGGCTGATTGACCTTCATCCAAATCGTGCTCATGCCTACTTTTGCCGCGCCTTCAACATCATTTACCGGATGATCTCCAATGTAGGCACACTGCACTGGAGTGAGGCCGAAATGATCCAATGCCAATTTGAAAATACGAGGGTCGGGCTTTTTGACCCCAGCCTCTTCCGAAACGATAATATGATCAAAATCATCCCGGATGCCGAGCTGATCGATTTTACCGTACTGAATCTCAGTTTTACCATTGGTGATCAAACCTGTTTTATATTTTCCTCTTAGATGCTGCACCACTTCTCGCGCCTGTTCCATTAGAACAGCACTCCTCACATACTCTCTGCCATAGAACTCCATAAGCTCCGCGTGAGGCGGGTTCTCAGCCCAAGGTAATTCATGGAGCAGCTCGTTGAACAGGATATGTTTATCCTTATAACCATCCATATCAAGCTCAATGATTCTTTTGAGGATATCATCCGAAGTCTCAAGATGGGTAAAATAAGTGTTAATCAGGCTCTGGGTAAATCCCTCAAAGGTACTTGTTCTGTTGAGAATCGTATTGTCCAGATCAAAAATAATCGCTTTAATATGATCCATCGTCATGCTCCTCCTGTCTAGTCTGTCAAACGTTCTTTACTCAACAGCAACTCCAGTTTCCGATTGGTTTCGGCCTAATCGTTTCGTTTTACTTTCTATGCTGATGAGTGTGACCGTCATAATAATTACACAAATGATCCCAATAAACCCCATAACTACTCACCTCTAACGTAATGTTTAATCTATTCTGTTAGCTGCGACTACCATGAATTATAAACATGCAAACCCAACCATAGAATAGACCAGGGCTGGGTTTACCTGCAGAACTCATGTTCATTTCTTCTTTTTGTGATAATGGTATCCTGTACATAGGCCCTTTTGTTTGGATTTCGTGGAACAATTATGTCCACCATTTTTGTCCAATCTGCCTGGATGGGCGTAAGCAGAAGAAGACACACCAATAAGTACGACAAGAGACAGAATTACAATAACAACCTTTTTCATACGTCACCCTTCGATCTCACCCTATGCTTTAGGGCTTAATTCTTCCTCCATCATTCTACATGAAAACCCATAATTAGGATATCCTTATTACTCCAAAATTTGCTTATTCTATGATTTCAAATTTCTTCAATGCGTGTGTGATGCCATCCTCACTTGCTCGCAGTGTGACATAATCCGCACTTTGTTTGATGCGCTCTCCTCCATTTCCCATCGCAATGCCAAGCCCAACGTACTCTAGCAGATCGATATCATTTTCACCATCGCCAAAAGCCATCGCTTCCTCTCTCGATATATTCAGATGGGCGAGCACTTTCCCTGCCGCTATCGATTTGGATACTTCGTTCTCTTCCATGACGTTAGACACATAAGGATGGAACCTCACGAATTTTAATGCAGGGAATTGGTAATGGAATTTCTCCGCTTCTGTTTGATCGGCATATAAACAAATACAATACACTTCTTGTTCCAAAGAACTGATTGTCAACGGATACTCCATCAGACCGAGCGTATCTCTCAATGCATCGATGACACGCACATCTGCTGTACATAATCCATTCATCTCTAATGACTCTGTAAAATAAGAAATACTGCTTCTGTTCATCTCGGCAAATTCACTGAATTCTCTAACCATCTGTGCAGAAAGCACCGATTTATGTATCACTTCTTCACCGCTCTTGATCAATGCCCCGTTAGCCGAAATTATGGTATCTATTCCGAGTTTCCTGAACTCTCCGCATAAATTATAGGGTCTACCAGTGACCAGTACGACCTGAATACCCCTACGAACCAAATTTCGAATCGCTTCCTCTGTACTTGGCGAGAGACTTCGATCCTTCTCACTGAGTAACGTACCGTCCACGTCCATAAATACGATTTTAATCAATGGAACACCTCCTACTCACTGTCATTTGTTGGTGCGATATGCTTCAGATCCGATTTGGTTTTTCCTCTTTTTTTCGCTTCATCAGAGATACGATGACCAAATTGCAGGACTTCATTATGAGCAAAATAAATATATTCAACATCCGGTTCATCTTTAAATTTAACCAAGGCAGAAAAAGGTGGAAGCTTAACATTCCATATGCCTTCCACGGATTCAATGTCCTCTTGGGTATATTTCTTTTCCTCAATTAAGTATTCTGTAACTCTATGGGCATAAATCAGCTTGTTTACTTGCACATAGACAACTGGGGTTAGTACCAAAATAACCATTATGGTCAGTATCCCTACCAATACGTATTTTTTCCTCTTATCCATCAAATACCTCCTAAGCTATATAAATTGAATTGCGGAATATTTACACTTGCCACTCCGATGACAGAACAACCTTCCGATCGCTGTTATCCCCAGATTTTTTTGATTCCTATTTTCAAAGGGGAAAATCCGGAGATAAAGGCGAACGCTCCGCTTCTTCAGGTTATTTCTGACCTCTCCGTTCTCGTGTAAATGTTTATTTCAGTTTATATGGAAATTAGCATCGATCTTCAATAAAAAAGGCAAGTTCGCAGGATACCTTAGTAGTCTTCCTGCACTTGCCTTTACATTATCGAGTCTGGACGTTCTGACTCCGCTCCATATACCACAACTGAAACGCCTCTACGGCTTCAAGCGAAATATCGTTTACGTTGTGATGCAGAACAGGTTTGGCACGGTTTACCGTTTGAATCGAAGCGACACCAAACCAGCGTTGCAGCACATTCCGAGTGATTTGTACCTCAATGACTTTCTCACGCTTAGAGATGTATAATGTTGACGTTAATGCGCCGGTTCGCAACTGAATAAAGTTCTGATTCAGGACGTAGCGTGTATGGAAAAAATCAGCTAATCTGCATATGACAACCCATAGTAACAGAATAGCGGAAATCATCCACCACGCCTGATGCTGTCCCAGAATCACCGGTTTGAAATAAAACAGTAAACCTGTAGCAATGATCCACACCCAGCTTGGTATCAGCATGCGCAGCCATAAGGATTTTCGTGGAAGCTTCTGCATCTCCTCTGTAACCTGATAGGATGGCAAAATCTCCGAGATCATATCGTAAGCTTGCTTTACAGGCAGAAAAGGATAGAGCGAGTTAACCTCCTGGTCGGATTCTCCCAAACCACCTGCTGTCGTCAGTTCTACTTCTGCCAGTCCTAACAGCCTTTTCATCGGAGACTGCGTGATTTTCACCGCCTGGACTCGTTCCTTCAGAATCGAAAATGCGGTCTGTTCCAACATGCCCTTCGTAATATAGATTCGTTTGCGATCTGAGGATATTTGGAAATCACCATACTTCACAAAGGTTCTGATTATACCAAGCGTAATGGAAACAGCGATAAGCCCTGAGATAATCAATGCGGTAATCCACCAGGTATCCAGCCACGTTAATACGATGCTCTCCGTCACTTTTTCATCGGGAAAGAAATCTTTTATCGACGAATAGAGAGACCCCAGAATCGGAATAAGTACCAGAAAGCTGAGTGAGGTGAACGATGCTTTGAATATATCTTTACGGGTGGACTGGTAATGTATAGTCCGTTCAAGCTCCTCTTTTACAGGCACTGGAGTATCTTCCTCCGTTGTTACGTTTTCGGGCAGATTCTCTGAGTCTACGAGTTGTTCCATAACATCACTGGTCGCATCTGCTTCCGACATATGTCCTGCTACAATCTTTTCAAGCCGATCTGATTCCGAGAGCGAAACGACTTGCAGCTGAAACGTAGCATCTTCTCCCTTGATGCCCGTCTCAAAACGAATGGATGTGACTCTGAACAAACGATGAAACAACGACGTATGCCGGTTCACGTTCTGAATTTTGGTGAAGGGTATCGTTCTTCTTGTGCGGTTAAATACTCCACTGTAGATCTGGAAAGCCTTATCCTCTGCGGTATAACGTAACGTAAACCAGCCCCAGATGATGGCTATTACACTAAACGTCATAGCCACATAAAAGGCGACTCTTCCATACATAATCCACTTGGACGCCGAGCCATGACGAAGAATAAATAAAAAAACGATAAATGCAAAAGAATTTTTAACCAGTTTCCATACACTCCAGAGCATGGCTAACGGGTGTTGTCTTTTCGTCTCGTTCATTCATCCACCTCGTTAATCCTCGCATAGGATGCAATCTGATGGCGCAATTCAAGCGCCACTTCCTCCGGCAACGCCGGGATGTTATGAGATGACCCCATCGTGCCGACCGATACGGAATATAGGCCATATTTTCTCAAAAGGGGACCTTGGTTCGTTGTAACCGATTGTACTTTCGCCATGGGAATGATCTGATGCACCTTCTTCAGAGCCCCGTGTTTCAATTGCAAGAACTCCTCATTCGCATCGTAGTACCAATGCTTGTATAACAATGAAGGTCGAATAAAAATCTCCCACACGGCATACAGCACCGAAATAGCAGTTACTCCCCACAGTAACCAACCAATCCACGACTTCCATCCATAAATGGAATCCAGAACCAACAGTGCTGCAAGCACAATCAGACCTATTCCATTAGATATGATTGCACTGATTCTCCATATAGTTATGGCGTTCGGGGATAAACGTTGCTCGGGTGTATTCCACTGTATGTACTGCATATATTCACTCCTTTTTCTTACTGTACGAAGAATAGTCCTCTATCGATGCAGAAAGATTCAATTAGTAAAAGAGATGACTCCTGTTCAGCACAGTCGTCATCTCTGGGTCATTTTATTTTGCAGCAAAATCCTTCACTTCACATAACCATACCATATGGTCTGAACCTTCACCCCAAAAGTTCTTTGCCACGGCATAGGGTTCTCCGAACTTTCGCTGCCATTTCTGCTGCGCTGTCCGGTAGCCGCTATCCAGACAAAATTGCGTAATCTTACGCCGCTGAAGTTCAGTAGCCAGGGCCTGAATAAGAGCAGAGCCAATCCCCTGACCTTGTACCTCTGGCAAAACGTAGAGACTACCCAGTTCTCCTATACGGTTCAATTGGTTGTTTGTGCATTCTTGAATCTCCTCGCCGCAAGGACCATAGGAAATGGTGCCAACGACGGTTTCTTCTCTTTTGGCGAGCAAAAAGAAGACACTCGATTCCTTATTGTTGTCAGGATGCAAAGCGGAGTGAAGCATTGCTTTTTTGTGTTCTATTTCATCCCGAATGTCTTCGTGCAGGGCACCCAGACCCTCTTGCATAAATGCATTCGTAATGGATGTCTCGAATACCTGGCAGGCACTCTCCATATCCGATGATGTTAAAGGTTGAATGGTAATCAGGTGACTCATATGACCGTCTCTCCGTTTCGATAGCTATATAAATTTAACTAAAGGTTATTTACACTTGCCACTGCGATGACAGAACAACCTTCCGATCGCTGTTATCCCCAGATTTTTTGGATTCCCTTTTTCAAAGGGGAAAATCCGGGGATAAAGGCGAAGCGTATGCTTCCGATGCAGCTTTCTTTCAGAAAGCTTTTAGCTCCACTTCTTCAGGTTTTTTTGTCCTCTCCGTTATCGTGTAAATTTTTTGTTAAACCTATATAGTAAACTGACTTAACGATGTAATCAGTAGGCTTATATGTTAGTCTGTATGACTCTCGATCAATTTCCTTACCTGGTTTGAATTCTCGATGGGTATGATATATCCTACGTGGGTATCCTCATGGTTGACCAGAAGGGCTGACTGCTTGGGATCTTTTCCTATGGAAAAATCATACTTGGTTAAGGCGCCATCTGCATCTGTTAAGTTCATCTTGTACTCCACGCTATAATCAAGACTTCCTGATATACGCTCCGCTTTATTTATAGCTTCGATTATGATTCCAATCTCAACCGGATCTTCGATTTTCACACCCTCACACGCTTCAATCGTGAAGTTCGGGTTGCAGGTTAATGTAATGAGCGAAGGCAGAGCTTCTTTCGGACTAGAATTAGTTTCAATTGGAGGGTTACAGGCTGCAAGGAGCATCGCGAAGAGAGCTAAGATAATCCCTGCTTTTTTCATTAGCATATATACCTCCGATTCTTACTCAGAACATGAGCGTAAACTCTCTACGTAATTATCTAGATTTAGCTCTAGATGCTTATGTTGTATACCGCAACTCGGAGTCCCATCCTTGGAGCAGCACGTTTAAACGCTGGGCGGTATCGGCCACGAAAGTACGTATCTTTACATCCGTAATGAATTTGGGAACTATACCGGGTTCGTTGGCGCTTTCATTAAAAAAGGAAAATGTACGATCCCGCCAGCGCAAAATCTCCTCTGTTTTTAACAGATCAGCAACATCATAGCCAGGCGCAACCTCAAGCATCTGCCAGACTTCCTCACTCCAACTCGCCTGTTGATAAAGGTTAAAATCAATCTGATCCGTCTCCTGGTAATACAGACGCCCAAGTTCATCCTTGGTTCGGGTTATACCCGAATTTTGATCCGTAAGAGTGACCTGCTCCACAAATTGCGGATGAACACTACGGAACCAGTAAAAGTCTGTCAGGACATGCATAAAATAGCCCCGCACGAACCACTTCCATCCCTCATCTGCGTGCTGTTGAATGTAGGTTGAATAACGTTCTTTTAGTTGCTCAACGTACTGTCCTTCATTCTTATCTTTAGGGTTGAAATGAGTGGTTTCCTTATCCGCTCTTGTCCAACCCTCGCGCATATGAATAGAGTCAGGTGCGACATTTCCCAGATAGAACGGGCCTCGTTCTACATGTCCATGCAAGGTTTCAGCAAAAAGAACAGCAACATTTAAATGAACCATTGGCAGTGGCATAGAGATATTCTCCTTTTTTCGCAAAATCTGCTACACATACAAAAGAAAATCAATGTAGTCTATGCTCAACCCTGCACTCGCTCCGTTTGTATTGTCTCAAATAGCTGCTCCAAATCCGTATGAAGATCCGGCTGTTCATTAACGAGCAGGTTTATGTATTCCGACCCGCATTCATAGAAAACAAGACGATTAAACGGGGCTGAGTCCCCAAGATGATTGATATCCAGTCCCAATTTCACCCGAATCCGATTCTCCATATATCTCGCGTAACCCTCGTTCCACTCCAGCCAGTTGAAGTACTCCCCTTGTTCTTCACTCAAAGAGCTAAACAGGTCCACTCTTGCCGCTTTGACTTGCAAGAGATCCTTACTCTTCAGGGCTGACAGCAACGAAGTGATCCGCTGAACAACGATCTCATTGTCATAAGGAAACTCATAATCCAGTTCCCATGTTACACGTTTGATCTGCTCCATCTTACGTTTGATCTCAAGTCGGTCACTAATGTCGCGATACTGTTCATATACGTAACAATGGACAAACTCATGAAAGAGGTAAACTTTCTGCTCAAAATTTTGGAACGCCGCATCTGTCACAACTGCGCATATTCGCTCATCCATGTGATGCACCGGAAATGCCGCCAAGCATTCATCGGGAATATTCAGATCATCCGGAACGGTTTTCACCCATTCATATTGCTTCGTCTTGGACGAATAATCGTAAATATATAATAAAGTTTCATATGCCACAACCACAGGATAATGCTCTCTGAATAAGGGATGTATACTGACCAAATCCTTTTGAAGCTCTTGCAACTCGTTGATTTGCTCTAAAAAAGTATCCATGTCAATTACCCTCTCTTTAGTTGAATGATGAGTTAATCATATCAATAGAGCAACAATAAAACACTGAGAGAAAAATGATAATTCTATTGTTGAGTGATATTTCTACAGGTTAGAACCGTTCTCCTCGTTTCTCATATAAATAAATATCCAGCGCCTGAATCCCACGTTTCGCAAGTTTGATAAATAAAATAAGAGCATATACGCCCAATCCGAATAATACCAAATTAAATAAAACTGCAAATGTCGAAATGAATGAAAAACTCATCATACTTCCTCCTTTTTATCCGTAATGAATTCAAAATTCATATGATCATCATGATTTATATATATACCAACTTATTAATTCCCCAGCCTATTTTAGCATATTTTACCTTACTTTACTTTCTTCAATCAAATTCCTCATTGTTGATAGGCTGAATTCTAATCATTGAAATCAAAAAATCTTCCCCCGAGATCCGGCTGGAAGACTTTACTGAAGCCTTATTCTATTGAATACGTTCACTACTCTTAGTTAATATATCCCGCTTT
This sequence comes from Paenibacillus sp. UMB7766-LJ446, assembly GCF_030226665.1. Lineage (NCBI taxonomy): Bacteria > Bacillati > Bacillota > Bacilli > Caryophanales > Paenibacillaceae > Paenibacillus > Paenibacillus sp. UMB7766-LJ446. Next base: position 682,932 of record NZ_JASOYM010000001.1, read on the forward strand.
TTTCAGCACATATTCCGTGAATGGATTAATCTCTGGGATGGGCATGCTCAGATCAAAATAACGCAGTTCCAGTCCTTCGTCATCCATGACGGTTGGTTCACCCTGAATTTCAGTAGCTTCATAGACAGCCATGACATTATACACCTCATCTCCATGCGGATACTTGTAATACATGTCCTGACCTGAAAAAACGGTAATGAGTTTATATGCACTCGCTCTCAATCCAGCTTCCTCATATAATTCACGGGCAGCAGCTTCCTCCAACGATTCTCCCGGTTCCAATGATCCGCCAAGGGTTCCCCAATCCAGACTATCTGTACGTCTTTGCAATAGCAGATGGCCCTGCTCATTGAAAACCAACACACATGAACCAGCCATGATTAGAGGGCGCGAACCCACCAGCTTTCTCAACTCCATGATATATCCCATAAAGATTCTCCCCCGTCTTGAATCAGATAAGTTCAACGTGTCTCTATGACTTGGATTTTGTCAAAATCCCATTGTCTACTGGATAATTTGCTGTGCGTACGTCCACAATGTTTCGGAACCGTTCGCAATCTCTCGATTTCTGTTTAACACCTGTTCACTTGTAATATTGTATTTCTGCCACGTATCTCCCTCATTCTGATGATTGTGGATCAACGGCTGCAACCGATCCATCGACGAGGCAAACTGCGCTTCATTGGTCTCCTTTGCCTCGAACTCCAGCCACAGGTTCAACAATTCTTGGGCCTGCTCCTCAGGCAATATCCCGAACAATCGATGGGCAGCCTTAATCTCGGGGTCATATTTATCCGTATGCCCTACCGTATCATAGGCAAAAGTATCTCCGGCATCGATCTCAACGAGGTCATGAACAAGAAGCATCTTAATGACTTTGAGAATATCCACCTCTTTGTTGGAATGACTCTGTAAAATCAAGGCAATCATCGCCAGATGCCAGGAATGCTCCGCATCATTTTCAAGTCTGTCACCATGGATAATTCTCGTTTTTCGTTCAATCGTTTTCAGTTTATCGATTTCAATAAGAAATTGGATCTGTTCCTGCAATTCGTTCACGATCATTCTCCTCCCAGTGTTTTTTCCAAATCCTTCAGGAGAGATTATACCAGTAAACTCTGTAATCAAAGTTCAGTGACATACCCACCCCCTCTGCCATACGGATTGAACCTGCATTATCTGGGGAGCAGTCCCAATACGGCTGGATACCTTTATTCCTGCATTCTTCTACAAAAGCCCGCGCTACCCACTTGCCATAATTATTTTTCTTGTAGGCTTCGATAGTTTCAATATCAATTGCATGCCACTGATCTGATATAAACGCCGAAAAGCAAACACTCGCGATATCCTCGTTGTGTACTGCAATGTATCCAAAGCCATGTTCCAAGAAATTATCCATGTTATCCCAAAATCGCGAGACTTTATCCTTTAGAAAAGACAGATTATTGAACTTTCCAACTTTCAGTAATGTCTCGTCTAATCTTAGAAGCCTGACGACCTCATTCTGAGAAGGATACCCTTCATGTATTGCTTGATGACTTCGATGTTCAATCATTCCTTCGGTTGAATCCATTGTGAATACATGCTGAATATCGCTATGGAGTTCTTTATTCGCGGCCATATGATGAAGCACATCTTCCCATCTTTTATCTACCACACCTACTTCGACTGTATGGATATTTAATCTTAATAATTCAGATTCTATATGTTCTTTCATGAACTCTTCCAAATCGTTCAGAAAGGGTTTACTTTGGGCGTTTCCGATCAACTGAAAACCGTTTTGTCCCTTCACCCAAATTAAAGCTGCTGTGATATTCGCTGCATCATCAACGTAGATCCGGCCAGGATTCAACCCAGATGCCACAGCCTTCACCTCAATATTCCTGTTAAAGTCCGTGAAGTGCATCACCTTATAGAATTCATGCTTCATAAGCTCGCTAATCATCAGTTCATTCCCTCCCGAACGACACTCAAGAAATAATCACGTTGATCCGGATGGCAAGCAATCAGATACGGCTCTGAATTCATACCTTCAAAGGGATTACCTTCAAAATCCATAACTATGGCACCTGCTTCTTTCGCCATTAATATGCCTGAATACAAATCGTCTCCTACCGAATTGTAGAGCACAATGCCGTCAACATCCCCCTTAGCTAACATGCACCACTGTAAGGTTGGAGCCCATAATCGCATCATTCGTTTGAAGCGGACATCCAGATGCTGACGTAGCCGTACAGCCTTCTCCTCATTTTGCACCTGATGCCCCTGAATCCAGCCAATGGTCCCTTTATGAATCTGCTCTTTCTTTTGGACTTTCATAGGGTTCAGATTACAACTTGCTCCATTCCCGCGGGATGCCACAAACAAACGATCCACCAGAGGTTCGTAAATAACCCCGAGAACGGGTTCTGAACGATACATTAATGTAATGGAGACGGAAAATATCGGTAGACCAATGGCAAAGTTGTTTGTTCCGTCTAACGGATCAATCATCCACAGCCAGTCACTCTTCTGGCCGTTATGCCCCCGCTCTTCACTTTGGATCTCATGATCGGGGAATCTAATGCTAATTGCATCACATATTATCCGCTCTGCTTCATGATCAACTGCAGTAACTACATCGCCAAAGATGCCCTTCTCCTCTGCACAGGTGATCTGATCAAAATGATCTTGGGCAACTTTCCCTGCTCTTCGAACGACTCTCTCCGCAATCTCTTGGGCTATATGAATGGTTTGTTCGATGACCATCACTCCGTTCGGTTACTTGATCCGTATCTCTCATTTGTTTTTTTATATAAGTGCGCCTTTATATGCAAATTTCATAGATCCAAGTCTCTTCATCATCAAGCAAATATCCTTTACCGATATACGCCCAGTTATTTTTTTCATAATAGTCCGTCAAATCGGTGCATAAATACAGCTTGTCGTACCCCTTCGCCTTCACCTCGTTAATCGCATGATTCTGTAGCTGCCCACCCAAGTTCTGGCCCCGGTATTTGGGATCAACATGAAGGCACGCAAACCAAGGGAACAGATCCTGCCGGCTATTCAAATCACTTCGTAACAGAGCATATCCTCCAACAATCCTGTCGCCATCCAACAGTACATAAAATCGGGGCACATCGCTCTCAGTTTCAACGGAACGTTCTATGCAATCCCGATAAAAATGGTAGCTCGATTGCGAGCCCCACTGCTTCCAAATATAGTGTACAGCTGCCTGCAGCATATCCGGCTTTTGCCTAATATCAACAATCTTTAACATCAATGATCTACCGAAGACCGTTTCATTAAAGCCGACCTTAAGCGCAATCTGCTGCATCGTTTCCTCACTGAGCGAATCGGCATGAAAAACGACTCCGGCCGGATTTCCTTTACCAGGAACCTTCGAAAAAGCATCATAATGATATACAGTGATTTCACTCATTGTAGACCCACCTTATTTTTCAGTTTATAAGACGTACATCGCCATATAACTCTACTACTTCACCATCAACAACGATCCCAGCACCATCTTTGCAAGCATAGATTGTTGTCGAGTTGGTAAGCGCGTAATCTCTTAATGAATCCAGAGTTTCGTCAGAGCCATCCCAATGGGGTGAAAATTCAAAATCAACGAGCGCCAGAGCCTGCTTGTCCATTAATCCAACATGGTTCTCGTCCGCATCTTTGCCATATCCGGCCATTTCAATCGTTGGTGTAGTTAGAATACTGCCTGCGCTAACTCCAATCAGAATGCCGCCCTTGTTCACATACGAACGCAACAATCCCCTTGCATTTCTCTTCTGTAGTAAACTTAGAAAAAAGAATGTATTCCCTCCAGATAAATGAATCGCATCGTTTTCAAAAATCGTATTGAATCTGCTTTCCTCGTACTCCAGGTCCAGATCATAATAATCAATCGTTTCGATTCCCAGTCGATTATAGAAACCGCTCGTAAGCTCGAAATATCTTCTATCCGGGTCAGAACACGAAGGTACATAACCGATGGAAGGCTGGTCAGAGTTGAACAAGCTCATTATTCTCTGATTTAATTTTTGATTTGATTCGAAATATAAATCACTTAACAAAACCAGCTTGGTCATCTGAATTTCTCCCTTTTTTAATTTCCATAGCACTACTGCATCTGCCCATTAATATATCTTCTATGACTTGAAGATGCATCTTGAGCCCACAATTCCAACTCGATTTTACTAACCAAAAATTGACCTTGAACCTTGATGAAAGGAAACATTTTTCCTTCAAAGAAACCGGATGCCGAGAAACTTCCTTGTTCGGCCTTAATAATGTCCATCACCTGTTCTTTAGTCATACTCAGATACTCCGCCGTTTCTTGGATCGTCATTAATGGTTTGTTGTTGTTCGGCACTTCCTGCTCCATTGCCTGAGCCGCTTCATTAGCTCTCCCCTGATTTGATAGCAACAGGCAGCCAACAATAAACGATATGCCCAAGATTGCACTGGCTATTAAGATGGAAAATGGAATAGATTTCACGGAATCCCTACCTTCTATTTTTGCTTACAGATCTCTAATCGTGTAATGACCCGCTTCACCGAGAAAGTCAGTTCGGGTTAACCCCTGCTCTCCAAGGAACGCTCTGTAACTCGTTATCGTACCATCATGTGAAATGATAAAAGTTCTCTCGCCGTGCTCTCTGCACCATTGAATTAGCTGTCCAGCATAAACCGCAAATTGATGTTCTTCCATTCGATTAATTCCACCCACCCAGCAATCAAGTTCAAAATCAAGAATTCGTAGCCCCATGTACTGAGCATTTAATTCATCTTTTGAATAGATCTGATCACAGCGCAGAACGGGGAACTTCGGGCTTTGAGGGTATATTCTCGGGCCAACGAGTGGACAGACTGTCAGTTTATCGCCTGATGTTAAGAGGAGTGCCGTTTCTATCGTTCGTTTCGTAGGACTCACCAAAACTACGTCTTCCGATAAGATTTTAATCTGCTTTCGTAATTCAGTCGCCTGCCTCTTTCCTTGTTCAGTAAGTCCCGGATGCAAAGTGATTTAGCTGATGAGGATAATTAAGCAAATGTTCAGCGTGACCATGACGAATAAATGTGATTTCCACAGGCTCCTCCTAATTCTGAACGTAATGCTTAAGGCCGACTGTATCATACAGATAGCACAAATCCTTTTTCAAAAACACCGGATAAACCTCCATACCTTTTGAATTCATCCAGATTTACTTTGCCGACCAACCAGAGGAAAACCCCTCCACAAATCCGTTAACAAAAGATGGAATAAAAAGTACAATCAACAAAGTTAAACTCCCTATCCCCCATCTGACCAATGTTTTACGTTTGCTCCTTACACCTACGATGAACAATATAGCGGTAATGACGATTAGTGTTGCCTCGAGAAATAACATGAAAATAAACCTCCGTTATGTATTGTATTACCGTGCTAAGAAATCTCGTACTTTTACTTTAATCCTGCTCAAGATTAACTTTAGGCAGCTTTCATATACGCTTTGACCTGTTTTGCAAAATGAGCAGCTTCATCTTCAGTTTCAAAAGATCTTTTGGGAATGACATGCGCACTCGCCTTATTAATGAATATATAAAAATATTGCTTCGTTTCACTGAAACTTTCCAGACCTTTCCACTGTGTGGTACCTGCAGTCATATCATTACTCCAGCGAATTTCCTGCTCCGTAATTTCAAGCTTTTGGTCACCCAGTATCCCTTTGCTCTCACGTGCCAACTTCTTAATTTTCCGCTTGGTTCGCACGTAAGTCATTGTATTAGCAAACACACTACTAATCAGAGCGATAATTATACTTTGCACCCATGAATAATCCAGCTGTCTAAAAATAATTGCAATCGCTACAGGCAGAAGACACACAGCAATCAGCATACCTTTCCCATACAGTTTAATCATCGCGAATTTGTTCATTTGCCAATAATCTTCTTCGGTTAAGTGAATTTGAATCATGTTTCTAGTTTCCTCCGTTCTTTAGTATCTCAAAGTGAACCTTTCAAAATCTTCTCTAGCTCCTCCTGACAAGCAGCGCGATTATATGTCGAATTATCCAGCCAGTGTTTGTCCATCTTAATAAAATAGTGAATAATGGGAAGAATATCATCATCTTCATGAACAACTGTCCCATAGAAATCAAGGAAAATAGCTTTCAATCTATCCCTCCCACTGGAATACGCTAATCCAAAAAAGTTCATATGTATGTTAAATTTTCTCTGTAGGTACATCATAACCCATAATGTGGAATTTGCGAATGAACCAAATAGTGTAATCCTCCTCCTCCTTACTTCTTCTGTTCAACACAAAAACCACGCTGCTCTGCATGCTTGCATCATACAAAAGCGTGGTATGTCGATAAATGCTTTCCAACTTCCAACATCTGAACACAGCAACCAACTATCTTTTAAAGAACATTTTCAATATGCCTATGGTTTTGATTCTAATTTCATTGCCTTCGGCATCCGTATAAAGCTCATCATACGTTGTATAAATCCCCACATGCTGTATATGTCCGCTTCTGAAAATAAGACTCTTTTCCTGACCGTTCATGATCTGAGTATATGTCGTTCCCGCAATGACATCGTAGGAGGCATGTATACCATGCTCGTTTTCGAGCCATTTATAAAAATCTGTTCTGCTTGGATTGGTATAAGCCAGAATGGCAAGTATGATAACTACAACACTAATAGCCATGGTTAATTTACTTATCCTATTTGCTTTATAACTATCTACTTTGTTATCATGCACACTTGGCATTGTTTGACTCCTTTCAAAGTTCCATTTAAACTCGTTGGTTGCTCTACTTATGTCCTGCTCTGCAACTGCTCGTCAAACCATACATCCTCATAATCTTCTGCAATCACAAACCGCCATCCCGGCGCAAGTCCGAGGTACTTCTTGATTTTCAGGTCCCAGTCATCGATGTGTGTTACATGTAAAGGTACAAAAAAATCATCTGCATCCGAATATTCTTCTGCCCAAATATACCATCCGGTTGTATCTCCCTCGGGCTGAATACGCATTCCATGGATCGGTTCCAACTTTTCTTTGACGTTCCAAGCGATTCCAATCTTATGGTGCAATTCGCTGGGCACATAGTCGGCACTGTATTTCTGGCACATCTGCATCTGTTCCTGGATAGAAGCCGTATTTGTCATCATTGATCATCTCATTTCTCATGTGTTGGATATGACTAAAGCAGTTCATAATATTGTTTATAGTTAGAGACCCATTCCTCTTTGGAAAAATCAATAAAGTCATATGACTCGCACTGTCTAAGATAGCCTAACTGTTCTCCTGTTTGCTCCTCGTGCTTCTGTTCCAGATAAGTAACTGTCTTCTCATAACCGGAACCACATAGAAGCTGCACATCAATATAACTGCCTGTATCCTGATTCTTGCGTTTTGCCTTCCAGATCAGCCCAGTGTCCTCTACATTTCCGATGCAGAATAACATAACACATAAGGTTTTGAGATACTTATTATCCACTGCTTCATGATTCTCGATCTCTTGCTGCAACAACTCCCTGATATGCTACCTGTGTTTGGTATCTGGATCTAAGCCGTACAACTCCAAAATCTCTTCTTTGTCCATCTTCGTTCCCCTTGCTTACTTCAGTATGTTGTTTAATTATTCCGCTTTTTTCCTGCTATCCATTCTAGCATAGAAATAGAATTGAATTGTGTGCAGTACTTGTTATGTTAGAAGAATTTAGAATTACAGCAGCATAGTTTCGCCTTCAAAATCACAAAAAAAGAACTACTCCATGAAGAGTAGTTCTCCTAAATCCTTTATCCACACCTGATGCTAAATAGCAGATCCCCTGGAGATTTCATGAAATGATCACTCGTTATTTTTTCAAATTACTTTAGGTGTTGATCTCCGTGTTCTCCAGATACATCTCCTGATTTTGCCGAATTATTTCATTTATGTGTAAAATAACTTCCTGAGCCGTGGCTCGATATTTAGCATATAGTTCTTCCGTTTTTTGAAGCAGGATCGGGTCTTTCTCCAAGTCCGTGGGCAAGACCTCACGCCATGTGTCTCCAACTTTATTTGTATCTGTAATCAAACGCTCGATGTCATCCAACAGAGTCACCATTTCATTTTGGTTAAAATAGCGCATCCCGGTCCTTATTCCATTCCAGCTCTTCATGTCGATAATGTTGTACGCCGAAAACCAATAAAACTCCGCCAAGCTCTTCGTATGGTTATGATAGGAATAGAACAAAAATATCGCTTGTTGTCCTTCATGTAATTGCCGATATACCTCTACCTTTGCTGCAACATCTTTACCACGAACGGAGATCAACATCGGTTGGACACACAGCCAACTAAGCTGCTCAGAACCTAAATCTTCTGGTTTGACTTTAACTTTCAATAACATGCTCCTCTCTACTTGCGATGATTGTACATTCGAAATTCACTAATCATATGTTAAGGATTCTTTGGTGTTTCTACTGCCGGATCATTCTCTCCACCCATTCTACGTCTGGACGTTTCTTTCCTGCCTGTCGCTGGAACATGGTTAGACACTTTAGCCAATCCAAATTTGGGCATATTCGCATATATGGTCTCATATGAACCGGGTTGAGATTTATAGGTTTCATGATAAATCCCTACGCTTCCATCCGATCCAACGGATTGGTTAAATCGTTTCCATGCCTCCAGGTGCAGGCCACCCCGTGCGTATTTCTCCAATTCATCATAAGATCTCCAATATTGCAGCAGGGTCACTCCACGCCAGCTCATAAAAAATTCCGTCCCCAGAAACCCGGTATCTGGGTTCATGTACAGTTCTTTGATCATCGGGCCCATGGATTTAAAAACAGGCAACCACTTATGTATGGCCCATAGGCGATTAACTCTCATTCCAATAATAAAAACAACAAATTCTCCATCGATCTCAGCTGAATATCTTCCCTTGTGTATGTTCGCCATGTGACTCCTCCTTTTTATCAAATATATAATTAGTGCCCGTTCGGAGTGTATTGTGCTTGATGATATTGGCATTACCGTATTCCCGGGCCCTACTCCATTCTATATTGCAAAATCAATTGAAGACCATGAATGCCCATTTTCCGCTCGCCCATATCCAGAAAACCTACTTTCAGATACAGCTTTTGTGCCGCAATATTCCCCTCATTCACAGCTAAAATAATTTCATCGACCTTCGGATCAAGCTGCTTAACCAATTCAGGCAGAGCCCTCATCGCAGCCAATGCATGCCCGTTCCCCTGATGTTTCATCGTAATGGATAGCGCGCGTACCAGTATCTTTCGGGAATAATCCCTTTCCTCTACGTATTCAGAATGCTTATGTAATATGAAGAAACCAACTAGTGTCTCATCATTCAAAATCACCACCGGATATTTGTTCGGATTTTGGAGTGCCTCCTCAATCACTTGCGCAGGCATTGCAGTAAATTGAACCTGTTCATCACTCAGTGAAAAATTAGCCAAGTCTTGATCGTACTTCTCATGATATGGGGCGAGGATAATCCGTTTTTCCATTGTTAAAACACCTCCCACGTTGTAAACAATTGTTTCAGTCTCCGGGCTGTCGTATGAATAAACTCTTCTATAGCTTCCATAGATAATATGCTCAAATCACCTAAGGGCTCATTTTCAAGGTTATTTAAAAAGTCTACTTTTTCTTTTCTATACTGATACACCTCTTGCTCCAGCAACCCACCTAAGTCAAAAGCTTTACCTGCTTCCAGCTTATTCAATAAATCATGGCCCTCAGACCCTTTTCTCAAAATCATAAATTCTAGCTTCGTAACATCCTGCGTATAAATACTTCGCCCATTCGGATGAACTTCATATGCAGGATAAATCTCGAAAGTCCATACCCGGTCCGTATATACATGAGCGATGTACCCGCACAAATATTGCATGAACTTAGGATCACTATGCGCGCGTTCTTTGTTGGAATTGAAAAATGCCCTGAGCTCTTCGTCTGTTGCGAAACGTCCTGCCTCTGGCATGAGATGCGTTTTTGCCTTTTCGGCTCTTTCATTCGTTCTCACATGAATGGAGTCAGGTGCAAGACTTCCCACTATAAATTCATGAGTTGGATCAGATAATAATTCAGTTGCGATTGCAAAATGAACCATAGGCCAAGGCATGTAAGGACTCCTTTCTCTTTTCTTAATAAAATCTAATATGGTTTTATTACTTACAAAGCCAAGTGCACACTCTCTTGCACACTCATCAATTCAATATCCTCACAATAGAATCCCAATACCCCGTCTTCATAGTCCTCAACAAGATATTTCATCGGATGATACCCGTGGTCTTTCAAATCTCTAATATTAAAACCACTAATCTTCACTAGAACACCATTCGGCTGATAATGGAAACTTTCAATGTTATTGAATCTAAAAAGCAATTCATAAGTTGCATTTGAGAATTTCATCAGAAATGTAATGTCTGCTATCATGATATTTTCATAATATTTATCTTGTTTGATATACAAATTAACACCAGCAACCCACTCCAAATCTTGAACAGAAAATGCAAGAATAAAGGGGCTAAGTAACTCCAGATTTTTTATTATAATCAATCCCCACTTGATATTTAGCTAAGTTGTTTATGCATATTACACTCGTAGCAGCTCAGACTCTCCTTGCATCAAATCTATAAATACAGGCTTCTGTACCTTGTTGATTGTGGAAATATCAATTTCATCCAGACTTTTAAAAACAAGCTCTAGCGATTCATTCTGTTCATCTTCAAATAAAAGAGTTGTTTGATCCTTATCAAGTTTCCCATCCAACTCCGCGGTGACGTTAAACAGAAACATCACAAATACAACCTCGTTGCCATCCGGATATGTATATTTCATTTTCTCACCTGTGTAGACGGAGGCCAGTTCATATGAACTCACAACAAGTCCCGTTTCTTCCTTTACTTCTCTAATCATGGTTTCTTCAATACTCTCCCCGGGCTCCATACCACCACCAGGTAATCCCCAATCGCCATAATCTGATCTTGGTTGCAGTAGAATTCTCCCTGTATGATCACGAATAACAGCTCCGCCAGTAACGACAATGCGACTTGTCATTAATCAAGCTCCTTCTAATGGCTCGCTTCTCCTATAGTCAGCAGCAATGTTCCATAAGAGATTTCACTTTAGAAGATCAAATGCCAAAATGCACAATGCACTTCCCATTCACCTCAGCATCTTTTGCCATATTGGCTAGCTTATTTAATTCGTTTATCAATTCAACTCTGTTATACATGAGTTTCTCATAATAGCCCCTCTGTTCATTTCCATCAAAACAATAATCCCCTGTAAGCTTGATCTGATCAGGAGCAAGGTTGAATACATCAATCCATGCGCGAATTAGTTGATGAAACTTCAACAAAGTATCTTTTTCTTCAATAACCGTTATTCCATAGTTGTTCAGTCCACTACATTTTTTACAGGTAGATGGGTTCCACGTATTCAGCCAGTTAAGAGAATCCTGGATATATGAAAGGAACTCATCCTCCAAGCCAACATGTTCCTCTACCATTAGTCCGCTTTTATGTATATGTCCATGAGTATCCCATGAGTAGGAGGTGTAGATAGATTCATTTATTTCTGACTTATTTTCAATAATAAAATTATGCATAGGCATCTTTTAGTCCCCCAGTACTCTATTGGGCTCATTTTCATTCATCATAACCCATGTATTGGTAAATGCGAAAATCTAAAAGATCCTTTTTTTGACTAAAATCTCTGTTCCTTCTTCTTTGTATCTCTCAATAAAATCATTGGTCACATGATCATGATGAAGTATGCCCATATAGTCTGTACCCGGCTTCTTCGGTCTGTAGTCTGAATCTATCGTGTAGATATTGAAGTGAACCTCATCTTCGTCTTCTGACACGTCCGTATTATTGAAAAGTGTAATCACTTCATCTTTAGTTAAAAACTGAAAATCCTCTTGACTCTCGATAATATAAAAAGGGTAATTCAAGTCCTCAACTTGAATCAAATTTTGGTGTTCTTTCAGCTCATTGGGGATTTGTTCCATGTAATGTATCGCTAACTCTTCTGCTTGAAATATTCCTGGAATCCACCTGAACCTGCCTTTTGAAGCTAATATAATATACAAATTAATCTTCCTTCCTATCACGATTATACAAATCTAATCCGTTCTTGCACGTACAAAGGTTTGAGACAGAATCCGATGGCTGCCAGCGATGTTTTCAATTTCAATGCTATACTCGGACTCTACATACTCAATGTGGTGTTGTTCATAGTATTTTTTCCAGAATGAAACAGCCGATTGGTTATTGGCCAGTTGCTCCACTTTGAATCTGCCCTGAAATTGTGCAAACACCAGATCAACCGCTTGAGCCGCTAATCCTTGTCCACGATACTTTTTGACCAGAAACAGCTCTTGTACCGTATAATCTACGTCATCATCTACATATGGAGGAGAGCAAACCAGCACAAATCCGATTACCTTTCCTTCATATTGAATAAAAAACGGATGTAATTCCGCTCGTTCCAGATAGAGATAGGTATTTGTCGGATCGTACTTCCCCTCTTCTAGCAAATCCTCACCCGAGAATTCGGAAAGATCATACATATAGAGGTTATACAAGTTTAAAAATAATTCTTTCTGACTGTTATCGATTCTGGTGATCTGTACTTTCATGTCATTACACCTCACTTTATTAATGAACCACACTTCCCCATCTTTAGTTGCATATCACGCCCCTGCTTACCACTTAAATGTATCGCTTCAACTCCAGTAATTATAGGTAAAATTTTAATTTAAACGATGAAGAATCCTTTCCATCATAAAAGGTTATGTGTAACCAAAAACGGACACGACATCGTCGCGCCCATGGCACTCTCAATTATTTGATTAAATAATTAACTACAGGATAGGAAATCACATTCCGGTCCCTATAGGTTGAAATCACCGCTTCGGGATGCGTGCTGAGAATCCCATTTTGCAACATGACAGGTCTAAATCCTCGCTCCATCGCGCCATTATAGGTGAACAGAACACATTCCTCAGCGGCAAATCCCGATATGATCAACAGCTCAACACCGTGACTTTTCAAGATCTGCTCCAAGTCTGTCTGCCAGAATGCGTTGGAACTTTCCTTGGTAACCGTCAGATCCTTCTCATTCACATCAACCTCAGAAATAATACGATACGCTTCAGAATCTGAATCCTCCATCCCCTCCACGTCCTGCACATGAACCACCACATGCCCGCTCGAACGAAGAACATCTGCAACATGATTGATATATTCACAAGCGCGGTCTATTGCTTTTTGATCCAACTTATCCCTTACAATACTCTCTTGCATATCCACGATCAGAAAACCTATTTTCATATCATCTCTCCTCTTACTTTCTTTCTCAGCATCATGATCTGTCCAATATGATATGCATTATGAATACACACATTGGATATGACATTCCACCATGGGGCATTGAAGTACGAGGGGATGGTCATCCCTAATTTTGCATCATCACTATCCTCTACAGCCTGAATCCAGCGACTAAATGTTGCTCCAAGGTGTTCAATACTTTTCTGCCAATCTTCTTCACTTACCTGGGATGGGTTAACAATGAACGTCTCATCATTATTTATGTTATTATCCAAACCCACTTCACCCTCGATAAAACGCTCCAACCAGGTTTCATTCCAGAAAGTCAGATGATTCACCAACCCCCAGATTGATTGCCCCTCATCATTTACCCATAAGGCTTGGGCAGCGGTTATATCACATAACATTTCTTCCAGCGGCATAAACCAGCTCTTGTCATGATGACATGCAGCCAGTTGGTCCAACAACACCAATTTTGTACTCATATTCGGCCTCCTTACTCCTTTCAAAGTGAAAAAATCAGTCCTTAAACAATTCGTTCAGCATCCGGTCGCGGTTTTCCAGGAAACTGCGGGTGATCTGATAATGTTCCGTATCCTCATACTCCACTTCCTGGATTCCACCATCGTCAAAACTCAGAATGCATGCACCCGGATAACCCAATAAAATTGGCGAATGTGTCGCGATAATAAATTGGGAATTAGCTGATAGATCATGAAGAATGCGCAACAAGGAGAGCTGACGAGCTGGCGATAAGGCGGCTTCGGGCTCATCGAGCAGATAGATGCCTTTGGAATTGAATCGGTTCACAAACAGATTGAGAAAAGACTCCCCATGGGATTGTTCATGCAACGAACGCCCGCCATAATACCTGAGCGACTCGGGCCCCAATTCATCTACATGCGATGCAAATTGATAAAAGGACTCCGAGCGCATGAAGAAACCATTCGTGATTTTTGGCAACCAGGCTAGACGCAAATAGTCACCTAATGATGATTCAGCAGCATCAATCTCAAATTCATTATTTTTCCCGCCCCCTGCTGTGTTAAATCCACATTGATGAGCGATGCCCTCCAGCAGCGTGGACTTACCCGATCCATTCTCACCAACAAAGAACGTAATGTTATTATTAAATTCCAATCGCTCCAGAGACTGTATGGAGGGTATATGAAACGGATATTGATCCGGATTCTCGACTTTAACAGACAGTAACTCCACACTTCGAAGATACATAGACACACTCCTATTTTATAAAGTTCGACTCCTGCTGGTTTCAGTCCTGTTTATTGATCCACGGATGGATGATCTCTTTGCGGGTGATGATCTCAATGGTCCTGAGAAAAAACCAGGTGAACCCGGCATAAAAACCGATATGCGGATATCGGAATGCCGCCGGTTTGTTACCTTCGTAATAGAAGTGCCCAATCCAGGACAGGACGTAATGGATAAGTGCCAGAACCAGCATAACTTTGATATTAATGAACAAGAAAATCCAGGCCACAAACGCCGATAAAAATGCGAAATAATGCAAGATGAGGTTGTTTCGATCCTGATGTTCCTGAAGATAATAATGCAAATCTTTACGAACACGATTCAACATCTGGTCACACTCATTTCACCTTAAAATGTGATCATGGCTCCTTTTTCATCGAATACGGCGGTTGGATTCCAAGTGACTTCCCAGCAGTTATTCTCCGGGTCCAGAAAATAAGCAATTCTTCCGCCCCAAGTAGCGTCATATGGTTCTCTGATTACATTCCCTCCGGCTTCACGAATTTTTCCAATGGTATCATCCACGTCTTCCGCTTTATCCACATTGATTGCCAGTAACGTTCCCTTCAATCCACCAGATACACTGAATGTCATACCCGTATCTTTCTCAAGCTCCCGAATAGGATATAACGATAACAATACACCTGTCGTTTCAAAGACACTGTACTGATCTGAACTGATTGCTGTCTCACTCCAGCCAAGCTTCTGATAGAACGAACGCAGTTCAGGCAAATGTATCGCACCAATAGTTACGAGACTAACTCGCTGTGGAACCATATTCTTCTCCTCCCATATCTTTTCAACATGAATTTGGAATAGGATAACTCCAACCTGTGGATAAGTCATGTTTACGTCAATTGTTGTTAAGGACACCCCCTCTTCAGGTTATTGTGGGTACTTTAACCATTAGACAAGAGGTGCATGGTGTCCTGTTTCTTTTGCAAAAAAATCACTGAGTCGGCTAACCGGAACGATCTCCAGCATCTCTATGGTGCTGGCCGCAGTGTTCACACTGGCAATCGCGTCGTTCCTCGTGGAACTGCTCCTGCACTAACAGCGTAATGGACTATTCACGAACAAAAGGTCGAGAACAGAGGTAAGTTTGCTCCTGTTCTCGACCTTTTTTACGGAATCACAGAAGATCCTGTTAAAGCGATTCCTTCTATTTTCTTCATTTATGAATATGCACGAAGCAATTCCGGAAAAGCGGAGCGTTCCACCACATAAAAAAAGAGAAGCCCCAGTTCAATGGAGCTTCTGGGACTTCCTCCGCCTATCCAACCGACACAGTACTCTTCTCGTCTTCAGGCACCACGGCATAATGCAGTTCCGTCTCCAGCTCCTCCGTGTACCACTCCTGCTGCTCTGCACTCCAGCCTGCCCGTTCGGCCATGAGCCCAATCACCTGTGTTTTCCACTGCTTCACCCAGGCAATATTGAAGAAGAGAGCGCCGGTGCGGCGGATGAAGAAATCAGCCGGCGTGACCGCCATCTCCTCCTCCATGGCGTACAGCAGCGGTACTCGCACCTCATCCGGAAGCGCACCCTCGGCCTGGCCCTGATTCGGCCGGGCGGCAATGGCGAACAGCCGCTCGGCGTTGGAGCCGTAGCGTTTGACCCAGGCTTCCGCCAGTTGGCGTGGCACTCCGTGAGAAGCGCCCTTATCGGCAGTTGAGCGCACGAAGCCCTCAAAACCCTTGGAACCGCCCACATCGCCGCCGGACATGGTCAAGTCTCTGGTAACTGCGCCGCCATAGGAGGCACCTGCCCGGTTCTTCAGCAGCTCTGCTGCCCGATCCACGACCATCTCCGCCATTTTACGGTAGCCTGTCAGCTTGCCGCCCGCAATAGTGACCATCCCGGATGCCGACTCCCAAATTTCATCTCTGCGCGAAATTTCCGAGGGATCTTTGCCTTCCTCATAAATCAGTGGCCGTACCCCCGCCCAACTGGATTCCACATCCTCAGCGGTGATTTTCACGTCCGGGAACATATAGTTGATCGCATTGATAATATAGGTGCGGTCCGCCGTAGTCATTCGCGGATGGGCCGTATCCGTCTTATATACCGTATCCGTCGTTCCGACGTAGGTTTTGCCATCCCGCGGGATCGCAAACACCATCCGCCCATCCGGCGTATCGAAATAGATCGCCTGGTGCAGCGGGAAACGCTGCTGATCGAAGACCAGATGCACACCTTTGGTCAGCTGCAGAATCTTGCCTTTCTTGGACCCGTCCATTTCACGCATCGTGTCGACCCACGGCCCCGCCGCATTAATAACCAGCGTAGCCCGCACATCATAGCCCTCGCCCGATGCACGATCCTTCACATGGGCTCCGATCACACGACCATTTTCGTAGAGAAGCTTGGAGACCCTGGCATAATTAGCTGCCAGAGCGCCGGAGGCGACCGCCTTTTTCATGACCTCGATCGTCATCCGGGCATCATCTGTTCGGTATTCCACGTAGGTGCCGCCGCCCTTCAAGCCTTCACGCTTCAGGAGCGGCTCTTTGGCGAGAGTCTCCTGTGCATCATGCATCCGCCGCCGCTCACTGTGCTTGACACCCGCCAGTCGGTCGTATACCTGCAGCCCGATGGAGGTCGTGAACTTGCCGAACGTTCCCCCTTTATGCATCGGCAGCAACATACGTTCCGGCGTCGTAACATGCGGCCCGTTCTCGTATACAATCGCCCGCTCCTTGCCAACCTCGGCCACCATCCCGACTTCAAACTGCTTCAGATAACGCAGACCACCGTGAACAAGCTTCGTGGAGCGGCTGGAGGTTCCTGCCGCAAAATCCTGCATTTCCGCCAGCGCCACCTTCATGCCGCGTGTAGCCGCGTCGAGCGCAATCCCTGCTCCTGTAATGCCGCCGCCGATCACCAGCACATCGAAATGCTCTCCAGCCATCCGCCGCAGCAGCTTGGCCCGTTCTTTTCCCGCAAATTGAACTGTTGTCATATATTTTCCTCCAATTTCTATTTAAATACATCTATCCCAAAATAATCCTATAGCACAACAAAAAAGAGACCACGAAACTGCACCCACGGCGGTGCCGGGTGTATCGTGGTCTCTCCGAATCTCCTGACAAGGATATTAACTTGGATTCATCGTAACATACTGCTACGGAAAAATAAAGTATAAATCCGCCGCTTTTCAGCTGGTTATTATTTGAAGGCCATAGCGGCCTGAACCGCCTTTTTCCAACCTTCATAAAGCCGCTCCCGGGTATCCTCATCCATAGCCGGCTCAAAGGACCGCTCCACCTTCATGTGCGCTCGCAGCTCATCAAGGTCCTTCCAGAAGCCAACAGCCAGACCGGCCAGAAAAGCGGCACCCAGAGCTGTCGTTTCGTGAATTGCGGGACGCTCCACGGTAGAACTGAGAATATCGCTCTGGAACTGCATCAGGAAGTTGTTCAGAACCGCGCCGCCGTCCACCTTCAATGCCTTCATTTTGATACCCGAGTCGCTCTCCATGGCTGTCAGCACATCCCTGGTCTGATAAGCCAGGGCCTCCAGCGTGGCGCGGATGAAATGCTCCTTAGTCGTGCCGCGTGTCAGTCCAAACATAGCTCCGCGCACATCACTGTCCCAATACGGGCTTCCGAGCCCTACGAAGGCTGGAACCATATATACCCCATCGGTCGACTCTACACGGGCAGCATAAGCTTCGCTATCCTTCGCCTCTTTGAACATGCGCAGTCCGTCGCGCAGCCACTGAATGGCCGAGCCTGCCACAAAAATACTGCCTTCCAGCGCATACTGCACCTTACCCTCTTCCAATCCCCAAGCGATCGTCGTAATCAGCCCATGCTCGGATTCGACCGGCTGATCCCCTGTGTTCATCAGCATGAAGCAGCCCGTGCCATAAGTGTTCTTGGCCATGCCTTTGTCATAACAGGCCTGCCCGAACAGAGCCGCCTGCTGGTCGCCTGCTGCTCCGGCGATCGGCACGTTCTGGCCGAAGAAATGGTAATCGACGGTATGAGCGTACACCTCGGAAGAAGGGCGAGCCTGCGGCAGCATGCTTTGCGGCACACCCAGAATTTCCAGCAGCTCTTCATCCCATTTCAATTCATGAATGTTGTACATCAGCGTTCTGGCCGCATTGGAATAATCCGTTACGTGCGCCTTGCCGCCAGAAAGCTTCCAGATCAGCCAGGTATCAATCGTGCCGAACAGCAGCTCACCGCGTTCAGCCTTCTCACGCGCGCCTTCCACATGATCCAGAATCCATTTCACCTTGGTGCCGGAGAAATACGGATCGATCAACAGCCCTGTTTTGCGGCGGAATACGTCGTTCAATCCCTGTGCTTTCAGCTCTTCGCAAATTTCGGCGGTCTGGCGGGACTGCCATACAATCACGTTGTATACAGGAAGGCCGGTTGTTTTATCCCATACCACGACCGTTTCGCGCTGGTTGGTAATGCCGATGCCGGCAATTTGCGCGGCTTTGACGCCCGACTCGGACAAACAGGAGGCGATGACTGCGAGAATCGAGCTCCAGATTTCATTGGCGTTCTGCTCCACCC
Organism: Paenibacillus sp. UMB7766-LJ446; assembly: GCF_030226665.1. Classification (NCBI taxonomy): domain Bacteria; kingdom Bacillati; phylum Bacillota; class Bacilli; order Caryophanales; family Paenibacillaceae; genus Paenibacillus; species Paenibacillus sp. UMB7766-LJ446. The sequence continues at coordinate 702,081 of NZ_JASOYM010000001.1, forward strand.
AGCCGGGATGGGGGAAGTATTGCGGGAATTCATGCTGTGCCGTATATACGATTTCACCCTTGTGGTTGAATAAAATAGCTCGTGAGCTGGTCGTTCCTTGATCCAGTGACAAAATATATTTTTCCATAAATTACATCCTCCTATATAGTTAATTGAACAATCATCAAGCTACCAGCTTGCCTGCGGTTTTTGCTCCATTCTTGCGCCCGGCCTGCAGAGCAATAACGAGCACAACAGCGATCAGAACCAGCACCACCCAGAACGCCGGAATCAAGGCTCCTTTAAATACAGCACTGTAAAAAAGACCTCCGAACGAACCGCCCAGCAGCGGACCCACAATCGGGATCCACGCATATTTCCAATTGGAGCTTCCTTTGCCCGCGATCGGCAGCAGGAAGTGTGCAAGACGTGGTCCCAAATCCCGTGCGGGGTTGATCGCATAACCTGTCGTACCGCCCAGGGACAAACCGATGCTGACGACCAGGAAACCGACGAGCAGTGGATTAAGCCCTTCTGTGAAAGTGTTAGCCCCCATAGCCTGGAGAGCGAGCACAAAAATAAACGTCCCAATCATCTCGCTAAGCACATTCGAAAACGGATGATCAATCGCCGGCCCGGTGGCAAATACGCCCAGCTTCGCGCCCGGGTCCTCGGTGGCCTTCCAGTGCGGCAGGTAATGCAGATAGACAATCGCTGCACCGGCCATTGCCCCGATCAGTTGAGCGATAATATACGCAGGTACGTCTGCCCATGGGAACGATCCCTGGAATGCCAACGCCAGCGTCACCGCCGGATTCAGATGCGCCCCGCTGATTCCGCCAACCGCATAAACCGCAAACGCTACCGCCAGTCCCCAGCCCATGCTGATAACGATCCAGCCTGAGCCCTTCGCGAGTGATTTATTCAACGTCACCCCGGCGCAAACTCCTGCACCCAGTGTAATCAAAATCATTGTGCCTACCAATTCGGCTAAAAATGGTGTCATCATCCTATCCCCCCCTTAATTTCCCTAGCAAACTTCGTGTAACCACTTCCAACCGCACAAAAAAGAGAAGAGCCGTCACAAAACTCCCCCATGCTGCAGCATGGGATGTCTGTGTGGCTCTCCTCGTCTCCGTCACGGTGTATTAACTTGAGTTGAGCATATCGTAACATGTAAGCGGTGTCAATATGATTTTTTTCACAGACTGTACTGATCGAACAGACTCTTATTCGAGGTGGTGACCGCCGTAGCCCCGGCAGCGAGCGCCAATTCCACTTCCTCGACAGTACGGATCAGCCCTCCGGCAAGAATGGGAATGCCTGTCCGCTCACTGACCTCGGGAATCATTTGCGACATGACGCCGGGTAACACCTCAATAAAATCCGGCTGTGTTTTCTTGACCAGCGAGTAGCTCTTCTCCAGCGCAATCGTATCCAGCATGAACAGGCGCTGAATGGCCAAAATCCCCTTCTTCTTGGCTGTTGTAATGACGCCGGCGCGGGTGGAAATGATGCCAAACGGCTTAATCTCCTGGCAAAGATACTGTGCCGCATATTCGTCGTTCTTCAAACCCTGCACCAGATCGGCATGCAGAAGCATATTCTTCTCCCTGCCGCGGGCCATCTGATACAGGTTGCGGAGCTGCGCCACATGCGTATCCAGAAATACTCCGAACTTGTAATCACTATCCAATATCGCTTCAAACTGCTTCATGTTCTTGGCAGCCGGTATAATCTGCTGTCCGTAAAAAGCCATGTCCCGCCTCCTATAAGTACCTTTTCATTTACACATTTACACATTCCTTATACTAAACGACGAACAGACGGATGACAAAATTATGGTTGACGCGTCGGATCAGTTTCTATATGATGTTGGAAGAACGTATTATATAAAAACATAAAATGAATTGGCGTGTTACCACCCCAGAGGGCATGAGCCAAGAAGCGACGAGACCATACTCGCTTCTTGGCTCTTTTTGTCGTTCCTGAATGAAAGCGTTAACTTTAGAAACGAGGAGGCGGTGAACCGTGAGTAAAGGAATGATGCTGCAGGTGGAGCGGGTCGTCGGCAGCAATATTGTTCTGGCCCGGTCGCACCAGAATACCAAGGAGTACGTGCTGATCGGCAAAGGGTTGGGATTTGCGTTCAAGGGGGAAAGCACCGTGCAGGCCGATGATCCTCGGATTGAGAAAAGGTTCCGGCTGGAGGACCGGGAGGAATGGGGGCAGGCGCAGGAGCTGATGAAGGACTTGGACCCGAATGTCATCGACATCTCTGACCGGATTATCCGTCTCATCACTGATCAGTTTCCTGGCAAGCTGAATGACAAGATCTACCTTGCTCTTCCGAGTCATATTCAGTTCACCTTATATCGGATCCGCAACGGGATGGAGATTCTGAATCCTTTCCTTATGGAGACAAAGCTCAGTTTTCCGAAAGAATTCGAAATCGCCTCGGAAGCAGCGGCCATGATCGGAGAGGCCTTTGGCGTAGAGGTCCCGGAGGATGAGGCCGGGTTCCTGACATACCATGTGTACTCCTCCGTAAACCACGTTCCTGTCGGACAGCTGGTTAAGGTATCAAATGTGATCAGCAAGCTTCAGTCCATTATTGAAGAGGAGGGTGGCGTTCGCTTTGAGCAGGGCAGCCTTAGCCAGGCAAGACTCATGATACACCTGCGCTTCTCCATGGAACGCCTGTATCAGCAGCCGATGACGGCCCCCACCTTCGCACCATATGTGCAAAATGAGTATCCGTCCGAATACCAGCTGGCCAGAAAAATGAGCGCTGTAATGGCCGAGGATTTGGGTACAGAGGTACCCGAGGAAGAAACGGCTTTTCTCGCCATGCATTTATACCGACTTTTTCAAACCCATGCCAAAACCAACAACAGAAAGGACAACACACAATGATCTGGAAATGGAAAAACAACAAATCTGCCAAAACATCTGAGACAATATCCGTCGCCTCCCCGCTCACCGGAACCTGCGTCAGTTTGGAAGAAGTGCCTGACGAAGCGTTCGCGCAAGGACTTATGGGACCGGGAGTTGCAGTGATTCCCCAGGAGGGCAGGCTGGTCGCCCCTATCGACGGCACTGTGGTGCACCTGATCAAATCGCATCATGCCGTAATGATTGAGCATGCTTCCGGGCTGCAGCTGCTGCTGCATATCGGTATGAATACTGTCAGCCTGAAAGGACAGGGCTTCACACCCCAAGTACAGACCGGGGATCAGGTCGCTGTCGGTCAGACCCTGATCGAATTTGACCTGAATGCGATCGCTTCGGCTGGTTATCCGGTCATCACCCCTGTCATCGTTGCGAATGCGGCAGAACAGCCGTGGGAGTCACACCCGGAGTATGGCAATGTAGAAGCAGGCTTGGGAACTATCATGAAAGTCAGCTTGCCCAAATAACATAAATCACAAAAAGAAAGGAAGAACAATATGCTGAAAGTACTGCAAAAGCTGGGAAGATCCCTGATGCTTCCTGTAGCAACCCTGCCTGCGGCAGGTATTCTTCAAGGCTTAGGTCTTCTTAATTATGAAAAGGACATTCCGCTCGGACCCGTGATCGGGGGATTTCTCAATCAGTATGTAGTTCCATTCCTGAATGAGGGGGCGGGGGCGATCTTCGGCAACCTTGCGCTCATCTTCGCCATCGGGGTGGCAATCGGACTGGCGGGGGATGCGGTCGCCGCGCTTTCCGCCCTGATCGCTTATATGGTGCTGACGCGGATTCTGGGAGCCGTTCCAGGTGTATTCGGCTATATTCCTGACGATGTCAAACTGGATATGGGCGTATTGGGCGGGATATTTGCCGGACTACTTGCAGCCTATATGTATAAAAAATACCACAATATCAAGCTTCCTGACTGGCTCGGCTTCTTCTCCGGCAAACGCTTTGTGCCGATGGTCACCGCCGGCTCCATGCTGGTGTTGGCCATCCTGTTCGGCATGATCTGGAGCCCGATTCAGGATGCCATCGGCGCTTTCGGCGCCTGGATTGTAGGCTTTGGCGGCGTTGGCTCCATGGTGTTCATGATCGCCAACCGCCTGCTCATCCCGCTCGGTCTGCATCATGTCCTCAACTCCATCGCCTGGTTCCAGATCGGAGATTATACCAATGCAGCCGGGGAAGTCGTGCACGGCGACCTGACCCGCTTCTTCAACGGAGACCCTACGGCAGGCATGTTCATGTCTGGATTCTTCCCGATTATGATGTTCGCTCTTCCGGCGGCGGCGCTTGCCTTGATTCATACAGCCCGGCCTGAAAAGCGCAAAATGGTCGCTTCGATCTTTATCGGCGCAGCGGTGGCTTCGTTCTTAACGGGTATTACCGAGCCGCTCGAGTTCTCCTTCATGTTCGCGGCGCCTCTGCTGTATGTGGTGCACGCTATTCTTACCGGTGCAGCGGCCCTGATCATGTACCTGCTGAATGTTAAGCTGGGCTTCGCCTTCTCGGCAGGTCTGATCGATTACCTCGTGAACATGAAGCTGTCGACCAATCCGCTGCTCATGATCCCGGTCGGACTCGCATTTGCGGTCGTCTATTATTTCCTGTTCCGGTTCATGATTGTGAAGTTCAACCTGAAAACGCCGGGGCGCGAGGATGACGCTGATGATGCCGATGTCCCCACTGATGCTTCCGCCGTGGCAGCGGCGTCTGCCGACACCAAGGCTGGCAAAGTGCTCGCCGAGATCGGGGGAACAGATAATATCGAGAGCATCGACGCCTGCATCACTCGCCTCCGACTTGTTGTTAGGGACGACAAAGCTGTCAACGACCAGGCGCTCAAACAGCTTGGCGCTTCCGGCATCATGAGGCTCGGTGGCGGAGCTGTGCAGGTCATCTTCGGCACCCAGTCCGAAATTCTGAAGGATGAGATTAAGAAGCTGATGTAACGCTCGTCCTCCTTTGAGTTTAAAAGGACGAGAACAAGGGTAGGCTTACCCTGTTCTCGTCCTTTTTTTGTTAACCAAGAAGCGCAGGATATTCTTTTGAGTGGCCATGTCTTCTTTTGGTTTATGAGGTAGGGGTGAGCACGAAGCAGCGGTGAGCACGAAGCAATTCCGGAAAAGCGTCAGCGTTCGCCTTTGCCCCCTAATTTCTTCGGCTAAAACATCATTTAAAATTTGGGGGCAACTGCGATTGGAGGAAAATCCCAACTACCTCCATCGTACCCCATAACACGGTTAACATGAAACGGTTTTGATTGAAAAAAAGAGAGCAAGCGGTATGCTCACTCTCTCTGAGTTTGAGTTTAATACACAAATCTGCGCTGTGCCCAATAGCTGAACACAAAGATCGACACCTCGGTTAACAGCTTGGCTGCAATCAGCGGGATAATGAGCTTTTCATTGTAGAAGTACAGCAGTCCGTAATTTAATAGCAGTACCAGAAGGACCAGTGAAAAGTATTTCGGTAATGACTGGCGGACCCTGGACGTTTTCCCGGTTGAAAATACATACTTCCGGTTAATCGTATAGTTGAAGATCGAGCTGCATAGTCTCGCTGCAACGACCGATAGGAACAGATTATGCGTGAAATACTGAATGACGAACAATAAGCCAAAATCAATCAGAGCGGACAGCACCGAAGACGTACTGAACATCAGAATCGGCATATAAATGCGGAATGAATCTACCAGCGGGCGGAAATGTGAGGATTTGTTGTGATCCAGATAGACCGTATCAATAAACTCCTCCGTGATCTCATACCCTTCTTTATGTGCTGTTAGCAGCATGTTCATTTCGTATTCAAATCGATCTCCCGGAATCTGGCACAGCCAGTCCAGCATCGAGTACGGAAAACCACGCAGGCCTGTCTGTGTATCATATACTTTCGTACCTGTCGTGAGAGAAAAGACGCCTCGTGTGACCGTGTTGCCGAAACGACTGCGCGCTGGAATGGCTCCACTAAAACGACGGCTACCCAGTACCATGCCGGGGATGGTCTGCTCCAATAGTATATCAAATATACGTTTGATATCATGTGGGAGATGCTGTCCGTCACTGTCCGCACACACAATTCCGCCCTGTGGCCCATGTTCCTTTATATGTTTAAAGCCTGTCTTGAGCGCACGTCCCTTGCCCAAATTGGCCGTATGTGTCAGGACCGTGCACCCATAGGCTTCTGCCGTCTCGAAAATCCCCCGATAACCTGGGCCGCTGCCATCATCTACAATGACAATGGGTCCTAACTTAAAAGTCTGCAACTGTAAAACGAGATTTAATAACCGCACATCCGGTTCGTATGAAGGAATTAGTATCGTCATGATTATTGCCCCTCCTTAAGATAAAGGATGTCACTTACACCGCGTTCCTGATTTTTGCCCAGTGGATTGTTCACAACCCGACCCATGAAGTACATCGTGGATGAACCGCCGCCGTCCAGATTGTAGGCTTCCGTTGCTCCAAGACCTTTCATGACATCTGCAAGCTCAGCGAGTGTCATGCCGCGGCTGTCATCCTGCCGTCCGTCCACCACAACGAACACATAATGATTGGGGGCAATCATACCGATCGCGGTTCTTGGGTTCGCATCCTGGATCGATCGGTTACCAAAGTTGTTATCAATTTTCACACTGCTGAAGTCACTGACAATCTCACCATCCTGAATCAGAATCGGTCCAAAAGATAATGTATTGGTCGCGCCTTCCGCCAGCAGTTCCGATGAGGAAACTTCCGTCTCGTTGTAAGTCTTCATCGTACCGTCACTGAATAGCGCCATCGCATCACGCACCGGATCATCCCGATATACCGTACCATTACGGATAATCACACCATCGTCGCGGAAACCGTAGTAGTCTCCATTGATTGCAAAGATCGCATTGTTGGCCGCTGCAATTTCTGAAGTGTTTTCGGTAATATTCGTGCCAAAGCTGTTATCTGCCAGAGCCGAGCGCAGGCTGCTCGCATCCGTCAGCTGTACATCCGCGACGTAATACGTAATCTGGTCCGAGCCGGAGCCCGTCTGCATCTTGTCGATCTTGACCTGCATATCATCGCTGGAGTAGTTCCAGTCATCTGACGTTGCATTCACTTCAGTTGCGTTAACCTCAGTCGCCGTGTTTGAATCGCTGCTGACCGCTGCTGTGTTATCGTCTGCCACGACTACTTCTACATGTCGAATCAAATACCGGTTCGCCAAACTGTATATCACTGTGCCTAGCCCCAGTATGATGACAAGCGTAAGGATCATCCATTTCCGTCTGGACTTGGGTTTCATGTTAAGTTTGTTGTTCTCATTGTTCCGCTGGTTGGGTTCTCTGTGCATCGTCATACGTGAAATTCACCTCTTAATAAAGTTCTTAAGGCTCATGATAGGTCGGATAGCTTAAATGAATCTGAAACATGGGAACACAAAAAAAAAAGAAGATCGCACTGTCTCCGTCGAGGAGATGATGTAACCTTCTGATTAAATGATGATGAATGGATTTAATCCTACCTATGTATAAACCCAACAGGCACAGTTCAGAGTTGAACCGCCTTTTATAAACGTTGTTGTTCACCTGCAAAAAGAGCCTCGTATGCAGGGCAGGGCTGCTTTTCCAGAAAATCCGTTAACGCTTGCGGCTGTTTGGTATAGATTTCCTTCAAGGACGTTCCCTGATAGATATTACCAATGACAACTGGATGGCATAACTCACAGATAAGAATATCCCCATTCCCATGCAAATGAAGCTGTTTGGTTCCATCCACACAATTGGAGAAGTACACACCCTGCTGTTCATACAAACCCAATTTTTCGGTAAAACGATCCATACAGGTAAAATATAACGTCGTATCTTGCTTCTTGTGCTTGATTAGCTCGTTTACGGAGTGGATGAGCGATTCTGTGGTCACAGTCTGGCTCCACTGGCTATGCGGCATCAAGATGCTGTTCTGGATTTCATGGATGCGCACACCCAGATCATAGACTTTATCGCTAATGGCCTGCATGTTGGCCTGGGTACCTTCAAATAGCAGCGTCTCCAATACGGTTTCCAGCCCCGCCTCAATACAAAGACGGATGTTGTGCTCCAATCGCTCATACATGCGGGGATGTACACGATAATAAGCGGCATATGCATCCGGGTCCGTATAGTTGAACGAAATATGAATATTGGATAAGCCCGCATCACGCAAGGTATGAATTCGTTCTTCCGTCAGCAGGCTGGCATTGGTATTTAACTGCGTGTCAATGCCATGTAGCCCACAATATTTCACAATCTCCAGGCAATCCTGATATTTCAGAGTCACCTCTCCCCCGGACAAACGCACCCGCTTGAGCCGAGGAAGTTCACGGATAATTCGGATAACCTCCTGACCGCTTATGCATTGCCCATCGTCCCGATTGTATGCGCAGCAATAGTCACATTTGTAATTGCAATTGGAGGTCACACCGACCTCCAGTCCTTCCAATTCATATACGCCGGGTGTTTCAAGCTCCAGTGATTTATATCTGTTTTTCGCTGTCAATTTGATGTACCTCCCGATTCCTTATCCATGTTTTTTCAACTTGGAGATTATAGCGGATCTCGGTCGATGCACGATATGACATTATGTACGTTGGGATGTGAAGAACAGAGTAACCCCCAGCCATTTTATTGAGTTTCAGTCCATCTATGCTCAGGATGATATGCAAATTCATAGTCTGCGATCATCAAGAATGACACACGTCTTTGCTGATCAAGCACCATGGATAAAATCATCAAATTTTCATAGCCACCTTCAAGTGCGAATTTATCAAATGACGTTATTACACTGTAGTTGCCTTGTTTATCTCTCTCCATGAGATACGTAATTGAGCGTACTTTTCTTTGATTAGAATCAATAAAGGCTTTCTTTCCGTATTGCTGGATTACTTCTTGAATTGTACTGCCATAACCTATGCCACTTGGCGTTTTGTATTTTTTGGAGTTTGCTGCCGCATCATCGATCACGATTCCATCCAAAATTCCTTCTTTGTAATGAATCCACATACCTTTATACTGGTAAACATTCGTATGATAATAATAATCCACGTGTTTCCCCAACTGCTGCTCAACCTCTGCTCGAGTATCTCCGATTTGAATAGTGATATTCTTTGCTCTATTCTGAACTTTAAATTCTTCTTCTGTAAATATCATAGGCGCAGGAGGCAGATTAGAGACTTCGGAAACACTATCGGATACTTCAGAGTTACTTAAAAGAGTCATAAAAAGAACAACAAATAGTATTCCTTTGGTCAACATTAACATTCCTTTCAAACATGTTCAGCAGGTTATAACAATTGAAAATCTTCTCTGGTCATCGCATACATTTTCAAATCCTGCATTTCGTTTTTTATTTTCATATAATTCCGTAAAACTCCTTCGAATTTCATACCGGTCTTTTCCATGACCTTTGCGGAACCGATGTTTCCCACCAGACATTTGGCCTGAATGCGTTCCAATCCGATGTCTTCAAATCCAAATTGATTAATTCGGCTAACCACTTCCGTCATGATGCCTTGACCCCAGTACTCGTTGGATAACACATAACCCAATTCCACCCTCATACTGTTGCTGTCGCACCCCAAATAATTGCAGCTGCCAATCAGCTTCTTCGTTTGTTTATCCTCGATCCCCCATGGTCCCAGCTTACCCACCTCATATCGACTCATGACAAAATCAATAAAGGATTTGGTATCCTCCTTGCTCTGATGTGCATCCCAGGTTGTATATTCGGATACAGCAGGAACCGCGCAATAACGGTACATTTCATCCAGATCATCATAGGTAATGGGTCTAAGGAAGGTTCGTTCAGTTTCCAATACTGGAAATGGGTCAAAATAACTTTCAATGGACTTCATATGTATGCCTCCCCGGCTTATTCAAATTAGTTTTGCGACCGTTGCTTATAAGAAATCACTTTGTCCCGTTACTCTGTTTTGTTCCCGCTTTCCGCTTCTTGATCTACAATTCCATGACTCACAAATCGCTTGAGACTTTCTTTGGTCTTGGAGCTGGTTGCTTCATATTCCGCCCATATTAAATAGAACAACCCTAGGATTAAAGCAACTATACTCCAATTTCTCAGAGCAGTCCCAACATAATTCAACATCTCCTGGAACAAGTCCGAACTCCATAAAGCTACACCAGAACCAAAAATAGCAGCAGTTAAATATCGAACACCGTACAGAAATGCCGCTATGACCAGCAGAAGTGTCCCTGTAGTTCTACGACTCACACATATTTCCCCCTTTATAAAATTACGGCCATAACCTCTCGTGCTTCCATTGCCCATGTTGCAAAACATAACGGATTCTCAGATGCTTCCGCTCCGGGTCTCCCTGCCAGAATTCAACTTCCTGTGCGTTCACGGCGTACAGTCTCCAATTCGGTGTAATAACATCAGAATCTCGGCTGATTCGTTCCTTCTGAGTGGTAATGGCACGTTCCAATTCTTCCTCGCTCTCAAGCTCCTGACTCTGCCTTCCTGTCATCGCAACTGCGCGTGCCCCTACCGATCTTTTCCGAAAATCGGCCGCCCCCGCTTCCTCGCCCATATCCTCGGCGGTCCCTCTTATTCGAATCTGTCTGCCCAGCGCAGGCCAATAAAAGGTCAGTGCCACCTGCGGATTGTTCTCCAGCTGCTGTCCTTTTCGACTCTCCGAGCCAGATGCAAAATAAAAAGCTTCGTCAACTAAGTCTTTCAAGATTAATACTCGTGCATCTGGAAAACCATTCGAGTCCACTGTCGAGATCGTCATCGCATGAGGTTCTTTCACCTCATAATCAATAGCCAGTCTCAGCCAATCCAAAAAAAGCTCCCCAGGTCGATCCGGTAACAGCTCGGTATCCCAAGATGGAAAAGGTCCAGACAAGGACTTCAACCCGCGCAATAAATCACTCGGTTTATCACTCATATCGACAACCTCCTTAGACTTCCATTTCATTCCATTGTAGCGCAGTCTTTATTATGACTAAAAAGAATTACCTGTTGTGAAAATTGTTTTTATATACTCCCTTTTCTAACCTAGATGACTCATCATATTCATGCTGCTAAACTCCCAACCATTTAATCCTTTTTCAACTGTATGAATACTGGTATTTCCAATAGAATAAAACTCCGATGTATTGTTCCAATTTTGGTGTCCTAAAAGATAATAAAGGATGTTGATTACTCCACCGTGCGTGACCAACAGAACATTGGATTCGACCTTTTGCTCCTCTATACTCTGGCATAAATCTCGAAAGGATGTACATATTCTGTTATGAAAATTTCGAGGACTTTCTCCTCCCGGAAACGGGGTATCCATTCCAAGCGTGTTAAAATAAACGCCTGCATATTTCACTTCAGCTTCCTTGTTTGGCATGCCAGCTAAATCTCCGTTGTTCATTTCTCTCCAGTCTTTCAGGTAATGCGCTTTTATATCCAGCCTTTTTTCAAGTTCTTTTGTAGTCTGTTTTGCACGCGGAAGATCACTGCTAATCATCGTATTTATCTTATATTGCTCTGAATGATGGTACAGGTAATCTCCGAGTCTCTCAGATTGAGTAATACCTTCTTCAACGAGCCCTCGCTGACTCCAGCCACCTCTGTAGCCTTCCTCATCCATTCCGTGTCTCACTAAGAAAATCTTCATGTTATCTCCTCCTCGATTTGAATCCTCTTATAACAAACCCCGGCCTTAGATCTTCCTACTTAGGTCGGAGCATTTCATCTGACAAACTTCCATCCTCAAGTTCTACCGCCATAGGAAGCGATAAGCTACCAATTTCACCAATTCAATCGATTAACCCACAAAAGAGGGTTAATCTTTAAAAGAGAATCCCTCTTCTTCAAGTGCTTGTCGAAGTTTGGGCATCGCTGAAGGCCCAATTCCATGCAGCTTCAAAATCTCTTTTTCAGTGAATTGCGAGAGTAGCTGCAACGTTATAATTCCCTGATTCTCCAGCGCTCGTCTGGCAGGTGCAGACAGCAGTGCAAGAAATCCCTCTTTCGGTTTTCGTTCCTTCTCACAGACAGGACAGGTTGGACAATCGCTACTTTTGTAATAGGAATGCCCTTGTTCGCATGTTCGTAATGTTCCTTTAGTGTTTGCCATGCAGTTCACCCCTTTCTGTTATATGTAATTTTATATAAATTCATATATTCTTGTTTCTTGGATATTGCCACGTAGTTATAACACCTTTTGAAAACTACCAATATCCAGTCTTCGCTCAAACTTATATCCCACGCCTTTAAACATCGCACATTGCTCATATCCATGCTTTTCAAATAAGGATATACTGCGTGTGTTTTCCATACAAACGGTAGCAATCAACGTGTAGAATCCTTGCTCACGTGCAACATCCTCTATAAAACTTAACGCTTTTCCGCCAATACCTTTCCCTACGGTGCCCGGTTTCAAATAAATCGTTACTTCAGCCGAGAAATCATAGGCTTGTTTACTCTTGTATTGGGTAATTAGCACATAACCTCTAATTTCGTTCTCTTCTTTAATGACAAACGATTTAAACCGCGGATTTGGGTTCATGACAGATGCTTTGATTTCTTCCAGAGTCAATTCTTCGGTATGAAATGAGATAGTCGTGTTGGAGACATAGTAATTATATATTTCCCTGACTTCAGTCAAATCCTGTTCTGTTATTTCTTTAAAAGAGTAGATGGGCATTTCCATTTTCATACTGATAAATAACATGTCTTCGTCATTCACTTTGCTATAAAACTCCTTATCTCTTTTAAAGCCTATCCGCTCATATACTTTAATTGCTCGCTCGTTGAATGTGGCAACAACCAGTCGAAAATAAGAACGTTTAAATTGTTTTTGCAAAAATACTAAACTTTGTTTAAGGAATACAGATCCTATCTTTTGCCCTGTCAGATCTGGATCTAATCCGAGACCTATATCCAGATATCCTTCTTCTTGATACAGTCCGATTGCTGTTCCTCCCGGCACACGAGCTGATCCCCCGCAACAAATAAATCCCACTAACCTCTCCCGTTCATCCAGGACTGAAAAGTACTCCCCATTCATCAACTCATGAATATCTTCATCGGAATCAGAGAAACTGTACATTTCGTATTCATGATCATACTTCCAGGTAACGATTCTTTCCGCATCAATTAATCTCATTGGATAATAGGATAAAAGCATAAATAGACCCCCTTCTTATACACGTACGGACTTAACGAAACGAAACTGTATAGAGGACAACATCATTGTTTTTCATATAGACTGGCACTCCAGCTCCCCAGTTCCACTCTTCGGATATATTGGAATCCATAGTCCTTGTAGTATTGATTAAGTCTAAGATTATCTGCCATGCAATCCAGCCTGATCAAGACCTTGCCTTTATGTCTAATATTCTCTTCTGCTGATTTTAGAAGGAGTAGGCCTATATGTTGTCCTTTAAAATCTCTATTCACTGCGAATCGGTGTATGTATCCGGAATCCGGGTTGTCGAGTTCTTTCCAAATCAAGGGATCTGACCATGTTAAGGTATACGTGCCTACGACTTCATTGTTCATTTCAGCAAGATACACATCTGATCCATCATTCATGAATTCAATGACTTGTTCCAAATCGAAATACTCAGGACGCCATTGATATATCTCTTTGGAGTTCAGCCACCGGGCAGACTCTTGCCATAGGTTCAACACAGTTAGTGCTTCCTCCGGTAATGCAAGTCTAGTTGTGAGTTTAGTATTAAGTTGCTCCATCCAGATCCCTCGCTTATTCAAAGTCAAAATCTTTTCCCTGAATTACTTTATTTCAAACGGTCTACTATCCCGATCAACCACGCTGCAAATCGTTCTTTCTCCTCGAACTGTGGGTAATGGGCCGACTCATCAAATACAACAAAATCTTTTTCGGGTGCTTCGATCTCATTGAAATACTCTCGTGCCGCTTTCACAGATGTCATATAATCATATTTCCCCATAACAAAATAAGTCGGAAGCTCCAGTTGATCTACAATGTCTGGCAAATGGTTGGCGGATTCTTCCTTCATAAGAATTTCCTGTGTAGCCTGTACTCCCATGGAATACCGAATCACATCGAGCGCATTATATTCGGTTCCCAGTAGAAAGCCAAGCGTATAAGCCTTGTTATCGTCAATCAGCCTGGCTGCACCGCCATACTTGCGAACTAGATCTCTTGGCGTGTACTTTTCTCCTCGCTCGATTGAATCGCGAAGAAGCTCCAAACTTTCCACATCTTCTTTATTGCCTGCTTTTTTCGCTTGTGTAATCGTATATTCCAAACTATCCAGCTCACTCTGAGGAGTATCCGCCATTTGTCCAATGCCTATATAAGCTATGAATTTGTCCGGTGCTTTGGCTGCCGCTTTTGTTCCTATGTATGTACCAAATGAATGACCAACCAGCACAACCTTCTCTTGTCCCAGCTCGTTAGTAACATCATTCGTTAAAGCGAGCAAATCATCGACAAGCACATCCGAGGTCAAACCTGAATAATCCTCCAACAAATGATATGACTTTCCGCTTCCACGCTGATCATAATGCACAATGGTGAAATGTTGCTCAAGCTCCTGCTGATACTTCCTTACATAAGGAATCTCGGAGCAGCCAGGACCACCATGCACGAAAATAAGAATCGGATTGTTCCGATCCGTCCCGCGAATCATAACCTCATGACCTGCACCATTGATCTCAACCTGTCCTAACGTGCTGATACTATTCTCTCCCTTGATCCCGGGGGTCCATGTGGGAAAGATCAGAGCGAGGATTACGATTAAAAGGATACTAACTATGGCGCGTCTGAATATTTTAATCGACTTTTTATATTTTCAATTCCCTTCAAGGTCTTTTTGGTTTGACTAAAGATAAAATGATCATCAGGGTTCCAAACGTGCAGATGATCAGCACGGTATCCTCGCAGCCACAACACGCCGTCAATTCGTCTAAGATAAAACCCATTCGGAAAATCTTCGTCTTCTGTTAGTATCTCTGATGCAATTGTGATGGAGCCCACTGGAGCTCGATGTCGCTGTATAGGATGTCCCGAATAACCTTCAGGCTGATCCAGATACACCAGCCTTAGGTGAGGCCCCAGCTCAAGCGGGCATAATTCCAAATCTAATTCGCTTGCTCTTTTAAAGATCTGACCCGTAGTAGCTCCATCAGGAAAACCAAGTTCACCAACGGTTAGTTCAACGGTCTGCAGACTGTACTTTGTATCAGAAGTTGTAAATTGATCATCAGTTAATAACTTCTCTCCCAATTCATTCATCATGATAGAGTTTTGTTGCAATTTTTGAAAAAGTTGCGTTTTTGTAAGTCCGCCAACCTCTACTGTCCTCTTAATCGTTTCACACTCAGGGTACATTTTCTCGTTTTCGATACGCACTCGTTATCACTCCTAACAAATTGGGTCAGGCCTAAAAAACGATATAATAGACTGAATTGAAATATTCTAGAATTCCACATACATTTCCTTGTTTACCTATACTCTGTTAGTTGAACAGGCTGCCGCTCGACAGCCTTCATATTCTTTAAAACCTTATAATTATAAAATGCATTTTCTACACAAATAGAGTCTGCTTTGTAAAGTGGGATATATTTATCCAAAGGTAGGAGCAGGTAATTCATCAATTTTCAAACGAAGTAAACTATAAGGTTTTTGTCGCATGTCTTTTCCATAATGAAATCTTGCCTGTCTATGTAATTGGTTCACAATTACATATAAGTGTTGATCCGGACCAATAGAAAAAGTATCCGGCCATAAAATTCTCGGATCATGTGCGATGGTTTCCATTATTCCATTTGGCAATATTTTTCGAATACTATCGTTTTCATAGTCTCCAGCATAAACGTTTCCTTTTGCATCCGTTATCATTCCATCAGATGCACCCTTTTCTCCCCAATACTGCACAAGATAACTTAAATTGAAATCCGGTATCGTTTTGTCTCTTAGGGCTTCTGTTGAGATCGAGTATAGGTAACGACTGGATAGTGGACAGTAAAATAACATTTTTCCATCTGGGGAAATCGCTATACCATCAGAGGCCAATTGAAAGGGAGATGTCGAACCATCCGTGTTTCGATTCATCAAAATTTTACCTTCCACTTTCGGCACAAAATACGGATCGGGTGAGGTTGACCTTGCTCCATTTAACCGTCTATACGCATTTCCGTTTTCTAAATCAACAACGATAATAGCACCTGGACCTCTGGAAGAAGAATCCGTTATATAGGCGTAACCTGCTTTACCCACACGAAAATCAAATCGGACGTCATTCAGATACGTTGTCGGCAAAACTACATCTTCTGCAAATGTATATACTTTTCTTATTGTATTTGTTTTTAAATCTACAGCGACTAATTTTGCTCCTCCTTTAACAGGCTCAGAAAAATTTGGTGCACCCGTATCCAATACCCACAGAGTTCCCCTTCCATCAGCAATTACACTTTGGACACTGACGAAGGACATACTGATATTCAAAGGGTTTATCAAATTCGTTTCTAAATTTGGATAAGGCTGCAACTGACCCTCAACAATTTCCGCTACCGTAAATCTAACGTCATCTCCCCATTTCGGAAAGCAAATGAAGATGCGCCCGGTTTCTGATACACTAACGCCTGTAGGCATAGCCCCATAGAATGAAAAAACGAGCTCTAACTTTCCGAAATATTCCTCCATAGGTAACATAGTTTTAGGATATCCTCCCCAACATATTTGAATAGATATTACCTAATAATATGTTTAAGACTTTGTCTAATGCCTGGCTCTTCATTATTCTTTTTCTAACCGAAACATGTCTCTTGCTACTCACGTTTGCTTCCTTCTCGCAGCACATAAGCCAATTGGTACATTTCCGCAATGTCATATCTGTTCTGTTCTTCAAATCTCTTAATCGCTTCACCAATCTCTACAACCTCTACAGCAATCACCTGTTCCCCATCCACCGGATTCAACGGTTGGCCCACAAGTTCAACCTCTCCATAGCCAATGAGTCTCACAAAATGAGGATGCGGAATATGCGCTCTGTACGGCTCAGGCGCACTCGACATGCAATGAAAATGTCCAAACAACTGATACGTGATCAACTTTGCTCCGAGCTCCTCCATCACTTCACGTTTCAGTCCATCCATATACTTCTCTCCTGCCTCCAACGTACCTCCGGGCAGCTCCCATTTCCCATTATCGATCTGAAAAATAACCACTTGTTCCCCGACAAACGGGATGATACTCACATTGCTCACCAGCGTTTCATCCACGATATCGTTCAACCTAAACTCCGCTTCAACAATCCCCCAATGAATCGACGTACTGAGCGCCGGGAATTGTTCCCGATCCAAAGTCTTCATCTTCTATCCAATCCTTTCTATGTAAAATGAATCTTCCATCTATATCCTATCTTTCATTATAGATCAAAAAAGAAAAAAGAAGGCCACCATTCCCATCGGGAATCCATGGACCTTCTAAGGTTATATCAGTTGAACTAAAACATGTTTACACATGCCACTCCGAGCGCTAATGGTGTACCAGTTTCCCATTTTCCAAAAAGAGAACCCTATCACATAGCGGCAAAATCCGCTCATCATGCGTAACCATAACTGCACTCTTGCCCTGCTCTGCAACCAGCTTCGCAATCATGCTCACAATATCCAGTCCGCGTTCCGCATCCAGGCTGGCTGTTGGCTCATCCGCGAGCAATACGGCTGGATCATTCATCAATGCTCTCGCAATGGCAACCCGCTGGCGTTCCCCGCCGGACAGCTTCTCTGCATATGCCTTACGCCGATGGGTTAAACCTACCGTTTCCAGCAGTTCATCCACTCGCTTTGCTGCCTTGGTTTTGTCCGTTCCGGCCAGCTTGGCGACCACCATCAGTTGTTCTTCCACTTTCAGATACGGAATGAGGTTGGCACTTTGAAAAATAAATCCAAGGTGCTGAAGCCGCACATCGGATATATCCTGCTTGTTTTTGCCCATAATTGATGCGCCATCCAGCAGAACCTGACCTTCCGTCGGTTCAAGGAGTGCCCCTGCGATGGACAGAAATGTGCTTTTGCCTGAGCCGGAAGGCCCCATCACTGCGACGAGTTCTCCTTCGGCCACCTCTAGATCCAGCTTATCCAGTATCGTCCGTTTGACCCCACCATCTTCGAAGGTCTGTGTAATTCCCTGTAATACCAGTCGGTTTTTCATGCTGCAGTCCTCCCAATCGCATCAAGCGCATCAATTTTGGTAACCTTCCACACCGAGAATAACGAACCCGCCATAGACATTATGACGAATAACACGCAGGTTAGTGCCAGTGTGGATAAGCTTAATTGAAACGGCATTGAAGCTGGCAAGATGGACTCAAACAGCTGAACCAGCAGAACACTGATCACCAGACTGCCGACGGACAGAAGCAATACTTGCAATGAAACACTGCCAGCCAGATACGAATTTCGCGTCCCGATGGCTTTCAAAATGCCAAATTGACTCGTTTTCTGAATCGTGATGACGTAGAAGAATACCGCAAGTACAAACGCCGAAATGACAAATAAAAAGGCAATCATCATGAGCAGTGATCCCTGCTCTTCTTTGTACCCAGGAATGGCAGATACCGCATCGGACTTCGTAATCACTTCAGTATTCGGTAGAACGCTACTCAGGCTGTCTACCTTCTCGCCTGCATCCTTAACAGCAATTGCATTGTATACAGGAGCATTGGAGTCTGCTGTTCCTTGCGAAGTACGGGAACCTTCCTGGATAACAAGCCATTCCTGTTCGTTCAGGAACACAACCGGTGAGTGACTAAAGGACTCATTTTCAACAAATCCACCCACGGTCCACTCCGTTCCCGAGGCTTGATCAACCAGTACCGTTCCAATCGTCACGCCGGATTCAGACAGCTTTTGATCCACCACAACCTGCCCGTCTTTCTGATCCGTGATCGGAGACCCTTCGGTTACGGTTGGAGCGAGCCAGCCTTCAGGATTCACCATGAAAAGTGTTACATCAATCTTCTTCGTCTCACCAGCTAGACTGACCGTTGTCATTTTCACACCCAGCGGCTCAGCATTCTCTTTCCCCACAACGGATCGTGTCTGCTCCAACTGGTCCTGATTCACCTGGGAGCGGGTAAAACGATGATTTGAATCCTGCTCCAGAACAAAATGGGTTGCTGCCATATTTTTGATGGAAGCCGCGTTGTCATACGCGAGTCCCTGTGCCAGACCTGTTACAAATAAAACCAGAAATGAAACAAGTACCATAATTGTAGCAATTAACGCATACCGTCCTTTGGCAAACCTCATCTCTCTAATAGCCAAGTACATAATTCTCTGACCTCCTCTTGATAACCCAAGTATAGGAGGCGAAAATGAACGGCAAATGAATAACAGATTACATCTGCGGGAGAGTCACGGTAAAGACTGTTCCTTCAGCTGAACTGGACACCTCAATCGTGCCGTCATGGATTCGGATAATTTTCTGCACAATGGCAAGTCCAAGCCCGGTTCGGCCGGAAGAACGCTCTCTTGCACGGTCTACCCGGTAGAAACGATCAAACAGGAAAGGCAAATGCTCCGCCGCAATCCCATCCCCTGTATCCCGAATATGGATTACGCATTGGGCATTGATCTCCTCGGCACGGATCTCGATGCTTCTCCCCTGTGGAAGATGATTCACGGCATTACCCAGCAGATTCATCCAGACCTGCATGAGCAGCACTTCATTGCCATATAGCTGGATGGATTCGGGTACCGAAATTCGGAGCAGCAGCTCCTTTTCTTCCAGCTGCCATTGCAGCACCTGAACCGCTTGACGGAACTGATCCCGCAGAGAGAATTTCACTTTCGTCAAATCCTCATGGCCTTGTTCAAGGGAGGAGAGCAGCAGCAACTGTTTACTCAGCAACGAGAGATGGCGACTCTCCTCCTCAATAATGGAGGCATAGTGCTCCCGTTCTTGTTCAGGCAGTTCGCGATCCCCCACCAATTGGGCAAATCCCTGAATGGAGGTTAACGGTGATTGAATCTCATGTGATACATTGGATACAAACTGCTGACGTGCCTGATCTACCCGTTCCAACTCACGACTCATGGTCATGAAATGCTGGGCTAGCTGTCCAATCTCGTCGCGCCGCGTGGTACGTAATTTCAGATTATAGTTTCCTTGGGCAATGCGCTTGGTCGCCTCCGACAGACGTTCAATCGGATTCACCAGATAGCGGGTACTGATCAAAAAGAGCAGGATGCTAATGCCCACCGTAAACGCTCCAATCAGCGCAAAAAAGATACGCAGTTCACCGAATTGCAAAATGACATCCGGACGGATAAACAGAGCATAACTTGCAGTGCCCATCTGCAGATGAACACCGACGGTATTGCTCAGTTGATTATCAAAGAACCCGGTAATGAACGGTTTGCTAGGAAACTCGGCCACGCCGTGGTAAACCTCACCACCAAGTACCCGGTCTACAGCCTGCTTGTCCAGATCCTTCTGGCGGAATTCACGACCATAGAATTGGTCATTCCCTTTGCCATCCGTCACATAGATTTCGTAACCGAGCGCTGCGGCATTATTCAGATAATGCTCCACCGTAGCGGGTTCCTGCTCCACAAACTGCTTCATTTGCATTGCGATGCTCACCAGCTTCTCATCATTGAAAGACTTCAGCTTCGCATGATAATAAATATTGGATAAAAGAAAACCAAGCATGGCGCTGACCAGAATCACCGCGATTGTAATCAGGAATACCCGAAAGTACAGTGATCTCAATGCGCTTTCACCTCAATCTTATAACCAATCCCCCGTACCGTCTGAATGACAAAATCATCCGCATAATCGGCAAAACGGTCACGCAGCCGCTTAATGTGCACATCCACGGTGCGATCATCTCCTTCGTAATCCGCTCCCCAGACCAACCGAATCAGTTCATCACGCGAGAACAAACGGCCCGGAAACTGAGCCAGCTGTGAGAGCAATTCGAACTCCTTCATTGGCAAAAAGAGAATCGATTGCCCATCGGAGACCTCCACATTGTTCCGGTCAATCACGATGCGGTTCATGCGAATGATATCACTGGACGTGCGATGGTACCGGCGAAATAATGCTTTGACCCGGTAGACCAGTTCCTCGGGTTCAAACGGCTTTGTCACATACTCATCCGTACCTCTTAAGTACCCATCCCGCTTGTCGGATAGCTGATCCCGTGCTGTCAGTAGCATGATCGGAATGTCATAATGTTGGCGAATGAAATCACATAACTCCAGTCCATCCATGCCTGGCATCATCACATCCAGGATCGCCAGATCGATCGGTGTTTCTTGCATCACCTTGACCGCTTCCACCCCATCCTGCGCTTCATGCACCCGGTACCCTTCCTTGGTCATAACATGCCGGAGAAGTGCTCTAATATTGGCATCATCGTCCGCCAGAAGCAGATTCTTCATATCGTTGTCCGCCCCTTTTCTGTAAGTTCTATTGATATAGGCTCATAAACAAAATCAGGGGTTGCCACTTGTGAATGACATCACTACGGGTTCGAAGAATTCTTTCGATCGCTATTCAAACCTGCGAACTCATTCGTTTCTTCAGAATCCTTTTCGTCCCTTCGCTCTGTTCACCCGTATACGTAACCCCTGATTTTTAGATTAGCTGTATACTTGCTTGAAATTTTTGCTATGTAGCGGGAACTTCCGCGACTTTGATCCTGCTCAGATGGTAGCACAAAAGCAATGTAAATCGCCAGCGAACATGCAATGAGCGCACCGGTCATGTTTATATTTTCTCAAAGCTGGTTGACACTATTATTAGGCGCACCTATAATAAAAACATAACATATGAACAGTTGCTCATATATTCACTTATAAATGATTAATCGTTGCCGAGGATCACTTTTAGTCACAAAAGAAATCATATTACATACCGGAGCACGGCTCCAAAGGAGAGGATTTCATATGTCCGGACATCACCACAATCACGACCATGGACACAATCATGCTCACACTAATAACAAAAAAGTACTTTTGTTTTCCTTCATTATTATTACTGTTTATATGATTGTTGAAGCCGTTGGCGGATTCATGACGAACAGCTTGGCCCTCATCTCCGATGCAGGTCATATGTTGTCTGATTCCATAGCTTTGGGGATTGCCTTGCTGGCGTTTACTTTTGGCGAAAAAGCGGTGAACACAGGCAAAACGTACGGGTACAGACGCTTTGAGATTTTGGCAGCTACGTTAAATGGGGTCACCTTAATCGCTGTCTCCCTCTACATCTTTTACGAAGCGATTGGTCGCTTCATCAACCCGCCAGAAGTCGCAACGGTCGGCATGTTGATCATCAGCATCATTGGACTACTCATCAATATTTTGGTGGCCTGGATCATGATGCGCGGTAGCGATACAGAGAAAAACTTGAATATGCGCGGAGCTTATCTCCATGTCATCAGTGATATGCTGGGATCGGTTGGCGCCATTGCTGCGGCTCTGCTCATGATGTTCTTCGGCTGGGGCTGGGCTGATCCCCTCGCAAGTGTCATTGTTGCTGTACTGGTCCTGCGCAGTGGATTCTTCGTCACCAAATCATCCTTGCATATCTTGATGGAAGGAACGCCCGCGAATGTCGATGTGAGTGACCTTGTGCAAACGATTCAGAAGGTAGATGGTGTCAAAGGCGTTCACGACGTGCATGTCTGGTCCATCACCAGTAACCTGAACGCACTGACTGCTCATATTGTGGTGGATGGAACGATGGATGTCTACGCATCCGAGGTGCTTGTTCAAAAGATCGAGCATCTGTTGGAGCATAAAGAAATCAAGCATGTGACCTTGCAGGTCGAGTCTGAGAAACATCTTCACGACACCTCGGTATTATGCACCGTCAAAGGTGAAACACCGGATGCCCATGCGCATCATCACCATTGAGACTGCGAGATATTTAGCTGTAAATTGAAACAGGACTGATTCCCGGTAGCGGAATAGTCCTGTTTTTCATTTTGCACGTAACTTTAATTCCTTTCGGGTGTTATGTAATACAGATGGCAGTATCGAATTCATCGTGTTAATGCACAGTGCTTTTTTTGTTGCGCTTAACCTGACAAATATAATAACGAGGAGGTCAAATCGATCATGGGAAAATTCCAAAAGTTTTTGTCAGTGATCCTTGTCCTGATCACGCTTCTTCTGCTTCTTAACTACCTGGAGTTAAGGGAAAACAATAGACTACAAGTCATCATCATTAAAGGAATATATAACTAACATCTATATTCTCTCGTCAATGATAAATTTTTTCTCATCTTGTTTATTGTTGTTTTGTTTTTTGATTTCAGTTTTCAACTCATGCACTTCTTTGATCAGATACTCAAGTCTTATTGATGTTTTTGACGAATCTATGGCATAACGTACAACTACTACAATGATAAGAAATACAAAAAAAACATATAAACAATAATATTAAAGCTCCAAAGAGATCCATTTAGGTTAACAACTCCTTACTTATATTAAACTTATCGAATGAGGTAACGTTCATGACAAAAAAAGCATTCTATCCGTTTCTTCTCTTCTTCCTTCTTCTCACGGCCTGCGCTTCAGAAGATTCTGCTGAAAATCAGGACACGGAGACTATCCCAAGAAATGAGACTGCACCTGTAATCATGAGTGTTGAGACTAACTTTTCCGAGAAAGGAGGTTGGGTCGTCGTCCCTGCAAAAAGTACAGAATTAAATGTCACAGTAGAGACGACCAACGCAGAAACACTCCTTTTTTGGATTGTTCCAACGGGGACGGAAACTTGGGGAGAGCGAGAACTGATTGGTTACGATATTAACGCGAAAGATGGTTGGAATGTAACGTGGAATATTGCCGGTAAGTCTTTGCATCATCGCTTGGTTGTTCAAGCATTAGGGAGTGATGGAAAGACAATCACCGACGAAACGATAAATATTACGAACGAGTAATTTGAGTTATTTAACGATAGCATATTTAATAATCGGCGCCCACTTTAATCAATCTTTTATTAAGTGGGCGCCGATTGTTTAAAGGTAATACCCCTGGGTTACTTGATCTAAAATGAAATCTCCCCGTCATACTGTGCCTCCATCATTAATCGCCACCACCGCCACAAGATGAGCAGCCGGAAGAGCTGCAGGAAGAGTCGGAAGATGACCCGGAGGATGATCCTGAACCTCCTGAAGAACCACTGCTGTCAGTACAATGATCTGCATAACAGCTGGAACTGCTCGTACAACCGCTGCTTGACGAAGCACCGTAGGCCGTCTTTTCCTGTGGGAGAATTTTCTGCTCCAGACGACCCATGTGCACCCCATATGTTGCCTCATGATGAACCGAATGGTATACCATTGCAGTCGCCATGATGAGAGCCACATCGCTCGCACCCGAGGATTCGAGGGATAGTTCTTTCTCGCTCAGTTTTGACGATCTTTGTAGTTTTTCAATCAGGTAGGTGATAACCTGTGCCGCTTCAGAATCTTCCTGCATGCGTCTAGCATGAAAGAGTTGACCCACTAGTTCAGATTGATTGCCGTGTGCGATCAGCTTCTGAGTTTCACTGGATAACGGATAGCTGAAGAAATCACCCCAGATCGCGGAACTATAGGGAGTGAACTCAAATAATTGGCAATACACCCAGTCAAACCAGGCTCGTGCTCCTGGCGTTTCGCGGCGGGTAACTGCCGGCTCATGATGTACCGTGGAACCCATAAATTCTGTACAAAAATCAGCATATGACTTGGTAAACATCAGCATTTCATGCCATAGCTCGTCCACCTCTTCGCTGAACATCGGCACCTGCTTAAGCAATGAAGCCATAATGAAGTATCGCTTTAGCTCAAGCAGTTTCCAACGATACTCCAACGTTTTCATGTGAGGATATTCCTGCTGAATTCGGATCTTGAGTTTATTGGCAAAATGCTTATTTAAGCTCTTTTCCAATTGATGAACGGTATGCTCATAAGAAACTTCTTCACGAAGTCCGAGATTCAAAGGCATTTTTTTTCGTCTATACGTAATCCTTTTATGCTTCTTGCGGCTTCCTGCTGGACGAAAAATCCTGAGCTTACGCCAAACCAAATATGATGCAACAACCATTACACCTGCTGCTATGTAGTAGTAGATAGGCGACATCGAGGCCTCTCCTCTCCGTAGATCTTTTCTATGTATGGGCGAAACTCCCATTAGTATAAATGACGAGCCGCAACTATTAAAGAGCCCTTTGGCATACATGCCAGGGCTGTAAGGTGGTACATTTTATTTCAGCACATTGTTATGAGATGGCTATGATTACACTGGTTAAAAGCAGGAGCAAAGTTACGGGAGCCCAGATTCTTCGTTCCCATACGCTTCTTGTAATGAGGTTTAATATCGTACCCAGCACCAAATACGCAACAATAAACCAAATCGCCGTACCTGCAAACGTAGACCATCCAGGCAAGATCAGACCTGATTTACTCAGGACAACTAGAGCGATAAAGGCTAGAATAGCGATCTGAAACAAGCAGGCAAATCGCATGGATCGGGGGTATTTCCCGGGAAACTTCCCACCCATGGCATACTCGCCCCACGGCACACCTACTGCTAAAGCAACCTGAAAGAGAATCACGATTAGGATCAGGATGGTAAATGCTATTGATGACGTTAATACGATCATAACCACACTCCAGTATTCAAAGTGGCAGTAGAATCACTCCCATAATAGGGATGCCTTATTTTCCAATCGTAGATCCTTCATTCTCTACAGAAATGCAAACATGATTGTTCTCTAAATTATACAGGATATGACACTAAATCATACTTCCTTTTTTGCCTTTTCGACTCCCCTGCCTGTCCGTTAACCACAGTAACATTCAATAAGTTTGTAATATAGAAGCTCACCCTCGCAAACATCGTAGCATCTTCATATGATCTATGGAATCCACTCGCTCTTTCAACATCGTGTCTCTCGATTGGGAATCAATACAAATAGAGACTTTCACTAAAGGAGAGTCTCTATTTGTATTCTATATTTGTATTTTACTGAGCAACTACTTCTCTACTAATAATAAGTTATAAGGACACTTTTACCCATTAAGCTGAGTCATCATTTCTTTCATATAACGTGTTCCATAGACCTCATTTTGGGGACTTACCTTTTCAATGCGAGCTAAGTCATCAGGTGTCAGTTCAATCGTTGCAGCGTTCGCATTTTCCTCCAAATATTTGATTCGTTTCGTTCCCGGAATCGGCAATGCGTTATTAGCCATAGTCCAAGCTAAAGCCAATTGTGCAGGCGTACAACTCTTCTCCATGGCGATCTCTTTGATTTTATCCACAACTTCTATATTTTTGGCGAAATTGTCTCCTTGGAACCTCGGCATATATCTGCGCAGATCATTAACATCCAAATCTTCGAACTTCCGTATCTCACCTGAGATAAACCCTCTGCTTAATGGACTGTATGCAATATGAGTAATATTCAATTCTCTAGCAGTCGGTAGAATCTCGTCCTCAATATCCCGGCTCCACAGGGAATATTCGCTCTGCAACGCAGAAATCGGATGAACGGCGTGTGCACGGCGTAAAGTGGAAGCCGATGCTTCCGACAAGCCAAGGCAGCGGACTTTCCCCTCTTTAACCAAGTCAGCCATCGCGCCAACAGTCTCCTCAATCGGAATCTGAGGATCTACCCTGTGTTGGTAGTACAGATCAATATAGTCGGTGTCCAGCCTGCGAAGACTTGCTTCTACAGCCTTTTTCACGTAATCCGGATGACCATTCAACGTCTCATAGTTTGGGGTATACGCGAATTTGGTAGCAATAATGGCCTGATCCCGACGTCCCTTCAGCGCTTTCCCCAGTAGTTCTTCATTATGACCATTACCATACACATCTGCTGTATCTAGCAGTGTAACGCCAATCTCCAGGGCGTGATGGATGGTCTTCATTGACTCCTCATCATTGGTTTCCCCATACATCCCCGGAGACATGCCCATAATTCCCAATCCAATCGAAGATACGACTATATCGCTATTTCCCAGCACTCTTTGCTTCATTTCTCCATCTCTCCACCCGTTAATATTAGTCCTTACCGATGCTTTCCATTTGATCTAGCAGCTTGCTTTCTGAAGGAAGCTTTCCTGTTTCTATGTCTTCATAGATGGTCAATTTGTTATTTACCGCTGCAAGTGCTTCGGCAATTTCAAGTTGGCGGCGATGTAATTCTTCCTTATATTCGTGAAGGATCGCTTTCCGTTGTGGAATGGTTGAATCCCCGTCCAGTGCCAGACTAACCATATGTTTCAGTGTAGATACTTTCATACCCGTTGCCCGGAAACAAGACATTAGTCTCATCCAATCCAAATGTTCTTCCTCGAACATCCGATTTCCATGTTGATCCCGCCTAATGTAAGGGAGCAGTCCCTCCTTCTCGTAGTAACGAATTTTATGTGCAGGACAACCCAGCCGCTCCGAAGCTTCTTTTATCGAGAAAGCCATACTGCTGACTCCTCCTTTATGTTCATTTTTGGATGCATTTGGCCGGTTCTTTTACATCCTAAGGCTTAATGTTCACATTAAGGCAAGCACAAATTTTAAAAAAAATTAAATGAACTGACGTTCACTATTTTTAACAAATGGAGGACATAGCACACGCTTCAGTACTGGGAAATAACGAATAGAGGAGATATGTCGAAAAGATCGGTGAAAAGCTGGGATTCGGAGGAAAAGAACTTGGAGAATCTGAGCAATTGTTTCACTTACTTTAATTGTTCGGTGCCATAAAGTACCCGGGCCTGATCACAGTTCAACGGTTCGGTAAAAGGTACTTCCATGAAGTATTCCAGTTGCCACTGTTGCGTTTTTTGAGCCTGCTTACTTGTTGGCTTGTCCCAAGGCGGATATACACGTATGGCCCGCTTGCCACCTTCGCCTTGATCCGATATGATATCTCGCTGTAACAATACATGCTTCGGAAATACAAATTGACCAAAGTGGCTGCCTGTGCGCGCACTAATGACATACATATCTGATGGATCTGATACGTCATATGGCTGTGTCGATCTATCCTCACTCCGCTGCCACAGGGTAACAAATTGTCCGATCTTGGTTGGCGTGGTTTTGGCGACGCGAAATCGAATGGAGAGAGAATTTAAGGTGAACACATACGCCCCGTATTCAGCATTTTGTGCTTCTTCATGTGGTTGTGAGCAAACAAAGCCACACCTGTCATAGATAAGTTCTTTACTGGCAAGTAAGTCGCTATGAAATATATCTGGGGTCGTCCAAATATTCGGACGATTCAAACTACTTTTGTTATCCAACTTGTGATATCTCTCCTGTCTTGTATAGTCTGAACTAAGGCATTTGCGATAGCTGTAAAAAGTTTGCTAGTTCAAAGTTCCTGACATAATCGCTTCCATTCCTGCCATGCCTTCAAGTATTCAGGCAGATCATCAGGATGATGCTTGTTACTCAGCCCAATTCGGCAATATAGATGGACCAGAGCTTCCTCTATCAATCTGGATTTTTCCATATCTACTTGCTCTAACAGTTCGAACGTAGCAAATAATGTTTCGGTGTTGATATCATCCGGCGAGGAGCTAAAAGCATACAAGAAATCATAGAGGATAGGTCCAACCATTGGAGATGGGTCAATAACGCCGATGAGTTCATTTTGATCATATACAAAATTATGAACCCCCGTATCGCCATGTAAAAAAAACTTCTCTTCTTCCTCATGAAACAGCCGATCCACTTTGGATTGAACCAGATTATAATCATCTTTCGTTAAAATACTTCCGATATTCATCTTTGCTTCTTGAATACTGATCTGATTGAATTCTTTCCATGTCCTCTGTGGGAACTCTATTCTGCCCCATGATTTCGGTTCTGAAGAACGCACATATGTATTGAACAGCTCTTTCACCAGACGAGTTAACCAGTCTCTCTTCAGTCCCCGATTGAAATGGGTTGTGCCTTCTATATAGGAGTAAATTAGATAAGTGTTGTCCCGATCAGTCAACATAACCTCAGGCAGTAACGGGGAATTCTTATACGTTTCCAGAAACTGCTGGGCGATGTGAATCTGCTCAGATTCATCCGATTTCAAAATATATTGCTTATTCAGATTCGTACTCAACCGATAAACACGTCCAGCGGTGGTACCTGACAAACTTTGAATTCCAGTGATTTCGTCGTTAATATGATGCATCTTGAATAGGTCATTAATCTCTTTTGTCGTAGGGTTGATTAGCATATGGTTCTCCTCATATAGTTCCCTTCCATGAATGATCCATTGTACGGCATCCCAGATATCCTCTGCGATATAATCAGGTTCGGTATCCGTCCATTTGTCTCTGAATTTGGTTAATGAAGATTCTCCCCAGCCTGTTCTCACCATGATCTTGGTCGCTCCTACGGCATGGGCAACAAGCATATCTGTATCCCCTACATCACCAATAACTATGCATTTGGATAAATCCAGACCGTGTTCCTCTGAGGCCTGTAGTAACATTCCGTGTTTAGGCTTTCTGCAACTGCATTCTTGCTCATGCGGACATATATAAGAGTGATCGAATCCGTAATCGCGAAATTGCTCTTCAAAATCCTCAACACTTGCTTCTCGACGTGAGATTCGGTATTGATTAGTAAAAGCCAGTACCATAATTCCTTCTCGTTTCAAACGCATAATTGCTTCTTGAGCATTTGGGTATAATCTGAAATCTCTCGGATGGATAAAATGACCTGTACCACCGATTGTTCCATCTCTGTCTATAAAAACAGCTTGTACGTTCCCCTGTGGTTTCATCATGGTCTGTTCCTTTCTTAGAAAAATTTCAAGTCGTGTCGTTCATCTATACTTTCTCATCGATAATATGCTTGCTATCATCTTGCTGCTTATGGTGTTGCTGTTTTAATTTCAGTTTTCAGATAGTGTACTTCTTTGATTAATATATCCAGCTTTTTCGAAGTTTTAGATGAATCTATGGCATAACGTATTATTGCAGCAAAGATAAGAACCACAATTAAACTGTAATTGATTAACTGTTATGTTTACATGCATAAAACGTATTGTCAAACCAAGTGCTACGGAATTACTCTGAAGGATTTGTGAATACCACTATATAGAAAGAGGTAATAATCATGACAAATAGAGCATTTTTCCCGATTCTTCTGCTCTTCCTTCTTCTCACAGCCTGTGCTTCAGAAGTTCCTGCTGAAAATCACGACACTGAAGTTGTCCTAAGAAATGAAGCTCTGCCCATAATTACGAATGTTGAGACTAACTTTCCCAAAAAAGAAGGTTGGTTTGTAATTCCTACAGATAGCACAGAGTTAAATGTCACAGTAGAGGCGACCAATGCGGAAACCCTTCTTTTCTGGAGCGTTCCAACAGGACAGATACTTGGGGAGAAAGAGAACTGATCGGATACGATACCAATGAGAACGATGGTTGGAAAATAACGTGGAATATTACGGGTAAGTCTGTGCATGACCACATGAATGTTCAAGCATTGGGGAGTGACGGTAAGACCATAACCGATGAAACGATAAATATTACGAATGAGTAAGGTTATTTAAATCCTTTAATTAACGAAGATATAATTAATAATGGAGGCCTCCCCCGATAACTATTATCTTAGGTGGGCCTCCATTATTTTGTTACTTAAAGCCTATACTCTCTTTCAAACGGTTAAACATCGTTTTACTTCTTTCTGGAATTCCCCACTGAAGTTCCAACAAAATGGGAGGATAATAGATGGGGTTGATCCATGAGTAGCTCCCATCCAATTGAAGGTTCCCTAACCAAATTCGCTTTTCCTTATCTGCCTTGATCGCCCACTTACCGGAGTACACCATATGGCCTTTATTTTTACGAGCGAACTTCTTGGCTTTATCAAAATTAAACACTTCTAGCAGGGAGCTATCAATTTCCTGACCCATCCGTTCATGCTTTTCTTCTTTGGCTTTCCAGGAAAATTCCGAATCCCAAATCTCCACCAATTGATAACCCACGATGAATTAACTTAATATTTCTTGCAAAAAATCTGAAACATATATGTACGATAACTCTCTATCCTCGCTTGGTAGTTTAATTCTGAATATGTGTTGTCCTTGTAAAGCTTTTTGATCTAAAGCGAGTGAATACTCATCAAACTGCGGAACGTCGTCATAATAAGTCCTTACTTTGGAATTTTCCGGGTCTATACAATCGATAACGCTCAGCACGTGTAAAATATAGTATTCCTCTTCAGTGGCCATAGAGAGTGGCAAAAATTCAATATGTTCAATGTGATTCTGTTCCAATAGTTCTTTCACTTTCCTACTAATGACAAGCGCTCCCGTGTATCTGTTTAAAATATCGGCTGGTTTGCCCACATCATTAAATTCAACGATAGGTGTAGACCATTCCTGAATAATCGGCTTATCACTGCCTAAGGCCTCATAAACCTGATCTAATTCCTCCGAATCGCTAAATTCAATCGTATTATTCGGTGGATAGTAATCTAACAACCATGCTTTCATTCATTTCACTCCTGCTTATAAGATGCGTACTGCTGCTAAACAAACCAAAAATGATAAAACCCTTCCGAAAACCAAAACCATATGATTCCTAATATCATGATGATGCTTCCTAGTACTTTTAAGATAACTTCTATAGACTTAGAGATCTGACCGTTTGGCAGGATATCCTCAAATCCCTCATTTGGTTTTATTCCCCTATATCTCATCAGAACAAAACATTTATATAAAATATCGGGAAAGAAGTACAACACAATCCCCACGACAAACACCGGAATGGATAAATAACCAATTGTGCTGGTAGTCCATTCAATATCCATACCTTCTGATTTCCTCCCATATAGATTCATTGATTATTTAATAAAATGCGCTCTTTCCTCTTGGTTGGAACTAAAAATATAATCTGGATACTTGTTTGCAATAGGTGGATGCTCATTCTCGGGGAAAAATTGCAGATCCTTCATCTCTTCATTATCGGATGTCAGTTGTCCAGATTTGATACTGCAATCAAATACGATCGTTAAATATTCAACCTGGTGACCATTACTGTATGTAAACCGCTGCTCTTCACCACCATAGATCCCTATCACTTTCTCCGGTTCTATGATAAGTCCTGTCTCTTCTCATGCTTCTCTTACCATCGCTTAAGCAAGAGTCCCCCCGGGCTCGATTGCTCCAGCGATTAAGCCCCAGTTGGTTTCATTATGTTTACGACCGAACAAAATCTCTCCTTGTTCATTTCGGATAACCCCAGCCACACCCATATAAAAATCAACTCGTTTCCGATCTTTTCCCTAAGGTTTTTATAATAGTCAGACATGCCCATAGTTGAATACCCTCCTACCACCTTTTTATTGAAGTTCGATGCCATTCGGCTTACCTCACTCAGGTCCTCTAATAATCCATTGCACTGCATCTAAAATATATTCTGCGATATAATCAGGCTCTGTCTCTGACCATCTGTCTCTAAATTTTGTTAATGAGGATTTTCCCCAACCTGTCTTCACCATGATCTTTGTCGCTCCTACTACATGGGCAGCAAGCATGTCGGTATCACTGATCAAATCCATATTCATGAAATTGTTCATCAAAATCTTGAACAGTTGCTTCTCCACGAGAAATTCTGTATTGATTTGTAAAAGCAAAGACCTTAATTCCGCTTGTTTTTAAAAGCATGATTGCTTCCTTCGCATTCGGATATAATTCAAAATCTCTAGGATGGATAAAGTGACCTGTACCACCGATTGTTCCATCTCTATCCATAAAAACAGCTTGTATATCCATATTTGATTTGATCATGGTCTGTTCCTTTCCAAGAGAATTTTAAGTTGTTAAGCTACACTATATCTTTCGGGCCCAATTTAAAAGTTTTCTAAACTTTCTCATTAATGATATGTTTTTTGTTTTCTTACTTATGGTTACTCCTTTTTCTTATTTCAGTTTTCTAAAGAAACCTCCTAAATTTTTTCAATTTACTGTAACATTATTTGACTTGACTCGTTGTCTAAAGAGAAGGAGGAGGAAACTTGAAATGAGGAGTGATCAATATGCAGAACTATTCAAGCAGTACCAATCCTCCCTGCATCTCTATCTATACCGTATGTGTGGATCTCAGGAGACAGCTGAGGAGTTAGTTCAAGAAACCTTTTACAGAGCCATGGTATCCATGAAAGCCGAGCATGCAAATTACGCCAGAGCCTGGCTATACAAAGTAGCTCGGCATTTATTTATTGATTGGTATCGTAAATATCGTGGAGAAATTCAAATGAATCGAGAGATGGAACAGCAAGCAACAGAAAATACATATCGTTCCCCTGAGGAAGTACTCACAGCTCGTGAACGAACCCTTCGTATTCAACAAGTGATGAAGAAACTTCCCGAACAGTATAGAACCATCTTGTTGTTACGAGAAATGAATGAGTTATCTTATAAGGAACTTTGCGAGATTCTGGATATGAACATGAACCAGGTCAAGGTAACTCTTTTTCGCGCCAGAGAACGATTCAAAGCAGAGATGCTTCAAATGAAAGGAGACGTTTGAGAATGTCTAAAACACCACATGATGAGGAACGTGTATTTCAGGAAGATGATTTTGAGTATCAGCATCCTGAATGGGGTCATAAGCAGTTTAAAAGAATGGTTTGGAAAACGAGATGGAAATTTTTCCTTAATGCAGGAGGAGCTCTTTTTCTAGTATTTATGGTCTATTACATCTATGTATCGTCCCTCCATATTTATTTTGATCAATCAGAGGTACGTAACAATTTCATGCGTTCCATAATATCTGTTGTTGAAATGCATGGTGATGGACTTCGTGTAGAAAAAAGAATATCTGTTGAACCTTTTGAAGTAACCCCGTTTCTAACTCAGAAAGCTAATCTGAAAATATATCGACACGTGGGCTCATGGGAAGTAATCACAGGTGAAATTCAAGCTGAACTCAGTATAACCGGTAAATTCACCTATGCGATTACTAATACAGGAGCGTATATGAATGGCAATAACCCTGGCCCTTTCTATCTCCCTTATTCAATAGTCGATGGTAAATCTGATCATAATGATTCTGAGGAAAGTAGTAGCCTTAAGCGGCTAGGTAAAATTGATGATGGACATGTCGCAGAGATGTCATTATCCCTGAAAGATCTAGCGTCTCCCGACCAACTGTTGCGGCTCCTTTCAGATTACGATGTTGCGGTGACTGCCATGCCGATCTATTCAGGCGAATTCACCGAGCCTGGTGTTTCGTATTCACGCGCAGGAATGTTCGACTATAATATTCCTCATCTTAGCCTTAAGCCTCTTTATGAATTCAATGACAATGGTGCAAGATGGTTTAATTACTTTGTCCCAGACGATTCAGGACAGATGCAGGAACAAGTTCAAGCGATGATGTCTGATCTAGAATGGATGTCAAACCATCTTGAATACAGTGGTGCTGAACTGGATAAACAACGTCTTACCTATTTAAAAAAGAATGGCATTCAAGTATATGGCGCGGTGGTTACTGGTCCCATACGTGAGTTGGAGAAGATTACAAAGCTATCGGAATTCCATCATTTTCAATTGAATCGTGTAGAGACATGGAATTGGAATTAAAATTTATATTAAAAAGAGATAATACCTGTTTAATCAGTGGTATTATCTCTTTTTTCTGATTTCTTTTTACCTTGTGTCACGTTATTGTTACGAGAAGCTCAGTTTCTCTACCGCCGCCTCTGTCTCACTCTTCATCAGCGAGAATATCTTCACAGCGAACAATCAGTTCAGGCATAGGTGCCCCTCCAAAAAGAACATGCAACTCATACCCCTGATCAATCCGATAAAGCTCTTGATACAGCCAGTAACTGCCGACAATCTCTCCCTCTTGCTTGATGATTTCGGGATTAACGAGCGTAAGTTTATTTATATTGGTGAAACCTCCACGGGTATCAAAACGAATGACAAATTCCTCTCCTGTCAGCAGTTCCGTCACTGTACAATCATGAAATTGAACCCGGCTATGTATTTCACCTGGAATATCCTGTGCCACAATAGCTTCCCTGTATTCTTTCGATATGCGGTCCATCTCTTTCCTGTTTTCCGCGCTCTGTTTCTTCAACTGCCGCAATATTTCTCTTGTGCAATACCCCAGCGTAAACACACGGATATCTGCAATTTGTCCCAGGATTTCCTTTGGCAAACGCTCCGTCTGATGCTCAAAATTCCACTTCATCGCTTCTTTGTACTCTTCTTTGCATTTCTTCGCGTCAAAAGGTGGACGCGCATCATAATTGGCGATCAGCTTCTCAATATGAGCACGCTCTTCCGGTGGCATGTGGTACACGATCTGATCCTCTTCCGACACCTCTTCCCCACTAAAAGCTTTGTCTACACGAGTGAGCACCTGACCATCATGAGCTAACATGTAACGGGGATCAATGTCATACATTTCGCGCTCCTGCTTTATATGTTCATTTTCCTTTCTTTTATACAGCCGTTGGAAAAGAGCTTCGTTCCATTCGCAAGCTCCGTTATGTACTCTTAAGCCAAAATGAAGACCCATCTGCTGACACGTTTCGTACCATTCTTTTGTTAAATATTTCATGGGCATCTCTCCTGTTGATATTCTGAATTAGACCTTTAAATTCACCGCTCGCTGATGTAAGGGAACTGGCAAAAGTGAACAGCATTATGCCCTAATGACATGACGGTCTCAATGCAATAAAAGTACAATTCTAAGCTAAGGTTTGAAAGAACTTGTGTTTTATATCTTTATGATTCCGTGCTGCCCATGCATGTAACTCCTCTAATCCTTCGGTCTCCTGATTTCTTTGGAAATAAAAGCATAAATCCATCGGCACTAACCGTTTTCCATAGAGTTTAAAACCTATCCGTTTGTAATTTACATAAATACACTCAATCTGGGATGCATCATATTTCCGATGTTTTGTAGAGATCACATGATCGCTTTCCAGCGTAATGCTGGGTTTGGTAAAAAACAAACGCCGAATCAGAAAAATGATATAACCCAGAATAAATGTCAATATAACGATCAGGAAAGACTTCAGAATACCATTTTCGTCGAATATAACATTTCTGAAAAAAATAACTTCAATGGCCAGCATGCATATTAAATTCACTACAGCTCTTGGGTAAGTCGTCGAATATGTGATAAGCTATCCCTCCTATTCAAAATTTCCATCAATCCTCAGCTACTTGGAAGGAGTCTTCCATGCTTTTCAACAAAATGCAAAATATCATCGCTTCCGGCAATTTCGCTTCGTCAAACGTCATCCATGGGTAATCGCTATGTTCATGATTTAACTGGACAGGCTAGCTCTCGTCCACATACCCTATCTTCTCCCCTCTATTCAACGCTCTGGAGAGTCAAACTCCTCCAAAACTTTAGATTTATCCCCGTGAACCTTCTCCAGGTGCTCCTCTCCCCAATAACACAAATGGTCCAGGGCAGGCTTTAATCCCCAGCCATAGTCAGTCAACTCATATTCCACTTTAGGGGGAACCTCCGAATATACCTTTCGCTGTACAATCTCATCTTTTTCCAGACCTCTAAGCTGTGTTGTCAGCATTTTCTGCGTAATGTCCGGTATTAACCGCCGCAATTCTGAAGTACGTTTCCGCCCTGTCATCAAATGATAAATAATCAAAGGCTTCCACTTCCCGCCCATCACTTCCAAAGCCACTTCCACGCCTACTCTATATTTCTTGGGTGAGCCCGTTTGTCCCTGTTCCGTCAACGTACATCCCTCCTTCTCCACTTCTTTTCGGTCCACTATTTAAACCCTATTTCAGTGGGTCAATTCAGGGTACATTCATGTTCCTATGGCACTTCATTCTTCCTATAGAACATCAAAGTGCGTACTTCCAGATGTTTTCATTCCTGTTTATAATAGCATCAGCGATGAAGCCATGGCTACAAGACTGCTAAGAGAAAGGTAGTGAAATGCAATTATGAACGTATTAGTCGTTGTGTCGCATTCGAGAAAAGATTCCCTGACCTTTCAGGTTACCGATCGTTTCGTGCAGGGTCTGGCCGAGGCTGGTCACGGTTATGAGATATTGGATTTGCATGAGATTGGCTTCGACCCGATTCTCCGAGGCATAGATGAACCTGACTTCACTGAAGAACATCAGGTGTTCTCCCCTGAGATTGAAACGGAGATGGAGCGATTGAAGAAGCACGATGCTGTCGCTTTTGTGTTTCCTCTCTGGTGGTGGCATCTGCCAGCCATGCTGAAAGGCTATGTGGATCGTGTCATGAACAACGGGTTTGCCTACGGCACAAACAAGCTGCATCATCAGCAGATATTGTGGATTGCTCTTGCGGGCGTGACGGAAGAACAAATGAAGAAGCGTAATTATGATGAGTCAATCACAAATCTGCTCAATGTGGGTATTTCCAATTACTGCGGCGTGCCCCAGTCGAGCGTTGAATTTTTATATGAAACGCTGGATGCGAAGCCTGAGCATTACGAGACATTGTTGAAGCAGGCGCAACAGTTAGGGTTGAATTATGCCACTGATAATCCGACACCATAACGGTAATATGACCCTAATATGAGGACCGAACGATTAGTTTTTAATTTCTGTGGCTCGAAGGCCTTCTTGTAAAAATAAATCACTTTAACCATCCCGTTAACCTTGCGCGATTACGTTAATAGAACAACTACACTCAAACACAGCAAAAAGGTCGCTCCGATGAGCGACCTAGTCTGTTATTTAACACTGTCGAGAGAAGGGGATACGCACTTGCTACATAGACCAAAGTTCAAAAAGTTCTATTCAAAGTCACTTGATATACAAACGGACCATGAGTTTTGATTCTCTTGAATCATCAACATTTTCCTTCCTATCTTCCTATCTCACTGCACTAGTAAAACTCGCTTTAAAAATAGAATCATACACATGGGTGTAACTATCATAGTACTCAAGTGCTTTTTTTCTCTCTTGATAGAAAGACTTTAATCTTTCCTTGTCTCCGGTATCGGCATAAGTTATTAACTCAAGACTTGCTTTTTGGTATGCTTCTACACTTTCCCTCGCAGGAGAAAAATCATATGAATTATAATCCAGTACGGGAGTAAATGCCTCTGGACTGATACCAACATTCGATTCAGCTTCCTCTATGAACTGTTGTAATTTCGAGAAGTCTACTGACTCTTCTAATATCACTTTACCGAGAATATTAACCACTTCTTGGTCGATCTTGTTGAATCGAGTTGTGAAAACATGATTGAAAACATGCATCTCCATTAAATTTCTCATGTAAAGAAAGTAACTATTCACAAGATGAAGTGTTGAGTTTTTATATTCTACCGAAAATCTAGCACCTCGAAGAATGTTGGCCGGGATATACACATGACCGTCTATGATTTGGGGTTCGGCACCCGCTCGGGTCTTTAGTTCTTTTTCGTTAAATACCACACTTATCTTTTTTGATGCACTTAAAGCTTTATAAGCCATGGATGCACTTAGTAACGACAAAACAAGGGTAACGATTAACATCTTTTTCACTTATACACACCCCTCGATATAGATAATAAGGATAACTTTCTCATCATCTCATCGTACCATTTTATTCAAGTAAAGGTAATCCACTACATACGGGCAACATATTTTTCAGCAAAAAAAGAAGCCACCTCCCTGGCCTTCCCCAGTTCAGCAGCTCCTTTTTCATACCCTATTCTAACCTCTACACGCGACTACTCCTTCACAGCCCCAACCACGATCCCGGTTACAAAGTACCGTTGCAGGAACGGATACACGAGCAGGATCGGCAGTGCGCTAATAAAGATCTGTGAAGCCCGAATGGTCCGTTGGGACAGATTGGCGACGAGTTCCGGATCGAGCTTCGACATGTCGGCCTGAACGATAATTGTCTGCATGAATGTTGCCAGTGGCAGCTTTTCTGCATCACGGATATAGATGATCCCGTCAAAATACGCATTCCAATGTCCGACCATCATGAACAGGGAGACTGTTGCAATGACGGGTACGGAGACGGGCAGATAGATTTTGATAAACGTCTGAAAGTGTCCTGCACCGTCGATAAAAGCGGCTTCCTCTAGATCTTTTGGAACGGTACGGAAGAAATTCAGCAGCAGAATGATGTTAAATACCGCAACCAGTCCTGGCAGGATCAATGCCAGTAATGTATTCATTAATCCCAGCTTTAGAATCAGGATATACCCCGGAATGAGGCCACCACTGAACAGCATCGTGATGACAAAATACCATAGATAGATGTTGCGTGCACGGAACACCCGCGTTTCCTTGGAGAGCGCATAGGCTGCAATCGTATTCACGATTAACGCAAGTCCTGTACCCAGCACCGTCCGCTCCACGGACACTCTCAAAGATGAGAGGAAGTTAGTATTAGCAAATGTCTTCGTATATGCTTCTAATGTAAAACCAATCGGCCAGAATGTAACCAGGCCGGCATTGGCAGGTGCGGATGCACTTAGTGATATCATGAACAAATGATATAAAGGCAGCAAGCTGAGCAGTGAAAGGATGGTCAGGAACACATTATTGAATATGCTGAATATGCGGTAAGGCATCGTTTTATGATACATGTCTCGTCATCCTTTCTAGAAAATTCGGTATCCAGCGAATCGGTAAGCCAGTCGGTAGGAGATCACAATCAGGATCAAGCTAATGACCGATTTGAACAGATTCACGGCGGTAGCGAAACTGAACTGTCCACTTAGCAGACCTTCTCTATACACAAAAGTATCAATAATATCCCCTTGCTGGTAAATCAACGGACTATATAAGTTAAAGATCTGGTCAAAGTTGGCATTAAGCACATTACCCAGTGCCAGCGTTGCGATTACGATCCCAATCGGAATAAGTGCCGGGATGGTAATATACATCGTTTGCTTCCAGCGCCCCGCCCCATCTACTTCAGCCGCTTCATACAGTGACGGGTTAATGCCGGACAATGCCGCGAGGAAAATGATCGTATTGAATCCAAACTCTTTCCAGACATCACTCGCAATAATGGTAAACCGGAACCAGCTGCCATCCCCAAGAAAGAAGATCGGCTTGATGCCGAATACCGAAACCAGGAACTGATTGACAATACCCGTCTGTGCCAGAATGTCGATCAGAATGCCTGACAGTGTAACCCAAGATAAAAAGTGCGGAAGATACACGAGCGTTTGAATCGTTCTTTTCAGCGCCATCTTCCGTACCTCATTAAGTAATAAGGCGAAGACAAACGGAATAATGAGGTTCATGATAATCTTGGAACAGGCAAAAAACAGCGTATTCCACGTAATTTGCAAGAAATAATCATTTTCCCACATGTATCTGAAATGCTTCAGTCCGACCCATTCGGAATCGAAAAAACCAAGTGCAGGTTTATAATCTTGAAATGCCATCAAAATCCCGGACATCGGAATGTATGAAAAAATAAAGACCATAATAGCCGCCGGCAACACCATCAAGTGCAGAATCCATGGTTGTTTATAGCGTTTTTTTGTTTTTCTGTTCGGCTTGCTCCCAATGTCCGCCTGAGGTACCCGGTTAGCTTCCATATTAGCCTCCATAGCGCGCTCCTGTTCCCAAAAAAAAGTTTTTGTGTGTAATGGGGATCTCTGCTATAAATAGTATCAGGCATTTCTCAGGTCTGACTATATAACATTGTTAGGCTTGATAGTGTTTTGTTAGGAATATCATCTGAAGAGGTTGTTTACACACGAATTTGAAGGAGACACTTTATGAATATATGGAAGCGCTTTATATCATTTGGAAGAACATCCAGATCCCGGTTTAGTCTGTTTGCCAAAATAAACTGTTTAATTGTGGTCCTGTTCATCCCCATTATTATCATGTATACCTACTCGAACAACGTCACTTATGATGTTGTTCGCAAAGAGCTACAGGTTTCCAATACGAAGCAGCTCACGTTTTTATCCAGTCAGATCGATTCCCGCATCAATCAGATGATGGATTTCAGTCTTATTCTCTCCAGAGATCCCAATGTCAGAGCATTCAATGGCTTGAACATTTGGAATGATCGTTATGACAAGATGCAGACCCGATATGTCATTCAGGAAAAGCTGATGCTTCAATCCGGGGTTACCGATATATGGCCTACCCGATATGCTGTGCATTCACAGCAGAATCAAGATGTCATTGCCAACTATAATAGAACAACCGGGTATGATGAGAATTACCTGAAAAGAAATATGAGCGGACAATGGACGTATGGTGATGGTGCCGAGTCAAAAGAGGATATGAAATCCTTTTACTGGTTCTTTACGGATTCCTTGGCCCAGCCGGGCATGTTGACGGGTAGCAATCTGGTGATCGAAGCCAGCTTCAGTTATGAGAACATTCAGAACATGCTGGATACGTATAAGGCAGGTGGACAAGGTGATCCCTTCTTTTATCACAAAGGAAATTCGCCCATTCTGAACCGCAGTGCAGACAAGCAGCTGTCCGAAGAGCTCATTCGTTATCTGGATGAACACTCGTCTGAGGATACCACACAGGATGTCGTCAAGCTGAACGGGAAAAAGTATCTCGTTAGCTCGGTGAAATCCTACTATCTGGATTGGCATTTGGTCGACGTGGTACCACTCTATCAGATTCTGCAGCCGATCTCGCTCAGTCGGAACTTGTTCTATCTGTTTATGATTTTGCTGTTTGTGGTGGGCATTTCCGCTTCGATCCTGTTATATAGAAACATTCAATATCCGATCAAAAAGCTGATCCAGGGCTTACGCCGCGTGCAGCGCGGAGATTATTCCGTACGTCTGCATAGCAAGGATCAGAATGAGTTCTCGTTTCTGTTTCAACGATTCAACGATATGTCCCATCAGATTCAAGACCTGATCGAGAACGTGTTCCAGGAAAAGATCAGAGCCAAGGAAGCTACCCTGAAGCAGTTACAGGCGCAGATCAATCCTCATTTTCTATATAACTGTCTTGGCTATATCATCAACATGGCCCAGATGAAGGATGAGCATGCCGTCGTCTCCATGGCGCATAACCTCAGTGCCTACTATCGATATACGACACGAGTGGAGCGGGAGACATCTTCTCTAAAAGAAGAAATCAATCTGCTCGTCAACTATTTGGATATCCAGAAACTGCGTAATGGACGAATCGAATATCACATCGACATCCCTGAAGATATGCTTGCCCAGTCGGTACCACGATTAATGCTGCAACCGATTGTGGAGAATTCCGTCATTCACGGCGTCGCGAAGTCGTATTCATCCGGTGAAATTCGAATTACTGGCGAGAGCTCGAACGGGTTCTGCAAAATTTACATTGATGATGACGGACATGGCTTGAGCACGGATCAGTTGGAGGCGTTGAATCTGAAAATGCAGCAGCCGCTGCAGGAGGAAATGGGCTGTGGCCTCTGGAACACGAATCAGCGAATCATGCACCTATTCGGTAATCAGTCCTACCTCCTATTCGGCCCATCCCCTCTCGGCGGATTCCGAACCGAGATGATCTGGGAGATCCCAAAAGAGGATACTGATTCCGATAAAGGAAATACCAATACGAATTGATATCATTGATATCGATACTAACGATAAGTTGACGATTTAATTTTAACTAACCATTTGCACGTGAACGTAGAGGACAGAAAAAACTGAAGAAGCGAAGTGTAAGGAAGTGCTTTCCTGAAAGCCTTTGTTGAAAGAAGGCTGAATAGGGGCATAGGCTTCGCCATTATTACAATTCCACCTTTATATAAGGCCTTGTTTAGAATAAAGGGTTAGAGTACATGTGAACCTAAGCGAAGGATTGAAGGGATTCTGTAGAAGCGAAGCGTTCGCCTTTCAAGCACCATTTTAACCTTACAATCTTCTAATTCAAAAAATGGGGCTTGAACAGCGATCGAAAGAACCCTACAAATCCGTAGTGACTTTGTTCACTTCACGTATCCTTTAATTTTAATTATTGGCCTTATATACCAACCACCAAGGGAGACAAACATCATGCAAATGATCATCGTAGACGATGAAGCACACTGGGTAGATAACCTGTCCATGACCAAACCCTGGCATACGCTCGGGATCGAACAGGTGCACAAAGCATACTCGGCACACGAAGCACTTCAACTGATCGATACACACCCTATAGATATTGTGATCTCGGATATTCAAATGCCTGAAATGACTGGTATTGAACTGATCGAACGGATCAGAGTCCGTGACAAAAAAATAAAGTGTATTCTTTTATCCGGACATTCCGAATTTGATTATGCCAAAAAAGCCATCCAGTTCGAGGCCGTCGATTACTTGCTGAAGCCACCGACGGATGATGAATTAATGGATGCCGTTCAGAAGGCCATCGATCAATTAAATACCGAATGGGAACTCGTAAGCTCACTGAAACGAACCCAGTTTACCCTGCGGGAGAATCTGCCGCATTTGCGGGGTCGACTGCTTCTTGAAGCTTTGCAGGGACATCGAATTGCCTCCAGCGAATGGGCACGTAAACTTGCGAATTACGATCTACCCTTCTACGCCGGGAATTGTGCATTAATGCTTGTACGTATGGAAGAAGAATTCGGGAAATATGACAACAACGATCAAACCTTGCTTGAATATGCGGTCATCAATATGGCGGAAGAGATTATGGGTGAGTTTATGGAAGTGTGGGGCGTGAAGGAGGAGCATGGATATCTGGTATTTCTGCTTCAACTGAAAGAGAACGATACGGACATTGGCAAAGAAACCATACTGGAGAAGCTTTCCGTACAACTTCAGTCCAAAGTTAAGCAGTTTCTGAAGGGGTCCCTCTCCATCGTCATCACCGAGTGGTTCACGTTTCCCGATCAGCTATATGATCGTTTTCGGCAGGCCTCCGCTTATTTCCGGCAAATTGTCGGCGACGAGCGTGAATTCGTCATGCGGGTCAGCGACGTGGAGACTCCGTCGGCACAAGGTCCGCTGGATGTCCTGTATACCCCACCCACTTTCATTCATCTGTTAGAGAGTGGTCAATGGGATGCGGCAGAAGAAAAAATACTAGCCGTCTGTGCGGAGCTGGATGAGAAATGGTCGGAATCGTGGGAGCATTGTATGGAGGCTGGTTTTTTAATTACGGCTTCGTTCACCAATCTCGCACACCGAAACAGGCTGACTTTGGCTAATTTAATGGGTGACGATATCGAGTGGTTGCAGAGTGGGGAAGCTTTCACCACCATCAGTAAACTGCGCAAATGGTCGCTAAGTGTGCTCGCCAAACTCAAGGAAGGCACGTCCAACGAGATCAAGGACATCCGTTCCGAGTATGTGAAGAAGATTCAGGATTTCACGGATAAAAACCTGCATCTGGATGTTTCTTTGCGTGTACTGGCCGACCATGTTAATCTGCATCCGACCCATTTGTCCAAGATATATAAGATTGAAACGGGTGAAGGCATCAGTGATTATATCTCGCGCCTGCGTATAGATCGGGCCTGTCACAAACTGGTTACGACCACCAAAAAAGTATATGAAATCAGCATGGAAATTGGCTACATGGACCCGGCGTATTTTATCAAAGTGTTCAAGCGCCAGTTCGGCGTCACGCCGCAAGAGTACCGAGACCAGCATAAATAACATAATAGAGTCCTATCGAAACTAACAAACTCATATAGATGCCCTCCCGTCCAAATTGGTACAGTTACACTTGTAAAGATCATACATCGTAGGGGGATTGAACAATGATCAAATTCAAAACATGGTGGTCACTGCTCATGGTTATCGCGCTCATCACGATCACTGCGTGCGGCAGTGGCGATACAGCCAGTGACAATGGTACCAAAGATGATACACCGGCGCCCGTCGGTTCAGCTGAAGCAGAAGCTGCTTTTGCCAAAGGAAAATACGACCCACCCATCGAATTCAGTTCGGTATTAATGCCGAAGAAATACGTGCAAGGGGATACCAAAGAAAATAACGTTCACGATCGC
The DNA here is from genome assembly GCF_030226665.1 of Paenibacillus sp. UMB7766-LJ446. Taxonomy (NCBI): domain Bacteria; kingdom Bacillati; phylum Bacillota; class Bacilli; order Caryophanales; family Paenibacillaceae; genus Paenibacillus; species Paenibacillus sp. UMB7766-LJ446. The sequence continues at coordinate 746,922 of NZ_JASOYM010000001.1, forward strand.
TGGATGCTGGAAACGCTGGGTATGAAGCATAAAGATACCTGGTATCCGGCCAATGACGATCAATACAGACAAAAGCTTCAACTGGCTATCGCCTCTGGCGAAAAGCTGCCTGATTTTGTAACCGTACCGACCAATGCAGTATTGACCAATCAGTTGATCGACTCCGGTCAATTCATCGCCATCGATGAGTTGTTCGACAAGTACGCTAACAAAACGCTGAAAGATCACGCTGCAACTCATCCAGAGCTGTGGTACCCGTTCACCAAGGACGGTAAGAAATACAATATGCCGATCATGGAGTATACAGATAATGACGATACCCTGCTGTGGCTTAGAGAAGACTGGATGGAGAAACTGAATCTGGAAGCTCCAAAGACCATCGCAGATCTTGAGAATATCATGGACAAATTCAAAAACGAGAACCCGGATGGCCTGTCTCCTGACAAAGTATTCCCATTAGCGATCTCGCTGAAAAGTAATACGAATACCTGGATGGGCTCGCTCGACTGGTTATTCGGCGCATACGGCACCATTCAAGAACAATGGAACAAGGACGCGAGCGGTGATCTGGAATACGGCTCCATTAATCCCGGTGCGAAGCAAGCCCTTGCCAAGCTGAGTGAATGGATGGAAAAAGGATATATCCATGTCGACTCTGCCCTGTGGGATGAACGTAAAGCATCAGAAAGCTGGACGAAAGGCCAAGCAGGCATTCTGCCTGGTGCGAACTGGGTTCCTGACTGGCCTGCACCCGATCTGCTCAAGAACGTACCTGGCGCAAAAATCAAAGCCTATCCGATTCCAGCAGGTCCAGACGGCAAAATCGGTACGAAATGGCAGAACTCTGGCGTCAACGCAAGTATCATGATTAACAAGGATGCCAAGCATCCAGAAGCAATCTTCCTGTACTACAACTACTTGCTCGATAATCTGGCTAACCCAGCTGCAGGCAGTGAGTATGAATACGGCTTTGCTAAAGGTTATGACTGGGATATCGTAGACGGACAACCGACCAGTGACAAAGAGAAGATCAAAGACTTCTCCAACGAGTTCCCGTTCCTGACCGGCCCGGCTCGTATTCCGGATCTGTTCATGAAAACACTCGTGAAACTTGCTGACGGCGAGAAACCCGAAACACCTTACGAGAAACAAATGGCTGAGTTCCGCAAACCGGAAAACTGGGCCGCTGCCAAAGTCGTAATGTCGCAAATCGACATTCGTAAACAAAACTATTTCACTGGCGCTGCAACGCCAACCATGGTATCCAAATGGAACCTGCTCCGCCAGTCCGAGATGGAAACCTTCAACAAAATCATCTACGGCCAACTGCCGGTTGATGCCTTTGATCAATTCGTCGCCAACTGGAAATCTAATGGTGGAGATCAGATCACGCAAGAAGTGAATGATTGGTTTAAATCGGTAAGTGCGAAGTAAGAATTGAAAGGTTATATTATTAGAAACACTTATGAAAACGTAAAATCCCCACCTCTTACTATAAGTAAGAGGTGGGGATTTTACCTAATTTGCTTGGTTTACAAAGTCACTATCCTTACCCACGAAATTTACCCTTGACCCATTTACAATATGTTGCAATTTCCCACTTTTATAAACTGCTTTGATCGCATTTCTAGTTGCAGTAACAGAACTAGAAGTTGAAATATTTGAATTTATAGCCTGTACTCTACCTTCGGTGTTATTATTTATATCCATGTTAAATTCGATTGCGGGCTGATTACCGGGGGCATGTGTTTCGTGAGCATCAGTCCAAGATTTTGCCCAACCAACACTATCAGTAAATCCTACAATCCAGATGTTCCAAGCAGCATGTCTAAAAGCATCTGTTTTATCGTTGTGTCCATTTCTTCCAAACTTATATTCTGTATATTTTGCAGCTTCATCCCCAGCTACAATGGCTTTGAACCCTCTACTTGGATTCTCAGCATACAACTCTTTTTCTTTAGAATTTAAATCTACCATTCCCTCCACAAGATTATAAAATGTTGAATCAATCCCAGCAGTTGCAAGAGTATTATTTCTTGAAGGACTTTCACTGTATTTCTCACATAGGCTTATAAAGTAATCATTAATTTGATCCTCTGATGCCTCAGGATTCGATTTCTCAAAAGTTTTCAGTTCTTCAAAAATAATATCCTTATTGTCATAATTCAATTTAGAAATTGCATCAGGATATGTTTTATTAGATTTCAAAGATAGCTTTCCTTTATTTTCTCTTTCAATAGCTTGTCTCTCTATATCAGTTGGTTGGCTTACATCCACCTTTACCTCTTCCTTCTGAATCTCATGTCTAGAATCTTGTGTAGAAATCCCTTCAGAAGCAAACACAGCGCTACTCATCGAAAACACTAAAACAGCTGACATAAGAGAAATAGAAACTTTTTTATATTTCACTAATTAACATCTCCTTTTAATGTAATATATGTTATATAATCTCTAAATTTAAATAAAAAGTCAACATTTATCCTATAATTTTATAAGAATTATTGAGATTTTCTCCAAAGCGATTAAATAATAAAATAGCAACTCCAGCTACAATAATAAGTACTAGAATAACTATTAATAGCTTCCTCCAGTTCATACTTCACCTCCTTAACGAATTTCAATGTTACTCTAAATATAGACACCACTAACTTATCATTTGTTTTGTTTATCTTGAAAAATAATCCATTTGGACTACATATTTCAGGATTTTTATTTCAGTAAGTGTATCTCTGATCTCATTTAGATAGTTTAGCAACAGACGAGAAGCCTGAAACACCTTACGAGAAACAAATGGCCGAATTCCGCAAACCGAAAACTGGTATGCAGGTAAAGTCGTTATGTCCCAGATCGACATCCGTAAACAAAACTACTTTACTGGCGCTGCCACACCAACCATGGTATCCAAATGGAACCTGCTCCGCCAGTCCGAGATGGAAACCTTCAACAAAATCATCTACGGCAAACTGCCAATTGATGCCTTTGACCAATTCGTCGCCAACTGGAAATCCAATGGCGGAGATCAGATCACGCAAGAAGTGAATGATTGGTTTAAGTCGGTAAGTGCGAAGTAAGGATTGAAGAAGTAACACGGGTCAAAATAACAAGCCGAAGCGTGCATTGCCATCGCTTCGGCTTGTTTTTCTATATCTAGTTAACCCAGCACTTTAAAATACAGGAACTTCAACAGAATCTGTACCCATAACTCTTTTTCCATCTTTCTCTTCTGATCCGACCTCAATACCAATCTTTAATGAATTAGAGGTGAACACACCCTTTTGATCTGGACTTAATTCGATCACAATCGTTCCAGTGCCTCCGCCATTTGCTATGTAATTTCGTTCTCTCCCAATCTCAATCATCGTACGCCATGAAGAGTCATCAGAAGAATTCATCCAGGTTGATACATACTCAGCAGGCTTCAACTTCGATTGATGTTCAGGGTAACTGCTGGTGATGCTGAAGACACTCCATTGATCAGGGATATAAAATGCAACACCACCCCAGTCAGTGGGGTCAATCTCTACATGTGCTACTATCTTGATATGATCAATATGCTGCTTCTCACCTGCAACGAATATCGATCCTTGTGTCATAGTCTTTAAATTCGTTGATTTGGCATCCAGATCAAAGTTTTTGACTTGAATGCTATTGCCATTAACCATTGGCTCATTGGCTTCATTTTTATTGGTATTTAAAAAAAGCAGAATAAACACAATCGCAATAAACATAAAAAGTAAGATTAAGTATTTAGATCTTTTTTTCATATAACCATACCTCACTTCTGCCTTTGTTTGTTTAAGCTTAACACATACTCAATGCCCTCCTTTCCTTAATTTAGAATTTGGAAAAGTAGAGCATTAAAACCGGAACCGAAGCGATGAATTCACGCTTCGACTCCGGTTTTTAAGTTAAGATCGAGGTAGCTTCGGGTTCCTATTAGTGGATCAAGCCTCTGTATCGGTCTCCTCCGGCATCCACTGACCCAGCAAGGATACTGTGAGCTGAATGCCATCTCGTAGTCCCTGCATATACAACCGCTCATTTTCTATGCCTTTGCTGACAATATAACGATTCTCCCACTCGGTATATTCAGGTGTCTGCTCGACATCCTTACCTGCAAACAAAACTTCAAATGCTTCGTCTGTTCCCCCACGTACTCGACTCAGTTCAGGATCATGTTCGATCCGGGCAGTCACCTCATCCAGCCTTGCTTGAATCGCTCGTTGCATCCACCGTGGAAAATCCATTGCTTCTCCTCCCCTACGCGTTATGTACCTCGCTCATCATCGTACAAATCGGTTATGTCTCGCCTTCATCTCACTCACTTGGGCCACCAGTTCATCCACCCTCCGGCTCTGTTCCTGAACCTCAGGGTTCTCCCACAACGGAATCGCTTGCTTCAAGGATGCCTCACCAAGCTGATTAAGCTTGCGCCGTTCCTCTTCCAATAAGTCAAGCAACCGGCTCATACATGCACCTCTCTGATGGGTCTAAACTGCGCCATGTCTTGTTAAGACTAGACGTGAGCAGTCAATTTTAATGCGAATATCTATACCCGATACTGAATACTAATATTTTCATCTAATCCAAATTTTAAGATAAATTATGATTGCTTTAATGCGGCAATCGAATTAAAAATAAAAAAAACCGATATAAACTTCGGTGTCAATAATAAGACCAACTCTCAGCTTCTTATCCAACCTCACAGTCACAGCAAATTCACTGGTCTGTTAAGAAATCTCTCCCCCTCCAACCAAGGCTTTAAAAAGCTCCTACTCGATCCTCCATTAATCTCATCCTCAACTTTCAGATGTGTTGTATCTTTTTGTTTTGTTTGGTTTAGGGGTTTTGTATAACGGACCGCATTCATGACGTTGATTTCCCTAAGATAGCTATGTCTAAGGGAAATCAATGAGTCTGCCTGAATTTACTTCCCTGAAAATCCTTCTGCAGACCAAGGCGAACGCCGCCGCATGAATGTTTTGTTATAAGATGTAGCCGCCTTCTTTGAATTATTGCAAGTTTGTTCTTTACAACATTCCCGCTATCGTTTCCGTTAGCGGAATCATAATGGGTCTACAGCAAAAATTGTTATTTCGTGTATATCAAAGATTCTTGATTATGCAATTTAGAAAACAACCGGGTAAAGCCCCTCATAGTTGCTTTTTTTAAATTTCTTATTTTTGATCCAAGTTTTTTTATAAAAAGGGTTGCCATTATAAAGAGTCACGCCATCCGAAATATATACTACTCCGTTTTCTGTATAATCAATTACAAATAAAAGTAGATTCATTTCATCATTGAAACCGATATAAAATATCGTCGAATCCAACCATGGGATCGATTGAGTGTAAATGGTTATTTCATCCGCATTATCAATATCAATACAAATCATACCGATATCTACGTAAGGTTTTACAACTTCTTTATCAACTTTATTGTTATATATTTGGGCAGCTATCTGAAGATGTTCAAGAGTATCTTCTAACTTCTCTCTGGAAAAATGCTTCCACAATTGTTTTTCAGTTACTCTTGCAGTAAATAAAGTGTTAGCCAGATTATTCTCCACCGTATCTTCATCAGAACCTAAAAAATCCTGCTTCACCTCTAAATAATTTTGTACTATAAATGTAAGGGCATTATTTAATACATTTATCACCTTATGATAATCACTCTTTTTTGAAATACCAAAATGGGTTATCTTATTCCTAATGTAACCCAGTTCAATTAAATCAACATAAAAGGAGTCCTTAATAGAATATAATTTGTCTATTCTGTTAATACACTCTACGTACTCAATTGTCTTAACTTCAATATTATTAGAAATCAAGTAAGTTGTGCAGTTGAACTCCTTCTTTTTTACTTTTAAGTAATGTATCTAATAAATCTGAGGGCAAATCCCTATAGATCAGTAATTCGTTCAATTGAGATAAGGCGTCTTTAGTCAATATTTCTATCGCATTATGAATACAAATGACAGATAGTTTTAAATAGCTGTCTTTGCTAAATTCGTCAGTATGTATTTCGGTATGAAGGTCTTCAATCATCACATAGTTTAAATACTTATTATAAAAAGATAGCCCCATACTCAATGAATCTATTCCATTTTCTTTTAAATGAAATTCCACGTTATTTCCTCCATTCTCAATCTAATCCATTGTCCGTTCATTTAATTGCGTAATTTATGATAAGGTTCTTTGTGGAAAAAAATCAAACTCTTCTGCCAGTTAGCTTAAAGTTTAACTAAGCTTATATGCTTTGCGGCTTTTTCTTATAACGTTCCTGTATTCACAACCAGACGTAAATATATTGTTATATGATGTCAGCATCTTCTTTGAAACACTTCAAAAATCAATCTGATTATCCTTAGATATACAGGTGTAGGAATCTAGCAATTTAATTATCAAAATACAGAGCTAAATTTTGTTCTCTCAGAATGTACGCTTCATAGCAGTTATCTTTAAGTTTATTATTGTAGTAAAAGAGTTCTTCTTTAGAAAGTTTTTTTTAAATATAGTCACTTTGATTATCACCTTTTGAAATTCTACAAGCGATTTTCGGAGTCAACGGAAAGACGTACTCTGTGGCTCCATCATCATTTGTAAATCTACATACAGGATTGTCACTGGTTATAAACTCGAATCCATCAGGAGCCAAAAATAATTCAGTACAAAGTTCATTAATGATCTTTTTTGCTTCAAGCATAATAGATCCTTTTCCATCGAGGAAATCACGGAATAATTTCAGAATATAACTATGAGCCATTTCGTCGTACCATGTTTCCAAGAAAGGATACAAACGTTCCTCCTCCGGAATATGAATAGATTTAAAATCAAACACATTTTCACAAAAAGCATCTAAAATTTTACTTAGGACTGGATGATATGGTTTCGTCCTCCACTCTAACGAGACCATAAATTTGATAAGATCATCACATCTAATAGCAGTGAGTTTTTGAGCAGTAGGATTCTTATATACTTCTTTTGAAATATCTGTAACAATCGAATTCCAATAATTTTCATATTCTGTATTCCAATCCCCCTCAATATCTCTGATATGAATGGATAGAATTTCATCTTTCAAGGCTTTTTTTTTCTGCTTCAGTCACAATATCACCATCAGGCTGATATATACTCCAAATATCAAATTCATAAAATCTATTGTTCATTTCTTCCGTATCATTAATTAAGTCTTTATCTATCTTCACTACGTAGTCTTTTAATGGTTCAAAAAACCTTTTGCAATCTTCTTTAGTACGAGAAAGAGCGCCTGCTCTTAAAGAATGATAATGATCAATGCCGCCAAATTTTTTTGTACTCTTCTCATTCCCAACGCTCTTAGTTCCTTTCTCTACTAAATACACAGAGGATTTCCCGTGCTTCCATCCTCTCATATATGTTTGAGGTATGAGGTGATGATATACTGCTTTCGACTCCATATAAATTCTCCTTACTTTTAGTTTTGTTTATGCTGATTTCCTATAACGTTCGTGCATTAACGAACCCGAAAGGCTTAAGTGGAGCGCATGCGGAACGGGTCGGCAGACTTAGCCTTGCAGGGTTTTCACGTAAGTTCGCTTCTCTGCCAAATGCTTCATCGTGATCTGGGAGCGTAGTGACGATGCGTTAATGCTATGTTAAAAGATGTTCTCGCCTGCTACGATTAACTTACCAAATCTAATGTTCTCAATACTTTTTCTCTTTGTTCTATGTTTAAGGCAGTAAATGAACTAAAAAGAGTTTCCATTTCGTTATTAGTATTTATAGTAATTTCGTCATATATTCACTCTTAAGCACAATTAGATAATTACCTTTATCAGAAAGTAATGTCAATTCATGCTTGTAATCATCATCTTGGCTTGAATATATTTCAGAACTATAATAGAAAAATTTACTTTTTATTAAATATTCATGCCACGAGATTCCATTATCAATCATACTGTTCACTTCAATTAATTCACTCAGTATTTTTTTTATATTATTTCTCGATACACTAAAGTAACTAAATACTCTATTAAAAAATTTCTTTGTATCTGCTTCGTTATCCAAGTTACTAATAACTTCTTCAGCTTGTTGTTCTCCTAATTCTTTTGTAATTATTTTTTTGATTAATTCTTCGGTCTTCACAGATGCAATTGTTAGATTTTCTATTAGCTTATTTGTTGTAGAGATTTCGTTATTTCTTTGTCTTTCAATTAAAAAGTCATAGAACATTCCTGCCCATTGTTTAGCTAAATTTTCTTGAATTTCTCTAGCATAATCAAAAGAAAAAATCGCATTATTATTTGTAGAAAACCTTACATTATCTATAAATTCAAAAATTAATTTACTATATTCTTGTTTGTCAATTGCAGAATAATATACAGACTCTGCTTTTGGATTGTGCTTTAAATTATCCTTATAAATTAAATGGTTCTCCATTACGTTTCTTTTGATAAAGGTAAAAACAGGAATATTATTATCTTTAGCAACCAAATATTCTTTATTAGTTATTGACTTTGGTAGGTTAACTCTTTTCTCTTTGTCTTTATAATACTCTCCACCAAATCTTCCACCGATTATCAAAATAAAGAGTTGACAACTCTCAACTTCTTTTATACATGCATCATGAGAATGTAAATCTGGACTATAAAACACATCTCCTTTATCACTTAAAACTGGGACAAAATTATAGCCTCTTATAAAAGTTTCAAGACTATCCCTGACTTCTGATAAATCAAAACAAGTAGAACTTACAAAAACCCTTGGAGTTGCCATATTATCCATCCTTATCTATTAGTTAGTTTTTGCGGGGATTTCTTATAACGTTCCTGTATTCACGAGCCGACGCATGTCGGGTGTCCGGCGGATGCCGGACCAAGGACGAATGTCCGCAGCGTGAATATTATGTTAGGCGAAGGGACTGGTCCCTTTAAATATACGAAACAATAAGAAGCCAGAATTATTATCAATATTTAATTTCCCTAGCTTTTTACCAAAATATTAATCTGATGAATTTTCTTCATCTTGTACTAAATTCAAATCGCCGTCTTGATTTTCAATAAACACATCACTAAATTGCTTATTAATGTATCGAAAATTTCTCATTGGTCTATTATCATCAATATCATAGATAGCATTTATTATTGCTTGTCTACTTGTTTGATTTAGAATAATGAATTCCATCCAGTCATCTTTAAGCCTTTCAATGAAACCAATCGGATATCGCAATTCAAAAAATGTCCCATCTTCAAGTATTAAAGCAGTTAACCGATTAAACCTATTTGGATTATCAATGGGAATAATATCAATAATGCTTAATCTTGTTAAGAGTTCTTTAAATGTTATGTCTAATAATAGTAAGTCTCTTGTATTTGAATTCTTAAGCTGTCTAAAAAAATCCACTAAATGTCTAAATTTTATAGCACCTCTTGCTGTATCTTTTAGATCGCTACTAGAAATAGATGTCATTATCGCAGTTTTTATGTCGGCAATTTGATTTGCCAAATAATCTATTTTGATTTCTTCTTGCTTTTTAAATCTTTGTTCATACAATAATCTTTGAAGTAATCCTGACCACTGTTTTCTTAGATACGATTCTATGTCCTCCATTTTATTGAAACTAACTATGCTGTTATTTTCGATTCTGTGCCTTAAGAAGTTTATAAATTCAAAGACATACTTCGCTGTTTCTGGTTTATCAGCAAAAGATGGGAAATCTAAGCTTTCAATAAATTCTTTGTCTTTATTTTTCTCGTAAACTAGATGATCATGCATGACCTTATTCTCTACGAAGGTGAATATTGGAATCCCTGACTCTATTGCCCGAATAACTTCTAATTGAGTGATAGACAGGTTAGCAGAATCGTCAAGTATTTTATTACTTTTACTCTTATCTTTCAGATACTCCAGATTTACTACTTCGGCTGCTTTAGGAATTGCTTTCCCTCCAAAACGGGAACCCATAATTAAAATCAAGACGTCACAATTTGTAACTTCTTGAACACAACTTGTGTGAGTATGTACTCGCGGATCGTATAATACATCAGCATAATCGCTCATGACTGGGTCATAACCGAAATTATTAACGAAATTTCTAAGCTGAGATCTTACTACGTTTAAATCATAACAAGTTGAAGATATAAACACTTTTAAATTAGCCATTGTATAGCCCCTTTTTTTGGTAATAATCTAGTTGAGTTAGTTCAAACTCTTCACTAGTGATTCAGAACTTTCGCCTAACGTTCCTGTATTCAAGAACCCCTGAGGGGGTTGTCTGCTGTAATGCCTCTTCGAAATCCTTCCGCAGACCAAAGCTCCACAAGGAGCTTTAGCTTGAATATTATGTTAGATGATGTTCAAATCTTCTATGAATTAGCTTTCAGTTGATTAATTTCTTCCCATGACCAACCTTCAACCATCCTATGATGTTTTGGACAAACTAAAACCACGTTCTCTTCAACATACTCGCCACCATTTTTCCCTGGAATCACTCTATGCATATTCAATTTCTTAATGTATTCGGGTATTCCACAAATAAAGCATTCGTAATCAAATTTTTCTAGAATCAATTGCCTAAATTTAAATTTAAAATCCATCATTTCTGAAAATTCAAATGCTCGATGTCCATTAGTTCTTGCATATTCTAAATTTTTGTACGCTCTTTTGATCACGCTCTTATCATGCTCTTGCGGAGAGGATTTACTATATCGTCCAGATTCAAAATACCATAAATTATCATCTGGATTAAAAACGCCGCATTCACTACGAGAAATAGAAAACTGTTTTTCAACTTCTTCAGTATCTTCAATCAAATGTTTAATAGCCCACTTTGCTCTTTCTTTCATAGACCTTGGTAAAGACTCAATATCTCTTAGTCCAGACATTTGAATTTCTAAAATTAGTTCTTCTTTATCAATGCTTAAATCACCAGAACTAATAGATTCGTTCAAGTCATTCAGCTCATCCAAATATTTAGAGGGAAGTAACCAACATTTTTTTGTCGGACTCCATTTACGTTCTTCTTTAGGGATCATCACTTTTAATTTATCTAGTATGTGATTGAAAGGAATACCATTACTACTGGAAATTTTCACTTGTAAAACATCTTGATCTTTTATAATTTCTAACATATTGTTACTCCTTGTTTGAATTTCATCTAACGTTCCTGTATTCACGACTCGACGACTGTCGGGTGTCTGGCGAATGCCAGACCAAGGACAATGTCCGCAGCGTGAATATTATGTTAGATGATGTTCATATCCTTATATGTTTATAAGGGATTATTCTATTTAAGGCGTCAATCTTTATTTTTATCATACTTTTGATCTCACCATTAGAAGGATGAACAGGATTTTTTAAGCTTGTCAGTTCATTGTCGTATGCTACTCCTCGAGCTTTAGCTCTCTTGTTCTCTACATGAAAAATAAATGTTTTTTTCTACTCAAATTTCTTCAAAAAATTCATTACATATTCTATTTCTCTAAAGTAAGTTGTTGCATAAAAATCAATTGGGCAATCTCCCCAAGCTAAAACTATAAATTCACTATCTGAAATCTTTGTTTCTATCATGCTTCTATTACTAAAAATTATATCTGACACTTCTATTACATTATTTAAAATAATTTTTTCGAGTTTTTCGTTGAGTTCTTTAGATTTTGAACTACAAATAGAAAATAAATTCACTATATTTATTGTTTTTATATCCCTATATAACTTGTTATCATTTTTATTAAAGTGCTTTACTATTTTATTTATGGTTGCATCTGATTCTTCTGATCTGCATTTGATGGATTCATCATAATAACTGTTAATTGTTTGATTCCACTCGATTTCAAAGTCACACTTAAATATTCTCGCTTTTCAATTTCATCTCCATGTTGTAAATCCTTCCAAACAACTTCTTTGTGACACTTTACTTTCTCAATGTTGGTCCAATCGTAAGCAATCATCCATTCATCCTCTTCTTTGCATGAATTTCATCTAACTTTCCTGTATTCACGAACCCCAACGGGGTTGTCTGCTGAAAATCCTCTCCGAATTCACCTCGCAGACCAAGGCTCTATAGGAGCCGCAGCATGAATATTATGTTATAAGATGTCGGGGTCTCCCTTAAACTACTTACAAAATGCTCTTTTTCGTACTCCGTTGCTTTTATTCTTAACTATTATTCCGGTACTTCAATGTATTCCGATACTCTAGATTTCAATATCTCTATTAATTCTTCATCCATGTATTCATAATCATCCGGTATATTTAAGCATATCAACCGTTTGTTTATTAGTTTATTTGAGAATTTATCTTTAAGCCTTCTTACATGTTTTTTCTCCATTACAAAAATTATTTCTGCCCATCCAATGTTTCCTTCAGTGACTCTGATTCTAGCTCCCTCTTCTGTTCCAGCAGATCGTACTTGATATCCATTGTATCCTTCAAAAATCTTCTCTGCTGTTAAGCTACGCCATTTGTTTCGACTACAAATAAATAGTAATTTAATGTTTCGTCACCTATCTCATATCTATTATTTTGGTTTATTATAGCACCTGAATTTAAGCAATTTACCCGATTTCTTATAACGTTCCTGTATTCACGACTCGACGCATGTCGAGTGTTCGGCGAATGCCGGACCCAGGACGTATGTCCGCCGCGTGAATATTATGTTATAGGATGTTCCTTGCTTTTTAGTACTTCATTTCAATGTGATGTTATTATAACGATTACTTTTTAACAATCATTTATCTACAATCAATTCTTATATTTAATATTTGATTAAGAACATATTCTTTATATAGTCGCTCTCTCTCATTCTTCGGGTTTCGTTGAACATTGTTATCTATTTTTTGTCGCTCGATTAAACGTGTAGATTCATCTACATATTTAATAAAATCAAGACGCAAATCATCAAATATAGATAAGTCGTAATCTACAAACACATTTTTATCATGATTATAGACAATGTCTTCTTTAATTATATTGAGGCGATTAGTAGGAATTGAATTAATAATTCTAGGATCAATAAACCAATGCTCAAATTGAATCATGCTACTTTCAATTCTATTTAATAGGTTAATTTCAGTAGCATTCATTTCATCCCATTTCTTAGATAATGTTTCATAATAAGCATCTTCAAATATCCAATATATCTCAGTTGAATCTGCATATGGTACTACCGTGAAGAGTAAGTATGTTTTGTTTCCATTAATTCGTAATATATGTTGGTTTACAACCGCCACTGGAATTTTAACCGCTACTTTTCGATAGAAAAAAGAGAACCCCAATAGGTTACACCGTTGTTTTAAAGTATGGTTGAAAGGATCTTCAAATTTCTTTTCTTCTATCCATTCTAATAAAAATTCCATTTTCGTTTTCAGATCATAGAATATACGATGTTCGTAATTAATTGAATCAATTGTTTTTCTAATAATGTCTTCTAAAATCTCTTCTTTTTTTTCTAAAACTTTGACATTTCCTTTAAAAAATTCTGATTCTGAAGAATTAAAAACAAAATTCCTCACGAAATCAAAGGAAGAGTCATCAAATACCTTTGTATAGTAATTATTATGATAATCTGCATAACACACGCTTCTATAACATTGAAGTAAAATTTGTTTAACACTATATTTATGTGGGCTATTATCAATGTCTATAAAAATTGACGTATCATGTTTTTCGCAAAATCCTTGAAAAGTACTTGCCACTCCTTTTCCGATAGGTTTAATAAATAAGCTTTTACTTTCAAAACCATTTCTTTTTGATTCAAAGTAATTCATTTCTCCGTTAACAGAAATTTTTGCAAGAGAAATACTTTCGGATATAGCATGTGAACCAATTGAAATTTCTTTGCAATCTTTTTTGTAACATTTGTGATCCGCTTTTTGATAATTAATCCATTGTCTTTCAGCATCTTTGTTTATTTTACTTTTTTCTTCATCACTAAATTGAAAGTTCAAATTGATAACTCCTTTTCACTATTAAAATTAAATATATTTTTATGAATAATTTTTTTTAGGAATTTCCTATAACATCTACTCTATGTACTTCGTAAATACCACACTTCCTATCAGATATCTGAACTACGTATATGATAACCTATGCGGTGATATTTGCGAAGAAAAATTTGGTGAAAAAGGGAAATTATTAGGATAATGTATTTCTGCATGATATCCCAGGTGAGAATTAAAAGAGATCCAACCCTATCATTTTCCCCTTACCTTGTCAGATGATGAGTGTTTGCTTTTTAATATCTAACCACTACAACACAGACGCACAACGAAGCCCGGAAAAATATACTGCACCCTCGTAAGTTTTACGCCTTCTGCAACGGTTCTTTGATCGTTTGGTTGTTTATTTACTACCATTTCATACGGAATGAAACAACCCACTTACAGATAACGGAAAATGCTGATAAAATATAACGGATGATCAAGTTGTTCTCATGGAGCGGTATTGTCAGTAGTACAACATAAGGATGGTGTTTATTTGAATAACAAGATGTTATTATTTAGCGTCGTTACACTTTGTATTTTACTCATATTGGGTTTTCTGAGGTGGGACAATCTTGAATCCAGCGCAGACTTTCATTATAAGTATGATCGATGGGCAGGTCAGAAATGGGTAGAGTTCTATCCGCCGCTAGCTGCTTCTTCCAACAGCATGGAGTTTCCACTTATATATAGGGATGAAATAAATCAAAATGATATAGATAAATATTTAGGAAAACAAGCTCTCTCTGGAGAGTTAGTGAATAAGTGGATTGAAAGAACAAAGTTAACGGATGGATATGTAGGTCTATTATTATTGAATATTCTAGTGGTCATTTACAGTTCTATTAAAATATTTATTTTGAGAGACAAAAAATAGGATGATCTTGATCCCCCTTCAATATGCCGAGGCACAAGTTGCCAAAAGACATACTAACACAAAGGCAGCAGTCCCACATAAGGAACTGCTGCCTCTACTCTTTATAATTTTCCCCACTTATAATATCAATGATGTATAGAAATCATCCGCGAGCCATTGCAATGCTTTGAATATCTATATTCAGCGTTTAATCTTCTAAACATACAAATTCCATCCCACAATAAAAGCAGCCAAGATGAACGCTGAGATGCCAGACATGATGTACATCACCTTTTGCTTTTTGCTGTAACTGTTCTTCCGCAGTTTGTAAATAAGCAAGCCAAGAAACGCCACTGCTAGAACCACATAAAGTAGGTTAAACATTAAATTGATACGTAAAGAAGAATAAGCCGGAAAACTTTGATAACTAATCCTGGTATGAATGATGAACAGATTAAGAGGTAGTACCACCCCTGCAAAATTAATAACAAGATGATATTTATCAAAATTGGTTGGAGGATTTCCTCGTTTATATAGTTTGTTAAGAAGCATCCGGATTAAATAGCCGATCAAAGCACATAAACTGAAAACGATAGCAAGCGCAACAGGAATAAGAGATATCTTAATCAAGTTTACCTTTAGATTCGATACAGGCAAATAATCAATATAAGGAGTGACGGAAATTTTCTCAACAACACCATTATGCTCGACAACATTATAAGATTTTGCTATGTCAGCTTTTGTATATTTCGTTATATCAAGAAACGTAAATAAATTAGTAAATCTAGCGGCTACGCGTCGTGCGGATTGGAAATATCCTCCCCCCTCCGACGTAACTCTATTAGAATTGACGTTATCACCAAAAATTCCTTTAATAAGTCCATAATAATAAATTTCCTCAAAAGACTGGTTTGTCATGACGACCATTCCAAATTTAGATACGGGATCAAAGACAAGTTTGCTGGAAAATCCTTTCAGATTCCCCTCATGCATCAGTGTAGGCACCCAGTATTCCATCTCAACGAACCCATGCGCAAATCGCGGAGTAGAGGTCCCGTCATAATATAGACTTGTTGATAACATTTCGTTCAACGTATCCTTGTTCTTAAATAATACATTGTTATCATCCACAGGCATCAACGCAGCAAGAAATTTGCCTAAATCTTCTGCTGTGCCTATGGCTGCCCCTGTAGGATAAAACGTAACGTATACTCTGTTCTCAGGGATCAGTTTCAAATCTTTTGTATACCCTTCAACCTCATTCCTTCTCTGTACGATGTCTGGACTATCTCGCCCCGTTGGATGAATCGTAGTGTCGTTCATATGAAGAGGTTCGAAAATATGTTGATTAACATATTCATAAAAAGGTTGTCCACTTATCTCTTCCACGATGTAACCAGCTAGACCAACACCGTAGTTCGAATAACCCACTATGCTATTCGGTTTATAGATCTGTTTTGGCTCATTTCTACGCAACGTTTCTCCTAATGCTAACGTTTCTTTCTCGGAGTAATACAAAACCCCGGCCGCTGTTTGATCTTCCCAACCCGCATTGTGATGCATCAGGTTCAAGAGGGTAATTGGATCATCGTATTTCAGCTTTTTGAAAAATCCATCTGGCAGATATTCTTGGATATCTGTCTCCAAATCAAGCTTTCCTTGTTCGACAAGCTGCATCACACTCGTATAGACCAACAGTTTCGAGATTGAAGCCCATTCAAACACCGTAGAGGTATCTGCCTTTCGCTGATTCTCAATATCTGCGTAACCATATGCTTTATTCACAATGGTTTCACCATCTTTGATAGCCACAACCGACACGGCAGCGGTATACTTCTCATACGAGGCAACATAAGCATCAATCGTTTCCTCTAAATTGGATAAAGGAATCCTGGATGGTGTAGTCTCAACCTGTTTCTCATTAGCGTGGGCAGGTACTGCTATTGCCATAATGATAAATATGTATGAAAGAACACAAACGATTACTTTGTTAACCGTGTGATGTCCACGTTTCATCTGCATTAGCTTCTCTCCTTTTATATTAAATGTTAATTACATCTCTTGTTTCAAGTATGCGTTTTCAGAACAGCCCCCATGAATCCAAGTTATTTTCAAATGCAATTACACTCCATTCAGGAGAGAGGTCGAAGAAGTTCACCTTTCCAATTCACGATGGTTATCTCTTTATCTTTCAAGAGGCACCAATCAATAATCTCACCTATCAATTTTGGCGTGATGATATCATCCCTCCATTTCGGTGTTAGTACTCTTCTGTATCCTATATATTCTTTTGTCCAGCCTTCGAATTCTTCTCCGATGATGACTATGAATGGGATCTTATTCTTAATACTGTGTTGTCCCACTTCATAAGTGACGATTAACTTCTTATCCTCAGAAACAATATGTAATTTGATTATTCCTTCATCGTCAATGTCCGGTTCAACATACCAGTAAAATAATCGATTGAAGCGAACGATTTTACGTTTATATTTTTTTCTTACGCCCATAACTCACCTCACATATTCCTTTTCGTCTGTAGCAGTATTTGACAGTTTGCCAACCCACAACATGAACACTTTGTTATCCGATGTTGACGGGCCTTATGATTCATTCATTTCATTACTTTGTTAATCTTTCTTTATTGCCTAATACAATTTCATGAATTTCATCATATAATTGTAAATCTATAAATTCTTTATGAATCCATAGTCCTTCCTCAACATCTCCTCCCCCCATACCTCCACTAATCCCATCACCAGGAGAATGTTTTTCGTAATATAGTCCTTGACCTTCTCCGTCATTACAGTCCCATGCAATGGTATCTAAATCTTTTAATAAAGTATGTAGTGTCTCTTCACTGCAGTTTACTAATTTCATAGGGCAAGACAAGTATATTTGTCCTCCATAATCACCCTCCATAATTACATATGCATCTGGAGTATCCACAGCTTTCTTAAAACTATCTATAAATTGATTGTTTGGTAGTCCATTTGCTTCATTAAGGATATGTCGAATAGGGCTATGGTGCTCTGGAATTACATCCATCTCTTTGTTTTCATCTTTTTTTCTTTCCATAAAGATACACCTCTTTATTGATATGTTTTCGTCAATTTCGGATAATTAATCACTTTTGCAATTAATCACATCTTGAAGATCCATAGTTGCAAGTTCAAGTGCAATCGCTAATCTAATCTGTGGATATTTCCTAAGTCCTTTTAAATAGGTATTGTCAAGTTGTTTGCTTTCAATTATAGGTTCAATATTAGGGTCGTAACGATCAATTTCTACACTTGCAATAGTATCGTTATTAATTAGCAACGAAAAAATGTCTTCCCCTTGTTCAGGTGTCCAGAATAGTATATAAGCGGTTTTCATTTGTGGAAAAAACCTCTTAATAACAGAAAGTAATCCTGATCTTATTTCATCATTAAATAATGACTCATGCGATCCTATTAATTCTCTTCTTATATCTTCTTCAGTTTTACTGCCCTTCAATTTTATTAATTTCATAATACCTCGCAAGTTATCCTTTAATTTCAAATTTTGATTTGTTAATTTCCTGTAACGTTCCTGTATTCACGACTCAGCGTATGCTGAATGTCCGGCGAATTGCAGACCCAGGACGAATGTACGCAGCGAGAATATTATGTTATGTGTTGCTTCCGACTTCCTTCAAAGTCTTTTTCTGAAAGTTGTCAAATTTCATCGAAAGTAAAACAAAGATGATTTAAATTCTCTATAGGAATTTCAACACTTTTGAATGTTCTTGTACCTGTCGACACTTCCTTGACGAAAGGATTTACTCCAGTAAAGTAACATCTCACTTCCATTTTAGAAGAAATCAGAGTAATTAAAGTATCCAATTGTTCTCGAAATTTTTTTGATTTATTGTAAGCATTTATTTGTTGTTCTTTCAAATAAATGCTAGCTTTAAGTGCCTTTCCATCAATAAATGGATATTCCTCAAAAACAATATTGAAATTTTTTCCGTATTTCTTAATCTCTCTAATTTTCCCAAAATAAATAAGGTCTTCTTCATCTTTGAAATATCTGATATTCTTAAAAAAACTTTTAAAGCTTTTTGTCTTGGAACCTATAGTTAATTTTTGAGATTCAATTAACTTAGGGTCGCCTTTTTCAAAACAATCAACTATATTATCCAACACACTTGTTCTAATAATTGACTTTTTATAATTGGTATCATTCCCAATGTTACTACGAGAGGCAGTGATTTTGTCTCCAACTTCTATCTCATCATCTGTTATTGGAATTCCCGCTAGTTTGTTACTAAATCCTTCTAATAAAAAAACAGAAGGAAAACGACTTATTTTTATCCCTACTTCGTTTATTCTTTTTGATTCTTCAGTATTAACTTTATAATTTTTATCAGAAAATTTGCAATTCAAAGAGTGTTCGCTTTTTCCTTTTTTCGCAAAATTAGGAACCTGTTTACTACCTTCATAATTGTATATACAACGCGCATACAATTCTGCTTGACAATTAACAGTTGTACATTTGTAATTCATTTTCTTCCCATAATATTCGCTAGACTCGTTGAAGTAGAGCTCTCTTGCAAAATACGGTGTAATTGCTTTACCTAATTCTATACAGAATGCTTTAGTGAACTTATTATTATTCATTAGACACCTCATGATTTGTCATTTAAAAGAATCTTTGATAAAGCTTTTAGGAAGTTACATATACCGTTCCTGTATTCACGACCCAGCGTATGCTGGGTGTCCGACGAATGTGGGACCGAGGACAAGTGTCCGAGGCGTGAATATATTGTTATCGGAAGAAATATGTCCTCTTTGAGATACTTTCATTTTTTATCTTTAAATCTCCGGTTTACTACGAATCCAAAAAATTCTAATAACTCTTCAATTGTTTGTATAGATCGGATTTGCCTTAAATAATTGATATTTTTAAATAACAAACTATTCTTTTCTATTAAGTCTTCAATAACAATTGATTTCTCCGGGAAAAGTATGTTTAGATGTTCAATATACTTCTCCTCTGATTTTCCTATATAAAATGATGGAGCATGTAAATAATTATTACTTTTGAAAACAAAATGAAAACCTAATTTACCTAAATACTCAGGTATATCAACTTTAATATGCAGTGCTTTGTCCTGAATTCTATAATATAAATTTCTATCAACATTCTCTAGGTTCGTAACATATCTATCAGGATAATACTGCGTAAGTTTTGTAATTATCTCATCCTCAACTTTTGGATATTTAGATGTTGGTCTGAAATTGTACCCTAAAAAATCAAAGTATGATTGAAGATATCCAACAACATTTTTAGTATTCATTATTGCCCTTATCTCTTGATATAGTTCTTTAGGTAAGGCTTTATAGTTTGTAATTTCTCTATTGCTAACGTATTGATTTATCTTATCAATAAGATCTAATTCTTCCTTCGTATATTTCATTAACTATCTCCTTAATCTACATATTATTTCCGATAACATCTAATCTATGTACTTCGTAAATACCACACATCCTGCCTGATATCTGAACTACGTATAGGTGGGGTGTTGTATTGGAATAACTTTTTTATTCTTTTAACCTTCCATATTAAATACTTCACTATAGATTTTACGCAGCTCGGTGGGGTTATCATGCCACTGAATGAGCTTACCATTGATAATTTGGACCAAAACATCCAGACACCTATGCCATCCTGCGGCGGTATTCACTGCCCATGAAGCATCGTTAGACGTATGGGTAAAGATCATTCGACACCCTTTATCTTCTTCCTGCAATAAAATGTTAATCAGATCATCAACTTCACGGAAACCAAATACATATGGCTTTTCCAACTCTGTAATGATACCCTCATATGTCGTTCCTTCACCGTCATCGAAGGCAATCCTGCCACCAAGTCTGAGATCCATCTCTCCTGTTGCGAAAGGATACCATTGGGAGAAGCAACTGGGCTTCGTGATCACAAGGAAAGCATCTTCTGGATTGTGATGAAGAAATCGTTCAAATTTTAGAGCATAACGACCGTTTGACTCATGTAATGTACCATATTCATTCATCATTACATCCTCCTTCTTTTATCACATATATCCATCTTCGGGTTCACCAACATCAAAACCTAATATTTTTGACGCTTCCAATTTGAACGTTTCTATCCAAGACATCCAATCATCGTTATTCATCTGTGCATAGAGTGATAATCCACTAGGCTCTACAGATGCCTCAATAAAAACATCATCCTCTTCAGACCCAAACCAATATGGAATTCCCCTTTTATAACCAATCCATCCGGGCATACGCTCATACACTTTAGAAACTTTATCCCATACCTCATCAGGCAGATCATACCTTATATTTAGGTTGCAATGTTGAGAATTTATATTGTTCATTTACTTTCTCCCCCTCTACCTCAGACGGACATCAAGATATATCCTCTATTTTTATTTATAAGTATCAAACTTCTTCAATTACTAATTCAAGGATATATCTCTTGGTCTTTATATACTATTTTCGTTATCATTTTTGAATATTTTAATCTCGTTATTTCAATAAGTTCATTTGGCTGCATTAAATTCACGATGTGACTATCATTTATTTTAATTTTGGTATTACCTCGTCCCAATCCTTTGACTATTACGATGTTATTATTCACATCTACTATTTGTCCAATTGTGTTGAACTGCTCTTGTTTCTTGAGATCAAGGTATGTTACAAGGCCAAGTATACAAAATATAATAAAGCAAAAAGTTGATAATGCAGTTGTCCATACAGGAGGATGATATGCTAAGTTATTGGTAGTTACTTGAATTACGATTATAAAAATATATAGAACGATGAATAGAAATTGCTTTTTTAACTTGCCTTTAGCTTTTTCGTTCATAGCTTCTCCTTATATGGTAATCACATAACGTTCGTGTATCTACAAACCCTCACTTCCTCAAAGAGTGCAGCGACTTATCGCAATTCAGTAAGGTAGTGCAGGGTTACCTGCTGACTCCACTTCTTCGAATACCCTCGGCAGACCAAGGAGCAAAAGCAACGCGGCGTAGATATGTTGTTATTTAGATGTCAATTGCCTTCCACAAACTACTTATAGATTGTATTTCATTTTAATTCTTTCATATAATTTATAATCCGTATTTCTATTTACAATCTCTCCAATTAACTCTTTCCATTTGTTTTCAATCCACTTAGGACTTTGTTCTTTCAGAATATCCTCGTTAAATTGACTATCAATATACTCCCAATCTTGTTTAAGCACTCCTATATCCTTAATAAGTTGATTTCTCGATTCTTTTTCTAGCGACACTTTATTCGATAAAATGTCGTCTATGATATCTGCTCTTATATACCAATACATATCTCTAAACACATTATAGATTAAATGGGTTGATGATAATTGATCTTCCCTGAAGTCGGAATTCAGAAAGATGAATGATTCTTCACCGACTTTCAAAGATACCGCCACATTTCCTAATGCGTGTATGACTGTTTCCTTCGAAGAGCCGTCCTCTAAGCTTTTTAACACATAATCTAAATTCTGAATTGATTCTTTTATACCAATTTGAGTTCCATGATTTAGTTTAATCGTGTAATCAGCTTCTTGATTGTCTTTGTACGCTTTGAATTGATAGTTGAAGTACATGCTTATTATCAATCCAACCATTAGTAGGGTTATTGCAATAATTTTCTTCATTTAATCCCCTCTCTTATTCGTGCAATTGAATTCATATAAAATCTAATTTTTGTATTTTAGAAATACAACATATTCCATCTGGTGTCTGAACTACGTATATGATAACCCATATTGCTACATTTGCGAAAGAAAATTGGCGAATAAGGGATATTTATAAGTTTTCTTAAACCCTTATCCATACGATCCAAAGGGCTTTGAATACGCTGAATATATGCCAGGGTTGTACAGGATGCGAGTATGCATTGAATCTGTGGAACCTGTCGTAATAGTGATAAAACAAAAAAAAGGCCCTTCTTCATCCCATAGGGAATCAGACGACCTTCCAATTCTTTCGAATAAATGTATGATCTTCAGCAGTAGGGACAAGTATAGCAGTTCAGATGATTATTATTGATGTTGTATGGATGAATGGAATGTTAGATGATGTTTTTGAGTTATTCAAATTATTCTGGATATTTCCTTGAGGCTCCTATCAATTCATCTTCCTCATCAAAAACTTTTAAAACTCTGTCAATGTCATTTACTTCATAGCTTCTAACGACAATAAGCTGTTGCATATGAAGGCCTGGTGGGTCTATGTCCGGCCGAGACAAGTTATTTAGCAAGCGTTCTGGTGTATATAAGATGCTCCATCTTCTGGAACCATCAGTGAAAACCATCGTGATCTCTATCCAATTCCATTCTTCCAGATTATCCGATCTCACCTCATCATCAAAATGCCACCTTACTAACCGTGGTCTTGAATTCAGTTCTTTCACAATGTTTTAAATCTCTCTTCTACTTAATTTCTTAAATGCCGAGTATTCCTGCTCGGAATTCATATAACTTAATATCTTTTCCGCACATGCAGCTGAGCTAAGCTCTTCCGTGTTCACTTCCAGATCATATTCATCATAGGAGTATATGTAGTCGAACTGGGAATGGGCGAGTCCAACCGCGCGATCTCCTCTGCTCTGCTCTCTTCTGGTGAGTTCTTCTTTCGAACAGTGTACACCTACAAACAATATAGGATAATCCGAAAGCAAATCATAAAAACCGTTAAACCACTTGTCATTGCTGATGACCGTATCCACAATGACATTCAAGCCCATCTCCGAAAACAGTTTAATGGTTGCATAGTACAACGAGCTAATCGGATCGAACAGGATATCTGTCATCACATGAGGTTCCACTTCTCTTGTTGGTTTCATATCCGGGTATGTATTATCAATAAATTGATCATAATTATGGAGAAATTGATCTACAGATAGATGATGAAATGGAATCTCACCCTGTTTTTTCAATTCCATCGCGATGCTCGTCTTCCCCGAACTTGACGTTCCGTTCAAAAATATAATGAGTCCTCGTTCCACATTAATCACCCTTATCATTAAAATTGGTAGTACCTTTCAGATCACATTGTTGTTTTGCTAAGTCTAAGCTGGCCTGTAAATCACTGAATTGTGCTCATACCATGGTGTTCTAACTGACACCAAACATCCTCCCTATTGCTTCGTATCCTTTTTAGAAGTTCGGTCAAAACAATCGTAGCGGTTATTAACGTCTGCCAATGAATAGCTTATTTTGAGTCCAATGAAGATTATAGCCATAACGGTATAGTTCAAAGTAAGGATACAGGCAGTCTTCCGCCTCCTGTAAATCTTGATAGCGGGGCCATTGTAAATAATAGGATACCCAATAATCGCAAGCGATGGAATAGTATGCTTCGTTCAATAGCTCGATATTTTCGCTGTAATCGCTACGTGAACGGATGAGATCTCCGAGCGCTTCGTAAACGACCTCGCTATCTTCTTCATCCGTGCCTTGAATCAGTCTTTGCTCTAACTTGGCAATTTCACCCGTCGGCAATACAACGACCTCCTTTACACATGTCAAAGCCCGGAATGCTTCCTTCGCTGAGTTCGCCTCTTCATCTTTCTCGTGCACCATGGAGAACAGGCTCTTCAACCTTTTTATTAGCTCTTCCCCCAGACCACGCAACGTTCCTTCGGAAGCATCCTCATTTCCACCGTTGAAATAACCTGGCACATATTCGCCGGCGAAATCCTCAGGATTTAACATCTCATAGATCGGACGTATTCTATCCAAAAAACGTTGGCCGTCCGGAATTGGCTCAAACACACGTTCCACTCCTGTTCCAGATGGCATGAACCCTTGAAAAAAGCCGTAGAGATGATCTGCTTCGACCTCCATATCATCATCTGGTTCTATTTCTTCTCCGCTCAGTGCTAACAAATAGCGCCCATACTCCTGTTGATCCATTTGTACCATTCCCTCTCTCTGTTCAACCAAATTACCACTCTCTCCATTCTTCCGTAATCTTGATCCTTAACTGCTCTAGCCCCAATGGTTCCTCTCTGAACTTAGCTTTATTGTTTGTATGTTTAATAGTCTTGTACAATTAATTTACAATTATCTTCAGATATATGTATAGTCGAAATAAAGTAATATTCTAAAATGAAAACAGCCGGGCCGAAGGGCGAATACCCTGAAGCATGAACACTTGTTATGAGATGTCATCGACTCCATGGAAATACAATCAATTTTTTTAATTAGTTTTAGTTAACCTCGCTAACACTCCGTCAATGTTATCCCATTCATAAATTAATTCATTAAGGACTTTTCCTCCAATTTTTATTTGAACTGATTTACACAAGTGAGCACCATAATACTCATAAAAATAGCGGGCCTTGTTATCCTCTAGAACATTAACAAATATCTTCTGATAACCCAATGAATTGAATCGAAAAAATATACTTTTAAGTAATTCCTTCCCTAATCCTATCCCTTGATATTCCTTAAGTATGTAAATTGAAGTCAAATCACCTGAGTCGGGCACCGTATTTGTCTCTCTCTTCCAACAATCTGCAAATCCAATGATTTCCCCTTCTGTGTTCTCTGCTAATATCACAAAATTGTCTGTTTTTCCGATATTTTTAATCCATAATTCAGTTCTTTGTTTATATGATAGATTGGTTAAGAATTCCTCTGGAATAATACCCTCGTATGTAGTTCTCCAACTATCCACATGAACTTTTGCAATTCCTTCAGCGTCATTAATCGTAGCTTCTCTGATCTGCAACATAATCATCCCCTAAATTTTTTAGTAAAACTAATTTTTATAAAAGTATAGAAACAAATTGCAACATACAATTAGTCATTTATATTATTTAGAGTGATTTCTTATAAGGTTCTTGTACTCATGACATCCGACAAAGTCAGATGCGTCCGGCAGATTCTGCTTACCTGAATTGCCTCTGGCCGGTACCAAGGGCGTCAGCTCATAGCATGAATCCTCTGTTATCACAAGTTGTTGTTTTCTTCGGATTGCTTAATAGTAGGTTGTAAATATATCATGATTTCTTCTGCATTTATAATTACTTGATTTCCTACTGAGGCTACTCCTCTTCCCACTACAAATCCACGCTTGTTTTTAATGATCTCATAGTATAAATCTATCCGATCTCCCAAAAATGCTTGACCAATCACTTCAATTCCTTTAAGTGAAGAAAGAAATCCTACACCATTCTCTTCTGAAATGACTGCAAAAGCACCTAACTGAGCCAAAGCCTCTATTATCAATGTACTAGGAATAACAGCATTCCGTTCATTCATATACCACTCATTATTTGAAACATTTTTATATCCCTTAGCCCATTTGTTTTTTTCGACTTCCAGTACTTTATCAATTAACAAAAATGGATACCTATGAGGCAGAATATCTTGAATATTAATCATTTAAGAGACTCCTTTTTTTATAAATTGCAATAATTTCTGATAACGTCTTTTCTACGAATTCACTTAATGTTCCATATATATTATTAGACGAAGAGAGGGTTAATCCTCCATCTCCGACATGTTGCTTCTTATGAGTCGGTCCAGAGGTTTGAATACGTTGGAGCTGTTTAAGGCTGACATGTGTGTAAATCTCGGGTTGTCTTCAGGCTTGAGTGTCCGAGGAGATTCTGAATCTCCTTATTATTGTTTATAATTCTTCCTCTTGCCTTCATTAAATAATACTTAGTAATGCAAGTGTCAGATTGGAATTCTCCTTGAGTTTGAGCCTCATTATTATGCAGAATGCATTGGTACGCAAAAAGGCAGCTTATGCTTTACACATCGCTGCCTTTTTGCTTATTAACTTTTTTCCAACGGACCTATCAATCGTTATCTACATAAAAATTGTGGTCGCCGATTTGGAAATCCTGCGAATTCGGCTTACGTTTAATCAAATTCAGCATCCCATCTCTGCCTTGGTGCGTCCTAACATCCCTGGGGTTCCGCATCGCTGTAGCTTCATTCATACAAAGATGTTCAACCTTTTATACCGCTAAATGTAATACCGCTAATGAACGTCTTTTGAAGAAAAAAGAACAAAACAATAATAGGTAATGTCATCAAGGTGGATACGGCCATTAATAGACCCCATTCGGATCCCTTTTGACTCTGAAATTGCTGCAATCCGAGCGAAACTGTGTAAGATGGTTCATTGGTTAAATAGAGCAAGGGGCCCATGAAATCAGTCCAGCTCCCCATAAATTGAAACAATGCCACGGCTAAAACGGCGGATTTGGCTAGTGGAAACATGATCTGTAAATATATGCGGAACTCACTAGCGCCGTCTAAGCGGGCCGCTTCGCGTAGGGCATCAGGCAGTCCCATGAAAAACTGTCTCAACAGAAAAATGTAAATTGGCACTCCAAAAAATTGGGGTACAATCAGTGGAAGAGATGTTCCTACCCAACCTAATTTAGTAAACAACAGGAATAGAGGAATCATCGTCACCTGTCCGGGAATCATCATAACAGCGAGGGTAACAAAGAAAAGTATACCTCTCCCACGGTACTCTAACTTGGCAAAACTATATGCAACCAAGGGACAGGATATGATCACACCAAGTGTACTAACGATGGTTATAATCGCCGTGTTTTTCAGATATGTCCAGAAAGGGATATACTCAACGGCACGGGAATAATTACTCCACAGAATGGGATGCGGAATCCACTCTGGTGGGAATGTAAAGATTTGTGTGAGTGGTTTAAGAGAAGTCGAAAGCAGCCAAATGAACGGAATCATGAAAAATGCAGAAGCAACAATTAGACATACATAGGCTAACACACGATTGATTCTTTTGATAGCGATAGGATTCATCCCTTACTTCCTCCTCCTTATTTCCCTTGATAATGAACCCAGCGTTTAGACGTAATAAAAATAATTCCGGTTAATGCCATAACTATAATAAATAAGATCCATGCCATTGCGGAGGCATAACCCATTTTGAAATACCTGAAGCCGTTCTCATATAAATACATGACGTAAAAAGTCATGGAATTTGCAGGAGTTCCTTGCCCTTTGGTCAACGTATAGGGAAGAGTAAACTGTTGGAATGCACCGATCATTCCCATGACAAGGTTGTAGAAAATAACGGGAGTGAGCAAAGGCAGGGTTACCTTTCTCGTTTTCTGAAACCAGTTAGCTCCATCGATCTGCGCTGCTTCATAGTACTCATCAGGGATGTCTCCTAATCCAGCAAGGTAGATGACGACGGCTTGCCCAATACCCCAAAGCGACATCAAGATGAGCGAAGGCTTGGACCACGACTCACCGCCAAGCCAAGAAGGCCCTTCGATACCGATATTCGCTAACATCCCGTTCACCAATCCGAAGTTTGGATGTAACAACCACATCCACAGAACAGCCAAAGCCACTTGTGGAACAAGTGTAGGCAAGAAAAAGATCGTTCTGAATATAGCCATTCCCTTGACCTTCATATTCAACATCATCGCGAGTGCCACACCGAAAAATATACTTAATGGAACAAAAAATACGGTAAAATAAATCGTGTTGTATATGGATTTCCAAAACAGAGGATCATGGAAAAGCTCTCTATAATTATTCATTCCGACAAATTCACCAGGCTGTAGAATGCTGTAAGTAGTGAAGCTGAAGTAGATGGACATTAGCATCGGAATTGCATAAAAGCATAGCAGCCCTATAGCCCAAGGTGAAGCAAACAGCCACCCAACCACGTTTGTTCTGTGGAGTGCCCGTTTACTTGCCGATGGAATTGCGTTTACTTGAACTGAATCGGCTAGTTTCGCCATGTGCATTCTCCTTCCAATTGTCATTCTTTAGTAGGCAAGGAGAGAGTTCGCTCCCTGCCTACCGAGCACCCTATTTGTCGTATTTTTCTAAAGCCTTATTAACAGTCTCTGTTACTCTATCCAGGTTCTCTTTCGGAGTACCGTTACCACGGGTAGCCTTTTCCGTTGCGGAAGCTAACTCATTCCACAGCAGTTGTCCTTCAGGAATAACCGGGCGGTTATGTGAATTGGGTAAAATATTGATAAATTCTTTCATAATCGGATCGTCCTTGTAACCGTATTTGTCGTTAACCGAATCGATAACGGAAATTTGAGAGTCAGCGTTTAATAACGTTTGCCCTTCTTCTTCCCCTAAGAATTCGAGGAATTTCCAAGCAGCAGCGACGTTCTTGGCGCCTTTAGGAATAATAGCGGAGCCGCCTCCTGACCATGTCGTAAAATCCGCTCCTGTTGGAGTCGGTATCGGTGCAACGCCGTAATTTAGATCCGGCTTAAATTTTTCGATACCCTTCACCGTAAAGTTTCCACTTATCTTCATGCTGACTTGACCGGAAATGAACGGATCCATTTCCTCCGTGCCAGCTGCGCTTGTGAATCCGGCAATATCCTCAACATTGTATTTTTTGCCGAAGTCGGTCATCCATTGTAGCGCTTCAACGACTTTAGGATCATTTGCAGTAATTTTGCCGGTGGCAGCGTCCTGGAATTCTCCTCCAAATGCCCATCCCCAAGTATACAGCCAGCCTTGCGAATACCATGGAATGAACCCGATCCGTTTGAAACGTTTACCTTCCTTGATGGTTAACTTTTCGGCGGCTGCTTCAAGCTCGGCGATCGTTTGTGGTGGTTTGTTGGGATCCAGCCCTACTTCGTTGAAATGATCCTTATTGTAAAATAGCAGGCGAGAGTCCGTATCCATCGGCATTGCATAAAGCTTTCCTTGATAACTGGACTCCTCCCAAGCAAATGGATAATACATTTCCTTACGAATGCCGGATTCTGCTGCCATCGAGGATAAGTCAGTCAGAGAACCTTGCGCAGCCCAAGTACCGACCTTAAACCGGTCGAAAAGTGCAACGTCAGGAGGATTGCCGCCTGCGACTGCAGTCAGCAGCTTCTGATCGGATCCCTCGCTGGATTCTGTATAAACTAATTTCATTTTGATGGTAGGGTTTTTCTCCTCAAATGCCTTTACAACTTTATTCAAATTATCTAAATCAATTGAGGTAAGACCATGCCACATCGTAACCGTTGTTTTCCCCTCTCCGGCCTGATCGCCTGAGCCTTCCTTCGTTGAGCAAGCGGTTAGAAGAAGTAACATAGCCAGAAAGTAAGCAAGAATTGGAAACGCGAATTTTTTGGATCTCCTCATTCAAAGTCCCCCTTAAGTTAAATGAATTAGTTTAACTTGAATTCCTATAGAATCCACTTCATTTTCTGATAAATCCATAATTTATGTAAGCGCTAACAAGAATGATGGTATGAACTATTAAAAACAGAAAATGATGAACGAAGTGAATTTGTTATAGAAACCCACTAGTTATACTAAGTATATTAATATGACATCATGAAGAGTGTCAATTGCAATATTACGACATAAATGTTCATGCCTGTGTGGCAATAATTAGATATAAATAGACTCTTCGTAGTTTATATTTCTGATATCAAAAAAAGTGCCGATAAGCCCCTGGGGACTTCTCGACACTTTGAACAATATCCTTGCTTTTGTTGAGCTGCACTTGTATTAACCGTACCTGTTAATTTTTCACGACCATACGATGTTCAATAATGTTCAGCTCGGGAACTGCTGTTCCATGCAACTGAGAGATTAGCATATCCACTGCCAATTCACCCATCTGCTTCTCATCCTGCTTAATATGAGTGAAGATGGGCTGACCCAGGTGATCGTTCAGGGAGTCGAAACAAACAATCTCGAATTCGTCCAGAGATTTCCCCATCGAGTTGATGACCTGAGCCAGCATGGTAGCTATTAGAAATTCCGACGCGACAAACGCCTTTACATCAGGGTGTTGTTTCAAAAAATGCTTTACTGTTTCTTTATCACTTTCAATCGCTGTTCCGTTTATATTCACGGGAAGGGTGCCCTTCAAGTTCGTCAATACATAATCTTTGTTCAAATTCATTCCTTCTTGGGTGAAGGCCAACGTATATCCGAGCAGCCTTTCCTCCAATGTTGAAGTGTTCTCTTCCGGCGGAGATAAAAAGGCAATTTTTTTATGACCTTTGCTAATTAGATGTCGCGTAAGATCCATGGCTGCTTTCTTATTGTCTGTGTATACCGAACAAACCGGAATTCCTTTTAGATATCTATCGACCAAAACAATTGGAAACCGATCTAATACAAGTCGAAGCAGCTCCGAATTATAGTGTTGACCATGAATGGGGGTCACGATTAATCCTTTGATGCCCAAACCAATAAATAAGTCGATCGCGCGTTTTTCCTCATCCCGATCCCCGCAAGTTCGCTTGATAATGAGTTGATAATTATGCTCAGCACTCCGCTTTTCCATCGATCTAAGAAGTTGTAGGCCAAACTCGTCAGAAAAATTCGGTATAATAAACCCGATTAACCGCTTGTCATCCTCAGGAACCAAGGTCGTTCTTACCTCTGAATATTGCTTCGGTTCTTGTCCTCCAATTATACCATCGGCCACAAATGAACCTTTTCCTTGCATTCGTTTGATAACCCCAGAATCTGCCAATTTCTCCAGAGCCTTTTTAGATGTAATACGACTGACGCCAAATTTTTCAGCCAACTCTTTTTCAGAAGAGACTCGGTCTCCTTCTTTTAATCGACCTTCTTTAATCTCTTGTACAATATAGATATATATCTGCTCGTATAAATGCAATTCCACAAAACCACCCTGACATCATAATATTAGTATACTAAGTATATTACACAAGAAGTAATTCGCAAAGTTACTCAGATTACCGACAAACTTCTGTGGCATGGAGTTTTCCAAGTCTACTATGTCAGCGTAATAGATCTCATTACTTGTGTTATCTGAAGGAACAAACACGCAATCACAATGTTCTCCATCATTACTAATATCTCCAAACAAAATTTTATGTATTTGGTCTTTTGATAAAATACCCACTTCTAATTCAGAAAGATACATTTTAGAATCCCCTTTCAGAATTATGTCATGGATATTATGTTATCTGAAGTATCGGCCTTTATCGAATTCTAGTACCAGTGATTGCTATTATTTGTTTAATAATTCCCGCTGTATTATTGGGGTCCTTAATGATAAACATATAATTTGCTTCATCTTTACTAGGTTGTATTTCTGACAAATTTTCTTGTCTCTCCAATACTTCCAAAAAGCTTGATGCACTTCTAAATATAGCTTTGCTTCTTTGGGTACGTATAACACGATCTTTCAGTAAATCATTGGGTAAATCAAAATAAACAATAATACTTTTAAATCCTTTATTATGAAAATATCGGAGAACTTTTGCTCTTCCTGATTTATTCAAGTTAGAGTTACTTAAGATAATGTGGAAATTGCTTTGCTCCGTAGCATAGTTAACAATTGCGTCAGTTACAGAGAATTTTAAAGTGTTGGGACCTTCCATAGGACGAAGTTTCTTGTAATGCTCATTAATAAATTCAGCATGATTATCTTGATCAATTACAATAGCTTGTTGTAATACGGATTCTAATTCTTTGGCAAAGGTGGTTTTGCCACTATGAGTTTTTCCAACCGTCATGACTACCAAGCGGTCCATAAGATTCTCTCCTATTTCTATTATGGTTTTTGCCGATCTTTCAGATAACGTCCCTCGTATTCACGAACCCGAGAGGCTTAAGGCGACGAAGTCGCCAGGTGGCTTCGCAGGGTTGTCCGCCTGAATCCGCATCCTTGAATTCCATCGGGCGGACCGAGCAGCCTAATGGCTGCGATACGTGAATACGTTGTTCTCCGAAATTCTTGCCCTCTATGAGTGTTCTCTCAATAGCCTTGAATTCAATCAGGAACTTACCAACTTTAGTATAGATATAGGATCAATCACATCAATTTGAATTATTTCCGCAAGATGGTTTGAATCCGATCGTTTTGCTCCTTCTCACTCAAATACTCAAAGAAACCAAGTCGATTTCCCCAGGGATCAGTAAATGTACCCCACCTAACAGGAACCCCTTCTTTTGTAAATATTTCAAAGTTTTCGACATTTAGCTCCTTATTAATTCTATCCCGTTCAGCAACAATATCAGTAACACCAAAACGAATAGGTCCATTATCTTCTGAAGGTTTGCCTTCGGCTACTTGCAACCAACACCCATGTATAATCTCCCATTCTGCAAATCCTGCATGAGGAATGAAGTCAGGTTCTTTATTTAGTAAAGTTTGATACCACTTTTGTCCCTGTGTCATATCTGAAACTCGAACTTGAATAGTAGTTTCAAAAATCATATTACTATCATCCTCTTCTCTTAGATTAATGTGATTGTGTAATGTAATAATCTAATCTTAAACTTCCAAATCCTTTGCAAGAATTTCTGATAACGTTCCTGTATTCATGAACCCCAAAGGGGTTGTCTGCTGAAATGCCTCTCCGAGATCCCTTCTCGCAGACCAAGGCTCCATCGGAGCCGCTGCTTGAATATTTTGTTATGTGAGGCTCCCTCTTCTCGAAAAGCTATCAATTTCTTTACAATCGTTTTTCTAAGTCATTTATTGTATTTAACCAGATTAGATATTCTTCCGATTCTTCCCATAGCTCTTTTAGTTCTGAATCTTTCTTAATTTTCTTAACTGCTCGTTTAGCTTTTGAAATGAGTTCTTTCCCTTTACCTTTATGTGTATTGATCCAGTCATATAAGTCCTCAGTATCACTTTGTTTATTCAAAATCTCTTTCCCTGGACTACCTTGTAATGCTG
The DNA here is from genome assembly GCF_030226665.1 of Paenibacillus sp. UMB7766-LJ446. NCBI lineage: Bacteria > Bacillati > Bacillota > Bacilli > Caryophanales > Paenibacillaceae > Paenibacillus > Paenibacillus sp. UMB7766-LJ446. The sequence continues at coordinate 780,438 of NZ_JASOYM010000001.1, forward strand.
CAAGGATCTCAATTGCGCCTAGAGCATTTGAAGCTAAATCTGACTCAATATATTCTTCTTCTAATACTTCTTCAATCGTCTCTTCAATTAATTCCATGTCATCAGTATCAAATAAATCTAACTTCCAATCTAATACATCATCATTCTCAAAAATTCCAGTTCCCCATGCTCCCATTAATTAACCTCCAAAAAGTGTCATTATGTTTTAAAGCTCTCAGGGAATTTCACATAACGTTCCTGTATTCATGAACCCCAAAGGGGTTGTCTGCTGAAATGCCTCTCCGAGATCCCTTCTCGCAGACCAAGGCTCCATCGGAGCCGCTGCCTGAATATTATGTTATAAGATGTCGGGGTCCCCCTTGAGCTACTTACAAAATGCTCTTATTTCGTACTCAGTTGCTTTTGTTCTTAACTATTATTCTGGTACTTCAACATATTCCGATACTCTAGATTTCAATATCTCTATTAATTCTTCATCCATATATTCATAATCATCCGGTATATTTAAGCATACCAAACGTTTGTTTATTAGTTTATTTGAGAATTTATCTTTAAGCCTTCTTACATGTTTTTTCTCCATTACAAAAATCATTTCTCCCCATCCAATATGTCCTTCAGTGACTCTAATTCTAGCTCCCTCTTCTGTTCCAGCAGATCGCACTTGATATCCATTGTATCCATCAAAAATCTTCTCTGCTGTTAAGCTGCGCCATTTGTTTCGACTACAAATAAATAGTAATTTAATGCTTCGTCACCTATCTCATATCTATTATTTTGTTTTATTATAGCACCTGAATTTAAGCAATTATCCCGATTTCTTATAACATCTTATTCACGCACATCGTAAAATACTCCATACGTGGAGTATTCGCGAAATTATTATGCTATCCTGCCCGTTAGCCGAGAAGACTGCCGACACAACATTATCGGTATCCTTCTCATGATGGTTTATTTAGCTAACGTCTTTCAGAGACTTTAGAACGATGACTTTTTTTCAATACACCGCCAAGCCCTCCAACGAACAAAAAAGCTGTCCCTCAAAATATATTCATACCTTGAGGGGCAGCTTATCGTTACACTGCTGATTATTTAGATAGCTCTTCCTTCACCATAAGCTGACGGGCATATTCGTTCAGATCGATAGACTCGCCCCCGTTCAGCCGCGACTTTTCAGCTGCGAATGCGATCAGATGGCTCCGGACGGAAGCCGCAGCCGATGTCAGGCTCTCCTGACCGTTATAGTGACGCACCTCATCCAGGAAATTCCTCACAATGCCGCTGTCTCCCCCACCATGACCACTGGTTTGAGAAGGGATTGTGATTTCTGTTTTTTGATGTGTCAAAAAGTCGTACATGACGATTCGATCTTCCTCACCGCGAAGTTCTCCTTTAGTCCCCATGATCTGGATTCTACGTTCCTGCTCAAATGTAAAGCCGCACATACTGAACATGGCCGTAGCTCCACCTTCAAATTCCATATTCACGACCTGATGATCTACCACATTATTGTCACTCCGGTATACACACCGGCCGTAATCGGTATCACGCAAGCCCTGTATGATATTCGGTTTTGTCAGCTCCTGTGTAAAATGTCCTGCCCAACCCCTGAACTGGTCACTCAAATAAAATCTTGGTGCAGAATATGCGCAGGTTGGTTCTACAGCACAATCCAAGCATCGGTCAGCGGAACCTTTCGGTGCATTGCCTTCATGAAAATGTTTAAGAGATCCGAACGAACTGACCTTGAGGCAAGGCCGATCTACTAGCCAGGATAATACGTCCATATCATGGCATGACTTAGACAGGATCATCGGGCTGGATGTGTTGGAATTGTTCCAATTCCCTCGCACAAAGCTGTGAGCAATATGCCAGTAACCCACATTCTCATTCAACTGAATGGAGACAATTTCTCCGATACGTCCTTCTTGTATCACCTTCTTGATTGTATTCCAGAACGGTGTGTACCGCAGCACATGGCAGATCGTCAGCAGCCGGTCATTATCTCTGGCCGCTTGTTCCATCTCAAGACATTCCTTCGGATCTGGTGACATCGGCTTTTCCAGCATAACATGATACTTCTTATCTAAAGCCTGCATGGTCGGGCCATAATGCATTCTGTCCTGTGTACAAATAACCGCAATATCAGCCAGCTTAGGTTCAGCCAACAAGGGCTCCCAAGACTCATAACAGCGTTCCGGCGGAATCCCGTGCTTCTCAGCAAATCTTGCTCTCCTCACTGGATCGGCTTCGGCAACTGCAATGAAGGAAAGCTCATGCGGATAATCAAGCGCATAGGGTGCATAGCCACCCGCTCCCCTCGCACCTGCTCCAATCAGGACTGCTTTCAGTTGACTCATATTTATTCGCTCCTTTATGATCTGAAATCTACGAATGACCTTCTAATCCGCTTGGGTATAACGGTCTGCTGCTGATTGATAGATGGCTACATATCGTTCTACGCCCATCTTTTGGAGAGCTGACACATACTGATCCCAATTGTCAAAGGATTCATTTCCAGTAATGAATTTGTCACGCATTTCATCTACATACGTTTCAATATCCGTCTGGAAAGTGGTCAGATCCCGCTGCTCTTCCTGTGTGAAATTAAACGGAGGCCAAATTTGATCTTGTGGTAAGATGTGAGACTCTGCTTTTTTCGCATTTTCAACCGAAGTTGGCAGACCTTCAGCACCCTTGAAGTATTTCTGCTTCACAAAACCAGGGTAGTATCCACCCGGCCAAATCAGGTATTGCCCTACCGCCTGGTCCAGATTAAGGCCATCCGGGTTGTTTTTGATATTGTCGACATAGTCTACGTTACCGTCTGCGTCTTCTTTATATGTCTCATCTTTCCAACCCATGAAAAACGTTTTGATTCCCTCATCGCTGTAGAAATAATCCATCCAGCGGATCATGGCCTCTGGATTTTGGGCTTTATCTGTCAGTACGAACATCCCGATATTACCAAGTGGAGAACCATAGGCGTTGTATGTCTGATCGCCATGAGGACCCTTCAGTACTGGCATGCCAACATAACCTTGCTGATTGTATATCGCAACCGGATCGACATTATCAACGACTCCGATCAAGCCTTCCATACCTTTAGCATCCACTTCGGTACTCTTAACAGATACAATGTCCTGCTCGAGCAATCCGTCCTTGTAGAGCTTATTCACGAACTGTAACAGCTCCTTGTAATGGGGATCGGTTGGAATAAAGCGTACTTTATCCGTCTGAGGATCTGTATCAATGTTAATGTTGGAGGTTCCATGATTATTCACCCCAAATGAACCTCTCAGGTAGTTCACCACACCAGCCGTTCCCACACCGCCCCAGGCAATCTCGTCCTTCTGCCCGTTGCCGTTCGGGTCCTTTTCTTTAAATGCTTTCAACATATTATAGAAGTCATCTAATGTCTGCGGTTCCTGCAAACCTAATTTATCAAGCCACTCTTGCTTCACCCAAGGTGTTCCGTACAGAACCGACTTGAATTCCGGATCATACAAGGTTGGCAGCCCATATATGTTACCATCCGGCATCGTAATCCCTTTGCCAATAACCGGATACTTCTCCATTAGAGCCTTAAAGTTAGGCGCGTATTGGTCGATCAGATCATTTAGAGGAATGAATGCGCCCTGCTTGCCGTATTTCAGCAGATCCGATCTGGAAAACGCCGAGGCGTAGAACAGCTCGGGGTAAGCGCCGCCTGCCAGCAGGAGATTGCGTTTTTCCTTCAAATTATCCTTCTGCACCGTATCCCACTGGATATGAACATTTGACATCTTCTCATACTCTTTCCAGAGTCTGAGATCGTTCCAGTCCGCATTGGCAAAAAACTTTCCGGCAAATCCGCTCACTTTAATGGTGTCATTCACAATCGGAAATCCACTCGCATTGACTTTGTCATTGGTAGCTCCTTTATCCTTGGTACTTCCCGATGAATCAGCCGCATCCTTGGAACTGCACCCGGCCAGCATCGATACGGACATCATACAAACTAGAGCCATACTCCCCCACTTTTTGAGCGTCATTCTTATTCCTCCCTTTGTCCCATCGATATATCCATACAAGGAATTATCCTTTAATGGCACCAATCATTACGCCTTTAACAAAATATCTTTGCAGGAAAGGATAAAGCATAAGCACCGGTATGTTGGCAACGACAAGTACAGCATACTTGATGCCTTCCACTTCCCTTTGCTGCTTAATCGCAGACTCGGTTGACATTTTGACCATATCGTTCGTCTGGCCTTGAATCAGAATCTCCCGCAAAATGAGTTGAAGTGGAAATTTGTTCTTGTCTGACAGATACAACATTGCGTTAAAGAAGGCGTTCCAGTGCCCAACAGCATAGAACAGAATCGTCACCGCTATAATGGGCATGGATAATGGCAGTATAATCCGGGTTAACGTTTGAATATTGGAGCAGCCATCAATTGTCGCCGCCTCATGCAACTCATGTGGAATCGATTGCTGGAAGAATGTCCGCATAATGATGATGTTCCAGATCGAAACTGCATTCGGAATGATCATGACCCATAATGTGTTTAACATGCCAAGGTTTTTGATTAGCATATAAGTTGGAATTAATCCGCCACTGAAGAACATCGTGAAAACAAACAGGGCCATGATGGCATTGCGGCCTATAAAATCCTTTCGAGATAGCGGATATGCCGCCAGAATCGTCATGACGAGATTAATCAGCGTCCCCACTGACGTATAGATCAGTGTATTGGTATAACCTCTGAGGATATCTTTGTTCTGAAAAATCTTCTCGTAAGAATGGAAATTGATTCCTTTGGGCCATAGGAACATCTCACCACGCAGGACAGCCTGCGGATCGCTGAACGAAGCACTTAACACAAAAACAAGCGGGTAGATAACAATAAGCGTAATTATAATTAACAAAAAATGGTTAACTATATTAAAAATACGATCTCCTCTAGATTCAACAAGCATGCATCAGCAACTCCCTTACCATAGGCTCGTTTCACTCATACGTTTTGAGATCTGGTTAACAGTGACTAATAAGATGAAATTGATGATGGAGTTAAACAGACCAATCGCCGCCGAGAAGCTGTATTCAGCATCTTGTATCCCGCTCCGGTAGACGTAGGTAGAGATAATGTCCGAGGTTTCTAAATTCAGTGTGTTCTGCATCAGCAGGACCTTCTCGAAACCAATACCCATGATGCTTCCGATATTTAAAATGAACAAAATGATAATGGTCGGCATAATACTCGGTATATTAATATGCCATATTCGCTGCAACCGGGTTGCCCCATCCACACGCGCTGCTTCATGAAGCTGAGAGTCCACGCCGGCTAATGCCGCCAAATAAATAATCGAGCTCCAGCCCATGGTCTGCCATACATCCGACATCACAAACAAGGTCTTGAACCAAGAAGGCTCAGACAAGAAATTAATGGGAGTACCGCCAAACATACCAATGAAATGATTAATGATTCCGTATCGCGGCGATAAAAACATCATCATCATGCCTACAGCTACGACGGTTGATAGAAAGTGCGGCGCATAGGTTATGGTCTGAACAAACTTTTTGAATTTTTCCGCCCTTACCTCATTCATCAGGAGCGCCAAAATGATAGGGACTGGAAAACCTACCGCCAAGCTGTACAACCCAAGTCCAAGCGTATTTTTAATTAATCTCCAGAAGAAATAACTGTGAAAAAAACGTTCAAAATGTTCAAACCCGACCCATGGGCTTCCCCAGATTCCCTTCGTTGCAATGAAATCCTTAAATGCGATTTGAATGCCATACATCGGCAAGTACTGAAAGACAATGTAATAAGCGACAACTGGCGAAATTAACAAATAGAGCTGCCAATTTCGTAAAATGGGGTTCCACTTTTGACGTCTTCTCTTCTTTTCATGTACTGCATTCACTGCAGGTTGTACAGTTGTATTGGCCATGAACATCCCCCCTGGAAATTGTCACCACAATCCTGCCTGGCAAAATGTCTTTGTGTTAAACCACCAGCGTCCTTACGCTGTTCGAAGCAGTTCCCACCTTTCTTCCTTGGATTTCTAAGATTTGATTTAAAGTACTTATATGTTAGAAGTTGTTACACAAAGTGAGTGGATAACTTTAATAGATGACTTCGTTAGCTGATGCAAGGAGATTTTTTTGGATATATGTTTGGATATATGTTTGGATATATATTTGGTTATATTTTGGAGTGTATCTTATGTAAATTGGTAGGTATCAGTTTGGTTAATAGATTATATGAGTTTTAGAGGATTCTTGTGTATTTTATATAAACACTGATTTATAGGGGAATGTAAGCGTAATCAATAATTTAGTTTATGAGATAATCTTATCTTCTGACTAAATCCAAAAACATAGAAAATAAATCCAAACGCTTAATTTCATACATCATAATATAGCCCATCGACAGTTGTCAAACATTTTTTTGGCTTTATTTGGATCGTTTTTGGCTAAAAAACAAGAAAAACCCACGCGGATGCATTCCTCGTAAGTTTTATATTAAAGTTATCCGGATCCATATGTAATATAATATCACACAACTAACTAGTCATTTGTACGATCATAAACAGATGATTCCCTCACAATAAGGGTGCTGGGCAACAAAACTTTATGGAGAGATGAATAACGTCCTTCCAGATAATCGTTAATTAATTGTGCTGCCACTTTGCCGATTTCATATTTTGGAACTTGCACGGACGTCAGAGGTGGTGTCGTATACTGCGCCATAGAAATATTATCCATACCCACGAAGGCTATGTCTTGAGGAATACGGCCATTTTGTTCAACCACTGCCCGCATGGCAGGAATAGCGAGCATATCACTTGCACAAAAGATTGCCGTCGGCCAATCAGACTTGGGCGTCTTGGTCAGGAGCTCCGTCAGTCTGCTGTAGCTGAGGTTCACATTCCAGTTGGTGTTGATAATCCAATGTTCATTCAGATTCAGATTTGCTTCCAGCATGGCAAATTTATAACCGACATACCTTTCTTCGCTCTCTATTTGTTCCGAATATGCGGGGCCACCAATAAACCCAATCCGGGTATGGCCTTGCTCGATCAAATGACGGACTGCTGTGCGGGCAGAATATATTCGGTCACAGTCAACGACCGGTACAGTAAGCCTTTCGTCATTGAGACTCACACCCAGTACAGTGATATTCTCTTGCTCAAGCAGCTCAAACAATTTTTCATCGTACCAGCTAATTGCGACTATACCTTGAGTACCTGTTTCCTGAAGCATCATCTTGATCCGTTCGGTGTCACTAAGTTCTTCGCAAGTGCGGACAATTGCTGGAGGTAGCCCCATTTCCGTCATTTTAACGTGAAAGCCTGTCAGTACCTGTGAAAAATACGGATGATCGTCCATCAAAACCTGTGGCACGATACAAGCTATCCGTTTGGCTGAGGTAATCTCTTTGCCAATGGATTTGGAGGATTCATCCAAATTGTATCCCAACTCAAGAGCAGCTTCCCTAATTTTCCGCTTTGTCCCTTCATTGACCGGTCGATTGGTATCATTGCTGATCGCGCGCGAAACCGTTGATATGGATACGCCTACACGTTCTGCGATATCTTTTAATTTTGGCATTACAGCACCTCCCCTTGCTCTCTTCATTTGGAGCCAAAATTTATGTTTAGCAATGATCATATCATAATATTGTAATATTTTGGCGTCAATTAAACAAGCCGCGACACGAGTTCTGTTATAATAGTAACACGCGATTTTTGCTATTTTTCATAAGCTTTTACTATTTTTGAAATGTGAAAGTCTGATCAAGCTTTTAGTGGAAACATGATCTGTAAATATATGCGAAACTCACTAGCGTCGTCTAAGCGGGCCTCTTCGCGCAGGGCATCAGGCAGTAGTTTTTCCCGAAAGGCACCAATCTCGCTCAAGTTGATCATAGACCACGAAAATGTTTGGGCTGGAGAATCGCTCAGAGAAATTGTCGCAATTGGTTTGACAATCTGCCCGATAAAAAAGCCCCCGGTTTCCCGGAGGCTCATTGAATACTAGTTATTTTACCGCGATAACTTCAATCTCCACAAGTCCGCCCTTCGGCAGCTTCGCAACCTCAACGGCGCTACGTGCCGGATAAGGCTCCGCAAAGAAGGTGGCATAGACTTCATTAACAGTTTGGAAATCGCCCATGTCTTTTAGAAATACCGTCGTTTTCACTACATGCTCCATGGCATACTCTGCAGCTTCCAAAATTGCCTTTACATTAGTTAGCGATTGCTTCGTCTGCTCCGATACAGAATCCGGAAACTCTCCTGCAGCATTCATTCCAAGCTGCCCGGAAGTAATAATCATATTCCCAAATTGTACAGCCTGTGAGTAAGGACCGATAGCACTTGGAGCGTTTGAAGTTACGATTGTTTTTCTCTCTTGTTTTGTCATAGAAATTCTCTCCCTTTATCCACGCATTAATGCGCTTTTTTTTCTGTTTTTACAAGTGAGGGATGTGATCCCCCCTCTTATAATGATTTAGCTGCTTTTGCATCATCATATTCCTTGAGCATTTCCTGCTGCTGCTCTGGAGTCAGCTTGGTGATTCCAAAGCCTGTGAAGCCCCAGATCGTCGCGAAGATAATACCCGTCCAACATAAGATTGCCCAAGGCAAATATGAAAGGGTTGCGACGCCAAGCGTACCAGCCATATAAGCCCCTGCAGCAGTCCATGGCAGGATTGGTTCGACAATGGAAGCAGAGTCCTCAATTGTTCGGCCCAGGTTCTTCGGATGCAAACCGCGGCGGATATAAGCCTCACGTAACATTTCACCTGGCATCAAGATCGATACCTGACCATTGCTTGTTACACCGATCATTGTCAAACCAGTAGCAATTGTTGCCAGGATCAGCGAGCCCGTCGAGTGCACATACTTGAGGATCTTATCTACAATCAATTCCAGAGACTTCGTAAGCGATATTACACCAGCAAATGTAATGGCACAGAAACAAATCAACAATGTACCCATCATAGAGTTCATACCACCGCGATTCAGAAGGCGAGGAATATCCGGAATCACAGCAGCTGCATCAAAGCCTTGAATGTGAACCATAGCTACATCGAAGCCGTTAATGACGGAAGTAATTACATCATGCAGTGTAAACCCTTGAAAGATCATACCGTTCGCCAACGCTACAAAAGAGGAAATCAGCATCACCGGTATGGTAGGCTTTTTGCGAATCGATCCATACAATACGATCAGTACCGGAAGCAGTAATAGTAAATTCCAGTTGAACACTGTACTTAAAGTATCCATAATCGTAATAACCTTCTCAGGAATTGCCACATCCGAGCCACCGCTATTAAAACCAGTGATCAAGTAGACCGTTCCTGCTACGATAAAGGATGGTACTGTCGTATAGAGCACATGACCAATATGTTCATACAGGTTAACTCCAGTTGACAGCGCTGCCAAATTTGTTGTATCTGATAACGGGGACAGCTTGTCTCCAAAATAGGCCCCTGCTACGACTGCACCTGCAACAGCAGCCAGATTCGCATCAAGGCCAGCTCCTACCCCCATAAATGCTATCCCAATTGTACCTGCCGATCCCCAAGAAGTACCTGTACATAAGGAGACAATGGAGGTGACAATGAATGCCGTAATCAGCAAAAATTGCGGATTAATAATATCAAGTCCGTAATAGATCATCATCGGTATCGTACCGCCGATCATCCAGGCACCAATCATAAATCCGACAGTAATCAGGATCAAGATAGCCGGCATGGTCTTTGCGATTTTTTGTGCGATGGAACCCATAATGTCATCATAGTTGTAACCCAGCTTGATGGCGATGATTCCGGCAACCACTGTGGATATAATGATTAACGGCTCAGGCGGCAATTCGAATAAAACATATCCTAAACATAACAGCAAAATCATAGTAACAATCGGTAATAAAGCTAAAAACAGAGTTGGTTGCTTTACCGTCTTTTCCTTATTTGGCATAGCCATTGTAAGGTTCCCCCTATCGATGATGTAAGAAGTTATCTGTTACTTAAAGGGTAATTGCTGGCCATTCGCTCAAAAGCCTCTTGCAATAGCGCCCTGGGAGCACCGAGATTCAGGCGAATAAATCCTTCACCATCCACGCCAAAGGACGAACCAAAGCTTACGCTAACACGGCTTTTATTTTGAATCCATTCAATTAAATCGCTTTCGTTTCTGCCAAGGGCAGTACAATCTACCCACAGAAGGTAGGTTCCTTCCGCTCTCACGATTTTTAGTTCAGGCATATGTTCAGTAAAAAAATCTTCTGTAAATGAAATATTATCCGTAATATAAGATCGAAGCTCGTTAAGCCAATCATCACACTCCGTATATGCAACCTCCAAAGCAGGGATGGCAAAAAAAGTAGGATTATGAATGCCAGCTTGGCGTAACCCATGTTGAAACTGATCTCTTAACTGCTTGTTTGGGATAACAATGTTAGCGATTTCAAGACTTGCTAAGTTAAAGGTTTTACCTGGCGAAGTGCAAATAATAGAACGCTCCGCAATCTGTTCTGACAATTTCGCGATAATCGTATGCTCATGTCCTTCGTGAATAAAATCGGCATGAATGTCATCCGATACGAGCAATGCATCATACATACACGCCCAGTCGGATTATGTGGAGAGATTAACATAACAATCTTGACCCCTGCACTCATTTGGCGCTCCATATCATCAAAGTCGATTTCATATCGTCCATTACTAAGTACCAGCCGACTCTCTACGAGTTTTCTATCATTGATTTCAACAGCATTAGCGATAGGTTGATATGCCGGAGTATGCATCAAAATTCGGTCGCCAGGTTGTGTGAATCTCTCGATTATAATCGAGACGGCCTGTACAATCCGCGGGCAGAACACAATCCATTCTTGAGGTACATCCCATCTGTAAGCTTTATCAAGCCAATGTTGTACGACCTTATAATACGGAGGGAACGCATCGGTATATCCGTAGATTCCGTGCCGCGCTATCTCGCTCACCTTATTCACGACTTGAGGAGGCGCTTGTATATCCATATCCGCAACAGAGAGAACGATCATATCATCCCCCAAGCTGTTCACTACCCCGTCCCATTTCGCGCTATTGGTGCCTATTCTGCTAATCACTTGATCAAAGTTATAGCTCATGATCTCACCTTCTTGTTTTCCATCTAGATTTCTGTTTATTTCAGCTTTTGTAAATAGCGATATACCGTAGGTTCAGATATTGATAAAGAAGCTGCTACCTGTGAAACGCCGCCTTTCAGTAAGAAAACTCCAAGCTCGTTTAATTCGCGGACAACTTCAATCTTCTCCTGCGATGACAAACGTTCCGGCGGAATTTTTAATTTGCCAATGACAGAAGTTATCATATGTTGCAGCAGATCATCTGCATTTCCTTGCAGGTACTCCGTTGTTTGCTTTTCTTCTTTCGACTTTTCAGCAGCAGCAGGCATTACATACGGGTTAGGTCCTCCTTGTAAAATATGTTGAACCCATTCAGCCGCTACTTCCATATGAGATACGTCAATATTCAGGCAGAGCAGGCCAACCAGCTTATTCTGATCATTCTTTATATAGTAGGTAGACGATCGGAAACTCTGACCGAATTTGCCTGATGCTTTGTAGTTGGCTATATACTGTTCCTCATGATAAGCTTCTGATTTGAGGATTCTCAAGACAAGGTCAGTGGATGCATCGCCTACTTCACGGCCACTAATATATCCGTTCTCAATAAAAACAATAGAGTGCTCCGGATCACTGATATCATGTACGACGACTTCACATTTAGGTCCTATAATTGCCGCGATAAATGAAGCAATCGGAAAAAATCTCTCAAGATACTGACGATTCTCAATCTCCATCACTTTGGTCTCCTTTCTCTTCTTTCAACAATGTATTTTTATTTTTAGAATAATAAATTATTATCTTGATAAAATAGTATCACAGTTATAAAACGCTTTCAACTTTTTTTTTGTGGATGACCCTCATTTAAATAAAAAAAGCCTGCACGATCACTCCTGTGATCTGTGCAAGCTTCTCACTCATTTTCTCGAACATTGAGTCGAAAATACAACTGAATTACAACGCGTTATTTTTCCCAAAGCTCGACCCAGTCGACCTTCAGGATCTTCAATCCAAATAAACTTTTTAAATTCACTAATCACTTTTTGGTGCGGATGTGTCTCGGGTAATTACACCTTCGACTTTTCTTCCGGGACCGAGGGGGCCCGCCCTACAAAGAGTGAACATATTGTTATAGGATGTCAACTCCTACTCTGAATAGCCTACATCATCATGTTTCATTAACTATACGCCAAACTGTTTTAAATGATGGTCTAGATGTTTATATATGCACTTGCCCCATTCTTCAGGAGAAAGTTTACCAAAAAAAGGATGTGGTCGGGTTGTACATTTCTCAGGTCCATTATTTTGAAACGTAATTATATTTTGTATTAATGTTTCTTTTTCCACATCAAAGTCTCTTTCATCTACAATCATGATATTGGGAATTGTGGACATATTCTTTGGCAGTGGCTTATCGTTATAGACAATGGGTTTTACAAACTTTCCTATAACTAACCCAAGCCAGCTTCTTGAGGAAGAAGAGTTCCCCATCGCTATTTCCTGAAAAGATGAGCAATGAGCTAACATTTGCGCGACATTCATTTTTCCCCAACGCGGTTGTGAATCTGAACGTAATTGTTTGATACGGACAATAATTTCATTTGTATGATTTTGTTCAAAAATGCTATTCATTAGAACGATTCCTCCTGAAAAAAGAGTTTTCTTGCGCTGATTTCCTATAACCTTCCTGTATTCACGACCCAATGTATTCTGGGTGTCCGGCGAATGCCGGACCAAGGACGAATGTACGCAGCGTGCATATTATGTTATAGGATGTCAGCCGATTCTCTGAAACACAAATCATTCTTGTACCATTCCCTTAAATCAACTATATTTCTTTTTTAGTATTTCTATATGTTCAAGTGAGATTTCTGTGATTTTCGAAATGTCTGATGCTTCAAATCCTAGTTTTAGAGCGCTTCTTGCAATTTTCAAACTATGCTTTACTTTAGTAATCCGATCTTTAAGTAACACATCTCCAAAATCCAGATACTCATCAGCGATCTCACCGTTCAAAAAGAACTCTATATCATAGGTTCCTATATGTTCTTCTACGTAGAATATATTAATCGAACAAAATACCACAGCTTCTGTTGTGTTAAAACTATATTAGGTATATGGCCCGCTCTTCAAGAGTTATTAATTCATCATATAATTTGCCCATAAAAGTACTGTGATAGTCACCTTTATTTTCATCACGCCACTTCCTATATGTCTTCCAATAATGTTCTTTCGTACGTTTCACCGCATTATACTTGCTATCCCATCCAAGTAGAATATCTTTATTCACTCAAGCACTTCCCGTCGAAAGTATGTAAGGTGTAATGGATCCTCTTTATATGTTGCTGATTTCATCTAACGTTCTGGTGTTATGAGATGTCGTCGACTCCATGGGAATACAATCAATTTTTTTAATTAGTTTTAGTTAACCTCGCTAACACTCCGTCAATGTTATCCCATTCATAAATTAATTCATTAAGGACTCTTCCTCCAATTTTTATTTGAACCGATTTACACAAGTGAGCACCATAATACTCATAAAAATAGCGGGCCTTGTTATCCTCTAGAACATTAACAAATATCTTCTGATAACCCAATGAATTGAATCGAAAAAATATACTTTTAAGTAATTCCTTCCCTAATCCTATCCCTTGATATTCCTTAAGTATGTAAATTGAAGTCAAATCACCTGAGTCGGGCACCTTATTTTTCTCTCTCTTCCAACAATCTGCAAATCCAATGATTTCCCCTTCTGTGTTCTCTGCTAATATCACAAAATTGTCTGTTTTTCCGATATTTTTAATCCATAATTCAGTTCTTTGTTTATATGATAGATTGGTTAAGAATTCCTCTGGAATAATACCCTGGTATGTAGTTCTCCAACTATCCACATGAACTTTTGCAATTCCTTCAGCGTCATTAATGGTAGCTTCTCTGATCTGCAACATAATCATCTCCTGAATTTTTTAGTTATAAAATTATGGAAACAAATTGCAATATAAAATCACTGATTTATATTATTCCCCTTCGGGTGGACCGAGGATCCGACAGGCTTCGAAGCGTAGATATAATGTTATACGAAGTCCTTGACCCCTAGAGTTGCCACCAAATTGTCTCTTCCCCCTTATTTCTTTGGCCTTTATATAATATTTCTCCATCTTTTTGAGACATTATATCGAATTTAATAAGATAGCTCTTTCTAAATAAATCGGTTTCTTGAATTCCTTTTTCAATCTCATTAATGAATTCTGTAACCACGTATTTAGCTTGTTCATTAGTCAATCTACCCTCAACTAAGATTCTAATATTAATTGTTTTTTTATCTGAACTTGTTGCTGTTGTAACTACTAAGTCCTTATCATTCATAGACTTCTCTGCTTTGGCCGTTGCGGATGCTAATTCGTCAAAATCAATTTTTGGTTTTGTGCAACCAATCGTAATTATGGAGCAAAACAGTAAAATTAGTATTGATCTCATAATGTCTCCTTTGGTCTGAATCTCTTTAAGGATTTCGTATAGCGTTGTTGTGTTCTTGACGTCCAACCATCTTAAAAGAGCGTATGCGACTGGCCGCGACGCGGTTAGGTGGTGCGGATGTGTCCGAGGACTATGCTTCCTTGCTACTGAAATTCCTCTTCGATTTAACTTCTAACTTCTTTCGGACCAAGGGGCCGATGTCCCGACGCATGAACATGTTGTTATCTGGTGCCCTCAACTTCTTTGATCAACTCACAAAATCCTATACCATATCTGAAATAAACATGGCTTTAGTTCCTTCTTCTGGCTTAAATCCAAATATTCCATAGAATTTTTCTGCACTATCATAGGATATAAGCACTTTTGTTTTGATATTAGAATATCGACTAAGCATTTTTTCCATCATTCTCTTTCCTATTCCTAATGATTGATATTCTTTATGTACTAACATGTAATGAAAATATACTGTCATCACTCCGTCAGACAGTGCATTTATTAAGCCAACTAATTTGGTATCATCCCATGCCGTAATAACCGTATGCGAGTTGTTTATTGCTTGTCTAAGATCTTCTGGGAAATCTCCTGATCTCCAGTCCACCGAGTGAAACAGTTCTTGAATTGCTTGTTTATCAATGTCTTTTATTTCTTTGAAGATGATTGTCATAATATCGCTCCTATGTTGTTGTATTCTCGACGCCCCACCACCTTAAAGGAGCTCGGAGCCATAGGCGAAGCCGGTTCCCGACTGGGCGCGACCGCGCTTAGGTGGTGCGGGAGTGTCGCCTGAATCCACTTCCCCGAAATGCCTCTGGCAACCTAGGCCCCTTTTGGGGCCGCAGCGGGAATACGGTGTTATATATTGTAGCCGCCTTCTTCGATTTCGCATAATTTATTTATGTTGTCATATTTACATTTAACTCTTGGTTGTCTATTTAGTATTTCCCTTTTTATAAATGCATTAATAAATGGATTATATCTATTCCAGTTATAAAGAACTGCATATCCGCATTGATATTTCAACAAGGTTTATTCTTATTTCTGATCTGCTATTCCAACTTCGACTATCCCATTCGACACCACTTAAATCATCACCGCCATACAAGATAATACCTAATTTTACATTTCTAAATTGTGAAACAGCCATAAATGCTGCTGCTTCCATTTCTACAGTTACACACCCTTCTGCTTTCCGCAACTCAACCTTTTCTTTAGTCTCTCTATAAAATGAATCTGTCGTCCAAGTTTTGGCCTTTATATATCTGACATTATGTATATTAAAATCGTCCTCTATGATTTTTAATACCTCTAGATTACATTCAATTTCTCTTGATGGCTTAATGTAATGGTATGATACTCCTTCATCTCTCACTGCAGAGACGGGTACTATTACATGTCCAACAGCAATGTCTTTTTTTAATACACCTGCACCACCACAAACTATAAATTTCTGAAAACCATAGGCTATCAGTTCTTCTAAGAATCCTGCTGAACCTGCAGCTCCTAAATACCCCAAAGTAATATGTACTTTTTTTCCTTGATAATATGTTTCATATATTGGCAAATCTAGAGTCTCGCAATGCAGACATGCAACTTCTTTCAGCTTTCCCTCCGTTTTCATTTTTTCAATTACATCTCTAAAAAATGTTATTACACAGTATTCAAATTCTTCTTTTGGCTTGATAAAATTACTAGCCTCTATTATTGCAACTCGCGATTCATCAAATTCCAATATCGGGAATTCTTTACTATAAATTTTTTTGCTCTCCATCTCGACTTACCTCCAAAGGAATTAAATTTTTTTATTATTTATTTGCGGCTATTACATATAACGTTACTGTATCCACGACGCCCCACCGACTTAAGCACGTTAGGGGCGACCGCGATGCGGTTAGTCGGTGCGGATGTGTCCGCCTGATCCCACTTCCCTGCCAATTCCCTTCGGGCTGACCGAGGGAGCGTCAGGACCCGAAGCTTGGATATAATGTTATCTGACGTAAACCTCTACTGTGAATTAGCTATAATCTTCTTTGTTAAGTTAAACTCATGACGGCATTCATAGTAATAACTTTTGAGTTTATATCCCCCAGCTTTAAATACAGGCTTATGTTGATACCACACTATAATTAGCGTTCCTTCAAAAAGGATTCTACGAAGGATATAAACTATTCTGTTAAAGAGAACGCTTCTATTTTGAGCAAATTTATGAAGTGTTTCGGATTGAAACTGAACATGTTTCTCCTCATCACTTAAAATCTGATTACATAAATCTATTAATACTTCTGACTTTGTAGATTTTTGCAAGGCTTTATAGTACAACTTAGCAATGATCTCAGCAGTTAATAGAACAATGACTGATTGTTCTAGACTCGCATATCGACGTAATCTTCTAAATACATTGTCCACCCAATGTCTACGAAGGAGTGGGATTCCCTGTACCTTCATAAATCTGCCTAGATCTCTAGCATGCCTCTGTTCTTCTTTAATGAATTCTATAAGTGCTTCATAGTAATCCTGATCTTGTGTCTGATGTACATATTCTTGCGCACGTTTAATTAGATGTTTACCTTCAGATTTTTCTCCTAATTGAAACTGTTGAATTGACTTAATGATTATTTCTCTTTCATTAGTTGTTAATTTATAGTTGTCATCCCAATGAATATATTTGAGGTTTTGATTATTTCTTCGATAATATTGCACCCATTTCGAGAAAGTGATATTCATTATTTGCTCCTAAAATGTAATAGGTTTATGTCAGATAACGTTGTGTATTGACAACGTCCTGGCCCCTTAGAGTCGCTGCTTATAGTTGTGAGGCTTGCCGAACACCTAATGCAGTAACTTCCGACGGGCTTAGGGGGCTGGATGTGGTCATTCGCTTCTCAGAGTGACCCGGATCGTCAATATTTTGTTAGTCGAAGGAAGTTCTGGAAGCAGCCATTGCATTTAAGGCGTTCTCAAAATAGCTATATACTTCATCTGCAATTCCCAGAAACTCTTCAACAAGTACATTACTATCCAAGTAACAAGCATACAGATAATCAACTAAAGCGGAGTCAATATCGCAATAGTCCAATATGGCATTCTTCATCTTAATCATGTCATCTTGCCATACACCTGTATCTATTAAAACCAAAGAGTATAATGCACGAATTAATCTCTTAGAATAACCTTTAATATATCTAGTTTTCATTGTGTTATCACTAGCATTAGAAAGTAAACGATGTATACGATCCACTTCCTCCTTGGTCTCTGTATTTAAGTCTAAAATGAACTCTGGAGAAATAATTATCGGTGGTACTTTTTCACCAACGTCATGACCATATACGCAAACACAAATGATCTTAACCCAAAAACCCCACTCATTTGGTTTACTTAATACATCGTCAATCGAGCAAATTGTCGTATCAATCTTAGTTAATACTGGATATTCTCCCAAAAGCCTGTCTTTAATATTTGACAATCTTTCGTAATCAATATCTTTGGAATTTACACATACAATAGTAAAGTCTGCATCTGACTTAAAAGGTTTAGCAGTTCCTTTTGGAATCGAGCCACACATATAAATGCTATGAATCTTATCTTTAAATTCGGCAAGTATATGATCTATATACTTATCAACAAAATACTTATATTCACTTTGTATTACAATTCTATTTATAACTTTTTCTAATATCATATAGACTCCTCCTAAACTAAGAACTTCTTTCGGCTAACGTTCCCGCATTCACGACGCTTGGCGTATGCCCGATGCGTGAATATATTGTTATCTGATTTCAGGCTAATCTATGAATAACTTTCAATAATGTTTCAACTATGATCTTCAATCAGTATTAACTTCTTATCTTTCATTTGAAATATTGATTTCCCTTGAAGTTTTAATGTTTCTCCTGCCTTCATTCCATTAGGGAGATCACTGGACAATATTCCCTCATAATCAATGTCAACCTCTGCTTTATCTCCTGCGAAAGTAATGTTTTTTATTACTTGACGCCTTTGAGAAAACACCTGAATTGACTGCTCTGCTAATGTGCGAAATTCCTGAATCCCCTTTGTTTCCGAATTCACTTCACCTTTAGAAATGTTTCGAAAATGAATATTCTCATTCAAAACTCCTATCATTCCATCAATGTTAAACGTGTTATATGCGCTCAGGTATTTTTCAATAAGATCTTTTAAATTTGAGTTCTCCAAGTCGAATCACACTCCTAGATTCTGATATTACATATTTGTCCTGATTTCAGATAACGTTCCTGTATTCACGACGTCCCACCACCTTAAGCCCGAAGGGAGCCGCTATTCGGTTAGGTGGTGCGGATGTATCCGGCTGAATATGCCTCCGTACTACTGAAATGCCTCTTCGGAACTACTTCTAACTTCAGCCGGACTGAGGGGCGAATGCCCCGAAGTGTGAATATAGTGTTATATGAGGCACCTGACTTCTCAGAGTTACTTTCACACTGTCTTCTGTTTCTATTTTCACTCTATTACTTTATATTCCAGTAAATTCCTTTTATAAACCGTCACCTACTTATTTGTTACCGAGTTGTTCCGCCAAACCGATTAGAAGTCCTTCGATTCCTCGAATGTAGCAGAGCCGATACGAGTCCTCGTACTGAACCACTTCGCCAACGAGCTGCGCACCATACTTAGTGAGTCTGGATACCATTTCGTCAATGTCTTGAACTGTAAACATAACGCGTAGATACCCGAGGGAGTTAACAGGAGCAGTCCGGTGATCTGATATAGTAGGCGGGGTGAGAAATTTCGAAAGTTCAAGTCGACTGTGCCCATCTGGGGTAACCATCATAGCAATCTCTACGCACTGAGAACCTAGTCCGGTTACACGACCAGCCCATTCACCTTCGACAGTGGCTCGCCCTTCGAGGTTCAAGCCAATCTCCTCGAAGAAAGAGATCGCGTCATCAAGGGATTCTACAACGATGCTGACATTGTCCATTCTTAGTAATTTGTTTTTTATCATAGTTTTATCTCCTCGTGTACAAATTTACTATCTGATCATCTTCAATATTTTTCAAAGAATAATTATTTAATTCTAAAACAAATGCTTTGTAACAATTGTTGACAACAATAAGTAGTCATAGTATTCGAAAATGTGAAATTGGGTTTTCGGGTAAGTCATAACTTTCTTGTATTCACGAAACGCCCTGGCTTTAGATAGCTCTTATCTTAGGCTGGGGCGTTTGTTGACTGAGATTTCTTCCATGATTATACATCTGTCAATCAAGGAGCGATAGCCCCGCAGCTTGAATTCTGTGTTAAACGCAGTTTCTGACTTCATCGAATTATCAAATACTAGCTTTCAGTTTGTTTTATATGATGCAGCATATGGTTTAATTCTTTAAAATTGTCTATACCACCAACGGGGGCGTTTAGTTAAGCAGGACTTCGAAAAGTACACTGTATCTCGCGGCAATAATGAATGAGTGAAATTAGTTTGAATAGATTCTCCCAATTATCCATCGAAATGCTCCAATCATCAGGAATCCCATTGAAATAGATAACATTCATCCCGTGATGCATTTATGACCCGATATGGCCTTCTTTATCCATAACCATTCGCAACACGCTTTGCTTTCCTCGAGACAAAAAAAAGACAAGGCTATCTAAATGGTATCGCTCATAAAAAAGTACTGGATAAGGAGAGAACCATATTAGGAATAAGTAAATGGCATACAGGAAAACATAAATCCGGGAACTTCATTAACTAACTAGGAGGTTGGCAAATGGCAAAGTTTTTCGTTTTAACAATATTATTATTGGTGGCAGGCTGTTCGTCCCATAACAATATGATGCAAAAACAAGTGACTCCTGAGCAAAAACAAATTTCAATTCATGATCATGCTTCTGCACCAAACTCTGTCCTCACACAGGCATCATCAACAGCTACATCTTGGCAAGAGAGATCTATTACAACAAAAGAAGCCCAAAATGGAATTCCATTGGATTTGTTGGATGTGATTCGAACACCGGATGGAAATCCAGTAAACCAGGCACCTGCAGGAAATCCTGAAAATAAGGAGCCAACAGGACAAGTACAGGAAGGTAAAAAAAATACTACGGATAAAACAGATTTTGAGCAGCAGGTTCTGGATCTAGTCAATCAAGAAAGGGCCAAAACAGGATTAAGTTCCTTGAGTAGGAATGAAGAATTGTCAAATGTGGCTATGGTCAAGGCACAGGACATGTACAACCACAGTTACTTTGATCATAATTCGCCAACACATGGATCCCCCTTCGATATGATGAAGGAATTCGGGATCACATATAATACCGCTGGAGAAAACATCGCAAAAGGGCAAACCACCCCTACCCAGGTTATGAAGGAGTGGATGAATAGCCCTGGCCACAAAGCAAATATACTGAATAATAGTTATTCTCATATCGGTATTGCTTATTATAACAACACATGGGTCCAGGAATTTACTGGGTAGCGCCTTTCATCTCCCAACAATAAAGTATCAAAAACCCGCAATTTATGTCGGGTTTTTGATACTTACAGATCCTGCATACGCCACCAGTTGTTTTGTTTCCTCGAACCGGATTAAATTGTAAATCTTATCCACCTTCATCTTATTTGCATTAATTTCACCTACCGTTTTTATGTGATAGATTGTCAAACCAAGTGCGACAGTTCCTCTGTGAAAGATTCGTGAGCGGTTTTCCAGCCCAGACATTTCCGAGGGCGACGTAGATACTGTGTTATCCAATGGACTTGCCTTCTTGATTCTGCTTTCATCGTCTTTACTTTTGTTTTCATTCGTTTATGTATTCTAGGACTTTGACAAGTATTCTGCGATTGGTTTCGATGAATCTACCACTATATAATTCTCTTCTTCTGGTTTTTTACTGTTTATTAAAGCTCTATAAAAACCTTCTTCTGATGATGGTGCTTCGATTTGACTCAAAAGTCTTTCTCGATTTTTTAATCGATTTCGAATTAATTCAATGTCTTCGACATAACATTCCACATACTTATATTTCTTTTTGTGTTTTCTCGCTAATTCAAGCCCAGTTTCTAATAAATTGCTGTACAAACAAGGACTATCCATGATCACGCTATGTCCATTCGATAAATAATAATCCACCAACGACCAATCTACATCATAGGACAGTTGTCCTATTACTTTACCTTCCATCGTGTATCCTTGTGATGATAGCGATTTTAAGATTGCTGTTTTAGAAATGTCATGATCAACAATGACAGCCCCAGTTGTTTGGCTAATCTGTCTTGCTAATGTCGACTTTCCTGAACCAGGGAATCCTGACATCTGTAAAAAAAACATACATACACCTCTATCTTAATAGTATTTGCGAGTCTTTCGGATAACGTTGTTGTGTTCCTGACATCAATTCCCCATAGATAGCTCTTATCTTAGGGGAATTGATGTGTCTGCCTGAATCTGCTTCCTTGATATCCTTCAGGCAGACCGAGCGGCGACAGACGCGAAGCTGGAACACAGTGTTATAAGATGTTGGGGCCATCCCTGAATTCGCTTACACTTTACTGTATTGACTTTACGTACTTTTCAATTTGTTTTTTATGGTGTTTATCGTGGGGAATAAATCCTCTTAAATATCCCCTAATCGAAAACTTCTTTCTGTCTCCGTCTTTATATTCCTTTATATAATCTTCCTCTGGTAATCCGGTGATATCATCAATGATCTTGTTTCTGTGTTCAATGAATTGGTTAATGATAGAATCTCTTGTTTGGCTCTTTGCATATTCCCTTGCATTAGCGTTGAATTCATCAAAGTTCAAATGCCTTACAGTCACGGATTGACCAAGCTTAATCTTCTCTATGCCTTCCTCATAAAAATATTTGTCCCAAAGCATGATATGACTTACAACATCTTTCAATGACCTTTTCCCCTCTGAAATGGGACTGTTCCAATGTTCCTCATCTATAGTCTTTAACTCTTGTACAAAATCAATAAAGGTTTTGAATTCTTCCACCATTTCCAAAGAGGTCTTCGCCATGTACATTACTCCTTTGAGTTGTTTTTATATCCTTTGCCCCAATTTCTTATAACGTTTCTGTATTCATGAACCCCACAGGGGTTGTCTGCTGAAATGCTTCTCCGCATTCCTTCAAGCAGACCAAGGCTCCATCGGAGCCGCAGCGTGAATATTATGTTATAAGATGTCGGTGTCTTCTTCGATTAACTTTCAAAAAATCATTTTTAGTTTTAAAGTTTGATTGTAACATTATGTTCGTTAAGCACTTCTAAAATATTTTCAATTATTTCGCATTTATCAGCAAATCCATTGATTTCAATCGTAAAAGGTGGTTTCACACCAAAGCCTCCGCACAAGCAATCTGACAAGCTGTCCAGACATCCGCCGAAATAACCTCCAGGGCCATTGATGGATTCACCCAGCGCAAAATAAAAAGAAATCTTATCTGTGATATGTCGACCATCAACATAATACGTTTGATTAGTTATGTCCTGAATATTACTGGAGATTTTACAATAATTATTTCGATTTCTAATTATTTCCATCCAGATCTCGCGCTGGTGGTTAGTAAATTGAGACCAAATATTTTTTTGTTTTAACTCTCTACCAAGATCCCAGAGTCTTAGAATTTCCATAGAAAGAGCAATTGGAAGATAACCAGCAATATTAACATCTCGCCCATCTTTTAAATCTGAAGAGGTAAATACTTTCTGAGTATTCAATACAAAATAATAATTACCTATCTTATTACCACAATGATCTAAAATAAGTATGTATAAATTACTTATGGGATACTTTCGGTTTGAGCAAATCTGTTTAAAGTCAGCGCTGAAATGAAAATTAATAAAACTGAGATCGTAGTAATCCTCATCCGCAGTTTCACTAATGTTCGTTTCTAATAATCCAGCAATATTATCGCAATGTCCGATAATTAAACTGCCATCCTCGTCGAATAGACTATATTTGTAATTCATAGATTTACTCCCTATGTATTTGCATTAATTATGGGTTTACTCTTTACGCCGATTTCTTATAACGTTCCTGTATTCACGACATCGTTCCCCCTTAGATAGCTCTTATATTAGGGAGATCGATGTGTCCGTTGAATTAGCCTCTCTGCCAATAGCCTCTAACGGACCAAGTAGCGGCGATAGCCGATCCGCAACGTGAATATAATGTTATAAGATGTTGCGCCTTCCCCGAATTACTCTTCATACTTGATTAAAATGATTTTCTTATCTTTTATAATGATTATCGATTTTTTCAATGAGTTTAAAGTACAATTTCATTAGTTTTTCATTATGTTCTTTCTGAACCTCTTCATAAAAATTACTGAGAGTAATAATCCCATCAATTTCTCTAACTATAACTTTGATATCTTGATCTAACAAATGATATTCTTCGAATAATAGGGGTCTTACTTTCTCATGATAATTATTAAAATCAAATTCCTCTGGATATGAAGTAACAATCATAACTTCTCCATCTACTTTAAGAACTTTATTATAAATTTTCAGCTTATCTATATACTCTTTTCTGTTAACTTCCTTTTCTAGCTTTTCCCTTTCCCATTCAATTTGTTTTTGAAATTTACTATTATCATTTTTTTGATTGTTTTTACTAATCATATACGCACCATAAAAAGTCAGTGCTGAAGCAGAAATTGTTGCTAAAGCCGTAATTGCATTTCCTAGCCACTGTGCATCTGCCATGGTATCTCCTTTTAATTCGATATATCTTTTGCGCAATTTCTTATAACGTTTGCGCATTTCTGACGTTCAAGTGGCTTAAGGTGCGTATTCCTCCGGGTCTCCAGACTTAGCCAGTTGGATGTGTCGTCTAATCACTTCTCAGAATCCCCTCTTTGCGACCGAGGAGCGAACGCGACAATGCAGAAATGTTATGTTAGATGATGGGCAATGCCCTCTTTAATTCACATTCAAAATAAAACTCATGTTATGTTCTTATTTAAAAACATTACTCTGTCTACTTCAGTAAATCCATTCTTCTTATAAAATATCTCTGCAGGAATACCTCTATCGGTTAATAAAGTTATGTTCTCAATCCCATCAAATTCAAGTTTTTTCTCTAAGAATTTCATAAGCTTTGATCCTACTCCTGTTTTTTGTTTCTCTACACTTACACACATTTCATTAATAAAAAACTCATCTCCACTCCACCAACGCTTCCGGACACCAAAAACAAAACCAATTATCTCTTCCCTGTCTTCAGCGATAATACCAATAAATCCAGATGAGTTGGTGTAATCAAGTAAATATTGAAATGCAGTTTCTGTAGACCATTCATCATTCCATGGTTCTTGATTAAATACATTAGTGAAAGTATTGGTACATCTCAGGAGATCGTTTCTCTCAAATGATTTAAGTTCCATTTTTAATCAACTCTATTCGAATGTTTTTTTGTTTTTTTAATTGCATGTCTTTCATCTAACGTTTCTGTATTCATGAACCCCAAAGGGGTTGTCTGCCGAAATGCCTCATCGGAATCCTTCCGCAGACCAATGCTCCACCGGAGCCGCTGCTTGAATATTTTGTTATGTGAGGTTCCCTCTTCTCGAAAAGCTATCAATTTCTTTACAATCGTTTTTCTAAGTCATTTATTGCATTTAACCAGATTAGATATTCTTCCGATTCTTCCCATAGCTCTTTTAGTTCTGAATCTTTCTTAATTTTCTTAACTGCTCGTTTAGCTTTTGAAATGAGTTCTTTACCTTTACCTTTACCTTTATGTGTATTGATCCAGTCATATAAATCCTCAGTATCACTTTGTTTATTCAATATCTCTTTCCCAGGACTACCTTGTAATGCTGCAAGGATCTCAATTGCGCCTAGAGCATTTGAAGCTAAATCTGACTCAATATATTCTTCTTCTAATACTTCTTCAATCGTCTCTTCAATTAATTCCATGTCATCAGTATCAAATAAATCTAACTTCCAATCTAATACATCATCATTCTCAAAAATTCCAGTTCCCCATGCTCCCATTAATTAACCTCCAAAAAGTGTCATTATGTTTTAAAGCTCTCAGGGAATTTCACATAACGTTCCCGTATTCATGAACCCCAACGGGGGTTGTCTGCTGAAATTCCTCTTCGAAATGCATCAGCAGACCAAGGCACCATCGGAGCCGCGGCTTGAATATTATGTTATAAGATGTCGGGGTCCCCCTTGAGCTACTTACAAAATGCTCTTTTTCGTACTCCTTACTTTTGTTCTTAACTATTATTCTGGTACTTCAACGTATTCCGATACTCTAGATTTCAATATCTCTATTAATTCTCCATCCATATATTCATAATCATCTGGTATATTTAAGCATACCAAACGTTTGTTTATTAGTTTATTTGAGAATTTATCTTTAAGCCTTCTTACATGTTTTTTCTCCATTACAAAAATTATTTCTGCCCATCCAATGTGTCCTTCAGTGACTTTAATTCTAGCTCCCTCTTCTGTTCCAGCAGATCGCACTTGATATCCATTGTATCCATCAAAAATCTTCTCTGCTGTTAAGCTGCGCCATTTGTTTCGACTACAAATAAATAGTAATTTAATGCTTCGTCACCTATCTCATATCTATTATTTTTGTTTTATTATAGCACCTGAACTTAAGCAATTACCCCGATTTCTAATAACGTTGTTGTATTCACGAACCCAAGAGGCTTAAAGGAGCGACTGGGTCGAAGACTTAGCCTCGCAGGAGTTGTCTGCTGGATACTACTTCCTCGAAATCCCTCTGGCAGACCAAGGGGCGCAGCCCCGCAGCGTGAATACAGTGTTAGCAGATTTCAGGGGCTTCTTCGTGCTAATTTCAATGAATTTACGACTTTCAATGTGCTTGGTTCATTAAGATTGAGATATATTCTTCATCTTTAAGCCTTGTCACCTTACAGTTCTCATTGGATTCAAATTCTACTATTCTCTCTTCAATTGTTTTATTAGTACTATCTTTAAATACGTCCTCTCTATCATAGTGAGGAAAAATAAGCTTGTCGGTTACACCTAATGCCTTAAAATCCGTTAAATCCATTGTGTTCATCTGTGGAGTAAAGAAATCGACAATGTTAATATTCGGCCCCAGTAATAACGCTCCAGCACTTACTCCAACTATAATTACATTCTGTGCGGCCAGTGTTTTAATAATTTCATCAGCACCACTTTTCTTAGCGTAATACAATAATGTAAATGGATTTCCACCATTGATATATATAACATCTCTATGTATGAGAATTTGCGGGTCATCAAATTCTATATCCACAAAATTAATATGCTTAAACCCCATGTCCTTGAAATCTTGCATTGCCCTTTGTGCATATCTATTATTTTCTTTCATAGGGGATGCTGTTGTAATAATAGAGACCTTTAATTGAGAAATATCTCTATCAATAAAATCCAGAAATTGATTTTTAATATCTTCAGTATAAAAACCACAAGAGGTTAGTAACAAGCTACTCATTGAAATCCCCGTCCTTAAATAGTTTATAATCTTTTTAATTTAATTAAGCATTCCCCTGATTTCTGCTAACATCTAATTTATGTACTTCGTAAATACAATACACACCGGCCAGTATCTGAACTACGTATATGATAACCCATATTGTGGAATTTGCGAAGAAATGTTTGGCGAAAAAGGGAGATTTAGCAGAGCGCTCATTCTCCCATGTCCATCCGATCGAATGGGCTTTTTACTGGCCTGATTTGTTCAAATCCCACTAACCGTTAAACTTAATCTGGATAAATCATTCATAAACACATAGTGCTTTCTGCCATACAGCGTAAAAAAGTTTACATGTCAACTAAAGAAAGCATCTGTCTCTTTGATGGTTTCCGGTTTGACATTCAGATCTTTTAATGTGAGTTGGGTTGCTTTGAAAATAATCATACACGTGTCCCCCTTCATTTTTCCAACCCTCCAACAACGCTTTCGATTAACCCCAGAACATTCCGTTATGACCTTCATCCACGATCTTGAGCAATGTTTCAAAATCTTCGTTCGGTTCGATATCATCGATGAAATGCCATTTGCCTTTACTGTCCTGCCAATACACTTTCCATGCCTTTTCATCTAATCTGAACTGTGCTACCGGCATCTGTACCCATTGATCGCTCTGGAAAGCTTGTCTTTCTTCAATCAACGTCACATGATTCCCTCTGATTTTATAGCCTATTTTAATCTGACTTTGTACATGCTCGGGTACTGCATTTTCGGTGTAGTTGTCCATAATCTTTTGAATCCGCTTCTTAGTAAAATCATCCATGTTCTCTAACTCTCCTGCCCTAATCGGTTTTGGTTTAAATGTTCTCAATTATATCATGGTGTTTCTCAGTTCTACGTCATGTTATTTCTTTTTGAACTCTATATTCTATACTTCAAGATTCCTTTCAAGCAATGCACCTATACGCTCTGCCATAACGGATGGAGAAAGTGGCTTTTCCTTTTTAAACCACCATTCTACTACGCCAACAATTGCCGCCCCCAGAAACTGAACCTCCACATTTATCCCTTCCGTTATTGCTGCAATGCTTCCCTCTTCGGACATATTGTTCCCTTTCCCCAGTTCTCCAATGAAAAAGGCCAGAAACTGATTGCGAAAAAAAGAGTTTCCTTTACTCGCAAGTAGTGCAGAGAAAAACAAAGGGTGCTTTTCGAAATACTCGAACCACACTTCCACCATATCTCTATAACTGGCATCGTCTTCTGTAGATTCACAGATCTCCCCCAGGTTCGTAATATGTTCTTCGATGAGCTTATCGAGAAGATCGAATTTGTCCGTGTAATGAAGATAGATCGTTCTTCGGCTAACATCCGCTCTGTCGGAGATATCCTGTATCGTAATTTGATCAAAATCTTTTTCGAGCATCAGTTCAATAACAGCCGTTTTGATGGCTTCCTGGGATTTGCGTATTCTGCGATCCACCTTTAACACTTGAAATCCACCAGCTTTCCTAATAATCACTACACAATTTCAGAGGATTTGTAAACTAATGCACGGAATCGCTCTTTTTAAGACTTGTAGCGTTTCTATTTCTGTATACCATTATACATAGTTGCTTATTAATACACTATTGTGCATTTATGCACATATGGGAATGGAGTTCATTAACATGAAAATTGCAATTATTGGAGCCACAGGGGGAACTGGAAGGAAAGTGATAGAGCGGGCACTTGAACTGGGACATGAGGTTGTAGCCGTTGCTCGTCGGCCGGAAGTGTTATCTCCCGCAGAGGGACTCACCGTCAGACAGGGGGATGTATTTGACGAGTCCAGTCTGGTCAAAGCCATTGCTGGTGCAGATGTGGTCATCAGTTGCATAGGTCCTCCCAGTAACTTGTCTCCAGATTCCGCCAAAAAGAACTTTAGAAACATTAGGGCTGGAATGAATGTTATGGCGGCAAACTTCTCACCAGGTACCGTTATGTCCGAAGGAATTCCGAATATTGCTGCAGCCTGTCATCGTGCTGGCGTTAAGCGCTTGGTTATGCAGAGCGGTATTAACTTGAGCGATGGTAAAGAGCTTTCCTTTGTTAATGGCTTGGCTGTACGTTTGATGCGCAGCATCTTTTGGAAGGCGATCAAGGATAAAGGTATGGCAGAGCAAGCGCTAATACGGAGTGAACTGGATTGGGTCATTGTACGGGCATCCGTGCTTCAATACGCGGAGGGTACTTTAAAATATACAGCAGGCCCATTAGCCCGCATCAACCCACTCGGGGCGCTGCCCTTTGCAGACTGTGCCGACTGCTTGGTGCGGGCGGCGACCAGTGAGCCTGAGTGGACCAGGAAAATTGTTAATGTGGGACGGTGACATCGACATCGATGACATATGGATTTCATTATTCGGCACAAGCAACCATACATTTTGGCATAAACAGCATGACTTCGAACGTAAATCGGAAGGTAAATGTAACATGAATGAGCTAATCGTTCCATTTCGGTGTTAATACTCTTCTGTATCCTATATATTCTTTTGTCCAACCCAAATAAGAGTGCGAAAGTTTTAACGTACGTGTGAATAGAACAAAGAACGGCTTTCGCCGTTCTGGAGGTGTATTGTTATCCAAAACCAATGCCCTCTTGAATGCATGAAAGCCCTTTAACACATAGATTCCGCAATCTTCATCAGAACTTCTTTGGACGTATCCTTTCCGATAATTTCATATTGGAGCGCCTTCCCATTAACACTCTCTTCAATCCAAACCAATCGCTCTGTTTCGTTATTCAAAATATAAAATGCTTCCACACCACGTACCTTGAGTTGCTTAACATTGTTCATATCATTGTCAGGCAACTGGATTCGACTTTTGGTCGTCCCAAAGATGTTAAGTTTAAATGTACCATATTCTTGATACGTGATACTGATACCCACAAGCTTCTTATTTGGCTTCAAGTCTCGTACCACCACATTTTTCCTTGACACTTTACTTTCTTCGACCATTTCATTGATTTCATCTGATGTTATATTATCAAATCCATAATAGACATGAATGGCATGCACTTCTGAATGAGCCGGAAATTTTGGTTGCCACGGAGAACATTGTTCTTGTAACTGTTTGAAACCATTGTCCCAGGTAATTGCTGCATAATTGGTCTGTTGTGTAAATTTGTTCTCTGTAGTATCAGCAGTGTAGATTGCCTTCCCATCACCTGGTCTTAAATCCAGTATGACCTTATCAATGACATGATCATTTCGAAGTGATTCAATTTGAATTTTGCCAAGTACATCTCCACCTTTATTTTTGATTTCCATATGCTCTTTACTCCTTTTTGTTGATTTGGGATAATGATTCTTGATTACGCACCATCCATACTGGTAGGTCTGACCGCCTTTACTTCCGAAATTTCTGTATGACCGAGCCCGAATAAACAATTCGAAAATACACTGTTATATGATGTTAGTGTCTTATTTAAACATGCTCATCCTGATTTTATCCTGAGATGCATGTAAAAAGAACTCTGTTTTCATGTATAGAGGATGGACCGGGTAATTTACGTCCCTAATGTTACCTCTATAATTCAATTTATTTACGACAATGGCATGTGGGTACTTTACTGCAAAATCTCGTTGACGTTCCACCCCCACATCCAACTTCCCCCAAGCGAAAAAAACAAATTCATAATCATCTAATAATTCTCTGGATTTAAACATCAAATCTTCTAATCCACTCATGTTTTTTGCAGATTTTTTAGCCTTATCACTATTTTTCTCGCGAATGTTAAATATATTTTCGATATGAATGGAATATTGATTTGGGAACGCAAGTTTATTATGACTATAGGCTTCTTGGATCATTCGCATAACCTTTTTCATTGTATTATCAGGCTTAGTAAGAACGGGGATTTCAGTTTCGTATTCGGAATTTTCGAGCAAACCAAAGATATTTTCGTCCAGTGGTCTCGCATCTCCAGGGTTCATCATGACAACTAGGCCAATGACTTTTCCAGGACCACTCACAGAGTGAAACTCCGTGTGGTGTCTGAATATTCGTATTTCTTCATTTACTTTCTTGGATATAAAATGAGCGTAGGTTTCCATAATCACGTCTCTCCTCTTTCGCCATTTTCTGATAACATCTAATAGATTCTTTCCTTCCGAATAAAATACCTTTATTCGTTCTAAGAGCTCCACTGTCATTGGTGGAGACAGCATAATAATGACGACGACAAGAGCAGACACCGAAACAACCGTAACTAACTTAGACAGTACAGGTAATTCCCACTTGATTTAAACAAATATTAAATGATACATTATGTATCAAAGACAGGTGGATGGAGAGGTGTTAGGTAGTGAAGTTGAACACGAGTGTACTGAATGGTTTGCGATTATTATTAGCATTATGGGTGGTTTGTGGACACTTCTATATTGTTATTGGCGGAAAAAATTTCATCGATATTCCTTTTATTTCAAGTCTACTGCAACAGCCTATAATAGCTGTGAATGGCTTCATGTTGGTAACTGGTTTCTTGATGACTTATCACTACATTCTCAGGGAACAAAAAGAACCATTTCTCGAGGCACCCACAGGAATAAAATTTATATTACGCAGATTGTTCAGACTTTACCCCGTATACTTCATTGCCATTATTGCAGCCTTTTTCCTTGTTGAGAATATGTATTTATTAAGGAAAGAAATATTGGAATTTTTCACTGGGAGCTCAATCACTGTTTTTGGTGCTGAGAGCAAATTAGAGACCCCAACATTGATTGGAATGTTCTCTCATTTATTCTTTCTTCATGGGCTGATTCCCCACCAGGATAGTACGATACTATCAGTAGCATGGAGCTTATCACTAGAAATGCAATTCTATATTATATTTCCGATAATCTTTGCTATCCTATTTAGGAAACAAACGGGTCTAAGATTTAGTATAATAACTCTCTTCTCTGTTGCGTTATCGGTATTATCTCTCAACTATTTAAAATCATATTTTGATATGCCTGCAGCCCTTTTCTTTAGAATGCCCGTGTTCATCTTGGGTATGATGGTTGCGGCGGCAGCCTTGAAAAAAATTAAATGGAGATTTGTGACACTTAACGGGTTGATTATCCTCGCAATGGAGGATAAATTGACAATTATCCTAACTGTCGGACTCATTTTCTTAATGTTCTATGAGAATTTAAAGTATATTTTACCTCGAAGTATTTATTCAATCATATCATTTTTTGCTGGACTCTTATCGAATAAATTGTCTAAATTCGGCGCCGACATTTCGTATTCACTTTACTTGATACATATGATAATAATGCCCTTCATAATAAAGTTCTTCATAAATTTCAACTATTCTAAACTTCTTACAGCGGGGTTGTCTTTTGTGTCATTATTAGCTATAACAATTACCTTGTCATACATTCTGTATCTGTATGTCGAAAAGCCGTTTATTGTCATGGGTAAGAGATTGGTTGGAGCATTACCAAGATCGGCACGCATACAAGCTGAAAATTTCAACTGAGTTATGATCTAACGCGAATGAATTGTATTTTAGTGAAGAAGCTTCAACCCTTTTTGGGTACGATTTTTCCACTAAAATATAAAGCTCCTGGTAGAGAGTTCCTCACTATTTTAATGGGGGAGGGTTGTCCCCTAAGAAAACAAATAGAAATATATAATATGTATAAATACATAGAGAGCACTCCAAAAACGGAGTGCTATTTGTGTTAAGACATTAATCCAAGTTCTCCTTCTTTATTAATCTTTAACG
The DNA here is from genome assembly GCF_030226665.1 of Paenibacillus sp. UMB7766-LJ446. NCBI lineage: Bacteria > Bacillati > Bacillota > Bacilli > Caryophanales > Paenibacillaceae > Paenibacillus > Paenibacillus sp. UMB7766-LJ446. Next base: position 813,228 of record NZ_JASOYM010000001.1, read on the forward strand.
AAATGTATAGTTAATTATAAATATCACTTGTGTCATCCCAAGGGCTTCAGATGGTACCATTTCTCATCTAATTGTGTGAAACCTAACTATGTGCTGTATTAGCTTTTCAAGCCAGCCATAGACAATATTGTTGTTGACGTCGGCATACTATTGGATGTTTTTTGGAGTTTATCTGTAATGAGTTTGAAAAACAAAAAAGAAGGCCTTCTTCTCCCCAAATAGGAAATCAGACGATCTTCAGATGCTTTGGAGCGTATATGACGTTGTAAAAGGTAGAGCTTAACGTGGCTTGTACGATGGCAAGCCGCTTAATGATGAGGTGCTGCGCACACTGGGTGCAGCACCTTCTTGAGACGCACCGCGTTCATTAGCGCGTTGCTCATCATTGCAGCATCACAAGCGCATTGCCGTGATGCATGCAAAAAAAGTGCCACGGCCACAAACTCGTGGCACTTTCTCCCCCTGCATGCCGCCAATCGGCCATGCAGCTCACCCCAATGCCGCTGCACCTACATGGCAGCGGCTTCTTCTCCCAGCGGCAGCGTGTAATACTGCGCCTGCTGCCCTTCATGCTGCTGGTACACAACGACCAGCAGCGTCCGGCCTTTCGCGGCAAGCGGGCTGGCGCCAGCTAGCACACGCTCAAGCCGGAACGGAAGCACATCCAATACGGTGTGCTTCTGCAGTTCCTTTTCGCCGAGTCCAAGGTCGGCGAAAGCACGGGCACCCATGACCGTCTGTGCGGTCATGGCCGAGGTCATCGGCAACGCACGCGAAGCGTTGCCGTCCACCCCGTCCGCCGCTCCATCCGCGGCGGACCCTGCTGCGTCGCCCAAAGGGAGCGACGCAGCACCATCGCTGCCGATCACACCCGCCGCATCTGCGGCAGAGTCTTCCCCGGCAGCAGCCGAACTTGCCCCAGCGGCACTCACACTTGTCCCGCTGCTTTCCAGCCATGCGGTGCCTGTGGCACCGGCAATGCGCGGCAGGCGAACGTCTTCCGGACGCTCAGCCAGCGTTTTCATATAACCCGCCCACTGGTCTTTCTGGAGCGGATCTTCCCACCAGATTTTGCGTGGTTTGTATTTGTGGCCGAGGAAATAGTCCAGCTTCATCAGGCCGAGCACGATATCCATATGCGGCGTGTTGCGCGACTCCAGGAAGCTATGCAGACGAGTGAACAGATCCTCCAGCTGGTGACCGATCTTCTGCCAGCCCTGGCCCTCCCAGTAATCCCCGAATGCCTGGAAGAAATCAAACGGCGAGTCAAATTCCTGCTCCATCAGATACTTCAGCGTATGGTCCATCCGATGTGCGTTCCAATATTTCTCCAGTACATCTTCCAGCCGCTTCAAGCGCACGATGTCGCTGAACGGCAGCACGTCACTGCCCAGAATCTCATATGGTGCGTGATCCATGTACGTGTAGTTGTACTTCTCCGCATCCAGACGCAGACCTGTACCGCGCAGCATTTTGAGGAATCCGAGCTGAAGCTCTTCCGGCCCCAGGGCAAATACATCGTTAAACGTCTTGCGGAACGTATTGTAATCTTCCTCCGGCAGTCCGGCGATGAGATCCAGATGCTGGTCGATTTTTCCACTAGCTTTCACTTTGTTAACGGTACGACTCAGTTTCGAGAAGTTCTGGCGGCGTTTCACCAGTTCATTGGTTGGATCATTCGTAGACTGCACCCCAATCTCGAACCGGAATGTACCCGGAGGCGCATTCTCTGCCAGATAGTCCAGTACCTCGGGACGCATGATGTCAGCCGTAATTTCAAACTGGAACACCGTCCCCTGATGATTCTCGATCAGGAACTTGAACATTTCGAGCGCATAGTCCCGCTTGATGTTGAACGTCCGGTCCACGAACTTAATCAGCTTCGCACCCTTCTCGATCAGGTACAGAATGTCCGACTTCGTCCGCTCAATATCGTAATACCGCACGCCAACCTCAATACTGGACAGACAGAACTGACAACTGAACGGACAGCCCCGGCTAGTTTCAAAATAAACAACGCGTTTACCGAGATCCGGGATATCCTCTTCAAAACGGTGCGGTGACGGCAAATCGTTCAGATCCGCTTTTGGCCGTCCTGGCATGAGAATGACCTCTTCCCCTTTGCGATACGCCAGTCCATACACAAAATGAAACTTCTTGTCCCCCTCCAGCTCCGTCAAGAGCTGATGCAGTGTTTCTTCCCCTTCACCCATGACGATGAAATCGACATTGGGAATCCGGTTCATCCAATACTCCGTGTCGTAGGACACTTCCGGCCCGCCCAGCAGAATTTTGACATCAGGCATAACCTTTTTCAAAATATCAATGACCTTAATCGTCTCTTCAATGTTCCAGATATAACACGAGAACCCGATCATGTCAGCCCCACGCTGATACAGATCGGACACAATATTCATGACCGGGTCCTTGATCGTATACTCGGCCAGCTCAATATCAAAATCCTTCTCACTGTACGCCTTCAGACACCGCAAGGCCAAGGAGGTATGGATATACTTTGCATTTAATGTAGAAAGAATAACTTTCATGGTTCACAACCTTTGCCTGGACTTCCAGACCATATTTTTTGGTAAAAAGGAAAGCTGCACAGCCATCCTGCCCCGGATGCTGTTCATACAAACCTCTCTAATGATAGCCATTCCACTTCTCATGGACATATCAAGGTTTTGTCTTTCAAAGAGTGGACACTCTTTTCAAAAAGACATATACATCCCGCCAAACCCAAAACACAATATACAGTATTTGATTCGCACAATCAAACTACATGTTGTATACGCTACTGTTTGCCATATCTAATACCAATGTCCACCCTTTGGAAGACAATCCGCCTTCTTTTGTCCACCCTACAGAGACAATATATCCAAATGTACCTTGTAAAAGTCCTCATTCGTTTCCCATCTGTGGTAAGTCTCAATCGCGTTGTATTCACTATCCACTATATACAAAACACTGATACCGAACGATTCCCCATATTCATGGACGAACCATTCCTAAATCTAAATACATATATCTCATCTATTTGAACACTTGAACTTGAACTTTACACAAACGAAAGCATACATCCATCAACTCACTCATACTCGTAAAACGCATCGTCATCCGTATCCACATCTTCGCCCGTTTGCTTCTGGAAAAACTCCAGGAACGGCAGTCCGTACTTGCGGTACTTCACCTCACCGACCCCTTTGATATCCAGCATGTCACGTTCTGTCTGTGGACATACCACACTCATCTCGCGCAAGGTCGCGTCATTGAAAATAATGTACGACGGCACATGCTCTTTCGCCGCCAAATCACGACGGATCAGACGCAGCTGCTCAAAGACCGTCTCGTTAACTGCAGATGGCATCGAATCGCGTCCGCGACGTCCGCCGTAGTTCGTACCCGAAGCGGTTGCAGCCGTCTTGCGGACCACCCGCTGCATCACTTCACGTTGGCCTTTCAGCACTTCCACCGCAAGTGGCTGCAAACGAACGACTGGATACTGTCCCTCGGACAGCATCAGATATCCTTCCGATACCATGACGTTGATGATCTCCGCGATCTCACGTTCTGTACGATTGCCCATTACGCCATAGGTTGGCAGGGAGTTGAAGCCGTAATCGAGCACTTTTTTGGCACGGGAGCCTTTGAGCACCGAAGCGACCAGCGATACACCATATCGTTCACGCATGCGGTGAATGCAGCTGAATATTTTCTGCGCATCAATCGTCATATCCACCAGCTCGCGGTCGTCCGTACATGAACTGCAAATGCCGCACGGCTTGTCCTCATGCACCTCACCGAAATAATCCAGCTGCGCACTACGCAGGCAGCGCGTCGTGTAACAATAATCTACCATCTGCTGCAGCTTCCGGTAATCGTTCTGCTTGCGGTCGCCCTCCATCGGGTTCTGCTCAATCAGAAACTTCTGAGTAATAATGTCCTGTGCTCCGAATAACAAAATGCACTGGCTCGGCTCTCCGTCCCGTCCCGCACGCCCGGCTTCCTGCACGTATGCCTCCATGTTCTTCGGCATGCTGTTATGAATAACATAACGGACGTTGGATTTATCAATCCCCATCCCGAAGGCATTCGTAGCTACCATTACCCGGATATCATCGTACAAAAAAGCTTCCTGGTTCTGGGCCCGTTCATCGTCCGTCATCCCGGCATGGTAACGTCCTGCTGGCAATCCCGCCTGCAACAAACGCTGATGCAGATCGTCCACGTCCTTACGGGTCGCGGCGTATACAATACCCGGCTCGCTCGCATGCTCGCGCGCGTAATTCAAGACAAAATCCTTCTTGCTCTCGCCGCGCAGCACGCTGAACGCTAGATTATCCCGCCCAAGTCCGGTCACATACGTCTGCGGGTCCTGCAAACGCAGCAGCCGCAGAATATCGCCCATGACCTCGGGCGTCGCCGTTGCCGTAAAGGCCGCAACCACAGGCCGCTCCGGCAAACTGTCCACAAACGGCGCTACCGCAAGGTAGCTTGTCCGAAAATCATGTCCCCACTGTGACACACAGTGGGCCTCATCCACAGCAACGCATGAGATTGGCAAATAGCCCATCTCCTCGCGGAACCAGTCCAGCTCCAGTCGCTCAGGCGCGACATAGAGCAGCTTCAGCTCACCGCGCTGCGCCGCGCGGATGCGATCATTCACTTCTTTGCCGCTGAGTGTACTATTAATATAGGCGGCTGCAATACCAGCCGTGGTCAACGCATCGACCTGGTCCTTCATTAACGAAATCAATGGGGAGACGACAAGTGTAAGTCCCGAATATAACAGAGCGGGGATCTGATAACAGATCGATTTCCCGCCTCCGGTTGGCATAATGCCCAGCGTATCTTCGCGTTCGAGCAGGCTGGCTACGATCTTTTTCTGTCCCTCACGGAAGTCGGGGTAGCCATAATATTTTTGCAGGAGACCCTGCGCTTCTTCTAATGTAGGTGTTTGCACACTCATGTAAAGACTCCTTACTTATCACCGGTGTTCTTCCACCAGCTTGGTCCGATCCGATTCTGACATCCGAAAGCGGCATAAGCCGCATCCTTGACAACAAAATGGCGTTCTCATGACTTGTCCGTCAAGCAAACGCCGCTCCCTTTAGTTTAACGGCCCAGACCCGATTGAGCAACCGCGTTTTAATGAAAACGATCTTTGGTAAATAAGTAACAGCGGTATCACCTTCGCTATCTGAAAGATTGCAAGAAGAATCAGGTCTGATTGAACATTCTAGTAAAATAAAAAAACAACCGCCTGCCCTTTTGGGGACAAGACGATTGTTTGGATTTAGCGTGCAATTGCTAGTCTTTCAGCGCCTCAACTTCAGACTCTGTTAGACCGCTTGTTTTAGCAATGACTGAAACTTCGATGCCAAATGAAAGCATATTTTTTGCAATCTCAAGAGCTTTTTTACGTTCACCCTTCTCCGTAGCCCACTCAATCATTGAGGCTTCATCATGCAAATACTTCTGTCGTTCCTCGTACAGTCGACGCGCCTCCCGATCCTGACTCAGAAACTCCAGCGTATCCATCGCTTTCTTCAATGTAGGTTCATTCATTTGCAGCACCTCCCAATTGGATTTGTCAGCACCTTTCAGGAACAAAAGCCAGTTAATCAGACCACCTTCCATCGGAAGGGATTGATCATCCAGCTTGGACAGCTCCATAAAATGAACTTCGAGATCATCACTCAATTCAAGTCCAGTATGGTCTTCCCTCAGATGAAATACATTATGATAGCGCTCATTTGTGATAAATGAGTAATTTAGAATATTAATCGTCACACACTTTTTCAGTTCCTTGTACGTTTGGCCTTCCTGCAACTGACTGGAATAACGCTTGCTCCAATAGTATAGGGTTCGTTTTTCAATATCGTATTTATTAAACAACTGCATCTCAATGTTGATCAATTTACCTTCAGCTGTTTTCGCCCAAATATCAAATATGGACTGTTTATCCAGCGGAGCATCTTTATCGGTATACGGATTAAGGAGTACAATCTCCGTCAACGGCTGTTCCCCCGATTCTGCAAACGTTCGGTTCAAGAAGACCAGCAGCACATCTTTATTTTCTTCACTGCCAAAAATACGCTTGAAAACAAAATCGTTCCGAGGATCGAGTAAATCAGACATCTGACCATCAACTCCGTTTCTTACTATTATACCATGCTTGGTGTGCTTAATTGCAGCATCAACCACCTTTATGTAAGTTAAACATTCCACGTAAAACTACTCACTCTTGCGGCTTCTTAAATACCCAAGTTTGTTAACAAAGTCTTTGTCCTCCCTCTAACTTTATCCTCAATTGAATAAGGGTTATTTTAACTTATTTGTTATTAATTAATACACATAATGTGTTACCATCGATTAACGAATTACTTACAGAAAAGATATTTACATACCTACATATCCATTTTCCACATCTCGTTCGAACCCACTGCCTTTAAAGGAGGCCCGTTTTAGTATGGAACAACATGCACATGCTAGTGATTCTTCAAACGTTTCGAAACGCAAGCCTTGGATACGTCGACATCCGATATTCACCGCATTTACGTTATTGATTCTGGCCCTGTTTGCCACCGTGTTCCTGTATTTCATGCTTCGCCCTTACTACTCCACGTTTGATCGCTCTGAACAAGGGGAACTCGCCTACACGATGCCATCTCCAAATGGAGAGTATGTCGCCGAGATGTACGGTGTGCCTTATGGTGGTGCGGCAGGTGGAGTCACAATCTGGGTGGATGTGAAGAAGATCATTGCCCCGGACGTGCTCTCAGTAAAGACCATATATCGAGCTGAACATCACGGGGCCAACCACCTTGAATGGAAAAATGAAAATACGCTCCGGATCGAAAACCGGAACGAGTACAGCGATGATAGCATTACACTAAACATCGATGATGAAATCTATGACGGTTGGGGCTGGGCATGCCGGAGCCTGCGCATGAAGGATCAGTACGTGCGGTGCCTGGCACTTGAAAAGTAGAAAATACAAATAAGCAGCCCCACTCCCCATCTCTCATGGCCCAGCGGGGCTACTCTTGTTTCACATCTAGAACGGATCAACACTACTCTTGCTCTTGCTCTTGCTCTTGCTCCTCCAGGCCCCTGTTCCCCTTACTCAACACCGCTTCAATCTTCCGCCGATTGGCGAGCAGGCCGGGATCATTCGGCAGATATTCCCTTGCTTTGCCATTATGCAGGATCGCCTGCTCCCAATTGCCCATGTGAGCGTAACAAAGTGAGAGCCGGGCATGGGGCAGCCAGGTGCGGCATGCCGCAGGCACAGGACGCAGACCCGGATCGTGGCTGCTGACATCCAACGCTTGCATATACCAGTAGATGGCGGAGACCAGCTCCTGCCGCTCCTGGAAACAGGCAGCGATGGCGCAGCAGAAGTCGGCATGTGGCAGATCGAATTGAAATGACTGCAGCAGCGCACCCAGCTTCCTTCCCGGCTCGCCAAGCCGCTCATAACATTCCGCCAGACGCGCGCAGGCAATGAGCCGATCCTCGCGATAACCGCTCGGCTCCAGCAGCAGCTTCGCGTACGCCCGAACCGCCGCCGCATAGCGCTGGCGGTCGAAGCATTCGCCTGCATAATAGAACAGCAGGCGTCCCTGGGCTGCGCCCTCTTCGGCGATCCATTTGCGCAGAATGCGCACGTTTCGCGCCGAATGATGGCCCGCTTCGCGGCGGTGCGTGACGGCAATGTCTGCCGTGATGACCCCGCCCTGCGGGAAGTCCAACTGCTCGTGCAGCCGGCCATGCCAGCGGCACCCCGCCCCCCGCTTGACGAGGCGCAACCGTCGGTCCGTCACAAGCGGACTTCCCTCCGGCCCCTCGGCCAGCGTATAGCTCAACATCACAGCCGCCGTCTCACCGCCGGACGGCAGCTGCTGCTTCAGCAGCTCCAGCTTCGCCCGATCAGCGGGAAGCAGCACATCATCCGCGTCCAGCCACAGGATATACTCCTGCGTAGCCTGGTCGAATGAATAATTCCGCGCGGCGGCAAAATCGTCCTTCCACTCATACGTGTAGACACGGTCGGTATACTGCGCGGCGATCTCGATCGTACGGTCGGAAGATCCGGTATCTACAATAATAATTTCGTCCGCGATTCCGGCGACCGAGTCGAGACAGCGCGCAAGCGTGCGTTGTTCGTTCTTCACAATCATACACAGACTGATGGTGATCACGGTTTAAGCCCCTTCCTGTCTTGCGCGTATTGCTACAGTTGTGTGACTGCCTTACTCTTTTCTACGTACTTGTCACTTGCCTACTTGGCTTCCTTCCTATCTTCCTGCCTGCCTCCTGGCTTTACCTTGACCTTCACCCTCAAGCTTCAAATTCATCCAATTATCATCCGTTACCCTTCTCCGTTCTCTTGACGACGCAGACGTTTAACCTGCTCCACCGCATTGTCCAGAGCTTTCTTGCGCTGATTCATAAGGCGAAGATGATTCTTCTCCACCTCGGCAAAATGTACATGATCCAGCTCCATCCATTCCGTCAGTTGGTTCAGGGTTGGTGACATATACAGCTGCGTTTTCCGCCGCTTGCGTGCCACGCAACATAGATATTTATGATGCACTTCCAGCTTCAATACTTCAAAATACGGCAGCAGGCACATCGCCAGATTACCGGCATAGAACGTCTGCTTGTGATCGTAAAAGGGATGGTAACCATACGGCACAGTCACAACCAGGGTTCCCTCCTCCTGCAGCAGTCGGTGAATTTGCAGCAATAACGTCTCCGGATGGGCAAAGTGCTCCAGCACCTCGCCGAGCAGTACCGTATCAAAGGTGGTTCTGGCTTTCCATTGCGTAATATCCAATAAGCGAAAATCCACATTGTTCCGCACGGGTCTGGACTCCTTCTCCAGTTCCGCTCGCGCGTATTGTATACTCTCTTCTTCCAGATCAATTCCGGTCACCCGAAAGCCTTCCCGCGCCAGCAAAATGGAAGTGACTCCCTGGCTGCACCCAACATCCAGTATCCGCTTGCCTGTCGCTTCCCGGCACATCCAGTGAACACGTGTACGTGTAGCTTCGTGTGATTCCTCTGAATTGATCTCGCCATAATAACGCTCGTTTACCCGATCATGATTCGCCATGGCTGCCTCCAAAATTTTCGTGTGAGTGTTTCAGGTGTTCACGGTCTGCCTCGATTTGGCCTGACAATCCCTGCTCATCCCCATCCACCGTCTGATCTACACGCATGTTCTCATGAACTTGCATGTCATGTACTTCCTTCACACCTTGCACCACATTCACATCCGGCCGAATCGGCTGGCCGAGCACCACAATATTTCCACCCACACAGCCTGCGGTTGCGTTACGTGTATCAAAGACCAGCTTCGCGTGGTCCGCCATCTCCTGATAATTGAAGCCCGTATGATCCGTCGTAATCATCACCAGATCAGCCCCCGCCCACAATGCTGGTGATGCTGGTTGAGCATGAGCAGTCGTGCCATCATCCTTGCGGAAGACAGATACCATCGGATCGGTGAAGACCACATTTGCCCCAGCTGCTTCCAGCAGCCTGAAGACATCCAGCGCTGGAGATTCACGCAGGTCGTCGATATCTTTTTTGTAAGCCATACCGGCCAGCACAATGCGAGCTGCCTGCATCGACGAGCCATTCTGTTCGAGCAGCTCTGCAGCACGCTTCACAACGCGTTCCGGCATTTTCCGATTGGTCGCATCCGCAAGCGTAATGAATTGCAGCTCCGATCCCTGACGGCCAGCGGCCCAGGACAGATAGATCGGGTCAATTGGAATGCAGTGCCCACCAATACCCGGACCCGGATAGAACGGCATATAGCCAAAAGGCTTGGTCGCCGCAGCGTCCAGCACCTCCCAGATGTTTACGCCCATTTGCTCACAGGCGGGTGTCAGTTCGTTCACGAGTGCGATATTCACACTGCGAAATGTATTTTCGAACAGTTTGGCCGTCTCCGCCACTGTCGTTGAACTAACGGGAACGATTTCGTTCAGGAACGAACCGTAGAATGCTTTTCCATAGGACAGACAGGCTGGCGTGGAGCCGCCAATGATCTTCGGTGTATTTTTTACGCCGTAATGCACACTTCCCGGATCTACCCGCTCTGGAGAATAACAGACATGGAACTGCTGCCCTACTTTCCACCCTTTCGCGGCCTCAATCGGCTGCATTACACGCTCCTCAGTGGTGCCGGGATACGTGGTACTCTCCAATATGACAAGACAGCCCTCCTGAAGATAAGGCGTTATGCCATCCACGGCTGCAGCGATAAATGAAATGTCTGGCTGGTGATCCGCGGTCAAAGGCGTAGGCACACAGATAACAATGACGTCGGCCTGCGCTACTGCGGCGTAATCCGTGCCCGCCATGAATAATCCAGCCTGAGCAAGGGATTGTACAGCCTTATCTTTAATGCCGATAATGTAAGAATTTCCGGCAGTCAGCTTAGCGACCTTTGCTTCATCGATGTCAATCCCCTGCACCCGATACCCCGCCTGCGCCATCTCGACTGCCATGGGTAAACCGACATATCCCAGACCGATGACGGCGGCTTTCAGGGAGCGGTTGTTTATGTTTTGAAGCGTGGTACGTTCCTGTGTTTCCTTATTTCCACCCAACTTGCTGCTCTCTTCCATTCCTTCCGCCTCCAAACGGTCCGCCTCCCTTCTATTAATCGATAAAGCCGCCTACACGCAAAAATTGGGCAATTGCGGGACGATTCATCATCGCGCTGTCTGAACGATACTCGGAAAAGGTCACACGAGGTAGACCGCTGTATGGATCTGTCAGGCTCTTGTCCGGTTCCTGTGGCAAAATCACATAATATTGCTCATCATATTTGTAGGTACGTGGTGCCTCGTATGGAGAAATGAGTACCTCGTGCAATTTTTCGCCCGGCCGAATTCCGGTTACTTTATAATCGTGAGCCGGACGACCTGCCTGTTCCAGCATGACCGAAGCCAGATCAGTCATCTTGCAGGCTTTCATTTTCATTACAAATGTCTCACCACCCACCGCTGCCTCAGCCGCCTTCAGCAACAAATGAATGGCCTCCGTCCGTGTCAGGAAAAAGCGGGTCATGCCTTTGTCCGTAATGGTCGGGCTCTTGCCTTCATCAATCTGACGACGGAACAATGGAACGACACTGCCGCTGGTTCCAAGCACATTGCCTCCGCGAATACACACAAAACGCGTTGACTCGCTCAGCCCATTGGCACGAATCATCATTTTTTCACCCAAGGCCTTGGTCATGCCATAAACGTTAATCGGATCTACCGCCTTGTCGGTGGACACGTCAATGACTTTGGCAACCTGCATGCGAATCGCAGCGCGGATAATGTTCTGCGTACCGATGACGTTGGTCTTGAACGCTTCATCCGGCTGGTCCTCGCATACCGGGACGTGTTTCAGCGCAGCCAGATGGAAGAGAACGTTCACTCCGCGACAGGCCGCCTCCACCGCCCGATCATCCCGAATGTCTCCAATGACAAAACGCAAACGCGCATCATGACCGAAATCCCGCTGCATCGCAACCTGGGCGTATTCATTACGCGACAGAATCCGAATCTCAGCTGGATTCTGCTCCAGCAGTACCTCGGTCAGCTTTTGTCCCCAGGAGCCGGTTCCTCCAGTGATCAGAATCGTTTGTCCTTGAATCATGGTGAATCCCTCCTTGTTCAGATCATGAATTCGCGTAATACCGCAGCCATCTCTTCCCGGTTTAACCGATCTTTTGGCGGTACTTTTTTAATGGAAGTATTGCTGGAATGCACGATGTTCACGTAATTACGCGGAGCCAGCAGCTCATGCGGCAGCTCAATGACATTGCCATGTGTTCCCCGGCCCGGCAGCTTCACCCGGTATCCTGCAGCGTACTCTGCCGTTTTATATAGGTAGACATAGAATTGCGGGGAACGATGAAACGCTGGCGCCATCTCATGATTCACGCTGTCCCACAGGTATCCATTCTGGTTAATGAGTGCCATCGTTCCAGGCTGTGGCTGCACATCATAGAGCTGCTGAACAAACGTCTTGTGATACAGATCATCCGAATCCAGCCGGGCAATATAGATATCTTCTGCTCCCTCGGCAAAAGCCAGAATGGCACGAACACTTTCGATTGTTGTTCCAAAACGTATATTGGAAGGCAGCGGCTCCTGTTCCGCAAGAATCTCTTGCATCAGTTCCCCCGATTCCTTGGACAGCTTCAACACGGCCAGGAAATCCTGATTCGTCTGGGCCTTAAGGCAATGCAGGGTGAACCTACGAAAAATGCCCACTCGCCGCTCCAGCCAATCTCTCGTTAATCGCTGCGGGTCCATTCCGTAATTGTTGAAGTTAATCTCAATAACCACTTTTCTGGACATACCCTTCCTCCTCACTCATTCTGTGATTTTCTTTCACTTCAGTCAGACTATTTTCATAGTCTTTACAGCCCTTTCCATAACAAAAACGGCCCCTGTCTGCCTGAAGATGCCATACAGAAGCTCTATTCAAACAAGCTGACTCTATAACGTATGAAAAAATAATAGAATCGGTCCGGACACTTGTACGGGTTCTTCCATAAATCAGCTTTTACATAAGCCCTTCGACGCTTACCTCTCCTGGAAGTAGATTGATATACACCCGAAGATGTGCCCTGCCGGGTCGAATGCACAATACGTTGTCGAAGCCGCAACATAGAATAGAGCAAGTGAATTTTCAAAGGGGGCCTTATACCAAAATGAATGCAGTCTATCTTGAAATGGATGGTGTGCTGGATCAACTTGAAGCCGCGGTGAGGGAGAAGCGTCCCTTCTCTCTGGTTCGTGTAGGCGATGGGGAGAATATCGTCATGTCTCAAGAAACGGTCTGGAGCACGGAACAGGTTCTGAAGGAGCGATGGGCCATCAAGGCTAATCTGGGGCAAAAAGGACTGCGTCTACCCAATCTGCAGCTCCGGGATGAGGTTGCCGCTTCCTTGCAGCGCGCGGATATCGTAGGCGTTCTTCCACACGGGGACAGTAGCATCAAAGCCCCGGAGCATCTCAAAAGACAGCTGACCGACATCGTGTTCGCACATTTTGGCATCTCTCCAGCACTGACTTGCCATGCCTGTGTCAATCGGGAACTCGCGCAGGTGCCCCGCTTCTGGAATATGCTTGCTGGCAAGCGTATACTGCTCGTTACCCGGGAGATTGAGCAGCTGCGGGCGATGCTCGTTCAGGAGCCATATCATCTGGATATTACAGCTGCGCTGCCCTTCGACAGCTGGGATCAGATGCATGAAACACTGCAATGGGTTCAAACGAATCAGGATACCTTCGATGTAGCTCTCTTCTCCTGTGGCGTGAACGCGGTTGTACTTGCGGAGCGGACAGCAGCACTTACAGGCAAAGTCGCCATTGACTTCGGCAAAGCCAACAACATTATTTTGAAAGGCCGCGCCAACTAGTTAGTAAAAGTGGATATTACAACAAAAATCCCGGACTCCTCAGAGCCGGGATTTTGTTCTGGTTTGTTCTCTCTTTTCTCTTTTCACCGTAAGACTTGAGGGTCTTATTAGCGCTAAACGTAAGGGACACCCTATCCTTTTCAGGTCTTCATCTGCTGTGGTTAGCAAGCTGTTCATAGGAACCAATTGGTAGCTGCAATACCATAGAACACTTCAGGTCCAGTCCGTACAGATGTGGACACCCCGGAAATAAACGAGGTATATACACTTTCCAGTGCAGGCGGTGCGGACAGATCCTGTGCAGTGAACGAATGAAATTCAGCGCCACCGCTCTGGCCTACCGTCCCTTCGGCACGATAAATCACAAAGAACGGATCGTAAAAACTGCCCCGTACAAGCTCAACAACGAACGTATCCCCCACTTCTCCGGTAACGCCAACCGTGCCATTCAAGGTGATAATGGGGTTTGGGACACCAAGGGTCTGCAGACCAATGGAGCCGAACGCTTCTGGTGATGGGCCCAGAGACAAACCGGGCTGTCCAACCGTTCCCGAGTTCATCGAACTTCTCATATCAAGAAACACACCCATGAGTAACACCTCCAATGCTATGGGATACGTTATTCTATGAATCTCGACTCTCTTTGGATTGGATGGGTAACAGATTCTCTCCACCTATTTTTATTTGCCCCCGGTTAATGGTATATTGGACTGCATAACGAAATGAACGGATCGTATGCACACAAGCGGTACAGGCTGTTCAGAAGGAGATTACTATTTATGAATAAACGCAAACGCCCAACAGGCAATACATCGGCCAAGGGGAAAGCATCTGCAGGTTCGTCCACAGCGCGGTCCGGGCGGTCCACTTTTACTTCCGCCAAATCATCAGGACCATCCGCATCACGCAATGCAGGAGCGGCGAAAAAGCCAGTAGCTGCCAAGTCCTCTGCAGCTCCTAAGAAAGCCGGAGCACCCAAACCCAAAGCAGCTAAACGCTCAGGCAATTCCTATTATCGTAAGCAGGAACCACCACGCCCGTACAAAGTCACTGAACCGGATGAACTGCTCAACTTTTTGCTGAAACACTTGAAGTCCGGCCGGAATGCGGTCAAATCCATCCTGGGTCGCGGACAGGTATCCGTTGATCAGAAAGTGGTTACCAAGTTTAATCTGGAGCTGACGCCAGGACAGATCGTAACGATCAGCAGAGAAGGCGCCGTTGCCGCTCCTTCCTTGACAGGCATTAACATTTTGCATGAAGACGATGATATCATTGTCATTCGCAAGGAAGCCGGGCTGCTATCCATTGCCGCTGACAAAAGTGATGATCTTACTGCTTATCGCCAGCTGACCGAGCATGTTCGCCGTACCAACGAGCTGAACCGGATATTTATTGTCCATCGTCTGGACCGCGACACTTCGGGTGTCATGATGTTCGCCAAGAGTGAAGAAGTGCAGCAGAAGCTGCAGGACAACTGGAAAGACAACGTACAGGAACGTGTGTATGTTGCCCTTGTAGAAGGTGCCGTTGCGAAGGAAGAAGGAACCATTTCCTCA
The DNA here is from genome assembly GCF_030226665.1 of Paenibacillus sp. UMB7766-LJ446. Lineage (NCBI taxonomy): Bacteria > Bacillati > Bacillota > Bacilli > Caryophanales > Paenibacillaceae > Paenibacillus > Paenibacillus sp. UMB7766-LJ446. Next base: position 828,234 of record NZ_JASOYM010000001.1, read on the forward strand.
TGGCTGAAAGAAACCAAGACACTCAAAATGTATTCCAGTCCTCGCCCGAATGATGGACAGCATGCGATTACACACTACAAACGTCTGCAGTCGAACCGCGAGTTCTCCCTGTTGGAAGTCCGTTTGGAAACGGGACGCAAAAACCAGATCCGTGTGCATATGGAAGATCTCGGACATCCCATTGCAGGCGACAAAAAATACGGTGCACAAACCAAAACACTTGGACGCCTCGGACTGCATGCACGGGTACTCTCGTTCATCCATCCAACGACTGGCGAGCTAATGCGATTTGAAACTGATATTCCGAAGCAGTTCCTGTATCCATTCCGTGCAGATGCCCCACCAGCGAAATAACGGAATGATTCAGAGAACAAGCATTGGTGGCTCAGATCTCAGCCGATTCAAGACAAGCCCCGGTGCCAGATTTGGCCGATGGCCTAACCACGTCTGAAGGGAGGAACCGATGCTGAACAACTTGCTGATTACCGGTTATCGTGCACATGAACTACAGATTTTTGGACAGAAGCATGAGGGAATTCCTTTCATCAAGAAGGCCATCTCTTCCCGTCTTACACCTCTGGTCGAAGACGGGCTGGAGTGGGTGCTGACGCCAGGCCAATACGGCGTGGACCTATGGGCCTGCGAAGTGGTGCTTGAGCTGAAGAAGACGTTCCCGGATCTGAAGCTGTCAATCATTACTGCTTTTCAGAATCCAGAGGAACAATGGAAGGAAGACAAACAGGAGTATTATCGCTCCATCCTGCAAGGTGTAGACTATTACGGAGCGATTAGCCGTCAGCCGTATATCGGCCCGTGGCAGTTCACTGCACGGGATGACTTACTGCTGCGCAAAAGCGACGGCCTCCTGCTCGTCTATGACGAAGATGCCGGAGATGGCAGTCCTCGTTTTATCAAGGAAAAAGCGATCAAAAAGCAGCAGAATGAAGATTACACCATCATCAGTATCACATCAGAGGATATCCAATCGGTCGCCGAAGATGAACGGATGAACGATGTTGGGGATTACGAAGATTCTTCATTCTAAAAGATCAAATGAGTCAACCTCGGATAAGGTACGAATGAATTAGTGATCATTGCACTTTTATGTAGCAGCTTAGTTGTTCAGGAATTCGTACATATGTTTTTTTTGGCGGCAGGTTGGGTATAAGTAGTAGTAAAACTGCGATTACCATGTCGTATGGGACAAAGGGGAACTGCAACCATGACATTAACGCCAGAACAGCGCATTCAACTGCATGGATTCAACAACCTGACCAAGTCGCTGAGTTTCAATATGTACGATATCTGTTATACGAAAACCAAAGATGAACGCGAAGCTTACATTGAATATATTGATGAACAATATAATGCGGCCCGGCTCAGTAAAATACTGACCAACGTGTCTGACATTATCGGTGCCCATGTGCTGAATGTCGCCCAACAGGACTATGTTCCACAGGGTGCAAGTGTGACAATGCTTGTCTCGGAAGGCCCCATTGTGGAGATTCCCGAAGAATCCTTCGATGAATCCCCCGGTCCCCTGCCCGATAATGTCGTCATGCAGCTCGACAAAAGCCATATTACCGTTCATACGTATCCCGAATTCCACCCGAGTGAAGGCATCAGTACATTTCGGGCAGATATTGACGTCTCTACCTGCGGTGAAATCTCGCCGCTAAAGGCGCTGAACTATCTGATCCACTCGTTTGATACGGATATTATGACGATGGATTACCGGGTACGGGGGTTTACACGGGATACGAGCGGACGCAAGCTGTTCATTGATCACGAAATTGGTTCGATTCAGAATTATATTCCGGATGAGATCAAGAGCAGCTTCGACATGATTGACGTGAACGTGTATCAGGAGAACATTTTTCACACCAAGTGCAAGTTGAGGGAATTCGACCTCGATAACTATCTGTTTGGTTATACCAAAGATAAACTGAGTAAAGCCGAGCAACAGGAAATTACGGACTGGCTGAAGCTGGAGATGGACGAGATTTATTATGGCAAAAACATCAATCGTCCTTCTTAATGGCTGATTCGTAAAGACTGATTCATAAGGACTGAACAAGGATAAGATGTCATGAAGGAAGGATTTCTTAACGGAAGCCTCCGGCGTGCGCTTGTCCTTTTCTTTTGCCTAACTTGACAGGCAGCAGCGCAATTTTTTATGATGAAAGCAATTGCATTTCCATTAAGGAGACTGAGCCGTTGATTGAAACGAACACTTCCAGACGCAATGAATCTCTGTTACAAGCGCTGAACGTACAGCACCAGGTTACCACTGAAAATATTGCCAATGCAGACACACCCAATTACAAAAAGAAATCGGTGGAGTTTGAGGAAGAGCTTAGACGTATCATTGAGAATGGCAAAACAGATCAACTCGCCATGAAGCGTACTCATGAAAAACACTTTCCGGTCAGTAATCCCAATGCTTCCATCGTTAATTACCAGATTGTCGAGAACAACGAAACATCCATGAATAATAACAACAATAACGTTGACATTGACAAGGAAATGGCGGATCTTTCGGAGAATCAGCTTATGTATAACTACATGGTTGACCGGGTAAGCGGGCATTACAAGAAAATGAAAAATCTGTTGCAGGATATGAAATAATGAATGTGAATGGTAGAGCAGCCCTTTGGCTGCTTTTTGTTTTGTCTCATATTCGGAAAAATACAGATGATCTATATTAACCGTATTTAGCATCGCTTTTATTTTCCTAATCAGGAGAATCCACTCACCTAAGTTATGTCCTTTTTCGGTATCCTCTCCCTTTCGTAGTATAATGAGATAAAATGATTGATTTCATATCAAATAAAAGAGGTGCAACATGGCTCCACGTCATTTAAATGCTTTTCAAGGCTCCAAAGTCCGACTGGCCGCTCCTTGCCCGGAAGACTGCATGCGGCTCAGCCGCTTCACTGACAGTTATGATTACTTGCGTAATCTGGATACCGATATTGCTGTTCCACTAACGCCGGATGAGACAGGGTCATCCGCAGTTCGGAGAGACAACGGCTTTGAATTTGCGCTGCGTACTCTGGAGGACAATCGTTTCATTGGATTTACGGCGCTCTACCGAATTGAGTGGAATAACCGCTCTGCACGACTGGCCATTGGTATTGGTGATGACAAAGATCGTGGTCAAGGCTACGGCAGTGATGCTCTTTCCCTGATTATTCGTTATGGATTCCATGAATTGAATCTGAACCGGATTTCGCTGGAAGTGATTGAATACAATGAAGCTGCGAGACGTGCATATCTCAAAGCAGGATTTCGCGAGGAAGGTCGTCAGCGCTCTGCCGTTCTGCGGGATGGCACGCATTATGATCTGATCTCGATGAGTATTCTTGCGGAAGAATGGTCAACGCAGACCAAGCTTCCTTTGGCGTTTCAGTCCACTCAAGTCCGGAGAGCTGCACAGACGGAAGATCTCTCAGACTCACAACTGCTTGCTGCCGTAGAATCTGCGTTGTCCGGTTCACAAGCCAAGGTTACAGCGGATGCTTCTGTTCAACCTCGCATCGGTGTTGGGGCGGTTATCCTCAACGAGCGTAATGAAGTTCTTTTGGTTTGGCGGAATCGTCAGCCTGAACAATACACCTGGAGTATCCCTGGAGGCAAAGTCGATCCTTATGAGTCGCTGGAAACGGCGGTCATTCGAGAAATTAAGGAAGAAGTCGATCTGGATATTGCCATCGAGGGATTACTCTGCACGGCCGAAACCATTCGTCCAGAACAGGAAGAACATTGGATATCTGTTCTCTATTTCACTCGGGTAATCCACGGTATTGCTCGCAATCTGGAGGAAGGCGGTGCCATTGGCGAGATCGGCTGGTTCCCACTGAACGAACTCCCCTCTCCTCTGGCGAGTTTTACCGTGCCTGGACTACAAGCCGTAAAGCAGCTCTATTCTCAAGATTGAGTGTGGAAACTGTGATTTAGGATAACGATACTTAATAAAGTGCATAGCAACCGCCGAACTCCTTTTTCTGAGTCAAAGGGGAGCTTGGCGGTTATTTTTGTTTTTCTGGGCAAATCCCTTCTTTATGGTAGTCTCAGTACATGTATACATAACTTTATTTTCCAAAACCAAGAACCGTTTGGCCCTTTCCACGGTCTAATACGCAACAACATCCATGAAAGGAGGAGCCATGTGACCCCTGCTCAACTGACTATCGTGGCGCAAAAAGGGGATGCCGAGGCTTTTGCAGCCTTAATGGAGATGCATCAGAGCCGACTGTATCGGATCGCTTATGCCAATCTGCACAACGAAGGCGATGCGCTGGAAGCGATACAGGAGACTACCTATAGAGCTTATCGAACGCTCAAGAAACTAAAAGAACCCTCCTATTTCGGCACCTGGCTAATCCGTATTCTGCTGAACTACTGTGCGGACGAACGCAAACGCAAGAGCCGGTTCAGCCACGTTATCGAAATTCATGAACCCAGCAGCTGGGACCGACCCGAAGACCCTGATCTTGCCGCAGCCGTCTCTGCGCTGGATCGGGATTGCAAGCAGATTATTATTCTGAGTTATTTCGAAGGTTTCTCCTTGACAGAGGTCGCTGACATTCTGGAAATTCCTACAGGGACCGTAAAATCCCGACTGCATCGAGCACTCGGACAGCTTCGGAATCAACTTGAAACGAAAGGAGATGAATTATCATGACCGATGAAATGGAAACATTTGAAGGTCTGGAACAGCGTCTGAATGCTCGTAAAACGGAATACGACACCATACCTGTACCCGACGCCGGAGCATATCAGGCTGTACAGGCCGGAATCCGTCAGGCCACGCGCAAGCGCAAATCGCGGCTGCGCTGGTATATGAGTTCCATCTCGGCAGCTGCAATTATCCTCGTGTTTACGGGATGTATCCGCGTCTCTCCGGCTTTTGCGTCTTTTGTAGAGCAGCTACCGGGCATGGAAGGTATCGTCAGCATGATTCGCCAGGATAAAGGATTAATGATGGCCATCGATCAGTCCCTCTTGCAGAAGGTCGGTGTGACCGATGAGCATAATGGAGCTTCTATGACCGTGGACGGCATTATTACAGATGAGTCACGTATGGTCATTTTTTACACACTGAAAGGCATGGAAGATTCCGAGAAAGGCAACTATGATATCGATCTGCTTGATGAGCATGGTAAGAATCTTCCTGTTGCGTTTAGCTATTCCTCTCCTAAGCCTGCTTCAGAAAATGGCGTTTATGAGGATAAAATCGATGTCTCATTCACAGAATCTTTACCGCCACAAGAGCTGACCGTTGTATTTAAGGAACGAGGTAAGGAAGCGGCTAAAAAGTGGAAGGTCACTTTCCCAGTGGATCGCAGCTTAACGAAAGGTATGAAGAGAGTCATCCCCGTAAACCAAACCATGACCGTGGACGGGCAGCGTATTCATGTAAAACAGGCCGTTCTGCATCCCACTCGCCTTGTACTTGATATAGAATATGATCGGAACAACACCAAAAAAATCTTCGGAATCCGTGACCTACATTTAGTGGATGAGCAAGGCCGAGCATGGCGAACGGATTCTTCTTCCATCTCGGGCTCTGGGAGTTCCGTCTTTTTCGAAAGTATGTACTTCTCCACTCCGAAAAAACTGACGTTGCAGGGGTCTGGCCTTGCAGCGCTGGATAAGGATGAACTGGTTATCAGCATCGATCCTTCTTCAGGTGAAATACAAGGTGGCCCATCGAGTTTGAAATTCCTGAAAAGCACGGTACAAGGCAAAGATCTGGTCATCGAGTTTTCAATCTCAAACTCTCAAGATGCCACTTCCGGGCTATCATTTACCAATATCGAGGACAGTAAGGGAAAGCCTTTCGAAATTAATGAGTTCGGCTGGAGTCCTTCAGGTGAAAATGGGATCTCCGAAGCAAGGATTGTCATTAAAAATGCAGCCGTAGCTAAAGGAAAACTAACAATGGAAATATTCTCTTACCCTTATCAAAGTCGTGCACCGTTTTCTATTGAAATTCCTGTGACTCCCTAAAAGAAAGATGAGCAGTCATAATAAGAAACCACATGAAGTAATCATGCACTATAATGGAAACACCAAACATCTACATTAAATCAATATGTCACAGGAAAGGATGTATCCACAATGAATAACCGTTCAATCCGTTACCCACAACCACTCGCTCCGGGGAATACCATTGGGGTGGCTGCGCCATCCAGCGGTGTGGGTGAATCCTTACATCATTACCTTGAAGAGAGCAGGCACAACATGGAGCGCCTTGGTTTTGGTGTTCAGGAGAGCCCCTTTCTACGGCATAACGCCAAATGTGTAAGTTCGTCCAAGGAAGATCGCGCAGCCGAGATCAATGCGTTTTTCCGTAACCCTGAGATTCAGGCAATTATCCCTCCGTGGGGTGGAGAGTTCCTTATGGATATCCTGCCCCTGCTGGATTGGGAAGCTTTGAAAACCTTGCCGCCCAAATGGGTCATGGGCTATTCGGATATCAGCACCTTTTTATTTGCATACACCCTGATCACCGGAACGGCTTCGGCACATGGTACGAACTACGTGGATCTTAGGTCCAATGAACTCGATCCGGTGACCGCCCGCTGGATTGATGTATTGCAGACTGGACATGGAGGGCAGATCACTCAATCTTCCTCCACCCACTATCAATCGGAATGGAAACCGGAGTTAACGGGGTTCAATCTGGATACCCCTTCACACTGGAAACAGCTGGGGCAGGCCCAAGGAGCTGATGCACAGGTTACGTTCTCAGGTCGGTTGATCGGCGGCTGTATGGATACCATCACTTGTCTGATCGGCACACCTTACGCACCAGTTGAGGCGTATCTCGATCAGTACTGTGCAGAAGAAGGAACCATCTGGTATCTGGAAAGCTGTGAAATGAATGCGGGTGATATTTACCGTCATCTGTGGCAGATGAGACAGGCTGGCTGGTTTGCTGGCGTTAAAGGCTTCATGTTCGGCCGACCTGCCGGGTATTCGGATACAGGAGATTTCAATTTCACCGATGCCCTAACCTCAGCGCTGGGGGATATGGATGTTCCCGTACTGTATGATGTGGATCTGGGCCACATCCCGCCACAGTTAACCTTTGTGAATGGCGCACTGGGCAAAGTCGCTTATGAAAATGGGCGCGGAAGCCTTGAGATGGCATTTGTGTAAACACCTTTTGTAGGCAGATGCATACCTTGAAGTAAGAACTTATTTTGAGGAAGGGTTGTGCATCATGCCTGAATCCACATCCACACCATCCGCATTTGTCGTATACCAAGCCAATCAACCGATGCTTCAATCCGTACAAAGTGTGCGGAATATGCTTCATCATACAGCCCGGCAGCACGTAGGCAAGAAGGTGCAAGTCCAGAATATCGATGGTCAGGTATGGGAAGGTGTCATTATCAGCGCAGATCGGGGTATTCTATATCTCCAGGTTACGCCGATGCATGGATATCCTGAGCCGCGTGCCTTGTTTGGACCGACGATTCTGCCACTCGTATTGTATGAGCTGTTAGTCATTACGCTGTTGATGTAATTGTTTTTTTATCGCTATAGAGCCAAACCCAAAAATCTTTGTTCCTGAGGCCCTTGGGTCCGGGAACGAAGATTTTTTTGGTTTAGGGACGCTTGGGTCGTCATTTTGGCTTGAATGTGTGCATCAATCTCTGCAACCTGGATGACTTCCTGTCGTTCATGCGGTATGTTTCCTTGCTAACGTGTGAAATATGATACAATGGTGTCGGCACCAAGCCTTATCTCATATGAAAGGAGCTTGATCCGGTTGGAATATATCCCTCATGATCCTCCACCCGTGCCTCAGTCTGAGACGGAGCTGGTTGGGACAAATCATACTGAACAATCCCGTGTGATCGCGATCTGTCTATTGGCAGGCAAAATTATGCTGCAAAGCGGCGGTGAAACCTATCGTGTGGAAGATACGATGAAACGCATGGCTGCCGCGCTGGGCCTTCCCCATTCGCACAGTTACGTTGTGCCCACAGGCATCTTCTTCTCGGTTGATGCAACCGAGCCTGCCAAGCTGATACGAATCTCCGAACGAACCACAGATTTGCACAAGGTATCTGAAGTGAATGCCGTTTCCCGACGTATTGGACAAGGTGAATTGTCCGTTGAAGAAGCGTATGCGTTATTACAACAAATTGAGGGACAGCCCTCCTCCTATTCTGCGGTTGTGCGGCTTACAGCGGCGGCGTTGTCCAGCGGGTGCTTTACCATTATGTTTGGTGGAGGCTGGGTCGACTTTCTCCCTGCTGTTCTCTGCGGTGGTATCGGCTATGCAGCGGTCATTGCCTTCCATCGACTGGTACTCGTGAAGTTTTTTGCCGAGCTGACAGCTTCATTTGTCATTGGCCTGCTCGCCTTTTTGCTTGTCTATATGGGTGCGGGTCATGAAAGGGACAAAATTATTATTGGCTCAGTCATGCCCCTAGTACCGGGGTTACTGATTACCAATGCTGTGCGTGACCTCATGGCTGGGCATCTCGTATCCGGGCTATCCAAGGGAGCCGAGGCGTTCCTGACGGCTTTTGCGATTGGTACCGGCATTGCTGTTGTTTTTTCACTTTTTACGTAAGACGGAGGAGTTGCAGGTTATGCTTCATTTTATTGAACAAGCCCTGACCAGCTTTGTCGCCTCGGCTGCATTCGGCATCATCTTCAACGCCCCACGACGCATGCTGCTTCACGGTGGATTTGTCGGCATGATCGGCTGGATCATCTATATTGTGCTTGAATATGCAGCAGATGCTGTTCCTGCTACACTGGCAGCGACCATCGCGGTAGGTGTCATCAGCCAGCTGTTCTCCCGTATGTTTCGCGCACCCGTCATTATCTTTAGCGTGGCTGGCATCATTCCGCTCGTTCCCGGTGGGCTGGCGTATAATGCGATGCGTAATTTTGTGCAAAATGACTACGGTGCTGCCATGGAGATGGCTGCCAAGGCACTCATGTTATCCGGTGCCATCGCAATCGGACTTGTATTGTCCGAAGTGTTGAACCAGATGATTCGTCGTTTACCTGAATCGTTGCGAGCAAAACCCTAGCAGTAGATAAATATACTATCACTAAAACGATAATGGCCCGTGGGAGACAGGGTAAACACTGTCTTTCACGGGTTTTTCATATTTTTAACCCATGTTGATCCGGGATCATCTCCCTTACAGCGGTCTTATCGTTGCATCCATTTGTTCGATAACTGTACGATCCATAAGGCAGAAATCTCCCCATGTCTGCTGGAAAATCCTTGTCCATCGTTATACAGTAAACCATCTCTTTCATGGCAAAGCACGCTTCATAACCGACGCAAATAAATCCGCCGCCACACCACTTCCGGATCTCATATAATGCTCTGCATCCGTACGATCAAATCCGATCCAGACTGCAGCCGTCCACTTGCCGGTATATCCCACGAACCACAGATCCCGATTGGCTTCCTTGCTTACACCAGGTAATGCAGCCTGCGTTGTTCCTGTTTTCCCCGCTACTTTATGCCGACTCAGCTGTGCTCTACTGCCTGTTCCCTGACTGACCACATCTTGGAGCATACGGGTCATGGCCGTTGACGTGTTGGTGGAGATCACCTGCTTGTTCTCTGGCTTAAAAGTATAGATCGCCCGGCCACGTGAATCCGTAATTTCACGAATCAGATGTGACGTATTAAACTTGCCGTTATTGGCAAAGACAGAATAGGCCTGAGCCATTTTCAGTGGAGATACCCCTTTATACAAGCCACCCAAGGCAATCGACAGATTGAGGTCCTCCTTACCCAGTTCAATGCCCAATCGATCTGCAAATTGATGTGCGCGTCCCAACCCTGTCTCATGCAGCAGCCATACGGCTGGAGCATTGATGGAATGTTCAATGGCTTGTGACATCGTAACTGTACCTCTGTAACGCCCACCCAGATTGCTTGGTTGATAACTCCCATATTTCATGCGTTGATCAGGTAGTATACTCTCCGGCTTAAACCGCCCGGATTCCAATGCAGGTCCGTATGCAATTATGGGCTTGAATGCAGAACCGGGTTGCCTTGCATCCGTGGTTGCCCGGTTAATGCCTCCTTTTACAGGGTCACGCCCGCCCATCATCGCTTTGACTTCACCATTTTGCTGGTCCAGTATGACCATGCTCGCCTGCACTTGCTCATCCTCACGATCATCGGTGAACCGGGAAGATTCGCGGAACGTTTGCTCCATCGCCAGCTGCGCTTGATCATCCAATCCTGTATGAATGGTCCAGCCTGCGGATTGAATCTCTGCCATACTTTTGCCTGTAAGGCGAGAAGCCTCCTCGATCACCGCATCTAATGCAGACACGTAAGCAGGCACTGGCGAGCCTGGACTCGATGCAGATGTTGGATCTGGCGGTGTATAGTCCACACTTCGCGCTTCCTCCATCTGTCTCTTTGTAATAATTCCTTGCTCATGCATGAGGGCAAGAACCACAGAACGCCTCTCTTTGGACAGGTCTTCCCGATCTACCGGATTGTATATGGAAGGTCCCTTCGGAATTCCAGCGAGCGTAGCGATTTGCCAAATCTCCAGCTGATGTAAATCCTTAATCCCGAAGTAGCGCCACGCGGCCGCTTTAATCCCGTACTGCTGTCGTCCCATATAAATATGGTTCAAATACAGCTCCAATAGCTCATCCTTGCTAAATTTATTTTCCATCGCCATAGCAATCGACATCTCATTTACCTTGCGAACCAGCGTTTTGTCTCCGTTCAAGTACAAATTTCTGGCTAGTTGCTGTGTAATGGAGCTACCTCCCTGACTCAGGTTCATATGTAAAACATCCTGCACAACCGCCCTGCCAATCCCGATAAAATCCAATCCGTCATGATTATAAAAACGTCGATCTTCCGTAGCCAGAAACGCCTGCTTTAATAGATCGGGCATGTCCTTCAAATCGGCATATTCCTTATATCCCTTGGATTGTACTTGTAATCTCGAAATTTCTGTTCCGTTGGCATTCGTAATGATGGTGGAAGAGGCCGTTGATATGGCCTCAGGATGATTTCGAAGTACACCTTCGCCGTAAGCAATCAGATAGATATAGCCGATCACAAGCAAAATAACGATCACTACAGAGGCATCAAATATGTGATAGATTCCCCGCCTTATACTGGATCTCAACATTCAGGCTCCCTGAATACATGTGGAGTAGAGCCTGAATGTTCTTGTGGCTTCATTTCCATGGAATCCAGGGCAAGCTCCAGCCTTAACGTCTGTTCATACGCCAGCCTGACCCAGTGCTGAATCTCCGCTTCATCCCGGCAGCGTCCTTCCATGACCGTATCAAGCGATGAACGAACACCATAGAGCGTCAGTTTAATCGGCAGATCGGCACTTAAGCGGCCCGATTGTGATCCAACCAAATCTTCTTGAATTTGCGGCTTTCCGAACCATTCTTCGCCTCTCGGCTCCCGTTCTATCCACTCATGATCTGAACTATTTATGTGCTCCGCTTGTATACGTATCGCAACGTCATTCAGATCGGCAGCAATCTGCCGCAGTTCCCCGCCATTCAGCACTTCAATCGGTGCTGAAATTTGGCCATTAGCCAGCTCATGAGCTCCACGAGCAATGACCTTGAGGTCATCTGCAATCTTCTGCGATCGAATCCAAAAAAACAAGGCAAACAAACTTCCCCCGATGAATATAACCAACGGTGTTGTTCCGATATGGTTTATCACCCAATGCATAACGCGAGTTATCCCTGTTGTCTCAGACAGGAGATGACGGTGGGCAAAACGTAACATGTGATAAACGACAAATAGGAGCGCTGTGCTAAGTAACGCACTTGCTCCACAGATATATATGTATCTAAGTCTGACTGTACGTAATAATAATCTCATATTCGGCATCCTCCTCAATTTTGCAGCTCATGTGTACGATTGAGGTTAAGAATACCGAATATTTCTTAATGAGGAAGTGGGTAACTTCTTATCATTTTCTTAATTAAGCAATTAGGATGTTGAATCAAGCAAGATCTAATACATCGGACGAGAATTCTTTCAAGTTACTGTTCCGCTTGGTCTCTGTTCATCGGAGCAGTAGTTATAGGGAAACGCGTAACAAAATCGGTTCGGCCCTGTTCACTGTATGCAGCGATACTTCCTTGATGTAATTCTATCATTGACTTGGCAATGGCCAGCCCCAGACCGGTGCCGCCCGTATCACGAGAGCGGGACTTGTCCACCCGGTAGAATCGATCGAATAAATGGGGCAAATCCTGTGTCGGAATCGGTTCGCCGTAATTGCTGATGCGCACCACGGCTTCTTTACCTTCAAGAGACAGCGCGATCTCCATCACTTTCCCCTGTGCCCCGTAACGGATTGCGTTACTGAACAGGTTCTCATATGCACGAACAAGCTCCCCGGGAGCGGCCTGAATCCATAAAGGCTCCTGTCCACCGATGATCTTGTATGTCATGCCCGCCTCTTCCAGCATCGGAGCGAACTCTTCCGCAAGCTGCATCAGAAACGGGTTCAGGTTCAAAGAAGTCAAGGACAAGGGCAGGCTCCCACCACTGACACGGGTATATTCGAACAAATCGTCGATCAGTTTCCTTAATGTTAAGGATTTCTCGTACGCAATGCTCACGTAATAACGCATCTCAATTTCATCCTGATAGCGATCCTTCTCTATGTACTCCAAAAATCCGAGAATGGAGGTAAGCGGTGTCCTCAAATCATGAGAAATGCCTGTAATCAAATCATTTTTGGCAGCGACCGCACTACGCTCCTCCTGCAATGACAGCTGCAATTGTTCAGCCATCTGATTAATGCTGGCAGCGACAACGCCAAATTCATCCGATGTGTTTACCTCAATCCGATGGGACAGTTCTCCTTTGGCAACCTCCTGAATTCCCGCGGTAATCTCATCCAAAACGAGCATCAGCCTGCGTGTGAACAGGAAAAAGAACAGCACAAAGCCAAGTATGCCAACTATAATCATTAATGGCACCGACCCAATATTATTCACCAGCCACCTGATACCTCTTGCAGGGAGCGAATAATCAGGATAGGTCTGAGCATCCAGAATGGATCGTACAACGTTGCTGCCCCCATACAAAATAGCCGCCGTCAAAATACCACTTAGCATAAATGCGTAAATAAATTTCCAGCGGACTGTGTTAATTAATTTTGAATTCATCTCGGAACTCCCTGCTCACGCTCTGTATCCAATTCACCTTGTAAACGCACGTGCTTATTGTGGTTTGATCATCTTATACCCAACACCCCATACCGTCTGTATGAACTTGGGATGTTTGCTGTCGAGTTCAATTTTCTCCCGAATCTTGCGGATATGCACCATGACGGTGTTGTTGGATTCCATGAATTCCTCTTTCCAGACCTGTCTGTAGATCTGCTCCATACTAAGCACAGAGCCTTGATGGCGCGCGAGCAGCTCCAGAACGGCAAATTCACGAGGAGTCAGACGAACAGGCTGCTCATCCACCCAGACCTCATGGGTATCGGTATTGATAACCAGATCGTCAATCACCCATTCATGCTCCTTGTTCTCCCGGCCTTCATTAAAGGTATGATACCTGCGAAGCTGTGATTTTGCCCGTGCCACTAGTTCAAGCGGGTTAAACGGCTTGGTCACATAATCATCAGCACCGATGCTCAGCCCTGTGATTTTATCCATATCCATGCTTTTGGCGGACAGCATAATGATCGGCATTTTCTGCTCTTCCCGAATTTTCATACAGGCTTCAATTCCGTCCATATTTGGCATCATGACATCCAGAATGATCAGATCAATTGGCTCTTTCTTCAATTGCTCAAGCGCCTCGATCCCATCACTGGCTGTTAGAACTCGATACCCTTCATTGCCAAAATAAATCTCCATCAATTTAATAATATCCTGCTCATCATCCACAAGCAGAATGGTTGCTGGCTGTGCCACGGCATTATTCCTTTCCATTCCATGAATCATTGCTTTGATCAGAGTATACCACTAGAATATGAATCTGCGAAAATCATCGCGCTCAAGAAAGGGGTCACACGTTCAAATTTCCAGTATACTGAATGCCCCTTCATAATGGGTTAATTATCGTAAACCAATACAATCTCTGAATCTGTTCAGTCTATTTCTCTCAACCTATGAGTGTTATTGCCTTCCATTTGTTACTCCTTTCAGTAAAGTATAGTATCGTCGATCTAATCCCGATTTAACCGTTGCTTGTTTCGGATAACATGCTCTATGTATTCTATCTAATCTTGTTTCTATTCAGGCAGGAACTTGGTATGATGTATCTATTTTTTCTATTCAAACAATGCCACTTTGGGCTCTATACCAGTCAAAGTTAGCATCGTGTGCAGTTGGCCCCTGTGGTGGTATACATGTCCCATAATCTCAAGCAGCCACTCCAGACGACTGTACGAAGCGCCCCAATAGGAGTCAGTCACCTGTAATAATTCTTCCGTGTTAAACTGTCTGTATCTATGGTAAAGGTACATCTGATTGGCAATCAACGCTTCCTTGATCTCACTGAGTGTATTCGGCTGATTTTCCTCGTAAAACAAAGCCATTTCTTCTTCAGAGGCTCCCTCCGAAATATGTACATCTGCACGACAAATGACGGATAGATGAGAAAGCAATTCTCCAACCGGCCGTTTGCCTTCAATCGGAGTCAAAGCCAAATCCTGTTCGGATAGTTGGTCACATAAATTGATTAATGATGTGACTGCCACATCAATATGTTTAAATGCGGATTGAATCAACAGAAACACTCCCTTTTTATCCCATTATATAGAACGTATGATCGCTAATCAACCCATTTATTCCCCCTTCATATATAAACCAGCCATGTTTGAAAACTAACAATGACGAACAAAAAAGCCCCTCCTCCCTCTTATAGACGGTATTTGGGACTTTTTGTTGCTTCTATGATAACAAACATGAACTTAACTTGAATATAACGAACAATACGTTTGATCGAATCGTCCTGCAAGCAAGTCCTCCTTGCGAATGAAAAATTGCAGCTCTCCACAATCCCACCATTGAAATCCGATAGCGTCATGCGTATCAATTTTCAATAGAAGCAGTGTATCCGAAAGCTCTTGTTGTGTCCGTTCCTCATCTCCGCCATAATGAGCAGTCAGCTTCTTCTCACACGCCTGCTCATCATAATCATACTCTTCACCAAGTACGATCTGTAACAGCGCCTGATGCTCTGCATCCGGATGTTGACCGTCAGGATATCCAAACATGCCACCCCAGTTCTGTGTACTCGGATGATTCCAGCTGGACTCGAATTCAAGGTATCGGTCATATAGACCTTCCTCCCCTTCGACGGCTACTTTTCCACCAGATATCGGGGCAGCGAGTGCATTCAGATCCAGGGAATCAATGTACGCATATGTAGGAAACTCAAGGTTAGGCAGCACCGTTACCGAATGCGCTACAAAATCGTCCTGCTTCAGCGCAGTTTCGCCCGCAGGCTCTCGCCTTGTCAGGTTATGAGCGTCCGGCTCGTAAATTACACGATGCTCAATATGATAAGCAGGCTCATCCACACCAATGAAAAAATATAACATGCCCCGTTCGGGCAAATTCCCGCGACCATCATTTGGCGTATATGGCGTCAAGTCCACAAGATTCAACTGGGCCAGGAAAGTCATGGGTACTCCATCCTGTGTCAAAGGCCATTTCATGTTCTCCGGCAGATCCGGATCTCCACCTACACGTGAATTCCCTGTTCTGCGATACTCATCCGCTGTCGATACATCAAGGCGAATTCCCCAACGACTTGAAGATAACAGCAGATCGGCAGCATTACCCAATCCATATTCCTCAAGTGTTTTCCGGGCTTTTCTGGTCAGACGTTCACATTGTTCAGGTTTAATCATACAGATCCTCCCCTTCTGACAATACATCTATGGTGAGACATATTCAGGTACACACCTGTATATTCTTCCGCTGCCTCTTCTTTCCCTGCTTCTAGCGAAAAAAGAGACTGACATTCGCTGTCAGCCTCTATCCTTACGATCCATCCCATCCCTAACGATTCCGATGCGGTAGATCATCCTGGAATGCACGAATATGCTCCTCGCTATCCAGAAACTCATGCGACTGGTGGGCAGCCATTACACCATGATAACTAATATCCAGGCCCAGATCTTCCTCTTCTTCCGTGGAACGGACAGGAACCATCTTGCCAATGAGCTTCAGACCGATCCAGGTCATGACAAATCCCCAGACGACCAAAGCCGTGAGGCCGAGCGCCTGAACACCCAGCAGCCTCCAGCCGCCTCCCATGAACAAGCCCCCATCCGTTGCAAATAAACCCACGGCAATCGTTCCCCACATCCCGGATACAGCATGAACAGGGAACGCACCCACCGGATCATCAATCTGCCTGCGGTCCAGCCAATTCGTTGCAGCCATCATGAGCAATCCGGATACCGCCCCGATGAATATCGCAGCTACATCACCGACAAAGGCACAACCCGCCGTAATACCAACCAAACCGGCAAGCGAGCCATTAATGACGGATGGTGCATCCGAACGATTGAAACGGAACAAGGTGTAGAGCAGTGTAACTGCGCCGCCCGAAGCAGCAGACAACATCGTAACGATGGCAATGTGACCGATCCTTACATCAGTCGCGCTGAGCGTACTTCCTGCATTGAAGCCAAACCAGCCGAACCATAGCAGAAATGCACCTACAGATGCCAGCGGCAGATTGCTCGGAAGCGCAATGGCACTCACGCCAAGCGGCGTGTATTTTCCTTTACGCGGCCCAATAATAATGGCGGCGGCCAGTGCGGAGAACCCGCCCAACGCGTGAATGACCGCGGAACCGGCAAAATCCTGCATGCCCAGCTTGCTGAGCCAACCGCCACCCCATGCCCAGTGACCACCAATTGGATAAATAATAGCCGTCATCAATATGATATACAGCAGGTAGGCTCGAAAGTTAATCCGCTCAGCCACAGCACCGGATACGATGGAAATGACGGCAATGGTAAACGCAGCCTGGAACAGCCAGAATGTTTCCAGTGATACGGGTACATCCAGATGAGACAAATCTCCATTGAGGAAAAATCCGGTTATGCCTACCAAACCACCAGCATCAGAACCATACATTAAGCCAAATCCGATCGCATAGAAAAGCAATGTTCCGATTGTAATGTCGGCGAAAACCTTCATAATAATATTCACGCTATTTTTATAACGTACAAAGCCAGCTTCCAGCAGGGCAAACCCGCCCTCCATCAACAAAATCATGGCTGCACTCAGTACGACCCAGACTGTATCAATCCCGGAGCTTAACGTCTCCAAAGTCATGCTTATACATCCTCCGTTTCCCTAAGCTGTCTAATCTCTCGGATCGTTTCGGGCGTAAGCTCGATTTCGTCCCGTTCAATGCTGTCCGGATGCTTGATTCGTTCGGCAATGCGGTCCAGTTCTCGTATCCGCCGCCGAATCTGCTCCATTTTGCGAAAACGTTCCTTCACCTGGACCATATATTCCACCGCCTGGTGATGGGATGCGGGTCGCCCTGCGAACCATTTGCGTACTGGCGACAAAGATTGATAAGCGACTTCTTCCGCACGTTTTTTTTGCTCGAATTGTTCAATTTTATGTTTGAGGGTTTCAATCTCATTTTCTTTTTTGACCTTGAGCTGTTGGATAAGGTACAATAAATCGGACGATGATATTTGCAATGCTGTATGATGATACACCTCGTCAATTACTAACATACCATGTCAGGACTCCTTACATATCAAGTTACTTGTTATCGATTATAGAGTCCAGCAGCACTTAGCGTCAATCCTTTTTTGACGATGGTATGATTTGAAATAGCTCATTTATAAGAAATAGCTTTTTTCTTACCCTTAAAACTTCAACTAACAAGGTAAATTAAAACCTCCTTCGCATTCACTTTTCATATCCTCTATGATATATATCAAGCACCCACATGCTGGGCCTACACATACACAAGCTGACATCATAGAACTCATATAAAGGAGAGGATTGCACGATGTTCACTCGTAATGACGACATTCGTAGCCAAATCTGGGAAGCGATCTCTGGACTTAGTGAAGAACAATTGAACCTTAGACCCACACCTGAACGCTGGAGCATGATACAAGTGCTCCGTCACCTGAATCTGATGGAAAGTATAATTGTGAAGCAAGCTCGTGCGGCGCTAGAGAAGGAACAGACCCAGACCGTTTCTGTGGACAAAAAACCATATGAGCTAACACTGGATCGCAGCCACTCCGTCAACGCCCCGGCTCATCTCCAGCCTCCTGCGGAACCGGAAGCTCTGGCGAATGTTCGCCACGATCTGGAAGCCTCGCATCAGGCGCTGATGCACGTTGCACAGGATCATGAGGCTGAACTGCTGCGGAGCAAGTCCTTTCCCCACCCGGTTTTCGGTGAGATGGATCTGGCTCAGTGGGTCGATTTTGCAAGCTATCATGAAGAGCGTCATCTGGCACAGATTCAGGATATTAAGCAAAGGCTTGGCGTGTCCCACACCTAAATTCCATGTAAGCAAAAATAACCTCCAATCCACGCGCTGTGGATCTGGAGGTTTTCATTTACTTTGAAATAAGCTTATATTTTTTTGCCCAAGATCGCCAAATCCCGGTTGATGCCATCCAGCACAGCCACTTCGGGGTAATACCCCCACTGCTCAAAGCCATGCTTGCGCAATAACCCCAGACTCGGTTTATTATGTCCAAAGACAAAGCCCAGAATCGTCTTGATTCCAAGCGCAGGACAAGCGTCAAAAATCGTGTTCAGCAAGCGTCCACCTGCCCCAATTCCCCGACACTGCTGATCTACATATACGCTGACTTCCACCGTCCCATTGTAAGCAGGGCGTCCGTAAAATGAACTCAGGCTGGCCCAGGCCACAACCTGTCCGTTATGCCTCATCACCCAGAGTGGACGATGATCCGAAGAATGCTCCTCAAACCACGGAACTCGCTGCTCTACAGTCACTGGCTCCAAATCCGCCGTCACCATCCGGCTCTCAATCGTGGAATTATAGATCTCCACAATCCTTGGCAAGTCCTCACGACGCGCATACTCAATCTGCACACTATCCAGTTCCATGTCTACTCCTCCATCATCCTGATCAATTCTATCTCATGACGGTATTATAACGGAGGAAGGAAGCTGGCGTCATCCCCCAAACATCCGGTCAGCCCCGCAATTACTCAGGCAATCCCTGGAAGGTCTTTCCCCGGGTTAACTGCTGGCTCTGATCCGCCCAACGAATGTTAACGGAACGGGCAGTGAACAGATCCGGTCCGTCCGATACCTGGAAGTGCAGGTGAGCTTCGCTGGAGTTCCCTGAGTTGCCCAGCTCTCCGATGAGGTCTCCCTGCTTGACTTTATCCCCTTTTTTGACCGCTACACTGCCTTCCTTGATATGACCGGTGATGCTATATTCTCCATTTCCATGGTCAATGACCACGTTGTTACCTGCCGGCTCTTCCGGGTTCATAACGCCTGGCGTATTGTCTGGAATATCGTTCTTGATCTCAACTACGGTTCCGTCCGCAGCTGCATAGAGCGGTTCACCAAAAGCGTAATAACTTGCATTCACCTGCGCATCCCCGTTATAGCTGAAACCTTCTTTGGTTCGCACGATATCAAGCGCGTAGCGCTGTGTTTCATGCTCATAATGATAGTTAGACATCACATCATTGCCTCCCCAGAACACATACCATTCCCCCTTCATAGGGAACTGAAATTCGGTTTTGGTAAACTTTCCATCCGTGTCCTTATGGGTTACCAGCGGCTGGATCAACAGCCCCTCAATCTGATTGACTTCGCTAAAATAGGCTTGAATCCCTTTTGTTCCGGTTTGATCCTTCCAGGAAAGCTCAGTCAACTTGTTCATTTTGAGATGGACCACTTGATTCAGTGAGGTTACCCCCTCCAGAAATTGATCAGCAGATGTTTTGAATTGTTCAAGGGTTATCGCTTGCTTCAATTCCGGACTCATCTGACTGTAAATGTCTTCCTTGGAACCGCTCATTAACGTATCGATGAAATTGTCGGGTGTAATGATGGTGCTCACCTCTGTACCTGAATTCTCTTCCAGATGAGTGCTCTCACTAGCTTCATTTGAATTCGTCGTTTCTTCCTTTGACTGTCTGGCCTGTTCCGACGTAATCGAGTTACTGTTACCGCAAGCAGACAACATCACGCAGGCACCAAGGGTTATGGCAATCAACTTCCAACCCTTTCTACTCTGTAATTTCTCAGGTGCCGCATATGTGGATTCCAGCTGACTTCTTCCGTAATTCGAGCGCTGCTCCTGTACCTTAGTTCTCTCATTCAGCCTGTTCATTCTCCACCTCATTCTCAACATCCCTTCTGGTGATCGTTATACTTTCCAGTTAAGTGTACAGAATGAATCTTATCCTTCGTCTAACCCATCCTTACATCTAGCTAAACTGTGGCGTCCTCAATGGCATCATAATTAAGATTCCGTTAAGATAGCTCTCACACTACATTGCCCTTCTGGATGGTATGATTAGCAATAAATAATAGGAAGTCCCGGGAGGTCATTTCACATCATGGATCACGTCTCCATACTGCTAGTTGATGATGAACAAACCATTTTACATATGCTCAAAACCGTTCTGCTTAAAGAGCGATTTGTAGACATTGATACCGTTGCGACTGGCGAAGAAGCGATTACCGCCTGCCAAAATAAAACTTATCATTGCATCGTGCTGGATATCATGCTGCCTGGCAAAAGCGGACTGGAAATCTGTCCATTTCTGCGGCAATTGACCGATGCACCGATTCTTTTTCTCACTGCCAAAACAACGGATTATGACAAGTTAACTGGATTCGCCGTTGGCGGCGATGATTATGTCGTTAAACCATTTAATCCACTTGAAGTGGTAGCTCGGATCAAATCGCTGCTGAAACGGTATTTGCCTACCAAACTGGCAACCTCTACAGCTGCTGCTTCACCCTTTTCTGACGCAAATACGTCCTCTCCTGCCGTACAGGATGGGATACATGATTTTGGTCGCTTTCAAGTATTTGAACAAGCCGGTGAACTTCAGGTTGAAGGACAGGCCGTAACATGTCCGGCACTTGTCTATCAGCTGCTGCTCTTTTTCTGCAAGCATCCCAATCGTATTTTCACCAAATCGGAATTATATGAGCGCGTCTGGGGCTCGGAAGCCATCAGCGATGACAATACCGTTATGGTTCATATTCACCGGATTCGTGAGCGGATTGAAGCCGATCCCTCTAACCCTGCGTTTCTCGTCAATGTTCGGGGTCTGGGGTACAAACTCATACAGCCAAACCCTGTGTCACGCCCATGAGCATTCGTCGCAGATTAATGACGCGGTTTATCGGTATGCTTGCTGGTGCAGTAGTTATTATCATCCTGTTGGGTTCCGCAGCCACCTATTGGGTCATTCACAAAATGAATGAAGTAAGCCTGGTGGATGACTTCGCTACCAGCGGACTTGACCAGTTGATCAATACCGCAGAGATTATGCCCGATGGGACGGTCCGCTATGATCCCAAGCTGCTGAAGCAGGTCGAGAAAAATCAGGGGTGGCTGCAGGTTCTGGATGATAAAGGTCATGTCATTGATGATTTCAATACACCGGACGACGTTCCAAAGCAATATAAGCCCGGAGAGTTGATTGCATACTGGGGGGCCGAAAAGGCGTTCCCCTATCAGATCGCCATGTTGATTCGGGAGAAAAACGGTGAGTATTTCACCTTGTTGTACGGCGAACGCAATCTGGCCAAATCCTTGCTCGATCAAGCCCGTGAGGATACTCATTACGCCAATGGAGAGCTTGTGCTTCAATCCAAACAAGAGGAAGCCATTCGTTCCAAAGGTGCCTTTCTGCAAATTTTGGACGCCTACGGACAGGAGCTGGCCTCTTACAACAAACCAGCCATAGGTGTTCCCAGTAAATACAGCATTCAGGAACTGGTTCTGCGTATTCGTTATCCCAATCGATATGGCATGTCGACCGCAACCTTTTACGATGAACAAAATGGCACAACCTGGATGCTCAACATACCGGTCGATACCACTGCTTCAGGGGATGAAAATCCCTATAACTTCATTTTGACCCCTGCACTCGTCGTGCTGCTCCTATCCGTTGTCATTTTACTCATCCTGCTGGCCCTTTGGTACGCCAATCGTTTCGGTTCCCCCATGCTGCATATGCTCCAATGGCTCCAGCGGCTGGAGCAGGGACATTATGAGGAACCCAAAGGCATCGGTGGCACCCCTCGCAGCCAGCGACGAAATGGCAAATGGAAACGGAAATACCACGTGTATGCTGAAGTGCTTCGCTCCATGCAGGCATTATCCACCACACTGAAACAAGATGAAGAACTGCGTAAACAGACCGAATCTCTGCGTGAGGAATGGATCGCCGGAATAACGCATGACCTCAAGACACCTCTGTCCTCCATCCAGGGATACGCCCATATGCTTGAAGCACAGAAGTATAGCTGGTCCCCGGAAGAAGTGCGAGAATTCGCGGGTATTATGCTGGACAAATCCATGTATATGGACCGACTTGTGAATGACCTTGCCATGACGTACCGATTGCGCAGCGGTGGATACCAGCCACCTGTGGATGAAACTGACGTGAATACGTTACTGCATGATCTCGTCCAACGTGCAGAACGCAATCCGGTCTATGGCAAAGGGAGAATTTTGTTCCGGCCTGCGAAAGCTCCGGTCTATGGCCATGTGCATATTCCATCTTTTGAGCGCATTGTGGATAATCTGACTGCTAACGCCCTTCTCCATAATCCAGCGGAGTCGACCCTGACCGTTAGTGTACATCCAGGTGAACAGACAGGCGAATTCAGTGTTCATTTTGCCGATGATGGACAAGGAATGGACTCGGAAACGGTCTGGAGGCTGTTCGAACGATACTATCGCGGCACTGATACAGGCACATCCGATGTCGGGTCAGGGCTTGGTATGGCGGTTACGAAAGGGTTAATCGAAGCGATGAAGGGCCGTATCGAGGTTCAATCAACTTCTGGTGTGGGTACTGTCATTCGGTTAATATGGGATGGACAATCAGAACAGGGGTAAAAAAACATTCCGCTTGACCTTTTCATTTTCAGTCTATATAATCGACACTCAATAACACCTGTTCCAATATATTGATATAGACTTGAACGATATTAAGATCAATTCAAATGATATCGATTATGCATATTTGGCGATGACCAGAGACAAGATTCCGTTTGCGTGCTGCCCAGAGAGAGAAGGGATTGGTGAAACCTTCTTCAGCGAACGGACCGGAATTACCCCTCTGCAGCCGTGACCTCAAACCTCAGTTTTGCGGACTTTTTCATGAATTCCGGACAAAGCTGTCAGTAGAGTTCACCGCCTGATCCCCGATAACGGATTCCAATGAGGGTTATGATGTTCTTGCTTGCGGCGGCTGGTCGTGTTCAGGAGCATTCATAACCAAATTAGGGTGGAACCACGAGCTGAGCGCACTCGTCCCTTTTCCGGGACGGGTGTTTTTTGCGCTTCAAATTTGAATATTGGAGAGTGGTTCACATGAGTAATCCGAATAAAAACAGCCAATTCAGCAATCCATCGAATGATCAACAACAACCTCAACGTTCAATTGACGTTTGCTTGCAGGGCGGAGCTGTACGTTCTTACGAAGCCGGTATCACTGTAGGAGAGGTCGCCTCATCCATCAGCACAACTCTGGGCAAACAAGCCATCGGCGGTATTGTAGATGGTAAGAATGTCGATCTCGATTGGGTGCTTGAGCAAGATTGCGAACTCGTCATCGTTACACTGGACAATGAGGAAGGTCTGTATCGTTATCGACACAGCACAGCTCATGTACTCGCACAGGCTCTCAAACGCATTTACGGTGCGGAACAAGTGAAGCTGGGCATCGGGCCTGTCATTGAAGATGGATTTTATTACGATGTCGATCTGGAGCATGCTTTATCTATCAGTGATCTGGCTGGCATTGAGCGGGAAATGAACAAAATCATTCAGGAAAACGAAAAGATCAGCCGCCGAGTGGTTAATCGTGAGGAAGCGCTCCGCATCTTTGGAGAGATTCAGGACCCGTATAAGCTTGAACTCATTCAGGATTTACCAGAGGACGCCGAGCTTTCGATTTATGACCAAGGAGAGTTTTTCGATCTGTGCCGCGGCCCTCATCTTCCCTCCACTGGTCGAATCAAAGCATTCAAGCTGCTGAATGTGGCTGGTGCGTACTGGCGGGGCAACTCGGATAATAAAATGCTGCAACGTATCTACGGCACCGCTTTCCCAAGCAAGGCCCAATTGGATGAACATCTGCACATGCTGGAAGAAGCAAAGAAACGGGATCACCGCAAACTGGGCAAAGAGCTTGAACTGTTCATGTTCTCTGAAGAAGCACCCGGCATGCCCTTCTATCTGCCCAAAGGCATGACTATCCGCACAGAACTGGAGCAATTCTCCCGTGAGTTGCAGCTACAGGAAGGTTATCAGGAAGTGCGTACTCCACTCATGATGAACAATCGTCTGTGGGAGCAATCGGGTCACTGGGAGCATTACAAGGACAACATGTATTTCTCCGAGGTGGATGATGACACTTTTGCACTGAAGCCGATGAACTGTCCGGGACATATGCTGATTTTCAAAAATACACTTCATTCCTATCGTGAGCTGCCGATTCGCATGATGGAGTTCGGTCAGGTTCACCGCCATGAATTCTCAGGTGCTCTGAACGGCATGATGCGTGTACGGACTTTCTGTCAGGATGATGCGCATCTCTATGTAATGCCAGAGCAGATTGAAGATGAGATCAACCAGGCAATCTCATTGATCGGACGCATGTACGACATCTTTGGATTCGAATATAAGATTGAACTGTCCACTCGCCCGGACGATTCCATGGGATCAGAGGAGCTATGGGATCAGGCAGAAAGAGCATTGCAAAATGTACTTGATCGGCGCGGTGTGAAATACCGCATTAACGAGGGTGACGGTGCCTTTTACGGTCCGAAAATTGACTTCCACATTCTCGATGCGCTTAAACGCAGCTGGCAATGCGGAACAATCCAGCTTGATTTTCAAATGCCCGAGAAGTTCGATCTCACTTATATTGGCGAGGATAGCCTGAGACACCGTCCTGTCGTGATCCACCGTGCCATCTATGGTTCTATCGATCGCTTCATCGGCATCCTGACTGAACATTACGCCGGTGCGTTTCCACTTTGGCTCGCGCCCGTGCAAGTGAAGTTGCTGCCTGTTTCGGATCATTACGCCGACTACGCGCTTCAAGTTCAGAGCCAGCTGCGGGCTGCCGGCATTCGGGTAGAAACAGATCTACGCAGTGAGAAACTCGGCTACAAAATCCGTGAAGCTCAGATGGAAAAAGTGCCTTACTCTCTCGTACTCGGGGAAAATGAGAAAAATGCATCATCCGCCTCTGTCCGTGCATACGGTCAAGGCGATCAAGGCATTCAGCAAATTGAAGCATTTATTGAGATGATTCAGCAGGCTGTGAAGGCAAAAGCCTGAGCTGCTTAAACTGGAATTGACTGAAACATAACGTTAGAGGCAGACCGTTAATATGGATAACGGTTGCCTCTAATTCTCTCTCCACAAGGAAGTCGCCACTTCTGCTTCGAATGATCAGCATTTACAATTTTTCTTCAGGTCTGAGTCCGACTTGCTCTTCGCTCCATGTCCAGAAGCGCTCAGCTGCTGCGGCATCCAGAGCATGGGCTTTCAATTCCTGGTCCTTTTGTTGATAGAAATAACGTCCGGTTATCCCGGCAACATCAGGACTTGTGGCGAGATAAATCGCCGTCTGCGCCCCTTCTTCAGGAGAGAGGAAAAACGGTAACTTGCCTACGATAGCCATAATACGTGTGCCAAAACCGGTATTACGATCTACGCCAATACTTGTACCAACCGCACCGGGATGAAGACAGTTCACCGTGATGCGGGTATCCGCCAATTTGCGGGCCAGAACACGGGTGAATAACACGTTAGCGAGCTTGGATTGCGCATAACTTTTGATTGGATTATAGCCTTTATGCAGATGGGGATCTTCGAAATGAATTTTGCCAGCTTTGTACGCACCAGACGAAACATTCACAATCCGCCCCTGCTCCGCAGCCTTCAACGGCTCAATCAGGAGTAAGGTAAGCAAAAAATGTCCAAGATGGTTAATGCCGATGCCTTGCTCAAAACCGTTCGAGGTCTCCTGGCGCTTCAACATGACGACACCCGCATTATTAACGAGAACGTCAAGTGTATCATAACGCTCCCGAAATGATTGGGCAAAATGACGGATGCTTTCCAGTGACCCCAGGTCACACAGCATCAGTTCAATCGCAGTAGAGCCGGACTGACGCAGTGCCTCCTCCAGAGCCTGCTGTCCGCGCTTCTCGCTGCGGCAAGCCATAATTACGTGATACCCTTGCCTTGCAAGTTCAATAGTGGTTGCCAGACCCATGCCTGAATTGGCTCCCGTTACAATCGCTGTCTTTGTGGACATCAGGTATTTCCCTTCTGAACCGAAGTTCTTCGTATTTTGGGACCATTGTCTTCTAGTTTCTAAAGCACTCCTGACGTCAATATGAGATAATCGAAAGATCACATATTGGTCTTATAGGGAGGATACGCATGCTAACCAAAGAAGACTTCAAGAAACTGAAAAAAGAAGCGAAACATGACATTGCACTAATCGAACAGGAGGTCCAACATCTCCAGCAAAAGCCAGACTCAACACTGCATGAAAAGGATAAACTGTGGGACGATGAAGAGATTGGTGAGCTTATCCGAAAACGGCAAGAGCGCAAATATAGTTCATGGACGATTGAATTATGCACAATTATTGAAGACCTGCTGAATCAACTATACCAGCAAACACATCAAAAAAAATTTAATTCGATCCAACTGATGAAAACTCCCGCATACCGTTCTTTATCCAATATCGAAATCCTTCAGGCTGAATTGAAAAATCAACACATTGCCCTGAAATCGGGAATGGAGAACATTGAAGAAGAAAGCACCAACGTGTTTCAACTCCGAAATAAACTTATTCACTCCAACTTTTCTTATGCTTCCATCGTCAGAGAGTATCACGATGCAAAACAAGAGTTTGAATCCATCCTGGATACGGTGAAGCAATATAGAAAACACTTGAAATATAATCAGCCAGAGAATTGACCCATCCATGATAAATGATAAATACACAATGATCCTACTCTATAAAGGAGGTGCTCCGGATTCGATCCGGGAACCAGTATGAAAAATCCATCCACGGATATAACGGTTCTACATCTTCACATTGTCACACCTGCGGGTAAAAACCCGATCCACCCTGTCATGCTGCGTGATGAAGATGGCATTACACTTGTGGATACAGGCATGATTGGCCAATTCGATGAACTTCAGTCCGCACTGGAACATGAAGGCGTTCAGCTATCTGATATCCAGCGTATTATTTTAACACATTCCGATATAGATCATATTGGTAACCTTGGTGCCCTTGTGAATGCTGTTCCGGATGTGGATATCTGGGCGCATAGTGATGAAATTCCGTATATCACGGGCAAACAGCCCATGATCAAGTTCACACCGGAACGCAAAGCGTTGCTGCCTGAACCTGTAGCGGAGCTGGCAGAACAATTGATCTCCCAACGGACTGAGTTCAAAATATCCAAAGTGCTTGAGGACGGTGACATGCTATCTTTACAGGGGGGCATCCAGGTCATTCATACACCGGGGCACACCCCAGGACATATCTGCCTGTACTTCCGGGAGCAGCAATTCCTGCTCGCTGCCGATGAATTACGTGTGGTCGATGATGAATTGGTGGGACCTTCTCCACCCGCAACACCGGACATGCCTGAAGCGCTGCGCAGTTTGAAAAGGCTGCTTGGCCTGAAGCTGGAGAAAGTGCTTTGTTACCATGGTGGAGAATACACCACTGAGCCCAGTCGACGCATTGCCGAACTTGCGGAAAGCGCGGACTAATCGGAACCTGCAACCTAAGGCTATGTTTACTTCAATAATAAGCGAAGGGGCTGTCCCATATGTCATGAATATGGCGGGACAGCCCCTTTTTCATGTACATTACATGTTACAGGTTTGGCGTTATAACGATCAATTGGTCATCTCCATTACGTGGAGAACCCCGGCCATCCCTGTTGTTCGTCAGCACATATAACTTTCCGTCTTCCCCCGCAGTTACATTGCGAATACGTCCCCACTCGCCTTCAAAAATCGGTTCCACCTGTGTTACTTTTGTGCCATCCTCTGACAGTGTGATTTTGAGAAGTTGTTCACCCCGTAGATTGGCAGCAAGCAGTGATCCAGCCCACGGGCCTTCCTCTATATACGCTACACCTGATGGAGCCCACGTCTCATCTCCACTATGTGCAAGCGGAGCCTGATAAGCACCATTGTTGTCATCATGCCCCTCCACTTCAGGCCAGCCATAATTCTCACCGGCTTCAATGCGGTTAATTTCATCAAAATTACGCTGCCCATGCTCTGTGGCGTACAGATAGCCATTATTCGGGTTCCAGGCCAGCCCCTGGGCATTCCGATGCCCCATGCTATATACAGGCGAATTAGGCCACGGGTTATCTTCTGGGATCGATCCGTCGAGACCAATCCGCAATATTTTCCCACCCAAGCTATCTTCGTTCTGAGCCAGCTTCGGCTCATACCGTTCACCTGTCGTAATATAGAGCAGATGGTCAGGACCAATCTTGATCCGGCCCCCATTATGATTCATACCGCCCGGAATGTCACCGAGCAACTCCTTGTCTATGGTCGCTTTCCCGCCACTTACCTTTAAGCGCAATACCCGATTGGCAATGTCATCGCCTTCAAGATAGGAATGATATGCATACAGATAGCCATTATCATCAAAATCTGGATCAGCAGCAAGGCCCAGCAACCCGCCTTCACCCTCTTCATGAAATGGAGCCGTAAATTCAATCAGGGGTTCGGAAGCCAGCTCTCCGCTCTCGATGACCCGAACGGTGCCCGGTCGCTCCGTTACAAACATCCGCCCATCAGGCACGCTCACCAACTCCCAGGGTACATTGAGTCCGTCGACCAGCACGGAAGCCTCGTAAGGAATAATGGCATTTTCCTCCGTTTCTTCTTCACCGCCACTCGCACCGTCATTGCCTTCGCTCGCTGTCGTCTGCTCCTGACTTGTACCTTGACCCTGAGACGTCTGCTGTGATCCTGTAGTCGGGTCACCGGAAGCACAGGCTGTTAATAAGGCGATACTGAGTAACGAAGCATACAATGGAACGTTTAGTCGATTATTCATGATTACATCTCCCTTCTAATGTCGTTGTTATATCGTGCAATCCTAGTTTCAAGGACCGTCCATTTCCAACGTAAGTAAACGAGTAAATAAATCTAAGTAAGCAAATTAGCAAATCTACGCGGTTTCGCCCTGTATTACCCTCCCCACCTGTCCCTCAAACGGGTAGTTAAAGCTAATTTTCGGTCATCATTCCTGCCTCCATTTGGATTTCCCCGACATTCTTCTATAATAGAAAGAAGATATATAAATTGAACTAAACATTTACACGAGAACGGAGAGGACAGAAATAACCTGAGGAAACGCAGCTAAAAGCTTTCTGAAAGAAAGCTGCATCGGAAGCATACGCTTCGCCTTTATCCCCGGATTTTACCCTTTGACAAAGACAATCCAAAAAATCTGGGGATAACAGCGATCGGAAGGTTGTTCTGTCATCGGAGTGGCAAGTGTAAATATTCTTTAGTTCATTTATATAGAACGAACTGAAAGGTGGACGTATACACTCATGAATCAAACTCCTTTATCCCGGCTGGAAGCTGGTTTGTCTACGCAAGGATTGGACGCTATGCTGATCACGGATCCAAAACATATTTACTATTTAACCGGTTTTGCAAGCAATCCGCATGAACGTTTCCTGGGGCTTGTTCTCGCACGCGGTGAAGAACCACTGCTGATCGTGCCCGCACTCGACGAGGAAGCCGCAGCAGCAGCTTCTTCGGTATCCAACATTGCCACGCATTCAGACACGGACAATCCTTATGCTTTATTTGAGCGTTATCAGGGACGTCTGGGCCGCGTGGGACTCGAAAAAGAATACGTGACGGTCGCACGTTACGAACAGTTGACCGCCGCGCTGGGCGCAGCCAACTTTGAAGATGTCGGCCCTCTGCTTCGCACCTTGCGTGTGAAAAAAACACCGGATGAAGTGGCACGTATTCGCCACGCCATTCATCTGATCGAAGAGACGCTTCGCCAGGGTCTGTCCCACGTTCGTACAGGCGTAACCGAAATTGAACTGGTTGCCGAGATGGAATATCAGATGAAGAAGCTGGGTGCAGACGGTCCTTCCTTTGATACCATGGTTCTTACTGGACCCAAAACAGGCTTGCCGCACGGCACGCCGGGGGATCGCAAGCTCCAACACGGGGATCTGTTGATGTTTGATATGGGTGTCTACGCTGGCGGGTATGCATCGGATATTACGCGCACATTTGCCTTTGGTGACATTTCACCTGAACTCCAAACCATCTATAATACCGTGCTCGCAGCAAATGAAGCTGCCATTCGTGCTGTGAAGCCAGGCGTCACCTGTGCGGATATTGACCGTGCGGCGCGTCAGGTTACGGAAGAAGCCGGATATGGCGAGCGCTTCCTGCACAGAGTCGGACATGGAATGGGGATTGACGTACATGAGTATCCTTCACTGCATGGTCAGAACATGGACATTCTGGAGGAAGGTACGGTATTTACGATTGAGCCGGGCATTTATGTCACTGGCGCAGGCGGTGTGCGTATCGAGGATGATGTACTTGTGACCGAAAATGGCGTCGAAGTGCTGACAACTTATCCAAAAGAGCTGCAAATTCTGACGGACTAATCCTTATTGGGATCATATCACTTTCGTTTTCATTTTAAAGAAAATAGGTACTGTAACCAAAAGTCCCGCGAAACCATGAATGCATGGCTTTGCGGGACTTTTGTGTTTTGATTCAGTATTCTGCGGACGAACTTAACGACGAGTCTAAGCTTCATCCTTGAATTTAAAGCTTCGTGCAGCATATAGAAACGGCGTTCCTACCGCGGTCAATACAAATTTGATCACGTACGTCGTCAGGAAAATCTCAAGCCAGACATCCCATGAGTAGATGAATGCAAATGCGATTGTACAGAATACCAGCGTATCCACAAACGAACTGATAATGGAGCTTCCGTTGGTGCGTATCCACAACTGATTGCGCCCTGGTGCCACCTTACGCAGCCAAGTGTACAGTCGCACATCCAGAAACTGACTGATGAAATAGGCTGAGAGACTTCCGAGTGCAAGACGTGGCAGCATACCAAACAGAGTTTTCATCGACTCCTGTGCAAAGTCCGTAGACGCCGGATCAAAGAATAATACCATCTGCATCAGCACTGTCGTCATGATCAATGTGAAGAACCCAAACCATACGGCTTTACGCGCCTCACCTGGTCCATACTTCTCATTGAGCAGATCACTGGTCAGATACATACTGACATACATTGTATTACCCAGTGTCAGAACGATACCCATAATATCTATCGTTTTGGTCACCTGTATGTTGGCAATGACTGTTGCCACACCGATCCAGGCATAAAGACCCTTTTTACCGAACAAGCGGTAACACAAAAGGAAAAATCCATAAGTAACGAGAACGAATACCGCTCCCCACCCTAAGTTAAACATAAGTACATACACTGCCTTCCTAGTTTTGATTACGCGGGATGGTTACGAACCGCGGTTTGGCTCCGGGCCAAAACATGAATACTCTATCACATTTCCCAACAGTTGAACAGCACTAAATAACTCCAGCTTACTCTCGAATGTAAAAAACCGCCCTCCGGGTTAACTCGGAGGACGGCTGATCAGGCTTGGGTATTTATACATCCACCTGCCAGAGGTGAGCAGTGAGTCTGGACAAATTACACCTGAACGGCGGAGTCCAGATCACGGCTTTGATCATTAAATGTATCCTGATCGTTTTCTTTCAAAATTTTGCTGGATACGAGACCTGCGGTCATCGAATCGTTTACGTTCAACGCCGTACGACCCATGTCGATCAGCGGCTCAACCGAGATCAGCAATCCTGCCAAAGCTACCGGCAGGTTCATCGTGGACAATACGATCAGGGAAGCGAAGGTTGCCCCGCCGCCTACACCGGCTACGCCGAAGGAACTGATTACGACTACCAGGATCAGCGTAATGATGAAATCCCAGCTCATCGGGTCGATCCCGACAGTAGGAGCAATCATGACCGCCAGCATGGCCGGATAGATCCCGGCGCAGCCGTTTTGACCAATAGTAGCCCCGAAGCTTGCCGACAGGTTCGCAATCCCGTCCGATACGCCCAGTCTCTTCGTTTGTGTCTCCACGTTAAGCGGAATCGCTGCCGCACTTGAACGGGATGTGAAGGCAAAGATCAGCGTTGGCAGAACCTTTTTCACATACGTAATTGGATTGAAGCCGAACAGTGAGATAATAATCAGGTGGATGATGAACATCACGATCAACGCCACGTAGGAAGCAATGACGAATTTGATCAGCTTCAGTATCTCATCCGGGTTCGTTGTGGCGGTTACCTTCGTAATCAGCGCCAGAATCCCGTATGGCGTCAGCCTGAGCACCAGCGTTACGATTCGCATAACCACCGCATATACCGCATTGACCATGCCGCGGAACGTTTCCGCCTGCTGTGGTTTTTTGCGATCCAGTCCGAGTACGGCCACACCGATAAAGGCTGAGAAAATAACAACAGCCAGCGTGGATGTACGACGTTCTCCGGTCATATCCGCGAACGGATTCGACGGAATGAACTCCAGTACTTGCTGTGGAATCGTCTGATCCTTCACATCAACGAGACGTTCCTCCATCTTCTGCCCCTGAGCGAGCTCTCTGTCTCCACCCTCAATCTCAATGGACTTCAGGTTGAAGCTCAAGCTCGTCACAATACTCACGCTTGCGGCAATCGCCGTCGTGATAAGCAGGATGGCGATAATCGAAAGGCTCATTTTACCGAGATTCTGCTTGCCTTTCAGATTCATGATAGCCGAAATGATGGAAACCATAATTAATGGAATCACGACCATTTGTAACAAACGAACATATCCTGAACCGGCCAGATTAAACCAATCGACCGACTTGGTAATGATGTCAGAATCAGATGTGTAGAGCAGTTGCAGAATGACGCCGTAGACGACCCCGATGCCCAGACCCGCAAATACACGCTTCGTAAAGGAAATATGTTTCTTCTGCATCCAGAACAGGACACCTAGAAGAGCGAGCATAACCACTACGTTCAAAATGATTAAAAAGGTATTCATTTGTATAAATCCTCCTCAGTGTGAGTAACCGGATTCCCGGTTTTCTACTCGCTCAAAAGCGATATTCAACAATATATCACATAACAAACTATTCTGGTAGGTATTAATTGATATTATGTAATATGTATGTAATCAATTCATCTATTTCTGAAAAAAAACTACCAAATCGCGAAAATTGTTGTATTCAACCTCAGGTTAATTTTGTAATATAGGTATATCCGCTTATTCCCAAGTTTTCTCAACGTGAAAATTAGGCCTTTTTTCGTTGGTAATTAGTCTTACGATAACGGAAAAGCGACAATGTTAATGAACATGACGTGAAAGGATGATTATATGTTTCGAAATCGCACCGTTGCTGGTAAAATCAGAGGCACGTTGTTCCTCGTACTGCTGGTTGCTTCCCTGTTGTTCAGTATTAGTTTCTATGCTGTCTCTATGAATATTATGCAAAGCTACGTGCTTCCACAGTTCGACAAGGTCCTGAACACGTCGATTCAGGATATATACAAGAACACATCAGCTTCTAAAATTTTACAGGTTCAAAGTGGCGGCGCAGGTTCCGATGGTGCAGCAATGACCGTTGAATCCTACTTGGCTGATAAAGCAAAAGAGCATAATCTGGACGCGGCCTACGTCGTAGCTATACAGGATGGCAAAGCTACCGTTGTGATCGCGAATACCTCCTCAGGCATGAAAGCCGGAGATGAGATTAAAGCAGAAGCAGCAATGAATGCGGCCATTGAGAAAAAAGAAATGGAAATCAGCAACGTTTATGTCGATTCCTTCGGTGTACATAAAGGGGCCTTTATTCCGATCGCAGGAAGTAACATGATCATGGGCGTAAGTATGGATGCCCAGTTCATTCAGGACAAAATTGCCCAGATCTTCTGGTTATGCCTCGGAATTACCGCCCTGGTCTTCCTGCTTGGCTGGCTTATCTCCACAAGCATGATCAAGCGAGTAACCAAACCGATCATTCAGCTTGTTCAGCATAGCAAGCAGATATCAGAAGGTGATCTGACTGCCGAAATTCAGATTAAAGGCAAGGATGAAATTGCACAGCTTGCTCTAAGCTTCCAGACGATGACCCATAATTTGAAAGAAATGATCAGCCGCGCACTCACGACCTCCAATGAAGTTGTGGAAGGCTCCAATGATTTGCTCAAACGGGTAGAATCCATGTCCGGTATGGTGAAAGACTCCAGCCGTTCTGCGGAAAGCGCCGAAAAAGGCAGCGTAAGCATCGCTTCCAGCGCAGCCGAAAATGCAAGAGCTATGGAAGAAATCACGCAAGGCATTATGCATATTGCCTCTTCCTCTGCCGAAGTATCCGAGCAGATCGGAGATGCTGCAAATGAAGCTGTTAACGGTAACCGACTGGCACAGGATGCCGTTCAGCAAATGGAACGTGTTGGCCAGACCGCGAGTGAATCACTGCGTTATGTAGAAACGATGAACGAGCGCTCGATCGCCATAGGCACCATTGTTGAATCCATTTTTGAGATCACCAGACAGATTAACATGCTGTCCCTCAACGCTTCCATTGAAGCAGCACGTGCAGGGGAGCATGGACGCGGATTCGCCGTCGTTGCTGGGGAAGTACGTAAGCTGGCGGAACAATCCAAGACAGCTACAGAGGAAATTTCTGATTACCTGGGTACCATCCGTGAAGACGCCGAACGTTCGGTTGATGCCATGAACCGTGTAACCCAAGAGATTGGATCAGGTACTCACGTGGTTCAACAGGCAGGCTCCGCGTTCCAGCAGCTTAACGAATTAATTCAGAACGTCAATCTGACGATTCAGACGGTATCGGCCTCTACCCAGCAAGTATCTGCTGGAGCTGAAGAAGTCAGTGCTTCCGTGGAAGAAACCGCTCAGATTACGTCCAAGTCCCGTCAAAGTATGCAGCAGATTGCTTCTACAGCGGATCTCCAACTGAATGAGATGGACTCCCATTCCAATACCGTACGTCATCTGCATGAGCAAGCGGTAGAACTGCAGTCCGCCATGAAAAACTTCAAAATAAACTAGCCGGAATACCTTTAACCCATTATTCCCCTATTCGAATCACACTTTACTACAGGCTATACAAATACCCCCATGCTCAGCAGCGTTCAGGTTTCAGAGAACGATTGCCTCACATGGGGGTATTTTTTTGACTATAATAGTTGCTCCAATGCAGATGCTTAACTCCAATGGGTAACTCTTCGCCAAGTAATTAAACTTGGGCTACGTTTGTTAAGACTTTTACACGGGTGCCTGCACGCCCATAATCTCGTACACCCGCTGCATATCCAGTGAAGACCGTAACGACTCGGCAACACGGTCAAACTCCATTTCCTTGCGTTCACGTGCGCTGTACGTCTGCAGCAGCGGAGCAAGTCCTTTGTCTTCGCGAAGACCATTGAGCCACGAACGCCGGAATTGATCACTTTCAAATAAACCATGCAGGTACGTTCCCCACACCTTACCATCCACAGTGCCCCAGCCTTCAATGAAGGGTTGGCCCCCTGAATGGGCGATTTCGAACAAGGCAGTTACACGTTCAGGCTCAAGACACTCGGTAACGCCCATATGAATCTCGTATCCATTGATGGGCAATGAGCTTGCTGCTTCGCTCTCCTTGGGCAAACGAATTGGATGAAAACCATGTACATGCCCCGAGGCTCTTACCGTTTGTTTGTTCTGTAGAAATGTTGTCGTCAGGGGCAGCCATCCCAAACCATTGGCTTCCTGAATCTGATTCGCTTCCACAGCAAACGGATCTTTGAGATGCTGACCGAGCATTTGATATCCACCACATATCCCGATCAGTTGAACATGTTCACGCTCCGTCTGGCTGGCGATCGCTTGCTCCAGTCCTGAGGCACGCAGAAATGCCAGATCTCCAATCGTATCCTTTGTACCCGGAAGCAGAATGGCATCGGGTTGCCCCAAATCATCGGGAGAAGTCACGTAACGCACATTCACATCCGGTTCCCTGGAAAGGGCGTCAAAGTCGGTAAAGTTGGAAATACGCGGATAACGAATGACCGCAAGGTCCAGCTCCTGCTCACCGGATTTGCCGTGTCGCATGGAGTCCAGCACCACGGAATCTTCCGCTTCAATCTGAATATCACTTATGTAAGGCAGCACGCCCAATACGGGAATGCCTGTCCGTTCCTCAAGCCAGTCCAATCCAGGCTGCAGTAAGGACAGGTCTCCTCGAAACTTGTTGATGATGAATCCTTTTACACGCTGAGCCTCATGCGGCTCAAGCAGCTCCAGTGTACCTACAATGGAAGCAAAGACCCCGCCACGATCAATATCCGAGATCAGAATAACCGGAGCATCTGCCCAGCCCGCCAGATTCATGTTAACGATGTCCCGATCCTTCAGATTAATCTCCGCAGGACTGCCCGCACCTTCCATCAGCACGATATCGTACGTCGTGCGCAGCCGATTCAACGCATCCATGACCGTCGCCTTGGCTTCAGGTAGAAAATGCTGCCGGTAATCCCACGCACTCATCTGCGCAAGCGGTACACCGTGTACGACAATCTGGGAATGCATATCCCGAACCGGCTTGATCAGAATCGGATTCATGTCCGTCGTCGCTTCAATGCCGCACGCCTCAGCCTGCGCCCCCTGGGCTCTTCCGATTTCCTTTCCGTCTTCCGTGACATAGGAATTCAGCGCCATGTTCTGTGATTTGAACGGGGCTGGCCTGAATCCGTCCTGCTTGAATATTCGGCATAGCGCCGTCGTAATTACGCTTTTCCCCACATCCGATGCCGTCCCTTGCAGCATTAATACTGCCGCTTTTTGTTCGGAGGTTTGTACAGACGTATCTTCCACGTTCCCTCACCTCAGCTCTTCGCGTTATATCAAAAAGAATCCCTGGAACAGACTAAGTACCGTTAGCAGGGCGGCTTCCAGCAACTCATTCATTGCCCCATACGTGTCACCTGTAAGTCCGCCCAACCGTTCACTGATACGCCCGGCAACGAATTTGCCAATCACATAGCCAGCCAGTGGGACCGCAATGATCGCTGCAACGGGATATAGCCACCATGGTAATGTCCCCAGTCCATTCTCTGTCGCAAGGACCTGGAACATGGCTGTATCCGGCTGGAAGATCCATACAGCTGCCAACGTAATCACACCTGCCAGAATGGTAAGTCCTACCGCAGAGCTGCGTGCACGCTGGACTTCCCTCCGCTCTCCCAGCCCCTTGAACAGGACAGCAAGCCCATCGTCCTTCCGGGCACTCGGCCAGACCGCCATGGCATACACCATGAACCAACGGCTCCAGATCAGCGGCAGGATGAGCAAAGCTCCATAGGCCCAATTCCCACGCGCGATAAAATCAGCAATCAAAGCTGCTTTCATCATTAACAGAAGCACACAGGCGATCACGCCCATGGCCCCTACACGACTGTCTTTCATAATTTCCAGCATTCGTTCACGGGTGCGATAACTGAGCAGACCATCTGCCGTATCCATCCACCCATCCAGATGAAGACCTCCGGTTAGCCATACCCATAGCGTCAAAGTTAATACCGCCGCCGGAAATGATGGAAGCAGCGCACCTGTCAGGGCTCCGCCTAACCAGACGCACAATCCAATGACCGCGCCAACCAGCGGGTAATACACTACACTCTCCCGCAATAATGGCGGGACGAAATCAATCTGCAATTTCACCGGGAATCGGGACAGAAATTGAAAAGCGGCCGCGGCCGCATGTTTTTGTTCCAAATCGCCTTTACTCATAAACGGTACTCCTTGCTTTTCAGCTCAATCGGAATGCCCACAGTCACCAGAAACACTTCACGGCAAATCGCGGCAATCCGTTGATTGAGAATGCCCGCCAAATCCCGATATCTTCTGCCCAGCGCATACTCTGGTACAATGCCATCGCCCACTTCGTTGGTAACAAGCACGAGCAGACCAGGATACAACTGAATGGCAGCTACCAGCTCGTCCATATGATCGTACAATACCTGCACAGGCTCATGTTCATGCGCTAACAGCACATTGGTCAACCAAAGTGTCAGACAATCCACCAGAATGGTCGGTGCAGAGTTTCCTGTATGTGACTCTCCCATTCGTGTAATTAATTCAGGCAATTCCAGCGGTTCCTCCACCGTATGCCACAGATATCCTGCTTCATCCCGCTGATTCTGATGCAGACGTATACGCTCGCGCATTTCGTCATCATAAGCCTGAGCCGTAGCCACATACCAGGCCTCGGAGGAACGCTGCATACAGAGACGCTCTGCAAACGAGCTTTTGCCACTCCGAGCCCCGCCCGTCACGAGTACACTCATGGGGATTCCTCTCCTGGAACGGATGAATCAGCAGAAGCGGATGAAGCGTCATTAGGTTGAGTCTCCGTCGTGCCATCCGACACACCAGCACTCGCAAATGTCGCCATCTCGCTGAGAATACGGCATGAGGCATCAATCAGATGAAGACTGAGCACGCCTCCGGTGCCTTCACCCAGACGCATGTCCAGATCCAGCATCGGTTTCAGGCCAAGCTCACGCAGCAACGCTGCATGTCCACTTTCATGCGATGTGTGGGAAGCAATCATATATTCTGTACTCACCGGAGCAAGCTGCCTTGCAATCAACGCCGCAGCGGTGGAGATAAATCCATCCACGACAACGGGGCATCCGTTGGCAGCAGCAGCGAGAATCACACCTGTCAGTCCGGCAATCTCCAGTCCGCCTACTTTGTACAGCACATCAAGTGCATCGTCTGCATTCGGAGCATTCACGCTAAGAGCCTGGCTGACCACTGCGGCTTTGCGCTGCAAACCGGCATCATCCACGCCTGTTCCCCGACCCACTGCTGAAGTAGGAGCTGCTCCCGTTATCGCACACATCACTGCCGCACTAGAGGTTGTATTGCCGATGCCCATCTCTCCGGTGACAAATAACTGCGTCCCCTTAGCCACCTCGTTCGCGACCACTTCGGCCCCTGCAAGAATGGCCTGAATCGCTTCGTCCCGGGTCATTGCAGCACCCTTTGCCATGTTGGCTGTGCCTTTGCGGACCTTGCGGGAAATCAGGTTCGGATGTTCCAGATCGGCATTCACCCCAATATCCACACAGATTACATCAGCTCCAGCGTGGCGAGCTAGGACATTGACAGCCGCACCCCCCGCCAGGAAATTCAGGACCATCTGTGGAGTCACCTCAGCAGGAAAAGCACTAATCCCTTCTTCAACCACCCCATGATCCGCAGCCATAACGATAACAGCTCTGCGATCAAAGCAAGGACGTGCCTTGCCCGTGATTCCCGCAAGACGAATAACCAGCTGTTCCAGCTTGCCCAGACTGCCGGGTGGCTTCGTCAATGCATCCACATGTGCGGAGGCTTCCGCCGCCACTTCTTCATTAGGACCCACGATCCGACCTAGTAACTGTTCCAACACCTGTTCATTATTCATACAGCCAGCACTTCCTTTATTAAAAATACGGGGTCACCCCCGCTTCGTTCACTTCTTCTCCCGCCTCAGCAACAGCTGTGGCAATCCATTGTCGGGATGACTCACCATCGCTGGACTCACCCGGAAGATCTCCCGAATGTTCTCTTCCGTCATCAACGAATGGGGTGTACCCTTCCCAACGCATGTCCCGTCTCGCAGTGCCAGAATGTGGTCGCAAAATTGCGCGGCCAGGTTCAGATCATGCAGCACCGCCACAATCGTAATATGATTTTTTTGACGCCATGCCGATAATAACTCCATAAATTGCAATTGATATTTGATATCGAGAAAGGTGGTTGGTTCATCCAGCAACAACAGCCGTGGTTCCTGAGCCATGACTTTGGCAAGCGCAACCCGCTGCCGCTGTCCTCCACTAAGGGCATCCAAAGGCCTTTCGGCCATGTCACTTAAACCCAACTCCTCCAGCACCCGATCGACTACTGCCGCTCCATCCAACGTTTCTTTTCCGAGCCAGTTCTGGTAAGGGTAACGTCCCATCTCGACAACATCCCTTACAGGATAGGAAATCGCAGGCAGGCCATCCTGCTGCAAGACCGCAATCATGCGCGACAATTCTTTACGGGTGTAGGAGGAGATATCCCGGCCATCAATCTGTATGCTGCCTGCGCTCGGATGTTCGGTTCCGGCAAGTAGCTGAAGGAGAGTCGATTTTCCGCTGCCGTTTGGGCCAACAACGCCCCACCACTCCCCCTCTTTGACTTGCCAATCCACCTCATGCAGAGCCTGATGGTTACCATACATTTTACCAGCTCCTGTGACCTTAATCATCGGTCGGTTCTCGGTAAGGTCTGTTCTCACGAACATACTCATGGCATCATCCCTTTCCGCAGCTTTTTGTTCCGATGCAGCAAATAAGCGAAGAAGGGCGCTCCAACAAAGGCCGTCACTACCCCCAGTGGAATTTCGGTCGGCGCCAGCAATGTGCGTGCAATCGTATCTGCCCAGACCATAAAGATCGCTCCCCCAATCGCGGACAAAGGCACCAGCAATCGATAATCGGGTCCCACAATGAGCCGAAGAATATGCGGAATGACCAGTCCGACGAAGCCAATTACGCCCGATACGGAGACAGCACCTGCCGTAAGCAGCGTACCCACAGCAAGTACCGACAACTTCAATCCGTCAACCCGAACCCCGATATGCGCGGCCTGACGTTCCCCCAGGGCAAGCACATTCAACGAACGCGCACGGCTCCAGAGGAAGATTAGTCCCAGCACAAAATACGGGAAAAGGATGGCCGTATACGACCACCCACGCAGTGACAGACTCCCCATCGTCCAGTATATAATTTCATTGATGGTCTGTTTCGACATCGTCGACAGGAAGGAGACGACTGCTCCCAGGAAACTTTGCATGACCACCCCAGCCAGAATCAGGCTGTGTGTTGGTATTTTGCGTCCCTCACGAGCGAGGGCCAGCACAAACCACAATGTGATTACCCCCGTCAGAAATGCGACCAGTGGCAGGGTCCAGATTCCAATCAGTGAATACTGTAATCCGAAGAAAATCAGAAAAGCCGCACCCACCGATGCACCGGACGATACGCCCAGCGTAAACGGATCAGCCAGAGGGTTCCGAAGAACCCCCTGAAATCCCGTTCCGGCAATCGCCAGTGATGCACCTACAAGTACGGCCAGCAGTACACGTGGAAATCTGACCTTCCATATAATCTGTTCTGCTGCTGTATTCCAGTCAGGAACAATCCAGTCCCCCAGCCAGGGAATGCGATGAAGCAAGATGCCCGCAATGTCCCGGACAGGCAGGGCAACCGAACCGATGCCCGTGCTGATGAGCACGGTTAACACAAGCAGCACAATTCCGGCCATTCCGTACACTGCCAGCTTTTTACTCATTTGAACAGGTCAGGGTAGATCGCTTTGGCTACTTCTTTCAGACCTTGGGTTACCCGTGGTCCCGGACGGCTCAGCAGGTTGGCATCCAGACCGATGACTGCATCATTTTTCACAGCCGTGATCTGATCCCAGCCACTGCGGGCTTTGATGATTTGATCCAATGTTTTGGAATTTTCATCAATGACGTCATTCGCATACAGAATCACATCTGGGTTAGAAGCAATAACGTTCTCTTCATTAATTTCATACCAACTCTCTTTGTCGGAAGCAATGTTAATACCTCCGGCCAGCGTGATCAATTCATCCATGAATTCACCTTTACCCACAGTCCAGCCTGGGGAGAATTCTACGTATACTTTTTTCTTCTCTTCCGGTTTAACTGCCTTCACAGCTTCAGTGACATCAGCCACATCCTGTTTCATCTGGGTGATGATCTCCTGTGCCTTTTCCTGATGATCCGTGATTTTACCAAATGTTTCGATGTTGGTCATTACATCATCCACTGATTTGGGATTTGTTTTGAAAATGGTGATGCCCAGATCACGCAGTTTCTTCACAGCGTCTTCACTCATGGAAATGCCTGTAAATACGATGTCTGCTTCAGCTGCAATGATCGACTCTTCGTTAGGCTTTGATATACCGCCCATTTTTGGTTTTGCTGTTGCCGCTTCCGGATAATCATCATAGTCGGATACTCCAACGATCTGCTCGTCCAATCCCAGGGCGAACAGGGATTCCGTTTCAGCCGGAGATACGGATACGATTTTGGCTGGTGCTTTGTCAAACGTAAACGATTCACCCGTAGCATCGGTAACCGTGAGTGGATATTGTGTTTTGAGATCTGTCTGTGCCTGTCCTTGGGATTGCTCCTGTGCAGGTTGCGAGGTTCCTGTACCCTCATTCGTTGTTGTTGTTCCACATCCGGCCAAAGCCAGTGCCAGCATCGCTGCGCTCAGCAGTGACGCCATGCCTTTCCATGTCTTGAAATTCATTGTGTTCGTTCTCCCCTTCTCGATCAGCTCTAATGGAGTAGTGCTCCTGTCTCGATTCCCTTGAATTTGTGTTCCGAAAAAATAAAATCCCCAATCCTTGGTCAGGATCAGGGATGACGTCTCGCATGTGGCGATCAGCACATGCCAGCTTAACGCTGTACATGCACAGAGAACTGCCCGAAACGCTGTCCTTTCCTCGAAGGAACACCGGCTTGTACGTCCAGGGCAGGTAACCTGACTTACAGGAATTCATCCTGATTTACAGTGGCGGGACCGTGCCGGATTTACACCGGCTTCCCTATTTCACCCGTTTGCTGTTCATAGTCTGATAAGAAACCATGAAACGTTGCTGCATGCACGCGGGACCCTTGGTCGCTAATATTGTTTAACCATTCAAGTGAGCATCCTGCATCATTGGCAAAGCTTGTTGAGCCTCCATCCGATGATGCATTTGCTAAGTCACACTTCTGTTGTGATTATAGGTTATATTGTACATCCTTACAACCTGATTTACGGAAAAGTCAATCTGGTTCCAAACCAGCTGTCCCCATCGCCATCCAGCCGAATCTTTATCGCTTGTCCTGGTATCACCTGCGTATCCCAGAATCCTTGATGCGGAATGAGACGTGATACCATATAACGAATAACACCGCCATGCGTAATCACGGCTACCTTTGGCACGTTTATGCTGCGAGAGTGCA
The DNA here is from genome assembly GCF_030226665.1 of Paenibacillus sp. UMB7766-LJ446. NCBI lineage: Bacteria > Bacillati > Bacillota > Bacilli > Caryophanales > Paenibacillaceae > Paenibacillus > Paenibacillus sp. UMB7766-LJ446. The sequence continues at coordinate 871,683 of NZ_JASOYM010000001.1, forward strand.
GTATTGGTGAAAAGGACAACAGACTCTCTTCCAGAAAAGAATCAATCCGCGCAGCAAATGCCTTCCATGGCTCGCCCTTCGGGGGCGTCACCTCTTGTGGGGCATCGATCCAGTCCCGATACTGTGAATTGTCCTTGAGCTGATCATAGGTCAATCCCTCCCACTGACCAAAGTCGATCTCCCTTAGACGGGCATCAAGCTTGGCCTGTCCCGCTTGGGACGGTGCAATGTGTGTGAGTGTCTGCTGGCAACGCAGCAGATCACTGCAATAGAGGGCGTCCCATGTAACATGGCTGATCTCTTCGCGCAGTGGAGCCAGTTCCTGCTCTGCTTCTGGCAGCAGACCGATGTCGGTATGCCCGAGATATCTTTTTTCCAAATTCCACGCTGTTGTACCATGACGTATCAACATAATCTCTCGGCTTTGTATCCCACTCTGTCCAGCTTCTATATCCATAGCAGTGCACCTCCAGCAGCCCATATCCCTAGGGTGACCAGCCAACATAATAAAACAAAAGAACCTGCTGACCAAAACATAAGTCTTGTTGTCCGTACAATATCTTCTGCTTCCATCTGACGTGACGGCTCGCCCATATAAGCGCGAAATGAAGCCACTCCGTGGTACACGTTATGACCGCCAAGTCTTATGCCCAGCGCTCCGGCCACTGCTGACTCGGGAAATCCGCTGTTGGGGCTTGGGTGCAGCCGTGCATCCCGGGATACCATGCGCGCTGCCCCTCTCGCATCCAGTTTCATGAACCAGGCTCCAATGATCAACAGCAAGGCGGTAAGCCGTGCGGGAATCCAGTTGGCCCAATCATCCAGACGGGCAGATGCCCAGCCGAGATGAAGATATTTTTCATTTTTATAACCCACCATGGAATCCAGCGTATTCACGGCCCGATAAGCCATGGCAAGCGGTGCACCGCCAATCAGGGCGTAAAACAGTGGAGAAACGATGGCATCCACGATATTCTCGGCAACCGTCTCTACCGTTCCCCGCACAACCTCCGGTTCATCCAGATGAGCCGTGTCACGCCCTACAATCATGCCCAGTGAACGTCTCGCCGCAGGCCAATCCTGTTGACTTAGATGGCGGTAGACTTCCATGCCTGCATCCTTCAAACCTTTGGAAGCAATGGTGGTTGCGATCAACACCACTTCAGCCACAACCGCAATGGCAGGATGAATGAGGCCCAGAACATATACCCATCCCCAAGTCACTGCAAAAGCTCCCCCTGCAATCAAAATGGGAAATAAAATTCCTGCCCTTCTGAGGGCCCGGTTCGAGTCCACCTGCGACCTTATCGCCCGCTCAAGTTCAGAGATGGCCTTGCCCATGCCAATCACCGGATGAGGAATCCAGCGTGGATCTCCGATGAAGCGATCCAGTATGTATGCCCCTATAATAATCCAGGCTCCGGCCATTCCCGTCCAGATCGGCCAGGAAGCCCCTTGATTCAGCAGAGATGTCATTGCTCGTTATTCCTCTCTTTCCACTCCTGCGCGGCTTGCAGGCTTTCCGTGATCGTGTCATACACCAGCCTGCCGATCGCAGCACCCATGACCGTAGCCGTTCCGGCATAACTGACGAGCGGTTTATTTTCTTCAGTCTGACTTACCGCGAGCACAATAGCATCCGTTGTTGTTCCAGTTGCGGTCAGCCCATTTTCCGAATCCACCACACCGAAATCAGCTAACGCAGCGGCCTTTGCTTCTACCACAGTCTGAATGGCATTCACCATCGCTCCGGCGGTCATTCGCCCGTTCATCCACAACATGATATTGATCGTACCGGGAGTGTAGCTTGAAACTGAGCTTTTCCCAAGTTTCGGAGGCATGGTCTCATGCCCCACCTCATTTCCCTCAGCATCAAACACGGTTCTTGCAGAACCTGCACGCGCAGCGTTGGATACCCCTGCTGTCGTACAGCAGAGTAATCCGAACTCCTCGCTTTCGTATTCCTGGATAGCCGTGTGCTCCAATTGAACCGCAGTCAGAAGTCCGGCGCATTGATCCTGTTGCTCTTGCCATTCACTCAATAGATCGGCAATATCACGCGGTGGATCGTCACAGCGATAATGTCTGTCCACATAGATGTTGAATATACGATCCAGTTCAATCATACCGCCCCCATACACGGCACTGGAAAGTGCTTTTACAACAGAGGGGCTTGAGGCTTTAATATGTCTTTCATGTACAGAGATGTTTAGTCCCGGCCACACAGAAGATCTATATTCGTTATAGTCTGTTTGTACATCGGTGCATTGCTTATAAGCGTTATAGAATGGCAGTGCCATCGTTCTGTCCCCCTGCCTCTAGTCCGGTTGTCGTGTCAGGCTCCATTACATTTTCCATTGTCTCCAGCAAACGCCCGTTAGCCTCCGCGTCCTTGACTGCAAAGCGTACATGCCGCTCCCCAAGTCCCGGATACATGGCACAGCTCCGGATCAGTATACCGCGTTCACCGAGAGCAGCCTGCATGGATGTCGCTGTCCACGGCTCTGGCAGAGCTGCCAATATAAAGTTCGCTTCCCCTCGCGTCACCTTACATCCCAAAGTCTCCAGCCCTGTCGTTAATCTCTCCCGCTCGCAGGACACCAGTGCCATGGTCTCCTGTTCAAAATTCTCCCCACTGTGCAGACAGGCTTCTCCTGCAATCAGCGCCAGCCCATTCACACTCCAGGTCACTTGCTTCTCAGTCATGTCATGAATCAGCTCGGGACGACCCAGCGCATAGCCCAATCGCAAGCCTGGAATCGCGTAAAACTTGGTCATCGAGCGAATAATGATCACTTGGGGGTACTCTTTCAATCTGGGCGCAAGCGATTGCCGCTGTGACTCAGGAATAAAGTCCATAAATGCCTCATCTATTACCAATGTTATACCTATTGTCTCCGCTTTACGCGCAAGTCGCTGTAGAACCTCAACCGGATACTGTACTCCATTGGGATTGTTGGGCTGTCCAAGGAAAAGCAAGTCCACCCGTTCCATCAGCTTTTCGATATCTTCCGGTTCTGCTCGCCAGTCCAGTTCTTCCCGTCCTCGAACATGAAGGACCTCTGCTCCAAATTGTCTGGATAATGCACTGTACTCCGAAAAACCGGGCTCTACCGTGCCTACTCTACGTGGCGCAAGTCCAAGCAGGATTAGAGCCATGCTTTCCGCCGCCCCGTTACCCACGGATATGTGATCCGGGGTTAAACCCAGTCGGTCACTGAGCAGCATTTTGAACGCCCGATGACCCGGATCGGGGTAACGAAGTACCGTCTGCCATCCATGCTCCAGAGCCTCCAACACTTCCCGAGGTGGACCCAGTGGATTAATGTTCGCGCTAAAATCGAGGAAATCCGCAGCATTCCCTCCAAAACGTGCAGCGGCTGTCTCCACATCACCGCCATGTCCGAAAACTTCAATTAAACCGGTCATTCTATCCGTCATCCTTTCTGCATGTCCTTTTTATTATGGATGTCGTGACAGTCAGGGGTCAATCCTGTTTTGCCTGTTCAAGCCCGTTCGAGCTGTAATTCCTTTGTGTCCTATCGACAATTCGTTTACAATAGAGAAGGAATTTCGATTCCGTAAAGCATCACTACATAAGGGATATTCTGTCCCTCACATACATTAATGGAGGAATGACCATGCTGTTTGTTGATAACCAGGGCATTACAGATCCTTCTGTAAACCTCGCCATTGAGGAATACATCCTGAAGCATCTGCCGATGGATGACAGCTACTTGCTGTTTTACATCAATCGCCCGTCCATTATTATCGGAAAACATCAGAATACCATTGAAGAGATCAACATTGAGTATGTTCAGGATAACGGTGTTCAAGTCGTACGTCGTCTTTCGGGGGGCGGGGCCGTTTATCACGATCTGGGCAACCTCAATTTCAGCTTTATTACCAAGGATGATGGACAGTCCTTCCACAACTTCCGCAAATTCACGCAGCCTGTGGTGGAAGCCCTGCAAGAGCTTGGCGTTAATGCCGAACTGACGGGACGGAACGATCTGCAAGTCGGAGAAAAGAAAATTTCGGGCAACGCCCAATTCTCCACGCGCGGTCGCATGTTCAGTCACGGCACATTGATGTTTAACCTGAACCTCGACCACGTCCAGGCTTCACTCAACGTGAATCCCGAGAAGTTCAAGTCCAAGAGCACCAAATCCGTACGCAGCCGGGTTGCCAACATTCGTGATCTGATCGATAGCAATCTGACCATTGAACAATTCCGGGACGAGCTGCTCCGTCACATTTTCCGCATGGAGCCACAGGACGTTCCTCAATATGAACTCACGGAGAAAGATTGGGACAAGATCAAGGAAATCTCCGCCGAGCGTTATAGCAACTGGGATTGGAACTACGGCTTGTCACCGGAGAGTAATGTGAAGCATACACGCAAATTCCCTGTCGGCATTATTGATCTGCGCATGAATATCAAAGATGGACGCATTGAAGATGTCAAAATCTTTGGTGATTTCTTCGGCGTAGGCGATGTGGCGGATATCGAAGACATGCTGCGTGGTAAGCGTTACGAGGAATCCGAGGTACGTACTGCACTTGAGGGCCTGGATGTAAAACATTACTTCGGCAACCTGGAGCTGGAGGACTTTATTGGCCTTATTTTCCTGGAGGAGTAGGTATATAAGTTCAACCCAAGAAAGTTTACACCTGCCACTCCGATGACAGAATAACCTTCCGATCGCTGTTATCCCCAGATTTTTTTGATTCCCTTCTTCAAAGGGAAAATCCGGTGATAAAGGCGAACGCTCCGCTTCTTCAGGTTTTTTCTGTCCTCTCCGTTCTCGTGTAAAAAGTTTAGTTGAACTGATATAGATTAAGTCGGGTATAGATACAGATAAAAAGGAGAGAAACACAGATGACCTACAAATTAATCGCAATTGACATTGATGATACCCTGATCAACGATAACAAGGAAGTAACGCCCGCAACACAGACCGCCCTGGAACAAGCGGTTGCTCATGGTGTGGTTGTAACTTTGGCAACTGGACGTGCCTATGCTTCTGCACAAGCACTCGCTCGTCAGACAGGACTGAACGTGCCAATCATTACGTATCAAGGTGCTTTGGTGAAGAACTTGCTGGACGAAAAAGTACTCTATGAGCGCTACGTTCCACAGGACGCTTCCCGCAAATTGTACGACTACTGCCTGGAGCATAATCTGCACCTGCAAACGTACATTGACGATAAATTATATGCCCGTGAAGAAAACGACAAGCTGCGTGATTACGCCAAGCTGAACGGTACGCAGTACCATATCGAACCGGATTTCATCAAAGTGATCGAGCAAAAAACACCGAAACTGCTCATCATTGATGAGCCGGACTACCTCGACGAAGTTGCAGTTGACTTGCGCAAACTGCTCGGACCTGAAGTGCACATCACCAAATCCAAGCCATACTTCCTTGAAATCATGCATCATGAGGGAACCAAAGGCCATGCCCTTACGTTCCTGGCAGATCACTTTGGCCGCGATCTGAGCGAATGCATCGCCATCGGCGATTCCTGGAATGACCATGAAATGTTGGAAGTTGCGGGGCTAGGTGTGGCGATGGGCAATGCGATCCCTGCTCTGAAAGAGCTGGCAGACTACATCACCGCGAGCAATAACGAAGACGGCGTGAAGCAGGTTATTGAGAAATTTGTGCTGAACGCAGAGTAAATGCTTTAGAGACAGAACAGCCCGGAGACCACAGTAGATTGTGGATTCCGGGCTGTTTTTCTATTCAGTCGTTCAAAGATACGAGCACAATTCCCGCAAACAATAACACAACACCGAGTCCCTGTCTGTTCAATGTGATGTCTCGCCTCATTCCTGCGTAAATATATATTTCCTATTTTACCATGGATTTGGAAGTCTGACCCAATAGAGTTTTGCGTTTTCCTTTTTGCAACCAGCCCATCACTTTCTCATTCATCGCCAGCAAACCCGAAACGATCAGCGCAACACCGATCCACGTAATCCAGCTAACATGTTCATTGTAGAGAACCGCCCCAAGACCAACCGCAATGGGTGGGGAGATGTATAACCAGGTTGCTGGAAACAGCGGGTTGGTACGAGACATGATCCAGTAGAACAAGCTGTGACCAACCATCGAGCCGACTACCGTCAGATAGATCAGAGATGATACCGCTGGCACCCAATCCAGTCCAGTTGTGCTCCATGATTCCGTCACTACGGAGAGCCCTGATAACAGCAGTCCTCCGTACATCATCTGCACCGCATTGATCGCTACAGGACTGGCCTCCTTAAACTGGTTAATGACCTTTTTGGAGTACAATGCACCCGCCGAGTAACAGACTTCACCCACCAATACGGCAATACAGCCCCATAACCACAGGGAATTTGCACCAATGGATACACCCGGCAAGACAACGAGGATAACCCCTGCAAAACCGATCAGACAGCCCGCAATCATGCGTGCAGACGATTTTTGACGCAACAACGCTGTCTGCATTACCATAATCATCAGCGGACCTGTTGCTGACAGAATCGCGCCAACACCTGAGCTCACATATTGTTCAGCCCAATATAAAGTCGCAAAGGTTCCGAACGTCAGTCCGGCCCCTGTCAGAAGCATCTCTTTCCGCCAAAGTAATGATAGGTTCACTTTCCCTTTCATCCACATCCATGCAAACATTAGAGCACCTGCAATGATAAAGCGTAGTCCGGCCGACAGAAAAGGCGGCATGCCTGCCTCCACGCCAATTTTAATCGCCAGAAACGTTGTTCCAAAAATAAGACACATTACGGTAAATGCTAATCCAACCATGCTAGCCCCTCCTTCATCTGTTCTCCATCATATAGCACCGTCTACAGAACAGAATGAATAAAATAGAACAGTTAGCTCTCATTTGCTGTTACAATGGAGTTCAAAAGGAGTGTGAGCGGGGTGGGCAAAGCCATGTTGATGACAGATAACAGTCTGAAACTATATGAGCAAGTGGTACATTATCTTGTTGTACGGATCGAAGCGGGAGAGTGGAAAGAAAATGAGAAGCTGCCGTCCGTGCGGAGCCTGTCTGAGCTGCTCGGCGTGCATCGCCTCACTGTTTTCAAGGCCTATCAGGAGTTAAAAGATCGCGGGAATGTATACGTCAAGGATAAGTCCGGTTATTATGTTAGTCCTGCTGACCCTTCTCCCGTGACAGACCAGGCCGATGACCCGGCAGTATCCGCTTGGCTGCATTGGGATTCACTTGCCCGCGTACAATCCCTTGAGGCGGAATTCCAATTTTCCAAATCATTGATCGATCCCGCCCTGCTGCCAAACCGATATTGGGGCGAGCTGATGCGGGATTTACTGGATCTATATCCCCGTCTGCTTGGCACATACTCCACAATTCAGGGAGATCTGGAGCTGCGTATTGCCTTGGCAAGCCATCTGACGACGAGGGAGCGTTTCTATCTCTCAGCCGATGAAGTGCTGATTACTTCCGGTGCACAGCAGGCCATTGATGTCATCTCTCGAAGTCTCGTCAGACCCGGTGACCGCGTACTCATGGAGAGACCTACGTATGGGCCGGCGATGGAAATTTTTCGCAAACAGGGTGCAAAGTTGATTTTTACCGATATTCATCCTGACGGCTACGATCTGGAACAGATTGAACGCCTGATGAAGCAAGAAAAACCAAGAGTATTTTATATGACGCCGACCTTCCAGAATCCTACGGGCATCAATATTCCAACCGAGCAACGCAAACAATTGCCTGAACTGGCGGAACAGTACGGATGTTTCCTGGTGGAAGACGACAGCACTTATGATATTTATTTCAAAGAAAAGCCTCCGGCGCCGATCTTCACATACGATACAACAGGGCATACGCTCTATATTCGCAGCTATAGCAAATATGTTGTGCCGGGTCTGCGGATTGCCGCCATTATGTGCCGTTCCCGGTTCATGCCGGGATTACAGGCTGTAAAGGCACTGACGGATAACGGATCACCTCTGCTGAATCAGAAGCTGTTCCTCCGTTATTTCCAGTCGCCACGCATGCACCAGCACCTGTCCAAGCTGCGTACCGCCATTCAGCTACGGATGGAAGTCATGGAACAGTGCCTTCAACAAACCAATTGGACGTGGACTCGCCCCGAAGGTGGACTTAACATCTGGGCAGAGCTTCCAGAAGGCGTGGATACAGGGCGATTGCTTCACCGATGCATGGAGCATTCCGTTGCTTTTGTGCCGGGAACGGTGTTCGATCCTTCCGATGCGGACGCCAGTCGAAAATTGCGGCTCTCCTTCTCTTATGCTCACGAGCAGCAGATCCGGGAAGGCATGAGCAGACTTGTTGCGCTGGCTGAAAATACCTGATGGCACGTTGCTGAGGTCAGCACCAGCCTGTCGTCCAAAAGCTAAAAGATATACTCGCTATACCAGTAAAAAAATTAAACATAACAAACCCGAAAGGCACTAAATAACCTTTCGGGCTGTTGCGTTTACTCTGTCCTATTATGTTATACTAATCAGCGTTTCTGTTATCTGCAAGCAGCCTACGAACTGGATATAACCTTATCCACCAGTCCATACTCCACGGCTTCTGCCGCAGTCAGGAAGTAATCTCGATCGGTATCCTTTTCAATCCGCTCCATCGGCTGTCCTGTATGATCGGCAAGCAGCTTGTTAAGGCGCTGACGATGTTGGATAATCCGATTGGCGTGAATCAGCATATCCGATGCCTGCCCTCGCGTACCGCCAAGCGGCTGGTGAATCATGATTTCACTGTTCGGCAGCGCCAGCCGTTTCCCTTTTGTTCCACCAACCAACAGGATCGTACCAAAGCTGGCCGCCATGCCTGTGCAGATCGTGGAAATGTCAGGCTTCACGAATTGCATCGTGTCATAGATGGAGAAACCGGCGGTGACGGAGCCACCTGGACTGTTAATATACATCTGGATATCCTTCTCCGGGTCCTCTGCGGTCAGAAACAATAATTGGGCCACGATCGCATTGGCCATCTGATCCTCAATTTCCCCGGATACCATAATGATTCGATCTTTCAGCAAACGGGAATAAATATCATAGCTCCGCTCTCCGCGGGCTGTCTGTTCAACAACATAAGGTACCACGTTCATTCATTTTGCCTCCCCGGTTTATGCAACCATGCTGACCGTATATCCTCCCCCATACGACATGGAATTCGTACCGGAGCTTGAATAACTGTACATCACGGGTTGCATCGATTGAGACGGCAGAGTCTGCTGCAAAATCGTTCCCGCCACAGCCATCGGATCATCGGTCTGATTCAGGCATAGATCAATTAAACGGGCTGTATCACCGCTGCGGAATGCCAGTAAATAACTGCGCAGTTCCTCCCGATTTTGTTGATTCTCATCCGCTTGATTTGTCTGATCAGAATCCGCTTCGTTCAGGCTGTGTCTCACTTTAGCCAGTGCAGAACGGGCACGATTCAAGGCGGCTTTAACCGCTCCTTCCGTCGTGTCCAACAGTTCAGCAGTCTCTACCGTCGTGTATCCCATCAAATCACGTAACATATATATCGCTCGCTGCCACGGTGGCAGTTCATTCACAAGGATCTGAACAGCGGACTCCACTTCCTCGAATCGCTCTTCTTCCTCAAATTCTTGCATAAATGGCTTCATACTTTCCAGTTTGCTCGCCAAGTTCTCACGCTTCCGTATAGCGTCAATCCAGGTGTTGCGTGCAATACGGATGAGATAGGCTTCCCAGTTCATGTCCTCTGTCATTCCCGTTCTTCGGGCAGCTGAAGAGGATAGTGCTTTAACACAGGTATCCTGAACCAGATCCTCCGTCTCCCAGACTGAACCAGTTAATGACATGCAGTAGGCGTACAATGAGCCCAGCAGGTTCGGCAGCGCAGCTTCAATCGTTTGCTCTAACGTATATCCGGTTTGGACACCGTAATGGCTATATGGTTCAATCGGTTTATCATCATGTGGTCTGTTGATTCTGCAATCCACGGACTTCACAAAGGCCATGTTTGGGGCCCCCCTTTGTTGGTTCCTGATTGATCTTGCTTCAATTCACTTGCTGTAATTGCCTTACACTATGTAAACGAAGAACCTCCGGCAAAGGATACGCTCTTCTGAATTTATTTTCAGATGGTTATCCTATTCTCCCAGCTTCACCTGCAGACCGGTAAGTGCCAGCGTAATCCCCTGATCCAGATCATAATTCTTGCGTACATCAACGTCGTGAGACATATGTGTAAAATAAGTCTGACCCGGCTTCAACTCCCGCAACAGCTCCTGTGCCTCAACCATATCATACACCGAGCGTGTGGAGAATTCCGCAAGCTCATGAACAAAGCTCGTTCCAAGGACCAACAGGTCCAATCCGTACAATGGCTGCTTCTCCGAAGCCTTCAAATCAATAGCATCCGAGCAATATGCCCAGGTGTATCCTTCACGTTCCAGTCGATACGCATACGAATAGCCATTATGACCGTGGCAAACTTTCCAGGAGTGCACCTTCCATCCACCAAGCTCGATATCATCATCCGTTTCCAGAAAATCCATATGGCGACCAAGCCATGGAAATTGACTCTGGATGGTCGCAATTACCTCCCGTGGTGCATACAACTGCCCTTTTACACCCAACCAGCGACAGGCATCAGCCCATTCCGGCAAGCCTCCAATATGATCGAAATGTGCATGAGTGATCAGCAGCGTCTTCACCATCCGCATCCCGAGGTCTTCCATCTGTGACCTCCAGTCCGGTCCGCAGTCAATCATGAAAGGTTCGTGCTCGCCATCTCCATGGATCAAAACAGCAGAGCGTTTGCGGCGGTTGATTCCCGTAAGCCGTGCTTCTGTGCAGACGTCACAATCACAATACACCCGCGGAACACCCATCGCATCCCCGGTTCCCAGAAATGTTAGCTGATTCATTATGAAAGTCCCCTCTCTATCCCGGAAGCAATGCATTCCCAATTTATATTCTATCCGATCCATGATATGTAAATTGTAATCTCCCACCTCTGTTTTTGCAAAAAAAGACCCTCCCGCGCAGTTATTCACTGCAAACGGGACCGTCTCTGTTTTCTGACATTTAGCAGTCCAACTTCATATCCTTTGTTTCGCTATCAGCTAGATCAAAGCCCGCAGCTTCAACGTCAATTCCTGACCTTCAGGCACTTCCTTTGACTCGGTAATGACCCAATTCGATGCAAGGCGTTTGGCCAGTACATCTGCCTGTTCTGATTTTAATTTTAACCCGGTGACGATGCCTTCACCAACAGTGAAGTCTTGCTCCGGCTGTAATCCGAAAGACTTTTGCAAGTAGATCCCCAGACCACCACGAGTATTAAAGGTAATCCGGTAGCCGTCTTTAACCGCACCTTCCAGATTCTCGCCATGCTCGTCCGCATAGGAGAAAAAATCATCATAACTGTAGTGCTCCTCAGACACGGCATCAAACGCAGCAACATCTTTGGCCTGTATCGCTTCCAACAAAGCTGCATTTGACATGCCTTTGCTACGAGCCTGCTCCAGCAGAATGGCTGTATTTTGGGACAACTTAAACTCAGCACTCATCCAACTCACACCTTCCTGTCACTATATATCATTATTCCATGGATATTCCTAATTCATTATATCCTGTCCTGATAGCCAGATACAAAGTGGCCTGGCGAAACTTCCATCCACTCCGGTTCTTCATCCCGTCCCCGAGCGGATGGGTCGGTGTTCTCCCTGATAATATAAAAACCTCCACCTCACTGGATAGAGTGAAATGAAGGTCGGGATCGCAAACACTATAACCCTGCCAACACCTGGTACCATACGCCTCGTTTGGAATACAGTGTGCTGCGTACCTTATCCCATCCGCCGAGGTAGTTTATATCGAACAGACCTTCAGGCGTAGGGAACGAGGACTTCGTTTCTGCAAACACTTCAGGGTCTACCGAACGGAAACCATGCTTGGCAAAAATGCGCTGTGCTTCCGGCGTACGCAGATACGCTATAAAGGCCTCAGCCAATTCACGGTTGCCATGTTTATCCGCATATTTGTCTACGACAACCGCTGGATTTTCAATCAGGATCGTGTTTTTGGGAACCACGATGTCATAATTTACACCCTTCGCAATCCGGGCAAGCAATTCATTCTCATACGTGACGATAACATCCCCCACGCCATACTCAAATGCCGCCATTGAAGAACGACCGCTCTTATCCAATGACTCGACATTCTCATGCACCTTTTCCAAAAAGGCTTTAGCCACGGCAGGATCTTTCTTTCCTTGCTCCTCAGACAGCTTCAATCCTGCACCATAGATGGCATTAATATCCCACTGGGCTCCGCCTGACGTCTTCGGATTGGGATAGAGCACCTTAACACCCGGCTTGGTTAAATCTTCAAAATCGCGAATCCCCAGCGGGTTGCCTGCTCTTGTACCCAGAACGACGATCGAACGGGTGATCATGCCATCATTTGGTGCCTGTTTCCAATTGGAACTGACCAGATCGGCTTTGACCAGCTTGTCGATATCACTTTCCATTGCCAAAAGCGCTACATCAGCTTCGAATCCACCCACAATCGCTCTGGCTTGTGTGCCGGAGGCTTCATAGGATTCCTGGAAGTGAACAGTCTGTCCGGTCTTCGCCTTCCATACCGCTTGGAATTCGGGCAGCAACTCTCCAACGGCATCTTTGGCTACACTGTAAGCACCGATAACCAATGTGTTTGATTGGTCGCCTGTCGAGGTTCCGTTCTGTCCGCCCGCATCCTCCTGCTTACTACATCCAACGGTCATGCAGACGAGCAGAAGCATGAGGACAACATATATAGGTATGGCTTTCTTCTTCCTCGTCTGCATGGGCAGCACCTCTCTCCAAAATTCTAAACTTTACTGAATCAAATGATCTTCTGATTAGATGATGACTGGCATTGGATCTTCTTTCAACCGATTCTCAACAACCCAGCTATGGGTATCATTGAACAGATATGCACGATGTACGAGCACACGAATCTGTTGACCGACTTGCAAGGTTGTTTTCTCCAGAGAACGATACGTAATGAGTTTATGGCCCTCAACTTCCACTTCTACCATCCATTCACTTCCACGGAAATGAAGGTGTTTGACGGTACCCTTTTCAGTAGCGGACAGCATGCTAAACTCGTTTTTCAAACCAATCTCGATATACTCAGGCCGGATCAGTGCACGTGTGCGTTCCCCTTCCACCGCATGATCAAAGCCCTTGAGCTGTGAAGCGTCCTCCACGACGGTAGATTCCCCGATAAATGTGGCAACGAAAGGTGTCTCCGGGTTTTTGTAAATATCCCATGGCGTGCCCTTCTGTTCTAATCGTCCTTGGCTGATAATCATAATTTCGTCGGCAACTTCAATCGCTTCATCCTGGTCATGGGTTACAAAGATCGAAGTGATGCCCACCCGCTCAATCAGCTCTCTCAGCCATGAACGAAGTTCCTGACGGATCTTGGCATCAATGGCGGCGAACGGTTCATCCAGCAGCAGCAGCTGTGGCTCCGGAGCTAATGCTCTGGCAAAAGCAACACGCTGACGCTGTCCACCAGACAACTGATGCGGATAACGCTGTTCGAAACCTTTTAGTCCAGTCAACTCCACAAGCTCCATGACCCGATCACGGATCTGAGCTTTGGGAGTCTTTTTGACCTTGAGTCCAAAGGCGATATTATCAAATACCGTCATATGTTTAAACAAGGCATAGTTCTGAAATACAAATCCGATCCCACGCTCCTGCGGAGGCAGATGGTTTACGACCTTTCCGTGAAAACGAATCTCCCCGGAACCCGGGTTCTCAAGTCCCGCAAGCATGCGCAGAATGGACGTTTTCCCACCTCCGCTGGGGCCCAGCAAACCGATTAGATGGCCTTTGGCAATATCGAATGAGACATCTTTTACCGCATGAAAATCACCGAAATGTTTGTTCAGATCACGGACTTCCACATGCATCTCAATGCACTTCCTTTCGCTTCTTGGCCCATTCCATCATAAGCAGCAGCCCGACGGAAAAGGTTACCAGTACCAATGCCACACCATTTGCGGCAGCAACGTTAAAATTCTCAACATCCTGATATACCAGCGTTGTTGCCGTTTGTGTTTTGTTCATAATGTTACCCGATACAACCAGCACCGCACCGAATTCTCCAAGCGAGCGGGCAACCGTCAACACAAGACCGTATACTACCGCCCAACGAATGGAAGGCCAGGTAACACTCCAGAACGTTCTCCAGCCGTATGCACCAAGCGTTGATGCAGCCTCTTCCTGCTGAGATCCCAGCTCCTGCAAAACAGGCATCACCTCTCGGACCATCAGTGGAAAAGTGACAAACAACGTTGCTATGACCATGCCCGGGAAGGCATACACCACATTGAATCCTATCCCTTCAAAAAAAGCGCCCATAATGCTGTTAGGTCCCAGCAGCAATACAATCATCAATCCGCCAATGACTGGGGATACGGCATAGGGCAGATCCACGATGCTGTTCAGCAGCCCTTTTACCCGATCACTCAGCCATCCAGCGCGGACCAGATAGATAGCCATCATTACGCCAAACAATGTATTTAACAGTGTGACGACAAGTACAACAAGTCCTGTCATCATCAGGGCATGCAGCGCCTCGGGGCGCAACAGCCCTTCCAGGAAACCTCCTGCCCCGTCTTCAAATGCACCAATAACAATTCGTCCAAGCGGGATGATCAGCAGTACAATGAACACCGCAAAAGTCAGCCCGATTAATAGTCGCCTCATCGTCTTCTCCCCCGCATCTGCACCAGATTAATGAGCCAGAGGATCAGGAAAGAGAGTGTTAAGAGCAGTACGGATACCGCAGCAGCACCGGTTGGATTGTCACTTTCGATCTCGCCATATATGAATACGGAAGCCGTCAAAGTTCTTCCCGGGATATTGCCTGCCACCAGCACAACAGCGCCAAATTCAGCCAGTGCTCTGGAGAATGCAAGCATCCCCCCACTAATCATGCCCGGAGCCATGGACGGTAGAATGACCTGCCTGAACGTGCGCGCCTTCGATGCTCCCATCGTGTAGGATGCCTCTTCCTCCGAAGGATCGATCTCTTCAAGTAGAGGCTGCACCGCACGGATGACAAAAGGAAACGTAACAAAGGTCATCGCGATCACAATCGCAGGCTGGTGAAACACAATTTCAAACCCCATGGATTCCGCCAGTTTTCCGATGGCACTAACCGGACCCAGGAGCAGCATAATCATCAGTCCACCAACGGCTGTTGGCAATGCAAAAGGAAGATCTACCAGACTGTTAAGGAATGACCTCCCGAAAAAGCGATAACGTGTTAGCACCCAGGCTATCATGGTTCCCAGAATAACATTAATCACCGTTGCGATAACGGCCAGCCGGATCGTTAAGAGCACGGCTTTCCACGCAATAGGGTCCATGATGCTTTGGATAAAGTTGCTCCATCCTTCTGAGAAGGAATTGACGTACACACCGATGATTGGAAGTACAATGAGTACGATAAAATATAACAATACGGTACTACGGAATCCCCAAGTCCATCCCTTATGACGAAGAACGGTATTCATTGCTGCATTCCCTCCCAGCCTCCGGTTCTATGTCCGGTCGGCAGTCTTCCTGCTTCCATACAACCTTTTTCCTAAGTTGGATTTTATTACTTCAACATTATTCCCATTAGTCTACTTGGTTTTTTTGCTTATCTGATACTTTACCAGTTTGCAGTGCTAATCGTCAATGCTTTTATGGAATAAAATTGGGGCAGCTATGTGATCGAATTAATAAAAAATTTCCTGCCCGCTACGCAGCCAGAACAACCTTCCAATCGCTGTTATCCGCAAGCTTCCTGGTTTGTTTGTTATGTAATGGTTAAGGTACAATCTAGAGGACTAATTTGGAGCAAAAGGAGTGGGAGTAATATGTTATATACGAAGAATTTATCGACTTCCAGACGGGATGAAATGAAAGATATTACGCGGGAAGTGGAGCAGGTTGTCCGTGAGAGTGGCGTGCAAAATGGAACGGTATTGATTTACTGTCCACATACGACAGCAGGCATTGCAATTAACGAGAATGCTGACCCGGATGTCAAACATGACGTACTGCTTCGTCTGAACGAAGTGTACCCTTGGGAGCATCCCGAATATCGCCATGCGGAGGGAAATACGGCATCTCACTTGAAATCGATCACAACCGGAGCATCACAAACGGTGATCATACATGAGGGCAGATTAGTGCTCGGCAGATGGCAGGGCATCTATTTTTGCGAATTTGACGGTCCTCGTCAACGGGAATATTTCCTTAAAATCATGGAAGGATAGTTCATTTACACCCATGTCCAACTATTCTTCATCAAAATAATAAAACAAACAGGCGGTCCACCCTATTTCCGGGATGTAATCCGCCTGTCTTGGTCTTCTTCGCTTAAAAACTTTCGCGAGACAACGTTATAAAGAATTAATGTTATGACAATTCACCGCCCTGAAGTATAGGAGTGCGACAAAAGCGCCTTATTGGACGCCAGGCTGGTGTTGGAGATTTCGACAGAGTACTTTGACATGAGATAACGCAGCCGATTCAATCTCTGAAAAGGTCAAACGATCCTGAATATAGTATGATATGAATCCGTGCATAGACAAAAACAGTGTACGTGGTACACATTGAATATCCTCTTCTGTGCAGCCCTCTTCATTCATGTATTGCCGAATAATAGAGGCAAACAATTCGAAGCATCTTCCTTGCTCCGTACGACAATACGATAGCAATTCCTCATCCCGAATCATGAACATGATCTCGTACTGATACGGATTCTCCAAACCAAAACGAATAAACTCCATCATGATATGTTCCACCTTGCTCACGCCGCCCACGACTGGCCTGACCATGGCTTGCAGCAGCAGATGCCCCAGATGATTGAAATCTTCAACCACAATGGCATAAAACAGCTCCGCCTTTTCTTTAAAATGATAATACAGCGACCCATGACTATAGCCCAGATGCTGGCCGATGCTTCGCATCGAAATGGCGCGGTATCCTTTGGTAATAAAAAGATGCCTCGCCGCCTCCAGTATCCGCTCCCTCGACAACTCCTGTTCGACTGCTCTTCTAGCCATATATTTTATTCCCCTTCAATAAAATAAAGCCGCTGTCCCTCCGTGATCCGGGATTGCCCTTGCGTCAAATCTGTGATCCAGGCTACAAATGCCTCGGCTTCACTATCCGGCGGAAGACAAGTCAACGTAACCTTATCGGTGAATCCAGTTTCACCTGTACGGACTTCCCGGCTCCTTAATTCATTTTCCACTTTGCCCAGCCATGTGTAATCCAGTTCAACAAAAACTTCACGATGAAGCACTTTGGTAACCGCTTCCCCCGCTTCAATGGCTGCAACTGCTCCATCCGTATAAGCGCGAATTAGCCCACCTGCTCCGAGCATGATCCCCCCAAAGTAACGTGTAACTACGATAGCCACATTTTTCAATTGCTGATTTTTGATCACTTCAAGAATGGGCTTCCCCGCGGTTCCGCTTGGTTCCCCATCATCGGATTGCTTCTGGATCTCATCCCGCTCACCAATCATGTAAGCCGAGCAGTTATGAGTGGCATTCCAATGTTTTTTCTTGATTTCATCAATAAACGCATTGGCTTCTTCTTCTGTCGTGACCGGCATAATAGTACCGATAAATCGCGACTTCTTGATTACAATTTCCAGGTTGCCCGGTCCTCGAACCGTGCGATAACGTTCAATCATCCCTATCCAACTTTCCAATTTGATCCATTTTACAAGAAAGCAGTTCCCCGCGCGGACGCGGACGAACTGCCTTGGTTTAACATTCGGGAACCCATTGCTTTGACAAAGACTCCCCGAATGTAGTTACATTACCTTATTTAGCTATATGAGCAGACCGATGAATTATTCGGAAAGTCTCGCTTCCAGCGCTGCTTTCTCTTCTTCAAAGCCTGGTTTGCCCAGCAAAGCGAACATATTTTTCTTGTAAGCTTCCACGCCTGGTTGGTCAAATGGATTGACTCCGAGCAGGTAACCACTAATGCCGCATGCTTTTTCAAAGAAGTATACCAGATATCCGAAAGAATATGGAGACATATCTGGAATGTTCACAATCAGATTTGGTACTTGACCATCGGTGTGTGCAAGCAGTGTTCCTTGGAATGCTTTTTTGTTAACAAAGTCCATCGTTTTACCTTCAAGGAAATTCAGACCATCCAGATCATCCGGATCCGCTTCGATCGAGATATGCTCCGATACTTCAGCAACCTGAATGACGGTTTCGAAGATGTTCCGGCTACCCTCTTGAATGAATTGACCCATGGAGTGCAAGTCAGTCGAGAAATCAACGGATGCAGGATAGATCCCTTTATAGTCCTTACCTTCACTCTCTCCAAACAGCTGTTTCCACCATTCGGATACAAAGTGCAGGGATGGCTCGTAGTTCACGAGGATTTCTGTTCCTTTACCTTTGCGGTACAACGCGTTACGAACAGCTGCATATTGATATGCTTCGTTCTCAGCTACGTTCGGGTTGCTGTATTCTTTGGAAGCATCAGCCGCACCTTGCATCATTTCCTCAATGCTAATGCCAGCTGCTGCGATTGGAAGCAAACCTACAGCCGTCAGAACGGAGTAACGTCCACCTACATCATCCGGGATAATGAAGGATTCATAGCCTTCTTCATTCGCCAGTTTTTTCAGTGCGCCGCGCTCTTTATCTGTTGTTGCATAGATACGTTTGCGAGCTTCTTCTTTACCGTATTTTTTCTCCAGTGCTGCACGGAAGATACGGAAAGCAATCGCTGGCTCCGTTGTAGTACCGGATTTGGAGATGACGTTAACCGAGAAGTCTTTGCCTTCAACCAGATCCAGCAAATGAGTTACATATGTGGAGCTAATGTTGTTTCCTGCGAAATAGATTTCAGGCGTTTTGCGTTTTTCTTTAGGCAGGTTGTTGTAGAAAGAGTGTGTCAGCATTTCAATCGCTGCACGAGCACCCAGGTATGATCCACCAATACCGATAACGATCAGTACTTCGGAATCGCTTTGGATTTTGGCAGCCGCTTTTTGAATACGGGAGAACTCTTCTTTGTCATAAGCGGTAGGCAGGTCGATCCAGCCCAGATAATCCGATCCTGTACCTGTTCCGTTGTGGAGCTGCTCGTGAGCCAAACGAATCGGTTCAGCGAAATAGTCCACTTCATGCTGATTGACGAATTGCAGAGCTGTGCTGTAGTCAAACTTCACTTTTTTTGCCATGATCTATAAAACCTCCTGATATCGGTAGCGTATTTTTTTCCGTTTTCCATTCGAAACAACTTAGCCTAAGGATACTTCAAATCCACAGGACTGACAAGCTTGCAGCCCGAACTTTGTCGTAAGAGTTTAAGAAGCAAAAAGGGTTAACCGAATCCGCGAGTAGCGGTTCTGGTTACCCTTCTTGTATTATTCCGCCGGGTACGAACAGCAGTAGTCGGTAACGCTGCGTATCTCCAGTTTAAATTTGGATTCGGCAGGCACGTGAAACGTAGCTTGACCTTGAATCTCTTGCCAATCTGCTTCTCCGGGAAGCAATACTCTCAGATCGCCGGACAGAATCTCCATAATCTCACGGGAATCTGTGCCGAACTCATAATTGCCTGGAAGCATAATGCCCAGAGTCACCTTGCTGCCATCCCCCAAAATAACTGTTCTGCTCGTTACCTGGCCTTCATAATAAATGTTGGCCTCTTTGACTACACTGACTTGATCAAACTGTGACATGCGTACCCGCTCCCCCTGAAGTTAATGAAAACAAAAGGCAAAACAGATCAGGGCGGTTACCCGCCCATTCTCTGCCGGAAATCACTTGCTGCTCGGCAGGACAGAAATTAAACTGTCCCTCCTGGCAGCATTTTTCATGCTATTACAGCAATGCTTTCACGCGACTAACCACGTTCTCCACAGTGAAACCATACTCTTGGATAACACGGTCGCCAGGCGCGGATGCACCAAATGTGCTGATTCCGAGAATGTCGCCTTGGTCGCCGACATATTTTTCCCAGCCCATTGGATGAGCCATTTCAATCGCCAGACGAGCTTTAACATCCGGAAGCAGGACGGATTCTTTGTATGCTTTGTCCTGTTTCTCGAACAGATCCCAGCTCGGCATGCTGATTACGCGAACTTGGATACCTTGTTCAGCAAGTGCTGCTTGGGCTTTGACAGCCAGTTGCACTTCGGAACCTGTTGCGATGATTTGGGCCACAGCTTTGCCTTCTTTTGCATCAGAGACAACATACGCACCACGTTTCACGTTCTCACGGGAACCTTCAACGGTACCTTCCAGAATCGGCAGGTTTTGACGAGTGAGTACGAGTGCAACCGGATTGCTCTTGTTCTCAAGCGCATAAGCCCATGCTGCAGAAGTTTCATTACCGTCAGCCGGACGAATAACCGTCAGGTTAGGAATGATACGCAGGGATGCCAGTTGCTCGATTGGTTCGTGAGTAGGACCGTCTTCACCAACAGCGATACTGTCGTGAGTCAGAACATACGTCACAGGCAGACCCATCAGGGCAGCCAGACGAACAGCTGGACGCAGATAGTCTGTAAATACGAAGAATGTACCTCCGAATACTTTCACACCACTGTGCAGTGCCATACCGTTCATTGCTCCAGCCATACCGAATTCACGGATACCGAAGTAGATGTTGCGACCGGAATAATCTTCTGGTGAGAAGTTCTCCAGATTGTTCAAGTGAGTCATTGTGGAGCTTTCCAGGTCAGCAGATCCGCCTGTCAGTTGTGGCACGTTATGAGCCAAACCGTTCAGCGCATTACCGGATGCTACACGAGTAGATACCGCTTTGTCTGTTGCTGCATATTTAGGCAGATCGCGATCCCAACCTTCTGGAAGGTCGCCATTGATTGCTGTTTCGAATTGAGCTGCCAGCTCAGGGAATGCTTTTTTGTACTCGGCCAATTTCTCGTCCCATGCTTTGTTTGCAGAGATACCACGATCTTTCACTTGTGCAAAGTGTTCGCGAACTTCAGTTGGTACGTGGAAATCTTCCTCGTAAACCCATTTGTAAAATTCTTTAGTCAATTTGGCTTCGTCTGAACCCAGTGGAGATCCGTGAGTACCGCCGTGGCCGCCTTTACCTTGTTTGTTCGGGCTACCATAACCAATAACAGTTTTAACTTCGATCAGTGTAGGACGCAGTGTATCTGCTTGACCTTCTTGGATCGCTTTTTCGATTGCAGGCAGATCGTTACCATCTTCAACGCGCAGCACTTGCCAGCCATAA
This sequence comes from Paenibacillus sp. UMB7766-LJ446, assembly GCF_030226665.1. NCBI lineage: Bacteria > Bacillati > Bacillota > Bacilli > Caryophanales > Paenibacillaceae > Paenibacillus > Paenibacillus sp. UMB7766-LJ446. The sequence continues at coordinate 892,963 of NZ_JASOYM010000001.1, forward strand.
GCTTCAAAACGCTTCGCAATGCTTTCAGAAGAAGACAGGTTCAATTTACCATCCAATGTGATGTCATTGGAGTCGAACAACATGATCAATTTGCCCAGGTGCAAACGTCCAGCCAGGGAAGCTGATTCATGGGATACGCCTTCCATCAAGTCACCGTCACCACAGATTGCATACGTGTAGTGGTCGATTACGTTGAATTTGTCTTTGTTGTATGTTGCGCCCAGTTGAGCTTCAGCCATAGCCATACCTACTGCCATTGCAATACCTTGACCCAGTGGTCCAGTTGTTGCATCAACACCTGCAGTATGTCCGAATTCCGGGTGACCCGGCGTTTTGCTTCCCCATTGACGGAACTGTTTCAGTTGATCCATAGGCAGGTCATACCCGCTCAGGTGAAGCAAGCTGTACAGCAACATGGAGCCATGTCCTGCGGACAGGACAAAACGGTCCCGGTTAACCCAAGTTGGGTGGTCCGGGTTATGTGTCATCGTTTTTGCAAAAAGTTGGTACCCCATTGGAGCGGAGCCCATAGGCATTCCCGGGTGTCCGGAATTTGCCTTCTCGATTGCATCAATCGCCAGTGTACGTACGGTAGTGATTGACAGATTGTCGATGGTGTTGTTTTCTTCCTTTTGAATCGCTTCGTTCTTGTCAGTCATGGTTTGTCCTCCTCATGTCTTTAGATAAGTCGGGTTGCGCAAGCGAATCCCTCTCATCATACAAGCAAACCGAATTTCACAATAAGTGAATCCGCTTGAGTGTTTCATTTTGACTTATTCACTTTTGTATTGTATCACTTGGCGTGAAGGTTTTCCATAACCTTCTTTTAGAAGATCGGGAAAATTCGGCTGTTTGTGACGAGGGATTTGTTTCCAGTTGCGCAAAAAGAGTGTCATACTGAGCATTTCAGTATATCTTCTAGCTCAGCCAGCATCGCAAATCCATCGGATGAAGTATAACCTTTAAGCGGAAAACCATACTCTTTTTAGATATTGATGTTGATTTTGCATATAATGATCCTTGATCATAATTGGAAAATCGGACTTTTGTGCACATCAGGCTAAACTTCATATCAAAAGGAGGATTCGCTTATGCTGAATCATTCTGCTAAGTCAACAAAGTCGTTAAAGCACATATTACCCTGGAAAGCCGGGATTTTAACAGGGATCACATCAGGTCTTGTACTTGGATTCTTTTTAAAGGCCATACAGGCTTACACCGGTGTAAAAGTCTATACCCTGCTGCTGAACATCGATTTTGTTCCCTGGCTCCCGCCAACATTACCCGAATACATCGAATTTGTGCTGCATCTTATCGTTTCCATAATCCTCGGCATCTTGTACATCTGGTGGATTCAGCGTTCGGGTCATCCGATATCCAAAGGCGTGCTGATTGGCACACTCTCTTCCCTGCTGTATATTCCGCTCTCCCAGCTATCGAGTCGTGTGCCTGATCTGTATGATGTAAAAGCGATCCTTTACTGGCTGGCAGGGCATCTGTTATTTGGCGTGGTCGTTGGTTTATGCGGTTATATATGGCGACACAACCAAAAAGGCAATCCCCCGTTCAGACACGAATAGGGAATCGCCTTTTCTTTTTTTAGGAATAAAAGTATATCTCTTTCCGAATCAACCTTGCGCAGTATTAAAGCATTAGCTTAAAATACAACGGTTTTATTTTCATGAACCAGTACACGGTCTTCAACATGCCATTTGACGGCACGGGCAAGAACAACACGCTCAATGGTACGTCCAATGCGCTTCAACTCGGTTACATCATCCCCGTGGCTTACACGCTGTACGTCCTGCTCAATAATCGGTCCGCCATCCAGCTCTTCCGTAACATAGTGAGCCGTCGCACCGATAATTTTGACACCGCGGTTGTACGCTTGGGCATACGGTTTACCGCCGACAAAGGCAGGCAAAAACGAGTGATGAATATTAATGATGCGGTTACGGTAATGCTCAATGAACATTGGGGAAATGATCTGCATGTAACGCGCAAGAATGATTACATCGATATCATCACCAATCACATCCAGTTGGCGCTGTTCCGCTTCCTTCTTCGTATCCGCTGTAACCGGAATATGATGATAAGGAATGCCAAATGATTCTACATAGTCCTTCATATCCAGATGATTGCTCACGACAAGTGCGATGTCTGCATCCAGATCGCCAGCCTGCCATTGCCACAACAGCTCGACCAGACAGTGATCCTCCTTGGATACAAAAATGGCCAGTTTCTTCTTGCGGCTAACAGCGGAAAGACTCCAATCCATTTTGAAACGGCTAGCCACTTCTTCAAAATCAGCTTGCAGCTTGGGCAGGTTCGCCGACAATTGTGGAAGATCGAACTCGATCCGCATAAAAAACATACCGCCAGCCGGGTCCATGGTGTACTGGTCCGACTGAACAATGTTTGCACCATGCTGGTGCAGGAAATGGGAAACTGCTGCAACAATTCCAGGTCCATCCGGACAGGAAATGAGCATCCGCGCCCGATCGGCGCGGTTTTTAACATCAGGACGTACTTGTTTAGCGTGAATCTCCATCGGGTTATTCTTCCTCCTTCAACTATGCCAGAACGAGCAGTTCTTTTCCTGCAAGCCAGGCAATCAAGCGATGATTCAGTTGTTCTTCATTCAAATGCGGGAACAATGCGGCTTCAGCCACGAGGTCATACAGACGTTCCAACGGTTCACGCGGGTCGGCTTTTTTGGCTTTGGCATCATTTTTGAGCAGCGTCCAAACATCCAGAACGTACGAACGGGACTCAATCTCTTTTCCTTTGAAGAAATGATGCAGTTGTTCCACTTCTGTCAGGAACTCGGGGCCAAATCGACCAGCAACATCCCCGCGAAGCAACGCGATTTCCGCTTCATACATTGGACGCTGCGTTTTGGCATCTTTACCAATCCAAGGCGTTTCCAAAATAAACGGACGGCCCTTCAGAGCTTCATGATGCACGATGCGGTTAATTGCCTCAAAACCAATCCAGCCAGAGCCAATCGGTGTATGACGGTCCTTGTGCGCACCTACAGGGTTCTTACTATCATTAATATGCATTACGGCAATGCGGTCAAGCCCTACCGTACGATCAAATTGTTCAAGAACACCGTCCAGGTCGTTTACAATGTCATAACCTGCATCGTGAATGTGACATGTATCCATACATACGGTAAGGCGTTCATTGTGTGTAACCTTCTCCATGATCTGAGCGATCTCTTCGAAGCTGCGGCCCATTTCAGTCCCTTTGCCAGCCATCGTTTCCAGCGCGATATTGACATCCGTCTCTTTTACACCGTCTAACACTTCATTCAATCCTTCAGCAATACGTCCGATGCCGTAGTGAGCATCCTTGTCCGTAAATGCGCCGGGATGCAGCACGATATTTTTGACACCAATCGCATGTGTACGACGAATCTCTTCCTGAAGGAAACTTACGGCCAGTTCATACGTGTTTTCTTTGTATGATCCGAGGTTAATAATGTATGGCGCATGGACAACGATATCTTCCATTCCGCCCTCTTGCATCGCAAGCTTGCCTTCCTCAATATACATGGACTCAATAGGCTTGCGGCGGGTATTTTGCGGTGCACCCGTATATATCATAAACGAACTGGAACCGTACGAGGACGCTTCCTTCGTTGCACTCAATAACCCCTTGTCCGAAAAGGACACATGGGAGCCGATTTTCAGCATCATTAATCCCCCTTTTTCTGAATTATTCCTTATTCTAACGCGATTATCGAAATAAATCTAGAAATGCGCTATAATTCGGGATATAGACTATTTTTTACAGCTGTAATTTGGAACATGGGTGGGCGGAATCCGTCTTTCCGTGAAAATCAATAAACCGAGGTGACTCCGCAATGATTTTCGGCTCCTACGCTTTGACGTTGACCAGTAGTTCCCCCAGTAATTGGTTTATGAACACGATTGCATTCTGGACCGTTCTTTTGCTTGGAAGTATGTGTGTTGGCGGATTTTTTATGATGCGAAAGTTTTTGAAAGTGCTTCCGAAGGCTGATGGGAAGTCAAAACTCGATTGGCAGAATCACTGGGTGGAGACCAGTCGTCATTTATGGACTGATGAAGCTAAGGCTTTTCTCGACCAGCTTGTAGAGCCCGTACCTGGACCATTTCGAGATATCGCCAAACATTCCATCGCGGCAGAAATCGGCAAAATTGCGTTCGAAAATAATGCGCCTGAAGTATCCAGAGATCATTGCATTAAAGGATACATTATAGCCACACCAAAGCGGGATAATAAGTTTTTGGTCAAATTTCTGGAGAAGAACCAAATTGACTATTCGCCTTATAAACATTTGATGAATAAATAGATCATGGATTTCAGCAGAACATGTATTTTGCTATGCTCCGTCAGGTAAGTCATTCCCAGCAAGGCAGTGCTTACCATTCGGGGCTGTTTGCCGATCCGAGAATACATGTCAGTACAGTCAACCTAACAAGGAGGTCGCCAAGATGAAGATTGCGATTTGCGGAGGTACCGGTTTTGTCGGAGGAGCGCTCGTTGATTACTGGCTTCAGGCCGGCCATCATGTGAAAGTTATTACACGCAAACTTCCGAATTTACATAATCCCAGCCAAAATCTTACCTATATCTCATGGGAACAGGTGGAGGAACAGCCTCATTTGCTGGAAGGAATGGATGCAATGGTGAATCTTGCTGGGGAAACGTTGAATCAACGCTGGACAACCAAGGCAAAATTGGAGATTGTGGAATCAAGAGTGACCACTGTAGCACGCGTAGCTAAATTGATAGATTCACTGGAACATAAACCGGAGGTGGTCGTACAGGCATCTGCCATGGCAATCTATGGCACCTCTGCTTCGAAAACCTTTGATGAGAGCAGTCCACAACAATCGATGAATTTTCCATCCCGCGTATCGGAACAATGGGAAGTTGCTGCCGATGCCATCAAACATGTGAGACTTGTGAAGATTCGCGTTAGCCTCGTGCTTGGTCATAAAAAAGGTGCCTTCCCATTAATGAAACTGCCTTATATGCTTGGTGTTGGGGGCAGAGTGGGAAGTGGCAAACAGTGGACCAGTTGGATTCACATTATGGATATTGTGCGTTTGATTGATTTCACAATCCATAACAAACAAATTTCTGGTCCGGTGAACGCCTCTTCGCCCACCCCGGTTACCAACGATGAATTCGGACGCACGGTAGGCAAAGTGTATCATCGTCCGCACTGGTTCCCCGTACCCGGAATTCTGATCAAAACACTGGTTGGAGAACTCTCTGTCGTGCTGCTTCAGGGACAGCGGGTTATCCCGCAAAAAGCGTTGGATCACGGATTCCGGTTTACCTTCCCTACATTGACCGAAGCACTGGAAGATCTGAAACACCGGGGTCTATCCGACTGATCGATACGTGTAAACAGACTCAGCCAACGTAAAGGTATCTCCATCTTCCAGTGGATATTCTTTGTACGGAGCAAGGACATTGCCCTTGAGAATGGTTCCATTCACAGAACCCAAATCCTTAATGACATAGCCCGATTTGTTCCGGCTCAATTCCACATGAGCACGGGACACGCCGGTGGATGAATCCACCCACTGGACCATATCCGCGGATCGGCCAATGACAAAAGAGGCTCCACGGACATCCATCCGTTCATTTTTATCCCCTGTTGCTGATCTGCGTTCAAGATAAAATGAAGGTATCACTGGACCTGCTCCTGTAATTCCTCCGGCAACACTCTGCAAGTTTACAGTTGCATCAGCCGCCGCATGATGATGGATGAGCTCCGATGTTGCAGCAGTGGCTTCGATAGCATGCTGAACGAAAGGTTCTTCAGAAGCTTCGGATGGTATATGTAGATTTTGAAAGCGAGAATTATCTTCTACAGATGACCTGGATTCAAAAGAATGCCTCCGCTCTGATTGAGCACTCTGACTCTGCATATCACCAGACCTCTGTTGACTCGTGTAACCTTGTGCATTCGCATTACCTTCTGGTGACATTTCAGATGCGTTCCAACGCCAGCTCTCCTGAAACATCTCTTCTTCACTTTCTTGTTTATCTTTGCCTCTGCCCAAGCCGAATAAAGCAGATCGCTTATTAGATGAGCCCTCCTGTAATTCGCCATCTGCATATTCTTCATTCGGAATCTTTTTGCGCAGCAGATTGGATTTCGAATTTTCGAATTTCCCTTTAGTTACCCACGCCCAACCCGCGATCCCAAGCAACCCAGCACTTAATGCTGCGGATAGAATCATTTGTGTCTGACCCGGTTGCTCCATATAGATGAATCTCCATACCAGCGCCATGGCAATCATACAGCCCAGAAGAATATAAGTCATTTTGGAGGATGCTTGCTTTTCGTCCTTTTCCATATCATCGTCCTGTAATGAATCAAATGTTTGGCGCTGTGACGGATTCGTAACACCTTTTGATTGCAATGAGGACTCTATCGGTGAACGTCTGCCCGAAAATCCTGAAAAGGGTTTGTTAAGCGGTTTGTCATCCTCTATAGTAGTTACTCTTGGTTGCTGGAATGATTTCAATTGCTGCTCAGCTTCACTATTTCCATCCGATTGACGATACTGATCTTGCCCACTTCTCTTTGAAAACGGCTCATTTCCCCGCTCTGGAATTGCAGAGATTGGCATTCCTAACTCACTGTCAGTTGACCCGAATGACCCACGCGAAGACATAAACGATGCCTGGCCAGAACCAGAACCGTTCTGCTCATCTGCATATAACTCAAGCAAAAGTTCACGCAGCTGTCTGATATCCCATTGTTCACTGTCACATAGCTGGAGGACACGCTGAATCCCTTCGCCTTGGAGCTCCTGAACATGGGCCATTAGCCTGATAACCAGTTCACGGAATTGCTGAGGGGTCGGATCAACCTCAACCGCATCAACAATCGGGATGTATACCAATCCAAGTTCTCCCATTTCCAGTGAACCATTAATAAATATGTACTCTTCCTGAATCTGTAATTTACGTGAATCCAACATATATTGTCTACATTCCGTAAACGTGTCTGCCAATTGAAACAATAGACCATATAACACGCGTAATTTGATTTTTCCTGACTTTAACATCTGAGGTAACATCTTATACCCTGAAATGTCATACTGTAACGTTACAATTCGATCCACCTCGCGGATATGAACGGGAAGAAGCCTTGGAATTTGATTGGAAGACAGCATGCCCATCTGCACACGGCTCAGTTCGTCCATACGCAGCCCTTCCGCTTTCTCCAAAACCATAAACGATCCGCCGTTTCGAATGAAATCTCTCGTTAATCCATACATGTCAATCCTCTCTTTCCGTTAATAAGCTATAATTCACAATTCCCACATCTTATTAAATTCTTATTAAGACATGTAGATATAGGCGCTAATAAATCCGGGCAATACGGCCAGCATAAAAGGAAACTTTAATGTCTTTTCCTGATTGACCAGCTTGAGCGAACCGAGCATGAAGAAACCAGCAAGATTTCCTGCCATGGCCCGTACCCGCTTCGCCGAATCTCTGCGGAACAAGAGAATGACTAATCCAATTGCCCCTGCATACAAAACGGAGTAAATAATAACGTGAACGCCGAAGGCCAGCCCAGTCCAGGCGCCAATGCCTCCAAACAATTTAACATCTCCGGCACCCACTGCACCGATCATATACATTAGGAACAACACACCGAACCCAACCGCGAACCCGGCTGCGGAGAACAGAACCCCCTCCCATCCTCCCCAGATAGTATGGGTCAGTACTCCCGCGACAGTCACTGGTAATGTCAAACGATTGGGAATTTTCATCGAACGAACATCTGTAACAAAAGCTGCAATCACATAAAGACCACAGGCCAGGTAAAACCACTGCACCTCCATCATCTCCTTTATTATTTTCTGGAAGCTACATTAAACTCAGTAACCGTCTTGGCACCCTCCGCTGTCTCCACCACAAACGTCCATGTGCCCTCCGTTGTACGTGTTCCTACAAACCAGTTCCACTCGATCACACCATTTTCATCGGCAGTCGCCCATCCAATATGCTTGGCCGAACTTTCTCCGGACTTGTAAAATATCGTCAAGTTCGCTGTAGCTCCGGGCTCCACTTTAACCTTAATCGTCGCATTGTTGCCTATGTATGCCGGATCCGGTTTGGATAAAATGGTTGCAGCTCCTGCGGAATCCGCGTCTCCTCCACTGCTGCTGGAACCTTCTCCGGTATCTCCGATCCATACCCGTTCTGCTGCTGCCGCTTGAATGCGTAAAGATTTTCCTAGGAAGGGGACTTTAACAGGCAATTCATAGCTCAGTTCAAGCCGGAAGTAGGGATTCGTTTTATTTTTGAGATCAGGTATGGAAATACCGTTAACATGAACACGTTCAATATCCAGCACAGAAGTATTAATAAATGGCTGAAGTAACGGTTTAACAGTTGGATCAAGCACGGTCTCAAGTACGGATGTCTTGATCTCCTGTAACGGTTGTTCACCTCTGGCAGCGGCTGCACGTACCCAATCGCTTAGCGGCTCTGGTAGTGAAGAGGCATACTCTTCGGCCCATTCCGTCAGTGACAGCTCAGGTATTTTCCATCCACCCTCCGAGCCTCCACTACCAGCGGAATCAGAGGGCGTGAATACAAGAGAGACCGGATATATCTTAGTGGATAACTGCTTTACCGCTTCTCCTGCCGTGCTCTGCAACGCTGTCGATACTAAAGTCATCTGTACGATATAAATCAGGAACATGACAAAGAACAGAAATACAGGCAAAACCAGTGAGGCTTCCAAAACAATGCTGCCTTGTTCCCTTTTTGGAGAACGCAACTTTTGGAGAAAACGTGTCTGCTTATTCAGGAATTTCAATCTTTCCAGTCTGTTTATTCGTGTTAGTCGTTTGTGCAAAGATGCCAAAACTTTTTCCTGCTGATGCTGCTTATCCATAATCCCTCCACCGAAACGACCCGGATTATTTAATAGGAATAATCGGCCTTCCGATCAATGAAAAATCGCCCATCTTCTACCTGGTCAGCACTACCCATGACAGCACCTATACTTCTGGTGACTCCCGGCAAAAACCACAGCTTGATACTGCTGCGCATATTTCCCGAGGCATAGGTCTGCTTCTCGTCCGGGTTCACGCCCGTATTTAACCTGATCAAAGCCAACATTCTGGACATTTTGCGTTCATTGTTGCTATGCATTAAAAGGAACAATCGGAGATGATCCCTGTAGGTAAGCTTGACCTTGATATATTTAGACAATTCCACACTACCGTCTTTAGCCAACTTCACCATATCTGCTATAGCGTTTGTAATTCCATATAAAATGGCAGCAGATAGTACAAGAAGCGGATTCCCGAGCTTGCTGTTCTCAATTAATCCTTCTGCTGTTCGAATGGCAAGACGCATACCAAAGATCTTCGCATATGCAGCAGCAATGTTGCCCGAAGGATTATGAAAACCATAGACGATGTATTCCAGTTCCTGATTCTCCAGTTTGAATACTTCACCAGAATCTCCGCTACCTTGAGTCCAGTTGAACAGTTGTCCAAAATCCATTGAATTAAAATACGCCAGTGCATACTCATTCTGGAACAATTCATCGCCAAGGCTATCCAGCAGACCGGACATGCCGCTGAACAAACTGTCCATTCCGTTCATGGCGTCACCACCAGATTCATACGGATCGCCAGCAATCTCTGCCTTTTTGGCTTCCTCCCGGCTCGCTTTGTTAAAAGCCATGTTGGCGTTGTAGTACTCTTCCAGCTGTTTGAAAGCTTCCGTTGATCCAGAGCTTCCCTTTTCAATCTGCGACAAAATCCGTTTAACATCCTTCAACTTCCCTTTGGATTCCTTGTCATTCGCTTTACGCTGGGCATCAGATCCGCGACCGCTCTCCAGCTGCTGTTTACTTTGAAGAATGACATTGGAGGGTCCACTTCTCACGTAAGTGTCCATGTATCGTTCCGTTACCTGACTAGCCTGTCTAACCACTGGTTTAATGGAAACACCACTCATCACCGTAACAGTGCGAAGCTGTGTATTAAGCTCCATGCTGTCATTTCTGACATTGGTAAAATCCGAATTTTGCGAGCGTATACGTGCGTTTAACTGATCGAACAGCGTATCAGCTCTTAAAAGTTCCGAAGCAAGGGAGCGTGTACTTTTGGCTTCACTACCCGATCCAGTAGACGGAGGGCTCGTCCCAGGCAGCGTTGAGTTGCCTACTTTTTCGTAACTGGCATTCTGTGAACGGTTCTCCCCTTCAGCGATTACCCGCTTCATTTCCTCATTGATCTTGCGAGCTTCTTCAATCTTGACTTGTGCTTCCTCCAATTTCGCCTGGTGAGCCTGCATTGCTGGCTGTATGATCATGCTTATGCCTGTTGTCACATTCCCCGCGCCTGTACGATAACGAGCCAGCTCCAGCATATACGATTGCTGGTTGAAGGGCAGTCCTTCATCCATTTGTTTCTTGTTCAGATAATCCGCATATCGTGCTGCTACCTCAGTGGCTGTCTCTGGTGTGTCTCTCAGCATCTCATCGTATATCGCAGAGGAAGGCGGGTTCATGATCAAAGCCGGAAGAGCCTTCAGCTTTTCAGCCGACTCCGTCTGATTGGCTATTGCTTCATCCAGTAATTCCTCACGTTTGTCATACAGTTTCTGCAATTTTTTTAGCAAATCCACGGTATGAGCAACTTCTTTCATCTCTTCCGACATCGGCTTAAAACGATTGACTACTTCCAGGGTAAAATCAACTGGCGCTCGATATTTCATATCCTCTTGAATCTGTCGATTAAAAATATCATACCTGCCCAGCTCACGCTCCATGCTCAGTGAAGTCGTATCCCATTGGATATCCAGAATAGGAAATCCATCTTTTACAGCCGAGGGCTTCACACTATCATTCAGCACCTTGGCCATAATGGCCTCACCACTGCTGTCACCGTATCCAAACAGACCATACTCCCGCAGGGACGTGTCATAGGCTGACATCACAGATCTCATCGCGGCATGCGTCATTCGTTCTGCCTGTACTTTGAAAGCAGCAATACGTGCATAATCAATGAAAATGGAAACAAACATAAAGATTCCAGCCAAAATCAAGATCAAGAACACGGTTACAGCTCCTGATTCACCGTCTTTTTTTCTGAACAGCGTTTCCTCCTCCTTTCCTCATTTTTTGGTTTTGCCAAAATGCTGCACAACCTGTCCTGCTTCAGCGGCAGTACTGGCTGCGGCTCCGCCCTTGCCTTTGAATTTGGCTGCATAATAACGGACCAGATCCACCGTTCGGATGAATTCTGTCGGCTCTACAACCGCAGATGATCCCTGTGTTAATACACTGTTACCTGAATCAAATAAAAAAGAAGGCAGGGGTAAGGAAATCACCTGCTCCAGCTTGGTCGTTACTTTTCGCTGGATCAGCGAGTTCTGGTATTCAATCGTTCCATTCATGCCAGAAGGCATGCCTTGTGCCGCTTGGGAAAGTTTCTTTTCCGAAAGGCTTCCGCCTTCTCCCGCCGGTACAGCAACAATAACCTCATTGTCCGCTCCCGCCCAACCAAACAGTGCTCCGAGCAATCGATCATCGGTCAATCTCCAGTTCAAGTTGTCATGTTCCCCAGCCTCAACCTCACCTGTCATCGCCTGCTTGTGGCTATTGTCCCAGCTGTAGGCTGCACGTTCAGAAGCTGCATACGCATGCTGGTTCAGAAATGTCTTCTGATACATGTACATGGAGAAAAATAAAAGCAACACGAGAATAAACAACACGATAGGGAAGACCAGGGAGGCTTCAATGGTGAAGCTCCCTTCTTCCTTTTTCAATCTACTTACTCGGGAAAAATTCATTACTTTTCGTGTCCACTTTACTAAGCAGGCTCGTAATTAATGCTGAAATTTGATTCTTGAATATCAATGCAATAATGATAATAACGCCGATGATCAGAATGAGCTCCAGCGTTCCAAGCCCATCCTCTTCCTTCCAAAATCCAGTTACCTTGCTTTTCATTAAGTCCAGCATCCCAATTCCTCCTACATATTCATCATCATAAAAGCAGGTGCCCCAATCATCACCACAATCGAAAAAAAGATCAGCACCATCGGAAACACCAGTTTGGAAGAAGCCTGTTCTCCCTTAGCCCGACTAACGGCCTTGCGTTTCTCCCATAACACATGGGACAGATCCCGCAGCGCCAATACAAAGTCACCTCCCCCTCGCCGGAAATTCAGCAGCACGGTTGTTGTAAATATCGTCACTTCCTGCACACCACAGCGGCGACTGAACTGTTCAAACGATTGTTGAAACGAATAACCGTTGTTCCAATCCCCAACTGTCTTTCGTAGCTCGTTGTAGAGGGGATGATCACGTTCTCCCTGACTGGCTACACAGTGAACAATGGCACGCTGTACCGTTTCTCCTGCTCCAACCAGTAAGACAATTCGGTTCAATAACTCTGGCAGCTCCATGAGTATATCCTGGTCTCTTCGCTGCACTTTGGTGTTAAGGTCTTTATATAGTGCAAAGGGTAGTGCAACACCCAATGCCAGTCCACCTACCATGCCGCCAAGCCCCATATCCCCAACGAGCGACAAAAGGCAGCCTACGAGCAACATCAGCCACGAATAAGTCAGCATTTCAGCACAGTAGAGCATTGTTTTCTCGCCACTATGCTGTATGCCATACATTTTCTGAATGGCGTGCTGCATGCGGAACATGATTACAGGCAATCTACGGCCCACCTCGAACTTGTCCAGTAAAAACAAAAAGGGGCCATGCAGCTTCTTCAGACGTAATCCTTCCATACCCAGTTTGCGCAGATGTCGGTAGGTCTGCCCTCGCGTTCGATCAAGCACCAGCCACCCTGCTCCGAGCACCCCTCCGAAAATAACGGGAAGCAGCATCGTGTCAGCTCCTTATACTTTGATATCCATAATGCGTGTAATCCACAAATAACAGCAGGCAAGTAACGCCAATGCCCCGCTGGAGATCATATATCCCATCCCGCTATATAACGGCTCCATAAAATCCTTGGCCGTAAAGTTCAGAAAAATCAGAAAAATAAACGGAGCGGCAAACATCACTTTGGATTCAAATTTTTTCTGCGCCACCGCTACCATGATATCCTGCTGAATATCCAGCTTCTCACCAATCACCGCAGAGGTTCGCCTCACCACTTCGACCAGGTCTCCACCGGTTCGCTTACAAGTGATAAACACATCGGCAAAGTTTGTGATATCCTCAATTTTGGCGCGATCCGAGAAATCTTGCAGTGCCTCTTCAATGGGCTGACCATATTCCATACGGGTCCTCAGAATGGTGAATTCACGAATGAGATCTGTATCCGCCTCAGGATTCAGCATGCGCAGATCTTCTACTGACTCCTTAAAACCGTTCTCTACTGATTTTCCCGCAGCCAGCGCGGAGGACAACGCATATAATGCCTGTTTAAAATGTAAACTTAGAGTCATTCTTCTACGTTCTAGCAGCACTTTGGTCCAATGTTTAGGAACCCATATACACCCCGCAGACAATATCAGTCCGGCCAACCAATGATGATAGAACAGGATACCTATGCCAAAGAACAACAAACCACTAATCAGCATGCAGACCATCCGCTGTCTCCGGGATAGCGTATAGACAGTGTAGTCCGTTAAGGCCTGTCTGGCCTCGCCCAAATTCATCACCTTCCAACAAAATCAACTAATTTACGTTGTTACCCGATTTAATTAACTTATCATTATTACTTTCTATGTACTCGCTCAGCCATTCTCCTAGCCCTGCCATCTGAATTTTGTCCACTTGTCTCAGCGTTCCAACTTGAACAAGTCCGCCAATAATTTTGCCTTCTTTTTCTTCGATTTCCTGAAAACGAAACAGTGGGTTCAGCATTACTTCTCCGTCCTGCATGCCAATCACTTCACTAATCTCGGTCACCCGACGTGAACGGTCTCGTAAGCGGGATAAATGCACAAAGATATCAATGGCCGAGCTGATCTGCTGCCGGACAACTGCAATGGGAAGATCAGCTCCACTGAGCACCATGGTCTCCAATCTGCTGATCATATCCGAGATCGTATTTGCGTGTCCCGTGGACAACGAGCCATCATGTCCAGTGTTCATGGCTTGTAACATATCCAACGCTTCTGCTCCCCGCACCTCACCAATAACAATTCGATTCGGGCGCATCCGCAAGGATGACTTGATCAGGTCTCGGATGGATATTTGCCCCTTGCCCTCGGTATTGGCATTCCGCGTCTCAAGCGATACCAGATTGGGTACTGTGACAATCTGCAATTCAGCAGAGTCCTCAATCGTGATGATCCGTTCATCCGCCGGGATAAACTGAGATAATGCATTTAGGAAAGTGGTTTTCCCCGATCCGGTTCCACCGCCGATAAAAATATTGTATTTGCTGCGCACTAACTGCTGCAGCAATTCTGCCGCTTCCTCATGCAAGGCACCTTTATCAATCAGATCGGACATCTTCATCGGTTCACTCGGGAATTTCCGAATCGTCATGGTCGGACCTTTCAACGCAATCGGAGGTAGCACGATATTGACCCGCGACCCGTCTTTCAACCGTGCATCCACAATTGGAGAAGACTCATTCACAATCCGGTTCACCCCGGATACAATCATCTGAATAATGTCTTCCAGCCGTTCCCTGGACTCAAACTCCAGCGTGATCTGTCTAACTTCACCTTCCTGCTCAACGAAAATCTCCCGGTGACTATTGATCATAATCTCTGTAATTTCAGGATGATCCACCAATGGCTGCAGAATATCCAGGCCTCGAAAGGAGTCAAATAACCGTTGCACCAGCGTATGGCGCTCCCCGGAGGTCAGATCTTCCAGCGTCGGGTCAGAGAGCACTTTACGCTCAATCCCCTGCCACAGTTCATCATCTCCAGCAGAGGATGTTAAATCCAGACCTGCTCTGACCTCGCGACGCATGATTTGAAACTGCTCTTCACGGTCCAGTATCATCTTGGATGAATCCGTCATAATGACCACCCATCAGCCTTCTGTATCCGCCCCGTCTGCTTCAGTTCTTCGTCTCCATCCTGCACGATCATGGCGCATAGTCTCTTCACTTCGCGTTGAAAGATCGGTGAACTAAGCATCACTTCCTCCTGACTCAGCTGCTTCCAGGAAGGGATGTACGGCAGCACAGCATCCAGATGCAGATCAGGCCCTGGCAGGGCATTGATGACGCTGTCCCGATACTTGTTGACAATGAATCGGGCACGGTCAAGTACACTTTCATACAGATCCGGTTTGGTGCGTTTCATATGCTGCATCCATTGACCCCAGCGGTGCATAGAAGAGATGTCATCCTCAATCAGCCATACAAATGCATCGGCAGCATCGAAAATCCCCTCACTGCGCCCGTCCCAGCCTGAGTCCCCATCCAGAATGAGCACATCATATTGCCCACAGTCCGCCAAATACCGGATCAGGCTCTTCGTATCCTCACGGGACATTTGCAGCAGTTCCTTCCGATTTGATAACGGCCAGAATACATCCGACTTCAGCGCTTCGTGACGAAGCACGTATCCGTCGACTCCTTTGGAGGAAGATTGCACCTGTCCCTGTTTGCCTGATTCCTTCCTGCCCACCTTCAAATCATAAAGCAGACGTGACAGCCCCGTTTCTGCATCAGGTATAAGCTGTCCACTTCTAGACAGACCCTTCTCCAGAAACGGCATAGAGCTATCCAGCGTCTCCAGATTGAGATACAGAACAGCATATCCCGCAACCCCCAGCTGCTTTGCCATATGCATCGCCACCGCAGTCTTGCCACTCCCGCCGGAAGCTGATACAACTCCAATAGAGAGCGCCCCCTGTCCCGGACGATAAGTCTTCTTCCGACGTGGCTGCCGACAAGCATGGAGAACAGCGTCCATTAGGGCAGGCAATGGTTGATATTTCATCAGCCGTTTATCCTCATCCACCTCATCCAATCCTTCACTAAGCATCAGCCACGGTATACCCGAGGTCTCGCCACCGTTACTCAGCCAATTGTTGAGAAACTCCGGCTCCGCAATAACCAGATCTGGCAGTTCTCGTCCTTCCTTTTCGTCCATATGGTCGTTGAAGGGTTCCCATTGTGAAAAAGCGGTAAAACGTATACTGGAACCAAACAGGCTACCTTGTACAAAGTCAAGCCAGGCGCTGATGTACTCCCTATCTTTTGAAGCCAGCACTGCCTTTAGAACAATCAATTCTTCTTCCCTCCCTGCAAAAAAAGCACAAAAAAGCACCGTCCAATAACCGCAAAATATGCAGTATATGGACGGTGCTTCCGTCACGTGCTATGAATGTATGGATAATATAGCATACAATTTCTGGAGGAGCAAGGGATTTATTCAAACGATAATCCGTTCAAGAATGATAAGGTGCATCAAATTCTACAATATTGCGATCAGGGTCTAACACAAATATCTGTGAAAAACCAGCAACACTATCTGGTCTAGCCTCATACTCAATTCCCTGCTGTTCCAGCCAGGCCAAAGTCTCCTTGTAACTCTTCACCCAGATCGCAAAGTGTCCATCCGTTGTATCGATACCAGCCTCACGAAGCGTATGTCCCTGCGGATGCTGCAACAGATGAAGCTGTTGACTACCAATGGCATACCATGTGCCTGTCGAGTTGAAAGGCGGCCGTTCAATCTCCTGCATTCGGAGCAAACCGGAATAGAATTTCTTCGCAATCTCGAGATCACGTACAGCCAGACTCACATGGTGGATATGTGCATATTCAATCATTTTTTTGACCTCCTGCCTGAAATAGCCTTCCCTCAACTTCCCTCAACTCTAAATCGAATCGCTTACATTGACTATACTATAACACCTTAAACGCTGACCAGAATACAAACAAAAAAAAGAAAAACACCCCTGATTAAATCCGCCGAACCTATCGGTTCACACAAATTCATATCAAGGATGTCTTCTCCAGAAAATCCACCTCACCGTAGCTTAGCTTTAACTAGGCTATATTCTCATCAGAGAATATGAACCCCGCTCAAACCGCTCGCTTCTTATTTAGCGCTATCCAAGGCTTCTTGCGGGATCTTAATCTCTTCCACGCCATTATGGTTGGAGAACGTGCTGGTCATTTTCATGTCCATCGAGATTTTCTGTCCTTCCTGCTCCATCTCCATCACCATATCGACATCCGTACTTGCAGGCAGGTAGGTTTCTTTGTTAATCATATATTTCATTTTCATGCTGGTAATATTCATTTGATCAAGCATGGCTTGAGTCTGGGCATCCGATCCGTTTTGCTCCATGACTGATTTGGCCAGCTCCTTCACGTTATCACCGGATACGTCAGCGTTAATGACATAGTTGTCGACTTCTTCCGTAATCTTGGTGTCCTCTGCAATCTTTTTGAATTGCTCCAGTTCACCTTCGGGATTCATGCTTGACTGCATTTGCTCAATCAATGGTTTCGTTTGATCGTCAGGAATTTTGACCCATTGCTCCCCCACTTGGGAATAAATATGATCCGAAGTGATATACTGCTTCACATTCTGCGCTTCCTGTCCGGACATTTCCATCTTCATCTCCTGATAGATCATCATCGGGTCCTTGATGATATCCATCTTCAGCGATGTTTTCACCTGTTGATCCTGGGACTGTTCGCCAGACATCAGCTTCAAATTTTGATCAATATTGGCCTCGGTAGTGAAGCTTTTCATGTCTTTTGTCGCTGCATTCGTTTTCTCAATTAACTCGTCCAATGTTGGGATCTTTGTCTCCTGCTCCGCAGTTGTATTGCCCTCGTTAGACGTTTCGTTGCCAGCTGGCGGCGTTGCTGTACTGTTATCTGCATCGCTTCCGCAAGCGGTCATGCTTACTGCCAATAATGCCCCAATAATTAATGTAGTCCACTTCTTCAAGTTATTTGCCTCCCAAAATAGAATCGATCCGTACTCATTACCCAATTATTTCCGTTATTAATCAATCACCCTGACACAATATGTTACACTTCAGTTATTCAAAGGAAACGTTCCTTCATTTCAGGTGTAGGCAGCATACACGCTTCATCTTTACCGAACCAGCGATATCGGTTGCGAGCTACCGTGTTATATACGGCATTGCGAATAAATTTCGGTATAATAATTAGCCCGTACAATAAGGGATAAGGGAATTTCAATCCTTTGGCCAACCGCAGCGCTGCGGTGGAACGTGTATAATATTTCCCATCCTCAATGAGTACAAAAGTATCCATGCTGTCTGTGGACAGATTGCCCTTCTCCAGCAATGTTTTCGCTACATCCGATTGAAGTGATGCAAAATGATATTTCCCCTCAGGGTCACGCTTTATAATCCACTTCGTTAAACCTTGGCAAAAATGACACACTCCGTCCACAAGCACAATCGGGTGTCCCTGATGCTGATCCGTTTGATTTGCAGTCATAATCGTGGCCTCCTCATAGTTGTGCTATTAGAGTAAATTACCCGTTTCGAGTCATCTCGGTCGCTATTTTTTACATTTTATTTAGGTGTAACGAAAAAAAGAAAAAGAGCGCAGGCTCTTTGCCCACGCTCGTATCTGTTTTGGCAATTACTCAGCAATTGCCTTTTCCATCCATTGGTCGTCGATCATCTGTTGATGAAGGTCACCAGCCCACTGGTCCATGCATTTGCAAATGAAATCTTTGCGACATACCGGACAAGGCGTTTTCTGTAGACGGCTGATATTGGTCAGCTTCCATTCCGGGGAATGGGAGTAGAATACACGGCATTGTGTACCGTCTACCAATTTCATTTTAAATTCATACAATCCGTCTTCCTTGTTGCCACTAGCTAGTTCTAAATTTGCAATACGCGGTCTATAAGACATGGATATCACCTGTTAATTCAAATTTGGTTCATGCAATGACACTTCTTAGTACTAAGTCATATTAAAGAAATTTTAGTTCGATGTCAACTCACGCACATTTACCCGCCAAATAGAATATCAAGAATGGTACCCACCTGGCCCTGTTTTTTCCCTTTCAACACATCCGGATCGAATACTTCAACATATCCACAGGAAGAACAGGCGACGAAGAGATAATGATTGTGCTGAATATCGAACATTTTGCTAAGTCCAGCTCCTGACATGGACACTTCCTTAATATTGCAGTCCGTCCCCCTGCATTTGGTACATACAAATCGTCGTTCTATCATCTCTTCAATACTCAATATTGTTCCCCCCTCATTCGAATGTATGACATCAAGCAAGAGTAGATTATGTAAAATAGTACGCTGTCCGCCATGCAATCTCCTGCATTCCAACGGGATTATACAATACAAAACCCTGCCGATGACCAGCAGGGTCTTGTACTCGAACGTCAGGTATCCAAGGATACACTGCTCTATATGTTCCCTCTACTCCTAGGAGTCAGGTCTTAAACTACATTAAGTACCACATCAATATTGCCGCGTGTTGCTTTGGAGTAAGGACAGAAATCATGTGCCTTGCGCGCCAGATCTTCGGCTTGACTGTGATCCACACCAGGCATGCTTACGTCCAAGCGTACCGACAGCTGGAAACCGTCATCCGCAGGGTCTTTGCCAATGGATACATTGCTGGTTACCACCACATTCTCCAACTTCACGCCTGCTTTGCGCGCCACATTGGCGAGGGCACTCTCATAACATGCACCGTATCCAGCTGCAAAGAGCTGTTCAGGGTTGGTTCCTTCACCACCAGGGCCTCCAAGCTCTTTTGGCATTTTCAGATCATGCTTGAGCACACCATCCGAAGAAGCCACCGAACCTGTACGTCCACCTTTAACTGTCGCTGTTGCTGTATATAAAGCTTCCATATAAGAATCTCTCCTTCACCTTCAAATTTTTTAATGCCTACTATTCAATTTAAACTTCTGGCTTATTTTGAAACGCATCTTGTTCCTTATTCAGCTTTTACATCTTTATTATTTTCATGCACGTGAGATGCACATTGGTTATTTATTAAGGGTTGGGTAATATACTAAGGCACAACTCCTTCTCCGGTAAATCTTGTCCTTCTACACAAAAGTTGCACTAGACAAAAATAATTGAAGGAGTACAATGTAAGTATCAACATAAACGTTTAGACATATCGAAAGTAGTTTAATTACGTTTTTGATTTTGATTTCATTTTGATTTCAATGTTCAAATTTAATCAAAGGAATGACACCGTTCCTCTTCATATAGAATATCAATACTTCAAAGTCGGGTGATTATATTATGAGTAAAAAAAATCCGTTCAACGCTCCTTCCAATGAACCATTGGCTGCGGGTATGGCCCCATCTCTCGGAGAAGCCCACAGCTCCATGAAGGTGCCTCAGAACGCTGCTTGGTGGAAAAAATTCCTTGCTTTTGTTGGGCCGGGTTACCTGGTTGCCGTTGGATATATGGATCCCGGGAACTGGGCAACTGATATTGCAGGTGGTTCACAATTCGGTTATACGTTATTGTCCGTTATTCTGATTTCAAACCTGATGGCTGTTGTGTTACAGTCTCTCGCTGGTAAGCTCGGGATTGTCACAGGACGGGATTTGGCGCAAGCCTGCCGCGAACGATTCAGCATGCCTGTCGTGATGGTGTTATGGATATTGTGTGAGCTTGCGATTGCAGCCACCGACCTTGCGGAGGTTATTGGTTCAGCCATCGCACTCAAGCTGCTATTCAACATTCCCATGTTATATGGCGTCATTATTACAGCAGTCGATGTTCTCGTCATTCTTTTGCTGCAAAATAAAGGCTTCCGCGCATTGGAATCGCTCGTTATTGTGCTGATGGCTACCATCGCCCTCTGCTTCGGGATTGACCTGTTTCTCGCTAAACCGGATATGGGTGGCGTCATGCACGGCTTTGTACCAAGTGCCGAGATTTTGCAAAATCCAGCCATGCTCTACATCGCCATCGGCATTATTGGCGCAACCGTGATGCCCCATAATCTGTATCTGCATTCTTCTATCGTACAGACCCGTCAGATTGAAAAGACAACTAAGGGTAAAAAAGAAGCGATTCTGTATACCACCATGGATTCAACCATCGCTTTAACGCTGGCCCTGTTCATCAATGCAGCCATCCTGATTGTGTCTGCTGCCGTGTTCCATAGTGCAGGCATGACCCAGGTTGCGGAAATTACGGATGCTTACCATCTGCTGACACCTTTGCTGGGAACCACTATCGCCAGCGTCCTGTTCGGTGTAGCCCTGCTGGCTTCAGGCCAGAACTCAACACTCACCGGCACACTGTCCGGTCAGATTGTAATGGAAGGCTTCCTGAACATTCGTATTCCGGCGTGGCTTCGTCGGCTGGTAACACGTCTGATTGCAATCATCCCGGCCGTTATCGTAACAGCTATTGCCGGAGAGCACGGAACAGAAGAACTGCTGATTTTGAGCCAGGTTGTGTTGTCGCTGCAGCTCCCCTTTGCCGTTATTCCACTGATCATGTTTACGAGTGACAAAAAAAGCATGGGGGATTTTGCTAACAAGCTGTGGCTCAAAATCATCTCCTGGATCATTGCCGGAGTAATCGTTATCCTGAATGTGTATCTGATTATCCAGACCATTCTGTTGTTCTAGGTTACATGGAACTACACTCTATATTGTCTAACTCAAAAAGGCTGATCAACTCAAGTAATGTATACCTTGAGATGATCAGCCTTTTATATGTTCGAGCAGCAACCTAATCCAACCTGATCCATACCGATTAGATTAGCTCTTAAATACGCTTTTAGTTTATTTATCAATTTTGAGTTACTATCAACAAGGGAAGTAGTTCATCCAGTGATTCAACCGTCCAGTCCGGACGCTCTGCATCTGCTAGCTCCGGCTGGAACCTGCCATACCCCTGCAAAATTCGGATCGTGTGCATACCCAGCTTCTTAGCCGGAATAATATCATTATCAATCCGGTCGCCGATCATGACCGCTTCCTCCGGTTTACATCCCGCCTGTTTCAGAGCTACAGCATATAATTCAGGATCAGGCTTGGACACTCCTTCTTCAGCTGAACAGGCCAGCACATCCACGTACTTGCGCAAACCGTAGCTATCCAGCCGATTTTCCGTCCCCGGGCTCTGATTGGCAATGATGCCAATCTTATAGTGCTGCGACAACGTCTGGAGAACAGCGTCGGCTGACGCGAAGGGGCGCTCAAGCTCTTTGCGGAACTTCAGCTTCTCCTGTATCTGTTCCCGGTGCCCCTCATCGCTGATCAGGGTACGAATAGCCAGTTTCATCGGCCATTGCTCGTAATTTCGGTAGGAGGCGGCAAATAGTTCTCGTACTGTCTGCATCTCCACCTGATAACCAAGCGCACAAGCTTCTCGAACGAACTGACCGATAATATCATCCACCGGCTCCCACTCGTCCACAAGCGTATCCCCCACATCAAAGAACAACCATTGTATTCCACCTACATCCGGCACGCCTATTCCTCCTCGTTAGCCACAGGAAATTCATTTCCCCATTTCCCAAACCATAAAAAAGAAGACCCACCATCATGCATGAGTCTCCTCAAGATTCCGTATATTTATGATTTCAATTATAACAGGCAGCTGACACTGGATCAATCACATGAATAGTACTAACCACTAACCATTAAGCAGAAACCCAACTTCCCCATTCAAGGAATACACAATACGGTCTGCTCCCATTCCCCGGTAGATCCCTTTAGGGTGGCTTTGTTCTGTAATGACACATAGGGACTTGGATGTCCAGGAGCGGCAGATCTGCAAATAGCGGCAGGTCAGGTTTAGGCTATTTTCAAAAATAAAAACATTGCCTACACTGCCTTGCGGCAAAAACCATTTCTGAGCTGCAGCCGTGTTCATGCGAATGACATGCTCCACACCAATTCTCCGGAGCCTGCGCTCTTCCCCTGCACTGTTGGTCAGAACGGCAAACGGCATTTTTTTGTACATCAGCAATTTGATAAATTTACGTCCTGCTTCATTTGGAGCAGTAACTAAGATCATCTCTTTATCCATCATTCGTTCCTCCCTTTGCGTGAAAAGACAACAAAAAAGAAGCGTGGGGGACCAAGGCCTCCCGGACGCTTCTTCAATAATCCATAGCAAAAAGACACTATGAACCAGCGTACGGCTTGTTGCCTCTCCCTTTAACGCTTACGAGGTTAGCTGACGGATTCGGGCGCGAGAGTCGCCCTATTTCCGGCTGTCACCGGAAAATTCACCCCATGGATGCCTACTGTCCTGGACAGTTCATCCTGTTGGTTCCCCCGTTTCCCACCCATGAATGAATGGAAACTCAGCGATTAAAACATCGTTCCATTATGTTTCTTAATCAGAGCGATATTATCGTTTGTTTCGTTTTTCATGTAAAATTTAATTGAAATTGGAATTACGATATGAATCATACACCCGTGCCATATCGGTGTAAAGTCTGCGCAGATCACCGAATCGACGGATTTTTGCCATTTCACATCAATAATAGCGCTTACAACACATCCATTCTCTACCCATCTCTTCAAAGCTCTCTAATTCTCTCTTTAGCGAAATTCAGGTAGCAAAACATTCACAGTTCATACACGAGAGGTCCAAATGGCGTTAAAAAAGCAATATTAATTTTGCAATATTTAATTGTAATCAATATAATAGATGATAGAAGAATATGAAATGGAGGCGATTTTCATGTCAGTCTACGACTACAAAGTAAACACCCTTCGCGGTCAGGAAGTTGAGATGTCCAACTATCGTGACAAAGTACTGCTTATCGTGAATACAGCAAGCCAATGCGGCCTCACACCTCAATTCAAAGGTCTGCAAGAACTCCAGGACAAGTTCAAAGATTCCCCATTTGAAGTTCTTGGTTTTCCAAGCAACCAGTTTGCACAGGAAAAAGGCTCTTCTGATGATATTGCCGAGTTCTGCCAGATGAACTATGGTGTCAGCTTCCCGATGTTTGAGAAGATTGATGTGAATGGTTCAAGCGCTCATCCTCTATTCCAGCATCTTACCAAAGAAGCACCAGGCGTACTCGGCTCCAAAGCCATCAAATGGAACTTCACCAAATTCCTTGTGGATCAGAACGGACGTGTTTTGAAACGGTATGCTCCCAAAACAACACCTGATAAAATTGAAGCAGACATCAAAGAATTGCTTAAATAACAAGTGAAGGCCATCCGACCCCTGCAGACAGAATGAGCATGCATTCAGGGAAACGGGTGACCTTTTTTGTCTGGACTCATCTTTACTGTAAAAAAAACATAAAAAAGAAGCTCCCCATACGGGAAGCTTCTTCTTAATCGTTCTTATGATGCGGTCGAGAGGACTCGAACCTCCACGGGTATACACCCACTACCCCCTCAAGATAGCGTGTCTGCCATTCCACCACGACCGCATGTCGTAAATAATCGGCAACAGAGTTGATTATACCCGTTTCAAGTTTAAATGTAAAGCATTTTTAATATTATCATTTTAACTGCGCTTTCCCTTCCAAAAATCGTATAATCTCGTCATTTTCTCCTAAAAAGCACATATGATTAAAATTGATCCCGTTTTTATATCCGAGCAGGCTGATCACTCTACTTCCTTTATAAGGAACAATTACTCCATTCACCCTTCATAATATAACTTTAAATGTTATAAAAATTAACACAAATAAGATTTTAAATTTAAAAAGCAAGAAACTATTGACAAAAAGCGGATATTTATGTGAATATATATATCATATAATTCGGATTTATGAACAGAAAACGAACTAAAGCGGAGTATAAATGTTATTTTACATAACATTTACCGAACGTAGGAGGCGAAAGATTGTGAACCGTGGGAATAAGCTGCTCGATTACGTCAAACTGCTTGATTCCTCTATCCAGGTCGGAGGGTTCACCCATTCCTTCGGTATGGAAACCCATATCACTGAAGGAACCATTCGCAGTGCTGAAGATCTAGAATCATTCATGCGCTGTCAATTGCACCCCAGTATCGTGCGTCTGGAAGGTATGGCGATTAAAGGCATATACACCGCCACAGATCATAATGACGCGTGGCGTACAGCCCTTATCGACAAACTCGTTCATGTCCAGCGCACCCCAGCAAACCTCAGAGAACATGCCTCTACAATGGGAAAACGACTGATTAAGCTGGCTCGTGCACTCCACCCCTGGATTGATTTTAGCGAGCTTGAACAAACTCTGGCTAAGTATGAATCCGTTGGCTGCCTTTCCACTGTTCACGCCTGGATTAACCACCACCTCGAAATCCCTGTCGAGGAGGCAGTCCTTGGTTATCTGCATTCAGCCATGAGTGCCTGCATAACCGAAGCCTCCAAAGTGATTCCCCTCACTCCCGATACAACCCAGGACCTGTTGGTTCGCCTCGCCGCAGACCTGGAGCATGAATGGCATACCGTCAGCGCCTCCGCTGCGGATGGACTGGTACAACCAGCCTCAATGTCCATGAAAACATTGTTCCCCAGCTTCCATATGCTTGGAGCAGGACTTCACGCCTACAGGGCCTGATCTTTATCCCCTTCACCTCCATACAACTCACCTCCTCATACAGTAAAACATGAAAAACACGCCGCAACCTCATTGCTGGCGTGTTTTTTATGTCATTCATGTTGTCTATTTAACGTAATTACGCCATTTAACACATTAAAATACACTTATTTCCGTCTTTTTTAATTGTTAGATGACGCAAATACGTATATAATAAATTATACAGCTCGCATATCTATATATTCTACATCAAGAATAACCGGCTGAATACTACATTCCACTGAGGGGTGAACCCTTTTGAACAAAAAGAAACCTGTGACTCCTTTCGGATGGGCCATCAAACGAAGACTAACCGAACTCCAGGTCGACCAAAAGACATTTTGCGAACAGTACAACATCCCGCCATACCGTCTGTCCAATCTCATCCATGGGACACGCAAAGCAACCCGGTTCAGGAACCAGGTCGCCGACATTTTGGATATTCCAGATGATTTAAGATAAGATTTTCTGCCAAGGAGGAGCTCATTTCATGAGGTACTTAATATCCGATCTGGAGAGATTATCGTTCCAGTCCATGCAACACCAGCTCATCATCGTCGACCATAACTGGATCATCCGCAGCTGCAATACGGCTTGGCAACAGGGACTCGGGCAACTGCTTCCCAAACCGGGCGTATCCGGCCACTCCAGCACCACACCCGAAACATCTTATTACCTTCGTTTAATAGAGGGGTGGACATTACGCGAGGAACAAGCAAAGAATGCGAAGATCGTTCAGGAGTTGAAAAGTATTACTGCACCTTTTAAAGACAGTCATACATATGACATCTTCGTTCAAACGGTCCACAACGAACAACGGTGGTTCCGTCTCGAACTCACCCCATTGATTCAGGCCGACCCATCCCTGCTGTCTGATCTCGCACTGATTGCACACACGGATGTTACCGAACAGAAACAGACAGAACGCCAATTGAAGAAAGCTCTGTCCGAAGTGCGCACGTTGCGTGGACTACTTCCCATTTGTGCTGTCTGCAAACAGATTAAGGATGAACAGGACAGCTGGAATTCAGTTGAAAGTTATCTGGAGAAGCATACTCATGCCGAATTCACCCATGATATCTGCCCGGATTGCATCCGAAGACTATATCCGAAGTACTCCAACATTCTGGACAAGCACGCCTAAACTCTCCCTACACCACGAACCTTAGCTACACAGACAGATGGTGCTCAAACTGCGACATATCCAGTTCCCGCGGTGTTCCTTGCAGTGCAATTGCCCCTTTGTCCATTACATAGATATAATCTGCAGCACCGCGTACAAAATCAATGCTCTGCTCTACCAGCAAGATGGAGATCTCACCCTTTGCTTTAATTTGCAAAATAACCTGCCGGATATCCTCTACGATGGAAGGCTGAATGCCTTCTGTCGGCTCATCCAGAAGCAACAGACCAGGCCTTGAAGCCAGCGCGCGGGCAAAGGCCAACTGCTGCTGCTGCCCGCCACTTAGATCACCACCCTGCCGTCCATACATTGTCTCAAGCACCGGAAACATGGCCAGCACATCCTCCGGGAACGTCTTCACTCCTGAGCTGCTTGTCTCCAGACCCAGCAACAGATTTTCTTTTACTGTAAGCTGCGGAAAGATTTCCCGTCCCTGCGGCACATATCCAATTCCCGCCCTGGCCCGCCTGGCCGGGTCGTGGGTGGATAGTTCCTGACCTTTCCACTGAATACTTCCCTTCCGCGTTTTAAGAAGACCCATCAATGTTTTCATCAAGGTGGTTTTCCCTACACCATTGCGCCCCATCAGGCACACCACCTGACCCGGTCGGACATCCAGATTTACGCCGCGCAGCACATTGCTTTCCCCATAACCAGATTCAATTTGTTGCAGCGACAGCATGGTCATCCCTCCTTTTGCCCAGATACACTTCAGCCACTCTCGGATCTTCCTGCACTTCCGCCATCGTACCTTCCTTTAGCAGCTTGCCTTCATGCATCACCGTCACTTTGGCTGCATACTCGCGTACAAACTCCATATCATGCTCCACCACCACAACAGACCGTTCTCGTGCAATTTCCTGCAATAGGCGGCCTGTCTTATGTGTCTCTTCATCCGTCATTCCCGCTGCCGGCTCATCCAGCAGCAATACACGGGGTTCCTGCAGCAGCAGCATGCCAATCTCGAGCCACTGCTTCTCCCCATGGGATAAGGCCCCTGCACGCGCATCCACACGGTCCTGCAAACCAATTTGGTGCGTAATCCGCTCCATCGCAGGATTTATTTTCGAATACCGCTGAATACCTAGCGCCTGTAAAGGAGAACGACGAGTTTCCGCAGCCAGCGTCAGATTCTCCTGCACGGTCAGCCCAGCAAAGATCGATGGGGCCTGGAACTTGCGTCCTACCCCTTTCCGAACAATCTGGTGCTCCTTCAGGCGTGTCAGATCCGCACCATCCGCCATCTTCACCGTACCGGAGACAGGCTTGGTTTTGCCACAAATGACATCCAGCATTGTCGTTTTCCCCGCACCGTTCGGGCCGATCAGAAAATGCAGATCATGTTCATACAGCTTCAGATTCATGCCTTTGACTGCAACAAAACCGCCAAATGCCACCGTAATTCCCTCGGCAACCAGCACTACCGGAACCTCAGTAGACTTTAGGTTTTTCCTGACTGACTGGAACATGCACAACCTCTCCTCTCCGTTTCAGCAAGCGCACGACATGACGGTACACACCAACAAGCCCATTCGGCATGAACAAGACCACCGTTACAAAGAGCCCTCCAATGACAAACAACCAACCTTCCGGATAAGCTTCACTGATACCCGTTTTGGCGGCGTTGAGCACCACAGCTCCAATTACCGCACCAATAAGCGTCCCCCGACCGCCCAAAGCAACCCATAACACCATCTCAATTGAAGGCATGATTCCCATCATGGAAGGCGAAATGATCCCTACCTGGAGCACAAATAACATGCCAGCAATTCCCGCCAGCGCCCCGGAAAGGGCAAAGGCCAGCGTTTTGAAACCTGCCGGGTCATATCCAAGAAAGCGAACCCGATTCTCCCCATCCCGCGCAGCTTCAAGCACCTGACCGAACCTGCTGTTCACCACCCGGCGACAAAGCAGATAAGCGAGCACCAGAACGGCAAGCGTTATATAGTAGAGAGCAATCGTTGTCCCTGCCGAATGAAGGGTAAAACCAAAGATGGCATTATATCCCGTTATACCGTTGGTCCCTCCCGTCCATTCCTGTTTGCCAACGAATAACGTCACTGTAATGAGAACTAAAGCTTGGGTCAGGATTGTAAAATATACACCGGTGATCCGGTTACGGAACGTGAACCACCCCAAGGCAAAGGCCAGCAATGCCGGAAGAGCAATGCCCAGCACTAGCGCCACCGGAAAGGAACTGAATGGCTCCCAAAACCACGGCAGACCACTAAGACCACTCCATCCCATAAAGTCCGGAAGTGTTGTACCACTAGCCTGCAGCTTCAGATACATTGCCATGGCGTACCCGCCAAGTCCGAAGAATACGCCATGCCCCAGACTAAGCACCCCTCCATATCCCCAGATTAGATCCAGACCAATCGCCAGAATGGCCAAGGCCAGGAATTTCGCCAACAAACTAAGCCGGAATTCCGTGGAAATAAGCGGAGCCAGACACATCATGATCAGGACAACGGCCCAGATGATCTTCATTTTCAGACTACCCGTCTTGAGAAGTGCAGACATTACATAACCCCCTTTTTCGCATTAATCCAGACTCCGGGTCCGTATGGCAACGAGCCCGCGCGGCTTCCATTGGAGAAAAGCTACAATACAGACAAATACCAACACCTTGCCGATGGAGGCGGAGGTATACGTTTCGAATAACGTATTGAACATGCCAATTCCGAGCGCACCACACACGGTCCCCGCCAGTTTCCCGACACCACCTAGCACAACCACCATGAATGCATCCACGATATAATACGTACCCAGTGAAGGGCCAATCGGGCCAATGAGCGTCAAGGCACATCCAGCGATCCCGGCAATGCCCGAACCAATGGCAAAGGTCATGCCATCCACTCGTCTGGTGGAAATCCCAAGACAGCCCGCCATACTTCGATTCTGCATCACCGCTCTCATCCGTCTCCCGGAAGAAGTCCGATAAATGTACAAGTACATACACAACAACACAATCGCAACCAGCACAATAATGAAAATCCGTTTGTACGGAAACACAATGCCGTCCGCGATGGTCAGACCTCCGTTAAGCCAAGCCGGACTGGATACTCCTACATTTGGTGCTCCAAATATCGTTCGGGCCAATTGTTGCAGCATCATACCTACGCCCCATGTCGCAAGCAGACTGTCGAGCGGCCTCCCATACAGATGTCTGATCAGCACCACTTCCAGCAACCAGCCTATAAGAGCCGCCACACCAAAGGCGATAGGCAAAGCCACAATAAAATAGACATCAAACCACGCTGGCGGAGCGTATGAAATGAACAGGTTCTGCGTCACATACGTTGCGTAAGCGCCGATCATGATCAATTCACCATGAGCCATGTTAATGACATTCATCAGTCCAAACGTAACTGCGAGCCCTAAAGCAATCAGCAGCAGGATGGAACTGATGCTTAACCCATTGAACAGTTGCAGGACAAACATATCCATCGCCTTTCCCCCCTCATGCTGTGAACATCTGAAACGAAAATGGATACAAGACACCATTTCCATTCCACATCAACGCTTTACCGTAATGTTGTATGAGGGTGTGTTGTCTCACCCTCGTCAGTTATTCAGCAGTTTTGACGTGAGATGCCTTTGCTATTTGTTACTAAGGGAAGCACCCCATTCGTACGTTTTCAGATACGGATCAGGTTTGACTGGAGCGCCCGAGTTCCACAACTCCTTGAACTGTCCATCTTCCTGCACTTCGCCTATCCGCACCGTTTTGTAGATATGCTGGTTCTCTCCATCCACCGTCACTTTTCCTTCCGGTGCATCGAATTCCAAACCTTTGGCGGCCTCCTTCACCTTTTCAACATCGATTGATCCGGCTTTTTCTACAGCTGCTTTCCACAGATACACCGCCACATATCCCGCTTCAATCGGATCGGCCGTCACCCGATCAGCTCCATATCTTTCTTTATATTTCTCTACAAATGTTTTATTTTCAGGAGTATCTGTTGTCTGATAATAGTTCCACGAAGCCAGATGCCCTTTCAGCACATCCGCACCAATCCCCCGGATTTCTTCCTCCGCCACACTCACTGACAGAGTGGTCAACTGCTCCGAAGAGATCCCGGCATCCTTCAATTGTTTGAAAAAGGCGACATTGCTGTCCCCGTTCAGCGTGTTGTACACAATATCCGGCTTGGCAGCCTTGATTTTGCTGATAATCGTACTGTAATCCGTATGCCCCAGCGGTGTATATTCTTCGCCTACCACTTCGCCACCTTCAGCTGCCAACTGGGCTTTAATGACCTGATTGGCCGTTTTCGGGAACACATAATCTGAACCCAGCAGGTAGAACTTCTTGCCCCTGTTCTCCAGCAACCAGGTTACAGACGGTACGATCTGTTGATTCGTTGTGGCTCCTGTATAAAAAATGTTGGGTGATGATTCCAATCCTTCATATTGCACCGGATAAAACAACAGACCTTTGTTCTGTTCAAACACCGGAAGCATCGCTTTCCTACTCGCAGAGGTCCATCCGCCAAATACAGCGGCTACTTTGTCCTGCTGCAGCAGCTTTCCTGCTTTCTCCGCAAATGTAGGCCAATCGGAAGCGCCGTCCTCAACCACAGGCTCGATTTGTTTACCCAGAACTCCGCCCGCTGCATTGATCTCTTCAATGGCAAGCATCTCCGCATCCTTAACCGACACTTCACTGATCGCCATCGTTCCACTCAGGGAGTGAAGAACACCTACTTTAATCGTATCTCCGGACGAAGCAGGTTCTCCCGTCCCACCGGAACCCGATGCCTCAGGCGGCGCGCCACCTTCCACACATCCCGTCAACGCAATGACTGCACCGAGCAAAACACTCCATAACTTGACCGACCTTTTCTTCAATAGCCTACACTCCCTTTTTTTAGTCTATTGACGAACATTAAGGTCATATACGTCCGAAATGTTCGTTGATCCAAATTATGGAGGGTCACACTCACCGTGTCAATAATGCTTACACAATTTTATTTCTTGCATACTCGTTTCATGCATACTGCTAATATAATCAGAACCATATTGACAAAGGGTCCACCCTGTGTGAGTATATTTAACATATAACATGATCCATGACGATATAGACTATCTAAGGGAAAGGTCGGATTGCCTTGCACTGGACTGAACAGGAAAAAGAAAAACTCCTGATTACCGTGGCCGCTAACCTCGCCCGCGAACGCAGAGGACGCGGACTAAAACTGAATGTTCCCGAAACAATCGCATTATTGACCTCCGAACTTATGGAACGCGCACGCGATGGCATGAGTGTCGCAGAGTTGATGAGATACGGCGGCACGATCCTGACACGTGCAGACTGCATGGATGGTGTGCCCGATATGATCCCTGAGGTACAGGTGGAAGCCACTTTTCCTGACGGAACAAAACTGGTCACGGTCCATGAACCTATACGCTGAGAAAGGCAGGAGAACTCCATGATCCCTGGTGAATATCGCTTAAAACAGGATGATGAGATCATCTGTCATCCCGATCGCTCAACCGTGCGTCTGATTGTACTGAACCGCGGCGACCGTCCCGTTCAGGTCGGTTCTCACGTTCACTTCTATGAAGTCAATGCTGCGTTGGACTTCGATCGCCCTTCCTCTTTCGGCCACCGCCTGCACATTCCGGCAGGCACTGCGGTCCGGTTTGAACCCGGTGAAGAAAAACCGGTCGAACTCACCACATTTGGCGGCAAACGTCAGATTTATGGATTTAACGGATTAACTGAGGGTTCGGCAGATCAGCCACCTGATCCACAGAAACTGGAAACATTTCTGAAGGCCTTCGCACCCCCTGTGCAGAACGGAGGGGACCCTATATGAAACGAATGAGCCGGGAACAATACGCGTCCATGTTCGGGCCGACGACCGGGGATGCCGTCAGATTGGCAGATACAGAACTATGGGCGGAGATTGAGCATGATTATGCGGTCTATGGGGATGAAAGCAAATTCGGCGGGGGCAAGGTTATTCGTGATGGAATGGGTCAGTCCACATCTGCCCTTCGCAGTGATGGTACGCCTGATACAGTCATCACCAACGCCGTCATCATTGATCATTGGGGGATTGTAAAAGCAGACATCGGCATCCGCGATGGCCTCATCTGCGCAATCGGCAAATCCGGCAATCCGGATACGATGGACGGAGTCGATCCTGCACTGGTCATTGGCGCTTCAACTGAAATTATTGCCGGGGAAGGCATGATTGTGACCGCTGGAGGCATTGACACCCATATTCATTTTATCTGTCCTCAACAGATTCAAACGGCATTATCTTCAGGAGTAACAACCATGATCGGCGGCGGCACAGGACCTGCAACCGGCACCAAAGCCACTACTTGTACACCCGGAGCCTGGCATATCCACCGCATGCTGGAGTCCGCAGAGGCATTTCCCATGAATATCGGTTATCTCGGCAAAGGCAACAGTTCCAGCACCGCTCCATTAATTGAACAGATTGAAGCCGGTGTCATTGGACTGAAGCTGCATGAAGATTGGGGCACAACGCCAAGCGCTATTGATGCCTGTCTGACCGCAGCCGGAGAGCATGATGTTCAGGTAGCCATTCATACCGATACGCTGAACGAGACCGGATTTCTAGAAAATACACTGGCAGCCATTAACGGACGCACGATCCATACCTACCATACGGAAGGTGCTGGCGGCGGACACGCTCCAGATATTATTCGCGCTGCCGGAGAGTCATACGTCATCCCCTCTTCAACCAATCCAACTCGTCCTTACACACGCAATACCGTAGAAGAACATCTCGATATGTTGATGGTTTGTCACCATCTGGACCCGTCCATCCCTGAGGATGTTGCCTTTGCCGATTCGAGGATTCGTCCCGAAACGATCGCGGCCGAAGACATTTTGCATGATCTTGGCGTATTCAGCATCATCAGTTCCGATTCGCAAGCGATGGGCCGGGTTGGTGAAGTCATCATTCGCACCTGGCAAACCGCCGACAAGATGAAAAAGCAGCGAGGCAAGCTTGAACTGACCTCAGGCTCCCCTTCCGATAACGATCGGATCAAAAGGTATGTTGCCAAATATACGATCAATCCGGCTATTGCTCACGGTATAGGCCATCTCGTCGGTTCCGTAGAGGTAGGCAAGCTTGCAGACCTGATCGTCTGGAACCCGGCCTATTTCGGAGTAAAGCCCGAGATGGTCATCAAGGGCGGCATGATCACCTTTGCCCAGATGGGTGACCCCAACGCTTCGATCCCTACGCCGCAGCCCGTATTCGGTAGACCAATGTTCGGTGCCTACGGCGGCGCAATTGCCAAAGGGTCGATCACTTTTGTCTCCCAAGCCGCAGCAGATGCAGGAATCAAGGAGACATTGGGCTTGAACAAACGCGTAGAACCTGTCAAAGGCTGCCGCTCCGTGAGCAAAAAGGACATGATTCATAACGACGTCACCCCCGTCATCGAAGTCGATCCCGAAACCTATGAGGTTCGGGCCGATGGTGAACTTCTCACCTGCGAACCTGCGGATGAATTGCCGATGGCTCAACGCTATTTCATGTTTTGACAAAGGGGGATACGCATGATGATGCACAGTGGCACGAAACTGCTCCGTTATGTTCAACTGCTGGATTCGGCCCTGCCCATTGGCGGGTTCTCCCATTCGTTCGGTCTGGAGGCATACACTCATGAAGGCAGGATACGGACCACTGCCCAGCTCGAACAGTTCATTCGCGGCCAGCTTCATTCCAGCCTCGTGCGGATCGATGGCCTCGCCATCAAAGGTGTCTACCAAGCTATCGAGCAACAGGACGCCGCCCTTCTGGGCCTTTATGACAAACGCGTACACGCCCAGCGGACCCCCAGGGAGCTGCGGGAAAGCGGACACAAGATGGGGAAGCGATTACTCAAGCTCGCGAGGTCACTTTACCCATGGATGGACTTTTCTCTAATCGATGAAGCCATAAAGGATCACGGTGCCTTTTGCGGCATCACAACGATTCACGGCTACATCAATTATCAACTGGAAATCGGACTGGACGAAGCCGTCACTGGACATCTGTACACCTCTGTTAACGCTTATGTTAATAGTGCTCTGCGTCTTCTGCCCATCGGGCAAACCGAGGCACAGATGCTTATTCAGAAACTTTTGAACGATATTGATTCAGAATGGTCTCAAATCCGGGATAACGACCCGGAAGATATGCACAGCTTCGGTATTGCCCAGGAAATCTATGCCATGAGGCATGAGAGTCTGCCAGCCCGTCTGTTCATGTCCTGACTATATTTATTTAATTCAAAACCAAGGAGGAATTTGTTATGTGTGGAGGAGCTAATCATACGCATCATGCAGGATGGGAACGTAAAGTATTTGATCGGAGTCGCCCGATGCGAATCGGAATCGGCGGGCCGGTAGGTTCAGGAAAAACAGCCCTGGTGGAGAAGCTGTCCAAGGCATTGCGCACACGCTACAGCCTGGCCGTTATTACCAATGATATTTACACGAAAGAGGATGCCGAGATTTTGCTGCGTCAGAACGCGCTCGCACCGGAACGCATTATCGGTGTAGAAACAGGGGGATGCCCGCATACCGCTATTCGAGAGGATGCCTCAATGAATTTCGAAGCCGTTGATGAATTGATCGAACGCTTTCCTGACCTGCAGCTGATCTTTATCGAAAGCGGTGGCGACAACCTCTCTGCTGCGTTCAGCCCGGAACTGGCGGACGTATTCATTTATATTATTGACGTGGCTCAGGGTGAAAAACTGCCTCGCAAAGGTGGTCCGGGTATTACACGCTCAGACCTGCTGCTGATTAACAAGACTGACCTTGCTCCTTATGTTGGCGCAAGTCTGCAAGTGATGAAGGATGATACCGAACGGGTACGTGAAGGAAGGCCATATGTGATGTCAAACCTGATGAGCGGTGAAGGGGTATCCGAAATTGTCCATTGGCTTGAACATCAATATATGGATGACGATGCTTCCGCTGCGCATCTGCATACGCACACCCATGAGCACGGTACGACACACAGCCACTAATTCATCCTCCTCTCTACATGGAGTTGAACACGGACTGAATTGCAGTGCCGGAGAGGCCGTGATACGCCGCAGCGAGCTTCGGGCCACTTTCGCTCTTCAAGGCGGGCGCACCGTCATGACTGATCGGTATTATAGCGCCCCTCTCCGGTTCAGTCGATCCTTTCGACCTCCGGGTGGCGGAGATGAATTATGTATATACACTTCAGACGTCTCTCCAGGCGTGCTGAACGGTGATCATTATCGATCCGAATGGCAGTTGGGCCAGAACACTCACGTAATGCTAAGCAGCACATCAGCCACGAGGCTTCATCCCACACCTACTGTTCCGTCATCTGTGAACCATCACTTCCGACTGGAACAAGGAGCGGTGCTGGAGTAC
Source organism: Paenibacillus sp. UMB7766-LJ446 (assembly GCF_030226665.1). Taxonomy (NCBI): domain Bacteria; kingdom Bacillati; phylum Bacillota; class Bacilli; order Caryophanales; family Paenibacillaceae; genus Paenibacillus; species Paenibacillus sp. UMB7766-LJ446. The sequence goes on from NZ_JASOYM010000001.1 coordinate 929,035, forward strand.
TTTCCTGAATGTGTTATTCCGTTTAAAGGCAGTTCATCCTCACTCACCACGACCTTTGAGCTGGGGGAACAAGCCGTACTTGCGTATGCGGATATCTGGTCCGCTGGACGAATTCATCGAGGGGAAGCCTTTCAGTTCAAGCGTTATCGCAGTCTGACAGAAATCTGGCAAGGGAAGCAATTAGCCGTCTGGGATAGCTTCGGGCTCGAACCAGAATCCGATGATCCGAAATCATCCGCAGCGTTGTTAGACTACACCCACACTGCGGCTTTATGGATGATTGCCCCTGGATTGGGTGCAGCACAGCTGGATTCCATACGGTCCATTCTGCCCCCAGATGGTCGCATGCTTGCCGGGGCCAGCTTGCTCGCTACAGGCGGGATTGGTGTTCGTTTGCTCGGAATAGCAGCCTGGGAACTTCAGGAGCAGTGCCTACAGATTTGGAACACTCTTCGACCCGATCTTTTGGGGAAACAAACGCTGGCTTTTCGCAAATAAACGGTTTTAATTCGATCCGACGAGCCATTCGAAAACTCATTATGTGCACTGTTCTAAAAAACCAAAAACCTCTGGACAGCTTACCGAATGGATTCGGATCTGTTCAGAGGTTTTTGAGCGTATCCAAGCTAGCCGGTCAAATCACACTTGGAGCTATAACGTGTCGTCGTCTTCGGGCGTATCCACTCTCTTGTAGCGAAAGTCATCTGGATCTTTGCCTTCCTTGGATTTGCGGTAACGGGTAAATTCAATATATTCACTGATAAAAGACTGTTCCACAGTCGATAATTCACTTTCCTGGCAATCTAATTGCCGTAACACGTCAAAAAAATAATCCTCCCGTTTTTCCCGCACCATCGCCTCCTTGGATGGACGGCCAATCATGAGCCAGTCCAGGCTCACATTAAAAAACGCAGCAATTTCAATGAGTTTATTCGTACTCGGGACAGATTTGCCGCGTTTCCAGTCACCCAGATTACCTGTGCTAATCTTCAGTTGTTTACAGAACTCTTTCTTGGTCATCCCTCGCTCGGCAATTAGATGTTCAATTCGCTCATAGATCGACTGCATACAGAACTTCCTCCCATCCGAATCACTTAAAAATTTTACGTCTCTCCAATTCATTGCCGAACAAATGATCAAAACCGATTATTCCATAATATTACATAAAAATTGTAATGAAGAGAAGTGCTTAATCTTTCCGCTGCACCGATTCATCCGCTACCGGCTTATCTTCTCCATTGTAACGAAAGTCGCCTGAATTTTTGCTTTCCTTGGATTTACGATAACGGGTAAACTCAATATATTCACTGATAAAAGACTGTTCCACAGTCGATAATTCGCTTTCTTGGCAATTCAATTGCCGCAACACGTCAAAAAAATAATCCTCCCGTTTTTCCCGCACCATCGCCTCCTTGGATGGACGGCCAATCATGAGCCAGTCCAGGCTCACATCAAAAAACGAAGCAATCTCGATTAGTTTATTCGTACTCGGAATAGATTTACCGCGTTTCCAGTCACCCAGATTGCCCGTGCTGATCTTCAGCTGTTGGCAGAAAGCCTTCTTGGTCATTCCTCGTTCGGCAATCAGGTGTTCAATTCGCTCATAGATCGACTGCATACAGAACCGCCTTCCAACCGTAATAATCATTACATGTACCTAAATTATACCACAACCTTCCTGAATCCTCAGCCTTTTAATCCCAGGAATACGTTCTGGTATTTCTCATAACACAAAGATAGACTCCCATGAATAATCATGAGAGTCTATCTTATAACGTCTGTTGCTGTGATGCGGTCGAGAGGACTCGAACCTCCACGGGTATACACCCACTACCCCCTCAAGATAGCGTGTCTGCCATTCCACCACGACCGCATATTTAATTGTAAAAATGGTGAGCCATGAAGGGCTCGAACCTTCGACACCCTGATTAAAAGTCAGGTGCTCTACCAACTGAGCTAATGGCTCTTGCTGTAACTTCACCGGATGTGCCATGCGTAACTCTTTTGTTCAGGAGCTATGACTTTATGAGGATTCCTCATCAGGATTGTACATCCCTGAGGTGGTGAAGATAATGACCCGTAGGGGATTCGAACCCCTGTTACCTCCGTGAAAGGGAGGTGTCTTAACCCCTTGACCAACGGGCCTTATTAACAAGTTGTCTTTCTTGGCGACAAGAATGAGTATATCACAGGCTAAATAAAATGTGCAACACTTTTTTTCGATTTTTTATTCTCTCCTTTTTACCCCTTCTTCATGAGCTTAAGAGCCTACTCACTCCAAAATCTCTTTCACATATTTATCACCGTAATCATCGTAATTTGTAAAATTAATATCAAAAAACTTAAATACACTTACATTCACTTATAATATTGCAAATATCATTATTAGTACTTATAATTAACCTATCAGTTATAAACACGGTCAGCTACGTATAAGGAGGCGGCACGTTTGTTTCAGGAAGAACGAATGCAGCTGATTATTGAGCACCTACGTAAACACAATCGTATTTCAGCTGAGGATATTGTATCCCTGTTTGACGTTTCCCGGGACACGGCTCGAAGGGATCTGATCAAGCTCGAAGAACAGGATGCCATCATCCGAACGCGCGGCGGTGCAATTCTCCCCGTTCCACCAGTTGAGCATCGATCTTATAAAGATCGTCTGCTCCACATTTCCGATGAAAAAAGAGCTATTGGCAAACTAGCCGCTGCGATCGTCCGCCAAGGCGAACAGATTATTCTGGATTCTTCCACTACAGTGCAGACTTGTGCCGAAAATCTGAACGGCAAATCCTGTACCGTCATTACCAATTCCATCTACTCAGCTGAACTTCTCTCCAATCATACAGCTGTCGAGATTCGTTTGCTTGGTGGTAAAGTCGATAAAGAGCAGCGTTATGTCTATGGCACTTCCGTAATCGAAACTCTTTCCCACTATTATGTAGACAAAGCCTTTATCGGCATTGGCGGAATTACGATGGACGGCTTCAGCGCTTCCGAAGAAGAAGGAAAGATCAAGCACAAAATGATGCAAGCTGCGAAACAGGTTATTGTACTCGCTGACCATTCCAAGTTTGATAAGCGTTATGGTTATCGTTTTGCGGACTGGTCACTCGTTGATATGTTAATTACAGATCAATGGCCTTCCCAGGATTGGCGGACCTTTTTGACCGAACAGCAAGTGGAGATTCTCATCCCTGAACCTACAATTGAAAAGGAGTTGTAACATATGAAATTATTTGCTACCGATTTAGATGGAACCCTGTTGAACAGAGACAGTCAGATCAGCCCGGAAAACGCAGCTGCAATCCATAAGGCGCAACAAGAAGGATTGAAGGTTACGATCGCTACAGGACGGGTCTATTCCGACGTATTAACGATAAGCAGCGAAGGCGGAATTAACACACCAGTCATCGGCTCCAACGGAGCTACCATCCATGATGCCAACGGTGAGCGCCTCTTCCATCTTCCACTTGAGCGTGAAACGGCAGCATCCGTCATGCAGTGGCTGGAAGATCATCATTGCTACTACGAGGCCTCCACACAACAGGGAATCTACGCCCCTATAGGCAGTCATGAGGCGATGCTCGCTGAAATGGATCGCATTCTGGGTTCGAGTCCTGGGGAGGATATTGAACGCCTCATTCGAGCTGTTAAGAAGCACTATGACAAGAAAGATTACCACCGCGTTAATTCCCATCAAGAAATTCCTTCCGAAGCTTTCATTTATAATATTATGGCCTTTTCATTGGACCCCGCTCAATTGCAGCAGGGACGCGAATACTTTGCTTCACGCTCCGATGTAGCCATGGTGGTATCCTCTGAACACAACTTCGAAATGCAGCATCCTGATGTATCCAAAGGTAATGCCTTAACCAAACTGGCTGCGCATTTGAACATCTCCATGGAAGATACAGCTGCCATTGGTGATAATTTCAACGACGTATCCATGCTAAAAATGGCAGGACTCGGTATTGCCATGGGCAATGCTGAACCGGAGATTAAGGCGCTTGCCAAAGCTGTGTCGTTGACTAATGTGGAGCATGGTGTCGCACATGCCATTCATTGTGTTCTTGAAGGCAAGCCTGTTTCCCAGCCGGAGACTGTCATTGAAGGCGGTCAGTAATCGCTTCTTGTGATGTTCGGTATGAGGACCTAGCGATCTAACGATGGCCTGGGCTCACCTCATATCAACGGATCGAACGTGAGGCACATCCTGCAATAAAATAATTAGCTGCTCGGCCCGATATGAACCGGGCAGTTGCAGAGTGAATTCAAGCACTGTCTCCTCTCCGGAGTCTGTGCTTGTTTGCTGTTCTGTTTTGAATCCGATTACCGAGATTTTTTCCTGTCCCAGCAAAGCCAAAACGGTTTTGAGGGTGTCCCCTTCCTTTAGCAGTCGAATGGTCAACGTCTCTGTTCTCGCGGATACCAACCAGCGTGTCGGCCGATGCAGCAGCATCTGGGCCAGAACAATAAGCAGCGTTACCCCCGCACCTGTCCAATACAATCCCGAACCAACAGCCAGTCCCATTCCTGCAGTCGCCCAAATTCCCGCCGCTGTCGTCAATCCTCGGACCGTATGGCGCTGTGTGAAGATCATGCCGGCTCCAATGAAGCCGACCCCACTGACCACCTGTGCAGCAATCCTGGATGGGTCAAGCGAGAGATTCACCCAGCCTGCCTGATCCTGAAAGCCGTACTTGGATACTATCATCATTAATGCTGCACCCACAGCAACAACAAAGTGAGTACGTATTCCCGCTTCCTTCATTCGGTTCTTGCGCTCATATCCGATCAACACGCCGCATATGCCAGCTATGAGTACACGCATCAAGTATTCCGTTTCCATGCTCATCACCTCTCTTATGTATATGCTTACATGTATCTTTCTTTACTATTTACCCAATCCTTGACTAATAAAATAGCCGCACTTATACATTCACCGGACGAACTCCTAAATAATTCTCAATGTAGGCCGAAAGAAGCGAGCGGTGCCCTAACTGGCCCCACTTCGTATATTTTGTATCACTTATGGATTGCGTATGCTAATTTAGTATCCTAATACATCACTTCTCTGCCCGAAAGCTCTCCCCATGCCGCTCTCCAAGTCCATAATAATGTCGGAAATTATAAATTAAAGGATTCCATTTCTCTGGGTTAATCTTGTTCAAATCTGATATCAGGCGGTGATGAGCATGTACCTTCAACGCTTTTACTTCCACAATCGCCATGAAAGGCGTGTGTTCGGGAATACGTATGTGTTGTACCGCGGCTTCAATCTGGAGCGGACACTCCGCTATTTTATTCGGCTCAACCAGAACTGAATTTTGAGGCGTCAGTCCAGAAGCAGCAAATTTATCATCACAAAATTCAAACCCCATCCTTCTTTTCTCTTCAGGAACGGGATATTTCCCCGTATAACGTCCCAGTATCTCAACCTGCTCCCACATGGATGCATCGGGCAGATTAATTACACATTCAGGGCGTCGGTTCAGGTTCTCAAAGGCTTTGCCCTGAATACCAATTCCAAGTACCAAGCAGTCGCCGAGTGCCCAGGATGAAGAAAGTGGAGATAGATTTGTTGTCCCCTCTTCGTTTAACGTGCTCAGTAACAATACAGGTGTGCCATAGTACAAAATACTTGGAGTTATCACCTCATGCTGCATCAACTCTCGGTTTGAACCTCGGTGACTCTCTGGTTCAGGACCATCTTTCGTTCTGTCATTTGTATACATTGCTTCTTCCTCCATTCTTCAATCCATCCAGTGATCTCTTGGATCGTCATTCATACACATTGAATTGTAATACACCAATAGTTCAGGTATCATCGAAGTATGAATGCATATCCGAATATATCCGCTGTTGCGTCGTTAGTTGCTGATCCCAGTCGTGCTATTTTTTTGGAAGCTTTGTTGGATGGTCGTGCACTTCCTGCAGGCGAACTTGCTTACATGGCGGGTGTTACCCCCCAAACGGCAAGCAGTCATCTCGCGAAGCTGGTCGAAGGCGGGCTGCTCGTCGTTGAACAGCAAGGGAGACATCGATACTATCGACTTGCAGGCAAGGAGGTTGCTTTTCTGATTGAGACAATGGGTAGTATCGCTGCACCAGTTCAAGTGAGGTCCCTCAAACAGTCTGATCAGCTTCAACATCTGAGCTTTGCTCGAACCTGTTATGGGCATCTGGCCGGAAAATTGGGGATATCGTTGTGCGAAGCTTTATTGCGGGAAGGTTATCTCGAAGAACCTGAGGATGAGCAGGCCAAGGATTACCACATTACAGAGAAAGGGATTCAATGGTTCACTTCTTTTGGCATCATACTTGAAGGTAAAGCCGGATCGCGTCGCGCTATGGCTCGCAAATGTCTGGACTGGAGTGAACGCCGTCATCATATCTCCGGTGTATTGGGAGACGAACTCGGGCGCCGCTTGTCTGAACTGAAATGGACCCGTCAGAAGGCAGGCAGCCGTTCGGTTGAAGTCACGGAAGTCGGCAAGAAGGGTTTGTACGAGGTATTGGGTATTTCATTGTAGGGCGGCAATTAGGCATTCGTGTACATTAGCAAAATGACGATACATCAAAAATCCCCCTACTCACAAACCGTTAAATGGTTCTTGAGTAGGGGGATTATGTTTTGTTCAGAACGAGAGAGAGGGATACTCTCACTTCATTCGAGACTGCGATGTATTCCTTACGAAGCGTATGCTTCGACGAACCTTTAGGGTTCTCATCCCTTGTACAGAGAAGTAAATCAGAACGGAGAGAGAGGGATTCGAACCCTCGCACCGCTTACGCAGTCTAACCCCTTAGCAGAGGGTCCCCTTATAGCCACTTGGGTATCTCTCCAAGAATGGCTCCCCGAACAGGGCTCGAACCTGTGACAACTCGATTAACAGTCGAGTGCTCTACCAACTGAGCTATCAGGGAATATTGATCTTGAATATCCTAAATTTATCATGATTAATATTCCAAGTCAACATGCCTCCGATGACTTTCTTAATAAGCTTTAGATACTCTGAATTCCTAACTTGCCCGCACAACGACCACAGCGATACCGCTTCGGATCCACTTTGCGTTTACGCAAATATTCCGTGCCACAGCTCTTGCACACCAGCTTATAGCGATACGGTAGTGGCTTTCTGCCCTTTCCATCCGGAAGGGACTGACAGAACCTCGAACCGCCCACCTTCTGCAACAAGGCTTTGAATTCCGGGTCCCGGTGTTGGTAGCCGCGTCCACGGATGTGCAGATGATAGTGACACAGTTCATGCTTGATGATTTTCTCAACCTCTTCCCGCCCATAGGCTTCGAGCTGATGAGGATTAATTTCTATTCGGTGACTCTTGAGCATATAACGCCCACCTGTCGTGGTCAGACGACGGTTAAACAGCGCCTCGTGAGTGAACGGAACCCCGAAATGATCCAGCGACACCTGCTCAATCCATTGCTGCAATTCCTCATTTTCCATCGGTTTTCCCTCCTTTCATTCCCCTTGGGCCGTTTGTTTTTCCGCCATAATACTTGAATTTTAACCGTTTCGTAGGCTACACTGTCAAGTAGAATGTATGAGGGGAGATTATTACTCGTTATGCCTACAATGCGCTACGTCATCCTGCAGCAGGAACAGCACTTGCAGTTTGTGGAAATGCCCGCCGATTACGCTTATCAACTCAGTGCGCTCAACCTGCGCCTGCACAAAGAAATTGACAAACTTACCGCAGCAGATGTACCTGTTCTGCCTTGGGCAATCGCTGAATGTGACAATCTTGACCTTCTGGACGAGCAACTCTCCATTATCGGAGGCCTTGATTATATCAATGCCCTTGAACAAAGCTTCGCAGCACTTAGAGAAAGTGAATATCCTTTGATTTCTCTGCTCACTGAAATTCGTGCGCTTCAGGCTCAATTAGAGCAATGGTATGAAGAAGAGATGGAATCACTCTAATCCACTTATGGACTTATTTTTCATGCAGGATGGAACCAAAAGCGCATCTCCTAAAAGCAGGAGTTGTGCTTTTTTTTTCGCCCTTTAATCCATATCCGTATAGATATTGAATTTTCCGTGTTCCTCACTGGTTAATCCGCACAGTCCAGGCTATTGCCACATATGCTAACGTACAGATGAATTATGCAAGAGGAGGAGATACCCTTGCCTCAATGGCTTTGCAATCAACTGATGCGTGCATTTCACAAAAAGGACAGCAGACAGATCAAGCTGCTGAACGAATGTTGGTTCTTTTACCGAAACAAACCGACAAGTGGCACCCCGCGCAGCGCGGACAGCGAACTTTAAGCATCTGACACCACTCTCTTTCGTCCACTTCAAGCTCTCACTTCTTTCATAAAATCCCTTCGAAGAATACAGTACGGGCAACAGTACTATTATAGCTGACAACAAACAGCCTTCCCCTTACAGGGAAGGCTGTTCTCCGAGCATTGTGCTGGATTAGGAAGACTGCTGAGAAGAAGCAGGCTTCTTCATCGTGAGGCCGACACGGCCTTTTTTGGTATCCACATTCATCACCCAAACCGTTACATTATCCCCGACAGATACCACATCCATCGGATGTTTGACGTAACCGTTGCTCAGCTGTGAGATATGGACAAGCCCGTCACTCTTGATGCCGATGTCGACAAATGCACCAAAGTCAATTACGTTGCGAACCGTGCCTTGCAGCTCCATGCCTTCCACCAAATCCTCAATTTTGAGCACATCGGTGCGGAAGATCGGTAGCGGCATTTCCTCACGCGGGTCACGACCCGGACGCTGCAAGCTGTCCAGAATGTCACGCAGTGTAGGTACACCCACATCCAGCTTCACAGCCAGCTGTTCCGGTTGTTGCTCAGACAGAAGAACAGACAGTTCCTTGCTGCCCAGCTTGTCCAGTTCAACCTGAAGCTCTTTAAAGAGCTGATCAACCACCTTATACGATTCAGGGTGAATCGGTGTACGATCCAGCGGGTTCTCCCCTTCGCCAATCCGCATAAAGCCTACGCATTGCTCATAGGTTTTGGCACCCAGACGCGGCACCTTCTGCAGCTGGCGACGATTCGTGAATCGGCCGTTCTCTTCGCGGTATTTCACGATATTTTTGGCAATAGTGGCATTTACACCAGCCACATATGACAGCAGTGAAGGCGAAGCCGTATTCACATCCACACCCACGTGGTTAACTGCGGATTCCACAACAGCCTTCAAGCTTTCTTCCAATATTTTTTGAGATACATCATGTTGGTATTGACCTACACCAATGGCTTTTGGATCGATCTTGACCAGCTCAGCCAGCGGGTCTTGCACCCGGCGGGCAATCGAAGCAGCACTACGTTCGGCAACGTCAAGATCCGGGAATTCTTCCTGGGCCAGCTTGGATGCAGAATACACACTCGCTCCTGCTTCATTAACGATTAGATACACGAGACTTTCGTCACCGTTCTCCTGAATGATCTCGGCAACAAACTGTTCCGTCTCACGGGACCCTGTACCATTACCGATAACAATCAATCCGATATCATACTGCTTGATCATCCGATGGAAGACCTCGGCAGCTTCACGCTTCTTGTTGTGTGGTGGCGTTGGGTACGTAACAGCCACTTCAAGCAGCTTGCCCGTATCGTCGACCACAGCCAGCTTACAGCCGGTACGATAGGCAGGATCGACACCAAGCACACGTTTGCCATGAATTGGTGGCTGAAGCAGCAAATTCCGAAGATTAGCCGAGAATACGGATATCGCTTGGTTTTCACCTTTTTCCGTCAGTTCTGCACGAACCTCACGCTCAATCGAAGGGGCAATCAATCGTTTGTAAGCATCTTCAATCACAGCACGCAAAATGTCCTGAACCGCAGATGCACCCTTGATGATCTGCCCTTCCATATGACGATGAGCCGGTTCAGGCTGTACGTCCAGACCCACTTTCAAAATGTTCTCACGTTCACCGCGGTTAATGGCGAGAATGCGGTGAGGAGGCATTTTTTTGGCTAACTCACGATAATCATAGTAGTTCTCATATACAGACTCCTGCTCCGCATCCTTCGCTTCCGAGGTCAGCATGCCATGGTCGAGCGTATAACGACGAATCCAGGCACGAATAGCAGCATCATCTGCAATATTTTCAGCCAAGATGTCCTTAGCTCCCTGAAGTGCGACCTCTGCATCGTCTACCCCAAGTTCAGCATTAATATAACGCGCCGCTTCCTCCAGGACATTCCCTTGCTTCGGTTGACCCCAGATCCATACAGCGAGTGGCTCGAGACCTTTTTCCTTCGCTACACTGGCACGGGTCTTCCGCTTCTGGCGAAACGGACGGTACAAGTCCTCCACTTCCTGCAGCTTAACTGCCTGGGTGATGGACTGTTTCAGTTCTCCGGTCAGCTTGCCTTGTTCCTCTATAATACGGATGACTTCCACTTTGCGGTCTTCGAGATTACGCAAGTATACGATGCGTTCTTCAATGAGCCGCAGCTCGTTCTCATCCAGCTCTCCAGTCATTTCCTTACGGTAGCGGGCGATAAATGGAATCGTATTGCCTTCGTCCAGAAGCTCCGACGTTGTGCGGACCTGCTTCAAGGACAGTGACAGTTCCTTGGCTACCTGTTTGATGATTCGTTCATGGCGTTCTGCCTTTATTGTTTCTTCATTGGGTTCCAGAACCGTTTCCTGTTCAGACAAATAAATCCCTCTTTCCTTCCTGAATCGTTCAGTTGAAGCTTGTTCAGGGCAGCTTTGCTGCTGTAATTACATTTTGATTGAACCATTTGCTTCAACCACTCTACCCTATATTATCACAAAATCACGTCCAGATTTCCATCATTCCACTGGCATACAAGTTCTGACAGAATTACGTCTTCCTCCAGCCTTCCCCATTACGTCAAAAAAAGACCGAAAAACGTCAACGCGACGCTGTTCGGTCTTCCTCATTAGGACTTTATATGCAATTGAACTCTAAATAAGTGAAACTACTCATTTACACGATGACGGAGAGGACAGAAAAAACCTGAAAAAGCGAAGCGTTCGCCTTTATCCCCGGATTTTCCCCTTAAGAAAAGGGAATCGAAAAAAATCTGGGGATAACAGCGATTGGAAGGTTGTTCTGTCATCGTAGTATCCGTGTAAATAATCTGTAGTTCAACTTATTTAGACCCGTTCGAATCGGAACATTTCACTCAGATAGTCTCCCGATGCACGACCTACGGAGATCCCGCCATACATCAGCGCATCCCCTGTAAACGTCTCGGAGCCGCCTTTGAGGCGATAATCCGCGTTAGGGTCCAGCCCCTTCAACTTCAGACGTTGGAGCGGTGCATTGGGTTCAGACAGCACACGGAAGTAGAATACAACGGCTTCGCTGCCATCTGGTGAAATAAACATCCATGCCGTTTCATTTCCTTCAAACGGACTTAGCAAGCGCCGGAACGTTCCGTATTGAATGGTTCCCCGAATTTCCTTGTACAGCTCTACCTGAGCCTTTACAATGGCATTCTCTTCCTCTGTGAATCGAGTCAAATCCAATTCGTATCCAAAGTTACCGGACATGGCGACATGTCCACGAATCTCTAGAGAAGTAATTCGATTAACCTGGTGATTGGGAACCGCTGAGATATGTGACCCCATTGAACTTACCGGATATACCAGGCTTGTACCATACTGAATACGAAGACGGGATATCGCGTCCGTATTATCGCTGGTCCACGTTTGCGGCATGTAATACAGCATACCTGGATCAAAACGGCCGCCACCACCTGAACAGCTCTCGAACAGGATATCCGGAAACGCTGAAGTAATCCGTTCCATGACTTCATACAATCCAAGCATATACCGATGCGCAGTCTCACGCTGTCTGTCTGCTGGTAGCAATGCAGATCCCACTTCCGTCATATTTCGGTTCATGTCCCATTTCACATAAGTGATCGGCGCAGATCCAAGCACATCGCTTAACATGCGTACAATCTCATCTCGCACATCCTGACGGGAGAAATCGAGTACCAATTGTTGGCGCCCTTCCGTGCGGCGGCGATCCGGCACATGCAGACACCAGTCCGGATGAGCACGGTACAATTCACTGTCAGGCGAAATCATCTCAGGCTCGAACCATAGTCCGAACTGCATGTCCAGACTGGTTACCCGGTTGGCCAAATCATCCAGGCCTTGTGGCAGTTTGTTCTTGTCCACAATCCAGTCACCGAGTGAGGAATTATCACTGTCCCGATGTCCGAACCATCCATCATCCAGTACGAACAGTTCAATACCAAGCTTCTTCCCTGCCTGGGCGATCTGCTCAATCTTATCTGCGTTGAAGCCAAAATAGGTCGCTTCCCAGTTGTTGACCAGAACCGGACGCTCTGCATTGCGGAACTTGCCACGTGCAAGGCGCTCGCGATACAGTTGATGATACGACTGAGACATGCCATCCAGACCAGCATCCGAATAAACCATGACCGTCTCAGGCGTCTGGAATGACTCCTGCGAATCCAGCTTCCAGCCGAACTCAAACGGATTGATTCCCAGCGATACACGAGTGGTGTGGAACTGATCCACTTCCGCCTGTGCAGTGAAGCTGCCGCTATATACAAGGCTAAACCCATAGACTTCACCCTGATCTTCGTCTGTACCCGGTGTCATCAGAGCAATGAACGGGTTCTGCTGGTGACTGCTTGAGCCGCGACGGCTCTCGATGCCTTGCAGGCCGGAAGCAAGTGGTCTGCGAACGATGTCCCGTTCACGCGTCCATGCTCCTGACAGCTGCAGTAATTCGTAATCGGCATGTGGGAAATCAACGGAAGAACTGTGCGCACGTGCAATATTTACCGAGGCAGCGCTCTCATTAACGATACGCATGGAACGCGTAATCGCATTAAATGCCGTAAAGGCCGTGTAGCTAAGTTCTATCTTGATCCCTGCAACACGGTCTTCCAGTTCAACGATGAGTGTCTCCGCTTCATCGTCAGACTCAACATAAGTTGCCGGCAGCCCGGTTAGCGCTGCCTTTCCTTTGATCAGTCGATGGCCTGTATACGTAAATTCCGAAACAGTTGAACCGTTCTCAAGCTGCAATTGGATTGCCGGATTACGGAAATCACTCGTACCGTATACTGGCAACTCTTGCGCCAACGTGTCGAAGGAGATCGTCCGATCATCCGGTACCGGATTCGGGCTGAATGAGGCCCGCTCCGTACGCACATGAAGCCAGCTCAGATCGGTATCACGCAGTCTTTTGCCATAATATAAATGTACCAAATATCCCGAAGGCAGCACCTGAAATACGTAGCTTGCCTTTTGAGTCTGTAGATGAAATTGAAGTTTCTCCTGGTCAATATAAATGCTCATATGTCTCCTCCACCTCTATATATGTTAATTAACGTAAACGGTTTCTCAGGTATCATTATAACGAAAAGACTCTAAATGTTCTACGCTTTCATGAAGCTTTAATCAAAAGAGCGTACCCCAGCCGTTAGGCTGTTGTACGCTCTTTTGATTGCTGTCTGAAATTGTGTGTTCCTGCAAGGAACATCCATTGTCTACGGGCGGCACGGCAGAACAAAGAAACAACTGCCTGATGCCTTAAAAATCGATTAAACCCAGGCTGATCTGTAAGGCTTCGTTGACCAGTTTCATGGTCTCCTCGTCCAGATGGGTAATCTTGTCGGTCAGCCTCTGCTTATCAATCGTCCGTATTTGTTCGAGCAAAATAACCGAGTCCCGGTCAAAGCCGTGTGCCGCCGCATCAATTTCCACATGCGTCGGCAGCTTTGCCTTTTGGATCTGGGCGGTGATCGCCGCCACAATACAAGTAGGACTAAACCGGTTGCCGATGTCATTCTGGATAACCAGAACCGGCCTGACTCCACCTTGCTCGGAACCGACAACGGGAGAAAGATCCGCAAAAAAAACGTCACCGCGTTTTACGATCAATGTCTACACCCCGCTAACTAAGCGGTCCAGAGTGCTGTCCGCATCTTCCTCCGCGTGAAAGGCCTCGGATGCCATGGTGAGGTTAATCTTCGCCATCTCCATGTACCCTCGCTGCATCGATTCACGGATGTAACGTTTCTTACGCTCCGTCAAATACAGCTTCATGGCCTGCCTAATCAATTCGCTGCGGTTGGAATTCTCCAGCGCTACGATGCCATCCACTTCCTGCAAAAGATAATCAGGCAAACTGATCATGATCCGCTTGGTGTTCTGCAAGTTGGCCACCTTTCTTCCACCCCCACAAACCTTTCGCCATTGTGAACCAGTATTACGTTTTTCCAGAACTTTTATACAAAGGAATATATATGCCCCGAGTATATCAAGTATGCTGTACTCCCATTATAAACACGGGGAACATTATTCGTACAGACCAAACATCTCTTTTCAGGATTTTTCATCCCAGTCATCATTCATAATTCGAGATGCTCCGACAGTTTTCCTTCTGTTCTGAAAAAAAGTTTATTGGAAATAGCGTCCAGTCGAGCTGTCAGGATGTCAAAAGAGGGTTGATTCTGGCGATTACTGCTCCATTACGGGTATAGACCCGAGGGATTCGATGCGCCATCATGCAGATCACTTCGTAGGAAATTGTACCGAGCTGAGATGCCACCTCTTCTGCAGTTATAACTGCACCTGATTGGTGACCGATGAGAACAACCTCTTCGCCGACTTGAATTTCTTCTGCTTCTGCAGCAAAAGATTGTAGCGACACCATACACTGATCCATGCAGATCGTACCGACGACGGGAACACGACGGCCGCGTACAAGCACTTGTGCTTTACCTGACAGCATTCTTGAAAATCCGTCTGCATAGCCGATAGGCAGGGTCGCTATTCGTTCGTTCCCTTGTGTTACATAACGGGTTCCGTAGCTGACACCCCAGTGGGGCGGCAGCGTTTTGACCAGAACCGCCTTCGTCTTCAGTGTCAATACCGGGGAAAGCTTCACTACCTGATGATTCACCTCTGCCGACGGGTATAATCCGTACAGGCTGATTCCTACACGAACCATATCATCCGACAATTCCGGTGTATCAATGGTAGCGGCGCTGTTCGCCGTATGTATAATCGGGATGACACATCCCTGATCCCGCAACGCATCAACCACGCCTTGGAACCGTCGATACTGCTCCAGTGTATAGGTCTTGTCTTTTTCATCCGCCTTGGCAAAATGAGTAAACATACCTTCCAGCATGACCTGCTTCAGCTTGGCTGCTTCCTGAATGAAAGCAAGTGCCTCGTCGCCAGGCAGCAGGCCAAGCCTGCCCATGCCGCTGTCAATTTTGATATGCACCTTTAGCTTACGAGAGGAAATTCCCGTCTCCAAATGTTGAATGGCGTCGAGCACTTCCTTACTGAACAGCGTAATGGTTACATCATGTTTCCATGCTTCAGCGATGCCTTCTGGCGGCGTGTAGCCCAATACCAGAATCGGAAGGGTAATTCCGTGTTGTCGCAATTCAAGCGCTTCGTCAAGAAAAGCTACACTTAAGTAATCCACACCAACTCGTTCCAGTTCCCTGGCCGTCTCCACTGCCCCATGTCCATAGGCGTTAGCCTTCACACAGGCGAGCAGTTTCTTGCCTTGCGGCAATGCTTCACGGAAAGCTTCTACGTTGTTGCGCAAATGATCCAAATTGATTTCCGCTTGGGTCGGCCGATATTGTTCTTGCACGTTAAGTCACCTTCTCTAATCATCTTAATCCGGCTCACGTCAGACTCCATCGTAATGCTCAAGCATGTGACTGTCAAATGAACGAAAGATCTGCAGACCAAAACACATACAGGAGTAGTATCCTGGAGTCGGGAGCAAACGCAGAATAAGACCTATAAGCGAGACCATGAATGAGATATTCATCTCTCCATAACTTAACTGATCTGCTTATATCGTATTATTTACCCGGTTCCTCCCGCGTAGAAGCGTGTTTTGCATTATTGAGTGCACCGGACCTATTCCTTGCTTATCTTACGCAGGATCATAGCCTGTTGATACTACTACCTTCAACTGAAATTAAATCCTGCAAATTACGGATATAAACCAGGGACAATGACCTGTGTATGCAGCAAAGCACCGGAGAAATCATCTCCGATGCTTCTTAGCATTCCTTATGTTAGGACGACTATACTTTCCAAATCATTTCCCTGACTCTTCCTGCATGGAGGTCGCAATCTGAATCATCTCGGTATCTGGCAAATCTGCGCTTGTAATCCTGTACTCCACTCCATCTGACATCCATGTTAGTGTCTGCAACGCATCTCCGCTTATCATTCCAAGGGTGAATCCAAGATCCAGAACACGGGATGGGGCAAGCGATACGGCTCTGTCCTGCGGCCGTGCCTCAAAGATCGTGTAATTATACGTTCCTTCATAGCGGAGCATAACCGAATAGTCTCCTGATCCTTCCACGATCTGATCGTCTTTCAGCTTGACTCCTTCTGGGGCGTAGGTCGGCTGAATAACCCCGAAGCTGCCTGTGCCGTCCGGCTCTGCCGATGTCGGTTCTTCCGTGCCTTGCCCGCTGGCTGGATCTTCCGAACCTTGCTGCTCGGCGTTATCGCTCACACCGGTCTGTCCATCACTAACGGTTCCGCTTGGATTCGATGCAGAACCTTCCTCTGTTGCAGCTTGAGGATTGGTAGCCTCTTTGCCATCCCCAGCAGGAGCCGCGCCTGAGTCCGTACCGGCCTTGCCACCATTTTCTGAAGCAGCCGTCATATTACGCTGCATGTCAAACGCGTCTTTCTCAAATTCGGTACCAAATTTGAAGCTATCGAACTTCACATCCACGACCACATTGGCATTCGAATCAGATACTTCTACCTGCTTCGGTGCGTAATCGCTTTTGTTTAACCATATTTTCTGTCTGACCAATGCATGTGTATTGTAGTTGGCAGCTACATCGAAAACATAGCTTTCCTTCTCATCGGCAAACTGGCGGGTCGAATCACCTGTTATACTGCGGATCAGCGTCTCGTAGAGGTAAACCTGGCCTTGATTATCTGGCCAGTTACTCTGGAAACGGAAGCTTTTGTTCTGGCTCGGCGTCAGGACAAATACGCCTTCATCATTACGCAGTACAATTTGCGTTACATCCTTTTTGGCATTCGTTAACGCGATACGATAATACGAAGGCTTTTGATGCCATACCTCGACCTTGTACTGCTGCGGCGTATCTCCGGTATGCAGCGTCATGACGCCTGCCCCCTGATAACTTTCCATTTCTCCTACGACTTCGTTCAGATCTTTGACCACGGCTGCCGCATCCTTCTTCCCGCAGGCGGCAAGTAAGGTCGATAAGACCAATACCATGGCAAGCATCCATGATATTCGGCGCATGACATCATCCCCTTTAGCACATGTTTTCACTTCAGGATTGTGCGTACAGCAGAACCCCTACTTGATTAGTACATGTTATGAGGGACTTGTTCGATATATGCGGACTAGTTTGACAAGCATTCCCTTTTTCCAAATGCCGCAATACTCTATTGGGTAACAAAATCAGTCTCGAGTAGGATGTGAAATTCAACCAGATTCTTCATAGTAAATACAGATAACAACTCAACCAATGCAATTACATACCGCTATGATGTAGCTTAATTGAGGTACAACTCTATTTCCAAATTGGAGGGAAATAATGAATACAACCTATCATCACTCATTGCTGAATGGATTGGATGATTTTGTGGAAGAGCAGCTTCAACGCTGGAAAGGCGTAGGTGTGGCAGTAGCGGTTATTCACAAGGATGAAGTTATTTTACAAAAAGGATACGGTTATCGCGATCTGGAATCTAAGCTCGAAGTCACGCCCAATACACTATTCGCGATCGGTTCCAGTACCAAAGCCTTTACAGCATCAACAGCTGCCCTGCTCGTCGATCAGGACGTTCTGAAGTGGGACACGCCTGTTCGAACGTATTTGAAAGACTTCAAAATGTTCGATCCCGTAACCACAGAACGTCTGACCATCCGTGATATGCTCTGTCATCGCTCCGGACTTCCAAGGCACGATATGATGTGGTACAACTCATCACGGAGCAGAGAAGAACTCGTAAACGCGCTTCAGTATCTGGAGCCAAATGAAGACTTTCGGAACAAGTGGCAATACCAGAATCTGATGTATATGGCGGCTGGTTATCTGGTGGGGCAACTCAAAGGAACTTCATGGGAGAATGTTGTTCAGGAGTCTCTGTTTAATCCCCTCCGTATGAATTCAAGTGTCCTCTCTGTCGATGAGATGCAAAATCAACCTGACTTCGCCTTCCCTTATATGGATCAAAACGGAGAGAGTACACGAATACCTTTTCGAAAAATAGATGCCGTAGGCCCCGCTGGCTCCATTAACAGCAATCTGGTCGATATGATCGCTTGGGTGCAATTCCAATTGAATCAAGGGCAACAGGATGGGAATCAACTGATCTCCAAAGAACAGTTGGCTGTTATGCACAGCCCGCAAATGGCTTGTACTTCACCATTCCACAGCAAAGAGCTGCCTGTTAGCACGTACGGTCTGGGCTGGATGATTGATTCTTATCGCGGACACGCCATGATTCATCACGGCGGAGCAATCGATGGATTCGCTTCACAGATCGCCTTTTTACCAGAGGAACAGATCGGTGTTGTGGTCCTTTGCAATACCAATGGGAGCATTCTTCCCTACACGATTTCTTTTAACGTTATTGATCGCTTGCTTGAAGTGGAACCTGTGGATTGGAGCGGGAGATTAGCCAAATTAGTGGCTGGAGAATCGAATGAATCTGAAGCAGCTACAGATACCATAGAAACACCAACTACTTCAGAAACCTCTGTTGAGGAAAAACCAGACGAAACCCAGGTTCACCCCCATGATCGTCCTATCCATGCTTATGCGGGCAGCTATACACATCCGGGTTACGGCGAAATCGTTATTCAACAGTCGAATGATGGGCTACAAGCCACCTTGAATGCCATTGACATGCCTATGGAATACACAGGAAATGATACTTTTTCCGTAGAACTTACCCTGTTTGGCCTGAAGGTCACATTTACATTTAAGATGGATGAACACGATAGCGTAAGCTCTCTATCTATTCCGCTGCTGCTTGAACCGGGCACGAATCCAATTGAATTTATAAAGACATCATCCGTCTAAAAACATCCCATACCGGCCTATCCCATTGTGAAGTTACACTCTTTACCACAATGGGATATATGCCGGATAACTCGCTTTCTCTTCTTCTGTATTCGGACTTCTCTTCACCCATAGTCGACGCAGATCTGGCATGCCGAATGAAACTACACGATAATCCTGAAGCGAAGCGTGGTGTGCATGTTCTTCCCTGAAGCTGTATGTAGGCAGGAGCACAGCATCATGAATAAGCCGCTCCTCCAACGTCATTAGCATTCGTAATCGCTCAGCACTATCCTGAATCATAACGACACGTCTGCATTCATGTTCAAGCTCGCTTTTTCGTTGGTCATCCAGCGCAATGAGAAGCAACGTATTCTGGAACGTATACATCGTAAGCAGGCTTAATGTGAGATGGTCATCGAACACCTCACCCGTGTATATCAGATCGCAAGAAGCAAACTCATCATGGTACACAGCATCTACCGGATTACCTGGCATAACACTCACCTTCAGTCCAATAAGCTCACAGCGATGTGCGAACCAGTTCATATCTGTCTCCATTTTCTCGCCTTCCTCTACCCACACATTCATGATCTGGCCTGCGTAACTGCTGCGTTGTAACAGCTCTGAAGCTCTTGTAAGAGATGATTCAGCGAAGGGGGCTGTATGCTTTAATGCCTGCTGCAATTGATGGGTTTGCTCTATTTGCTCCAGGGATTCCTGCTTTTCCTCGGACTTGTCTCGAACCAGGCTATAGGCAGCCTCTATATTTGTACGTGCCAATTCCTCCACCATCTCCTGTGGATTCATTAGTTGCTGAACAGCCTGACGGAAGTATATGTCCTGCTGCGGACCTTCTTTTCGCATATTAAACGTCATGTACACACCACCCTGAACCTCGTGCTGCACCGATTGAGCTTGTCCGTCCGGAAACAAATCCTGTTTGATCACCGACTCCACCAGATTTGACTGGGGAAGCTGCCATATTTCAACCCGATCAATAAAAGCCCGGCCCCTAAAATGGGAGGGGAAGACGTCCATGACAAGCAGCTTGGGATGATTGCGCGTCAATCGGTAAGGTCCCGTACCAATCGGATGCATGGGGTCCAGCTCTATATCACGGGGCAAGATGGAAGCATTCATACTGCTCATCAGATCCGGAAACATATAGTTGGGAAATCGTAACACAAAACGCACCGTAAGCTCATCGAATGTCTCTATACGATGAATGGAGCCAAAAAGCGGCCTGCAAGGGCACCCCTGATCTGAAACAATTCGTTCAAACGTATATCTGACGTCTTCTGCATCAAGTATCCTGCCGTGGTGAAACCGTATGCCTTTGTGCAAATAAAATGTCCACTCTGTTCCCTCCTGATTGCTCTCCCACGCCACAGCAAGGCTCGGTTCACAGACCTGACGCTCAGCATTATACTGCACCAAACGATCAAATACCTCCGCAATAATTCCAACTTCTCCCCACATGGCAGCCTGAGTCGGGTCCAACGTCTCAAAGGCCGTTTCCTGTGGAATACGCAGTGTATCCATTCTTCCACGAGCGCCTTGATCGGAACGCAGTCCGAACTGGCCCTGCAATCCTTGCATCAATACTTCCTGCAACGAGAATGGCATGGATGAAGCCAGCACATAAGCCTCCTCCAGCTTGTTTCCCTGCAATAGTCGGTCGAATCGTTCCTGAACAGCCTGCAGCAGAGGATGGCAAAACACGAGCACCGATGTTTTCCCTCTACCGCGTTGTGGGCTCCATCTGACCCAGCCTTGATCCATAAATTTGTTCATAATCAAATTCATATTGCGCATCGTACAACATAAATGATTCGCCAGTTCACCAATCGTTGTATGTATTTCTTCCTCTTCGTCCACGTTCGAAAAGACCATGCGAAGCTGAATATAATGATCCACGACCTCCACTATCTTCCCTTCCTTTCCTTCTCCCATGTAAAATACGAAATACACTCTTATGCTTCTACAGTTTTTCTTCAGGTTTTCCTCCATTATACTCAGGTACATCGACAACACCAGCAGAAAGGAAGAGCGCTGAACATGAAATATACGGATTTGCATCGCAACATAAGGATTCGCATCATTACTGATTTTTTTACGGATCTGACTCAGAAATCTATTATTCCTTTTATGGCGATTTATCTAAGTGTTCAGATTGGTGCAGGCTGGGCAGGTATATTGTTAACTGTTAATATTGCGGCCTCCATGCTCGTTGGCTTGGGCGCAGGATACTGGTCTGACCGAGTCGGGCGCAAGAAACTGATGATATTCGCTCAAAGTATGCAGGTGTTCGCCCTGTTCTGGCTGGCTGCTGCCAACTCCCCATGGATGGACTCTGTTCCTATAACTTGTGCCATGTTTTTGCTTAGTAGCATCAGTTCGGGTATCACCGTACCCATTGCCAATGCCATGATTGTGGACGTGAGCAGTGAACATGAACGTCGTTATGTCTATGGGCTGCAATATTGGACGACCAACGTTGCCGTTACAATCGGAGCGATGATGGGTGGATTATTATTCGAGTCCTTCCGTTTTATTTTATTCAGTCTGGTATGGTTGGAGAGCCTGGTTACACTGTTCATTCTCTTCATATATATTCATGAAACAATGGTTAAACCATACTCAAATCAACATAATAACCCGACACACAAAAATATACTGAAAACTTATGGCCTTGTATTTAGAGACCGACGTTTTATGGTGTTTTTCACCGCGACGATGATGGCTGTCTCTCTGGAATTCCAATTGGATAAATACATCGCCGTTCGTCTGAAAAATGAATTCACTGCCCAACTTTTCAGTTGGGACATCTCAGGTCTGCAGATGTTCAGTCTGATCATGGCGATCAACACTGTACTCGTCGTATTAATGGCTATTCCATTCTCCAAATGGTTGGGGCGTTTTCAATCCAGATTTGTCATGACCGTCGGCATGTGTCTTTACACTGCTGGTTTTGCCGTGCTCGCTTTCAGCAATTGGGCCTGGCTGCTTATTATGTCCGCTGTACTCCTGACCATTGGTGAGCTGATGTATGCGCCTGTCCGTCAGGTCATGCTTGCTGGCATGATTCCCGACTCCAATCGTGCTGCCTATATGGCTGCTGACGGCATGAGCTATAACGCGGCTGCTCTGCTTGGTAGTCTAGGCCTAACGGTTGGCGCATTTCTGCCTTCGTATGCAATGGCAGGCCTGTATGTATTGATGGGGATCGGCGCTCTCATATTTTTCCGTCATTCCCTTCGGCCATCAGCGGGTCAAGGTGAACCACGACTATGTGCAGATGCATCCTGAATACCCGCCTCTTCAGGCTGTATTTGGCTCATTGTTGTTCTGAATTCTATTGTGATGTACACATCTTAATCTACTATCTTGAAACCGATCGTGTCCGTAAGCAGTAATAAACAGGAGAGTTCTTTTTACAAAATTTTCTTTAGAAGGAGTGTTTGCATGCATTTATCCAACCGAAGCACCCGCTTCAGGCTCACCTCCCTAACCGGGGCGTTCATGGCGTTTGTCCTGTCCCTCAGTCTATGGGCACCCGCCGTTCAGGCGGAAACCGCACCCGCTGCGGTCAATGAAAAGGGGAAGGCAACAGCGCTGACTACTGATTCCGCTGCAGCTTTTCTCGATACATTTTTCGATTCCCCTGAAGCGAAGGCCCAATATGTTGGCGCTTCCGTAGTCGTTGTCAAAGATGGAAAAGTCGTAGCAGAGAAAGGCTATGGTTATTCCGATTTGGAGAGCAAAACACCGGTTGATCCAAAAAGCACCACCTTTCGTATCGCCTCGGTCTCCAAAACATTTACGTCAGCTGCTGTCATGCAGCTCGTGGAGCAAGGCAAAGTCGATTTGAAAGCCGACTTTCAGACCTATGTGAAAGGACTGGAATTCGATAACCCTTTTGACAAACCTGTAACAGTGGAGAATCTGCTCACACACACCACCGGATTCGAGATTCGCGACCCACAGCAGGAAGACATCCATAATGACTTCGACAAAATTGTATCGATGGAGGATTATGCCAAGTTACATATGCCACCTGTCGTTCGAGAACCTGGTAGCGCCTACATGTACGATAACTTCTCCTTCCTGCTGCTTGGCATGATTGTGGAGAATGCCAGCGGCGAACCGTTCGAAACGTATATGCAGCAACATATCTTTAAACCTCTGGGTATGGATAACAGCAGTTTTATGCTGAACGGCAAGTTCAAAAACCAACTTGCAACAGCCTATGATGCGGCTCATAATCCACTTGGCCTGTATACCCTTTCCCCAACACCTATGCCTCAAGGTGGCATGCTCTCAACAGCTGAGGATATCGGGAAATTCATGATTGCTTTCCTGAATGATGGTGTGAAGGATAACGAACGTATTTTGAAGGAATCTACTGTAAAAAGCATGGAACAATACCGCTCTTCTATTCATCCGCTGCTACCAGATACGGCTTACGGATTTGAAGCTGCTTTTCAGCTTCCGGGTGCAGGCAGCAGTTCCAAAATTATTACCAAAGCTGGCGACCTGATCGGATTCAGCTCTTATCTGTTCCTAATTCCTGAGCAAAACACGGGCGTCTTCCTTACCTACAACCAGACAGGAGCACTTCGTAATCTGTTCTATCCGGCCTTTATTCAGACGTTCTTCCCGCAATATGCGGAACCAGTCAAGTTCAAGGAATATAAACCTCAATCTGCGGATAAGCTGCAACGCTTCGCTGGGCTTTACGCGGATCTGCGGCTGAGCACGATTGTCAGCTCCCTGAAAGATGGCGGCACAGAACCTGGAAAATTAAGCATTTCCGACGTCTTCCTCGGCCCACGTACACTGATTCAGGTTGAAGAGAACCTCTTCAAGGATGAGTTAACAGGTCAGTTCACGGCGTTCAAGGAAAATGCTGATGGAACCATCTATATGAAAGAACCTTATCTCAACCCGTTCGGCTATGAGAAAAAAGGGCAAAAACCTCAAGGTTTCCGGGATGTTCGTGAGAACAGCCCCTATGCTGAAGCCATCTATGGATTACAATCGCTTGGATACTATACCAATGATGCAAGTGAAGCTTTTCAACCCAAAAATGCCGTTACACGGGCTGAATTCATTGAGGACGTCCTTAAAATGAGCGGACTGAAAGCCAGCAAAACGACACCACCTGCGGATACCGACTGGGCTACCCATCCTGCTGCAGGTTACATTCAGCTTGGTTATGAATCTGGCATGATCACGGGTGCGGATGAGAAACAGTTCAAGCCGGATCAGGTCATTACCCGTCAGGAAGCCATGGTGATGATCTGGAGAACTCTCCAGCTTCAATATCCAAATGAACTGTTCGAGGATGTGAAGCTGACCGGGAAGACAGATGCCTGGGCTGTGCCTGCGATCCAAATGATGGTTAAGCTCGGTATCCACGGCCCAGAAGTGAAAGTGCTGGAGGATGGATCAGTCGATTTCCTTTCCCGCAAACCACTGATCCGTCAGGAAGAAGCCTCGATTATGTACCAATTGTTTACACAGCCAACCGACAAGATCGTAGCTGACCTGTTGGCAAAGCAGCCGAAGCCCGAAACCTCCGTAGATGAGGATCCGGCCGAAGATACACCCGCGCCTGCAACCGTGACTTCTGAATAACCTGATTACCCACCTCATATTCACGTTATAAAAAAAAGATAAACAGGCTTGTTCGAAGGAGGAAACCCTCCTTCTGAACAAGCCTGTTTTGGTTTTGGGCGGTGGCCATCTCATAATGCCTAATAAAATCGATGAGTTCGTTACTGCTTTAGTGAAATATTCTAACTATATCTCGCCCAACATCGACGAAACATGTTGATTGCCATTCCGCTGGTCATACTTCTCTGCGGCTGATTTGGCATACGCCGCAAAATAATCGGCCAGTTTATGCAAATCTCCCGGATCTCCTTCATAGGGGAATGAAGCCGGAAGCCGTAATCGGTATTCTGGCGATTCATCAGCCCAACGGCGCAGCAGCTGGGCAGCCCTGGCATAGAACATCATTTTGGCAAACGGATCTTCATGATCCATTGCGAGCACCAGACTTTCTTCCAGTACATCAATACCCTTCGCCGGGTTTGTCCGTGCAAGGTAATCCATCTGCTCGGCAAAGCTCTGCACAAAGTCATTATGTCCTTTGATCAAGCGGTAGCCTTTGGGCTGATGCTTATCAGCTTCATCCATTTTCCCAAGCCGGTATAGTGGCATCAAAATCTCCGATAAGGTCAGATGCGGAATTTCGGCACAGCTCATCCGCCCTTTCAAGATGGGCTTCGCCGCTTCCAGCACCTTCTCATCATCTCCAACAAGTATCCAGTAGCGCATAATTTCATCCTGTTCACAGGCTTCGCAATCACTCATAAAATCACGATCCATGCTTCTGAACTTCGTGTAGCTGTTTCCAGCCTCCTCCAGATCCCCAAGATCCATGGATATGCGGAACCGATAATACCAGTACGAACGCTCGCTGTACCCGAATGACTTAAAGCGACGTCCGAAGTCCTCGAGCAGCTCCATGATTTTGTCGCGTGACACTTCCGGGAAGCTGGATAGTTCGCCCAAAATCCATTTATACGACCACATTAACGTTTCTTCGTCATAGCGTTCAGGCTGTTGATCAAACTTGCCCAGCTGCCAGGAAAAAGCAATCAGTGCCTTCATCGGATAACCGCAAAATGTCGCTGTCTCCACGATTTCTGAACGTGCTTCGTACGCCTCTTCCTCCATGCCGTTCACATCGGCGACTCTTGCCGCTTCCTCCAGCATGCCCAGCTTTGCTGGTCCATTAGGCAGGCCATAGGCCTCATCCATCAAATCCTCAAAATCCATTTCGGTCTGCATCAGGCATCCCCCTTACGATCTGTATTCGCCCGCAAGCCCCAGTCAATAAAACGAACGATGCCCTGATTCAGCACCTCAAGCTCCTGCCGATTCATGGCATAATGCCCCATCATCAACGCATTGACATACAACATTTCAATGGCAATTGGCGTCATTTGAGCATCTGGTGAAGTCAGCACCCGCTGAATAATTGGATTGCTGATGTTCAGGTACAGGGTCGAATAACCTGCGGAACTAATGCCGGATGACAATGATCCAAGGACAGAAGAGAACAACTCTGTACTCTCCTCACTTGCTTTTTCCAATGCACGCAGCGTAGAAGATTCCTGAGAGAGCGTGAACAGAACCGGCAAATCGGCTGGCTTGAAACCCTTGACCTCTGCACGGCAGCGGAAACGTTGCAAAGCAGAATCAGCGAGGCGCAAGGCATCATAATATTGATTCCGTTCAGCCGGCGGCACGTCCGTGAAACTCATGGATACTTCATCCGGCTGTAATCGTTCCGTCTGTGCATCCTGCACCGCCAATGGCAGCATGGCCATCAAATCACTGTCGTAGATGTATCCTCCGTTAATGACCAGCATCGATTGGGCTGAGGCGACATGATGAATCTGACGATACTCATCCACCGTGGTAGTGAAGTACAACGTCTCTCCCTCATTCATCAGCTCGCCCAGTTCCCGATGACCACGGGTGCTCTCAAACGGCAGCCAGCGGTGAATCATGGCATAGAACTCCTGATCCTGCACAGCCAGTGCCTTCATCGACAGAGCATGCAGGCGAATCAGCTTCTGCAACCTTTCCGTCTGGCTCTCAGCCATGTCGGCCAATCCCTTACGAAGGGCATCGCCGAGTTCAAAGCGTACATCTTCCAGCTTTTCATTTTCATAAAAGTGTTCTCGCGAAGCCGTTGGTTGAAGCTCGTCTGTCCAGATCAGGCATTTCACGAAGAACGCCCAGTCCGGCAAAATATTTTCTGCCTTCTCCGATATAAGCATTCTCTTCAGATACACCCGATGGGAACGCTTGGCATTCAGATTGACAGCATGCGGCAGAACAAAAGCAATGCCCCCTGTACGCCCCGAAGCCGTCGTCAGTGGAATGAAATCCTGAAACTTCTCTCCAAGTAATCGTTCACCAAAAGCCAACACTTCCGCTCTGCGTCCACGTGCAAGCTCAGGCTCCATCAACCAGATCGGTGACTCGCTATTTACAATATGTTGAACACCGTCACTATGCAGGATGACTGGATAAGGCAGCAGCGCTCCATAATAGAACAAGGCTTCCTTCACATATTCCGTTTCGAAATAATGGGCTGCATCCGGCGTACAGCGAAGATATACTTTCGTTCCCGGAGACAGCTGTGTCTCCAATTGCCGAATCGTATAGGTACCATCCGGCTTACCCCGCCACTCCATCGAAGGTCCACCCTTCGCGGATTGTGTCAGCATGACGATTTCATGGCTTACCATGAAACAAGACAATAATCCGATCCCGAATCGCCCGATAAACGAAGTCTCTCCATCCAGCAACGCCTGCTGACCACGCTTTGAAGATTGACCAATCATCGCCAGAAACTCATGGATATCCGCTTCCGTCAAGCCAATACCGTTGTCCTCCACCATCATCGTACGTTGATCACCTGTTCCGGTCAGTTCCACACGTACTTCACCCTGATATCCTGGTTCCGCCTCTGTTCGAGCTGTAATGGCATCAGTCGCGTTCTGCATTAGTTCACGTAAAAAGACTTTGGGGCTGCTGTAGAGATGGTTTGATAAAATCTGAATCATGCCGCTCAGGTTCACCTGAAAGCGATACTCATTGGATGCTGTCATTTTGCTCACCTTCCTCTGGGTCCAAACACATCACATGCTCCAAAAGATAGGTGTGCATATGATGTGTTAGACGAAATCAATTATGTAATCGCAATAAATGGGGCGATTCATCAATGGAATCACCAAGTGACGACGTCAAACCGGCCTTGGCTAACCAAGACCGGCGTTAGATGAATATTCAGGCGTTCATAATATGTAAGAGGCCTTAAATCTAATCACCACGTTATGGATGGCAATGAAACGGGATAGTGCACCCCTTTTTATCAGAATACATGGTAAAGACCAGACTGAAAACAAACCTGAGACCCGATTTCGCCGGACTTTAGGGTGAAGTTGCTGCCTGGGTTTGGGACTAAAGACGGAGAAATTTTATTTTTCGACCCATCATTTGAACGATATGACTCATCTGAACGTATAATCTCCAAACTCAGATCGGACGGTGAAGGAACATGATTGAAGTTCGTAACATTTCCAAGCAATTTAAAGTACATCAGGCACTGAACGATGTCAGCTTCACGGTTGAACAAGGCAGCGTTACCGGGTTAATTGGACCCAACGGTTCAGGCAAAACCACCCTGATTCGAATTATGAATGGCGTTCTCGGCGCTTCGGGTGGGCAAGTAAGCATTAACGGCCTGGACCCCTTTCGTGAGACGGAGAACGTACTGGCTATCTGCGGAACATTAACGGAGCAGAGCGGATTGTATGAAAATATGAGCGGACGGGACAACCTGATCTTTTTCGCTGAAGCTTTCGGTGTACAACATGCCAAAGCCCGAATAGACAAGCTCGTGGATCTGTTCGAAATGCAGGATTATCAGTATCGAAAAGTGGGCACCTACAGCACAGGTATGAAGAAACGCGTAGGTCTGGCGCGAGTGCTGCTGCATCGCCCTTCCATTCTCTTTCTGGATGAGCCGACCAATGGGCTTGATCCGGACGGGATTCAGATGGTACTTCGTATCATTCGCCGGTTAAATCAAGAGGAACAAATGACGATTCTCGTTTCGTCTCATGTCCTATCCCAGCTATCGGCCGTTTGCGATCGGTATATTTTTATGGAAAAGGGGCGCAAGGTTGAGGAAGGTACGGAGCAGGAGATCATCAACCGTTACCTAACCTCACCCCGGCTTGAAGTTGAAGCGATCATGCCGAATGGCTGGCAAACGGTACCTGAATATACACCGGAGATGATCTCCGCAAACAAGGCGGTATTCCAGCTTCAAGCCCGTGAGGATATTCCATTGCTACTTCGACAACTGACCGAGCATGGACAAGTCTATCAGGCCCGAATTATGGGCAATGACCTGGAGAGCATTTATTTTGCCATTAGGGAGGCACACCAATATGAATAACCGACAAGCCATACGTGCACTTGTTCGTAAAGATATTCGAGCCATTACAGCCAGCGTACAGCTCTGGCTGCCCATGTTGATCGTTCCGCTAGTTATCGGGATCATCATGCCTGGGATACTCATTTGGGCAGCCTCAAGGATGGAGCTTGCTTCCCTCGGCAATATGAGCTTCCTGCTTAATACGCTGGATAGCCTAACCCATGCCGGGCGGATTCCACAGCTTGCTTCGATGCCTACGGATAATCATCGAATTGTCTATTACCTGGCGTTGTACATGTTCGCGCCTCTGTTTCTCATCATTCCGGTGATGGCATCCAGCATTCTGACGGCCAACAGCTTTGCAGGCGAGAAAGAACGCAAGACGTTGGAAGGTCTTCTGTTTACTCCGATGAGTATGGATACTTTGTTTAAAGGCAAGGTGTTGGCAGCTCTTATCCCTTCTCAGTTATTATCCTGGATTACCTTCATTATCTACGGAATCATTGCCAATATCCTGATGTACCCCATGTTCGGAGCGTTGATGTTTCCCAATCTGAACTGGATCATTCTGGTCCTATGGGTTGTTCCAGCGTGCAGTCTCGTGGTCATTCTGTTGAATGTCCTGATCTCGGCGAAGGTGCGTGGATTTCAGGAGGCCTATCAACTAGGAGGATTGGTGGTAATTCCATTGCTCGCCCTGATTGCTGGACAGGCGAGCGGCATGCTTCTTATCAGTCCACTCATGTTGATTTTAGTTGGAGCCGTGCTTCTACTCATCAGTTTCGCTCTGCTTCGTCTGGTCACCTTGTGGAACAGCCGTCAGCAGCTCGCTGAAAGTCAGATTTAAGTTTGCACCGCGTGCATCTTCTTGCGCGCGGTGTTTTAATTTTTTGCCCGCATCTTAAACGTTAATTATGAAGGCTAAGATGTATAACATATTTTCCATAGTTTACCGATATAACTTAAGGTGTTAAGGTATTTATTACATACATAAAGAAGAAGGGTGACGATTGATTTATGAACAAATGGTTTACACGCATGCAACGCACGGTTTGCACCCTGCTGCTGTTTACACTGATCGCTGCGGCAATGCTTGGAGGCGGAGCCGGTGCTCATGCAGCTTCCCTTAGCCAAACTACGGTATATTATGATTCCGACGGTGTATTGTACAAAGTATCTGGTGACGGTAGTGGAACTACGGAAGTATTGCTTGATTTCGAAGGAGATGGCCTTGCTGCGGCGGGATCTTATCTCTATTACACCCGTTCCGATTCCTCCACAACGCTGCTTCGTGTTCCCAATGACGGTTCCAGCGATTCGGCTGAAACGTATGCGACAGATGTGTTGAGCTACTATACGGATAGTGGGTTCATTTATTATATGGATTCCAAAGGCTCAATCTATCGTGGGAATGGCAATAGCGAAGCTTCGGCTGCCGCCAAAATTGCGGACAAAGCGAATACTGATTTCCCCCTGCTCGCCGTAACGAAAGGCCGTGTATATTATAACGGGCTTGTTAATGGAAAACCCTGGATTGTATCCAAAGCTTCCAACGGCAGCGGTGCCGTAGAGCGGATTGCTGCTGGTGCAGTAGAAAGTCGTTATTTTATGAATATTGCCAAAAACGAACTGCAACTGATGGTGAACACTGACCCGTACGAGCAGTTTTACTCTACCAACGCCATTCTCATGTACAAGGTAAACTACAATACAGGCAAGGGAACAGCCGTTAATCCAAAAGCAAAGCTGGATGTGAACGCTGTTTATGCCGGCGGCTGGGGCAACAATCTTTATGTGTATAACAAAGGCATCAAGCTGGACAGCAACAAGGATTATGATTATTCAACAGGTAAAGCCTTTGCATTAACTACTTCCGGCAAAACACTTCAGATTCATAGCAAGAGCATCCGGGAAGTTGGTTCACTGGGTACGGATAAGGTTGTCGTTGTGGATGCAGACAAAAAGGCGTATGCCAAAACCATCGCCGGAAACAAGGTATCCAAATCTGCCAATCTGAATTTGAACAACGTCACTTTCGTAACAACACAGTTGACCAACGGAACATCAACGCTTGCATATCTATCCGGTACCAACGGTCTTTATTCCGTGAGCACAGCTCTCAAAGTAACCAAGCTTGCCGGAGAGGAATGGGCAACGTTCCAGCTTCATGACGATGTTCCGGGCATGTTCTATATCAACGCAAATGATCTTTACCGTCTATATCATGTTCAAGCCAATGGCACAGGCAAAAAGGTGCTAAGCGACGTTTTCCTGGATGATATCCTATTGGTCGTGCCAAACTAACCCACGCATGTTAATGATGGCTCATAGCCATCTCAATATTCTTGTCCAAAACAAAGAAAGAGGGTAACCCTAAGCCATCACGGCTCTGGTTATCCTCTTTTTGTCATGTGCAAAACTATTTTTCAAAAACATCTTCCATATGAGAATGATAATTGTTATCATTAAGAAAATAAGACAAAAGGATGGTCCGTATGACTGAACAGCTTCCCTTCATTTCTGAAACCTCATCTCTACCGCTCCTCTCTTCCATGTGCCGTGTACGGCGCGGGGAGCATTTCCGTGTGCAAGGCAAGACGGTGTCCCGGCCCATGCTCTGTCTTATTTTACAAGGAGACGGTGTCCTGGTCCTGAACGATACGGTCTATACCGCCGAAGCCAATCAACTGTACGTTCTGAAGCCAGGAACAACGATTGAGGCAGCTGCACGCTCGGCTGTTACGGAGTTCATACTCCTTAGTATGGATACGGTCTGTTTGCAGCAAGTGCACGGCCAATGGAAAATGACCTCCTCCTCTGGTTTCCCGCTGGATTGGGAGACAGGCAGACTGAGGGTTCGCCATGCCCAACAAGCCAGAGCACGATTTGAACAATTGGTTGAAGCCTATCGTGGCATTCAGCCCGATCACTTTATCAGTATACATAGCCAGCTCCACGAGCTTTTGCAGTATCTCTCGGAGAATCGGCTTGAGGAAAATGATGAGAAGGTCGACCCAGCACTTGAAAGCAGCATTATGTATATGCGACGGTGCATGAGTGAAGGCATCAGCATGGATCAACTAGCCAAAATTGCCGGATTGACGCCAAGCTCATATTCTCGCAGTTTCAAAAAAGCCAAAGGCATGTCACCTACCGATTATCTGAATCGCTTGCGGATTGACGAAGCCAAAAAACAGCTCAAACAGGAATCATGCGTACTTAAAGACGTCGCCGTATCTGTTGGCTATGGCAATGAATATTATTTTAGCCGCAAATTCAAACAAAGCATGGGGATCGCACCCAGCCTATATATGAAAAAAGACCAAATTCGCGTCGCTACGGCGTCCTTGATGGGACTTCATGAGAACCTCTCTTCGCTCGGATTGCATCCCGTAGCAATAATGGATGGATTCCCTGATCGGGAGCTTGATGAAATCGAGCAGCAGCAGCGGCTAGTCGCACAATTGGAGAAATTACGTCAGGCCAAGCCGGACCTGATTATCGGTGACTTCAATCATAAACCCTTTTACGATAAGCTCAAAAGTATTGCACCTACGGTCATCCTGGATCAGGCCCATGACTGGAAAGAAATTCACTTACGCTTGGCTGAATTGGTCGGACGGGAGCAGCAGGCCTTGCAGAATTTCAAGCAGCTGGAGCTTCGCAGCCTGGACATCGGACTTCGTTTGAAGCACCACTTCGGGCAAGAACGTATTATGCTTATGCAGGTTACGAATCAGTCTATTCGGCTCCAGGAAAATGCCGAGCATCCATTACATCACCTTATTTACGGTGAACTGGGACTAAAGCCTGCACAGATCATATCAACAGATTTAATGTCAGACGAGTATGCGGCAGAGAGCATCCCCATGCTGGACACGGATCATCTGTTCATACATCGCGTCTCCACTTCTCCTGTGAGTGAGAAACTGCTTCGGCGCATGAAACAAACTACCGCCTGGAATCGCTCTCCGGCCGTGTTGAGAGGCAGCGTGCACGATATATCCGATTGGTCCGCACGATCCTGGACTCCAATAGGACGTCATCAGATCATGGACGAACTGGAACAGATTGTTCAGCAACTTGTGACCTTATCCCATGTGGGATTAATTGGACAATTGCAAAGCATAAACTAAGATTAATGCGTGCGTATTTCTTCATTAACTAATCAAGACAAAAGTGGCCCTCTCCGATTTGGAAAGGGCCCTTTGCTTTGCTGTTATTAATGTTCCTTGATTTCTTCTTTTGGAACCAATTTGTATATTTCCTCATCTTCCATAGTATCAATCAAGCGGTCCAGCCATTTGTAGTAGGCCTCTGCTTGAAGCACCTTATGCTTGTCTTCCTTAAGAATATGAAGAAGTTCAGCATCTGCTTGTTCATCCAGATCAGAAATCAAACGATTCATTTCTTCAATGGATTTGCGCAGTACCTGAAGGTTACTCTCCACGGCTTTTCTCCATTTAATCACAAAATAATCCGTAAACGTCTGATGCCAGTCATACTCCACTTCATATAGGTCTTTCCGGGAGCCTTTGTTCCATACTTTATTTACCATTTTTAGATCCAGCAGTGTACGTACGCCGGTACTCATGCTCGTTTTGCTCATTTCCATTTCCCGGCCCATATCGTCAAGGGTCATAGGTTTGTCTGCAAAAAAAAGCAATCCATATAAGTGTCCCGTGGACAGCGTAACGCCGTAGAGATCCATATTACGCCCAATGGCTTCAATGACGCGTTTACGGATTCTAAGAACGGTGGCCTGCTGTTCCTCTTGTAAATGGTCCAAGCTCATGCTTGCAACCTCCATTCTGAACATTCCCAGTCTCGGCAAAATAATTGCAACTGTTTAAGATCCTGCTTACATGGGAACGTATCCGGCAGGACATCCTATATGCCAACGGGCTTTAGGTTACCCAATGTATATCATGGGAGCTTTACCAAGTTGCAAACGCCTACGACTATCTTTAACCAAAAAAAACTGCTTAGATTCAGCACATTTTCTATTGTAGAAAAAGCGATATCAAATGTAAAGGTGTCTTATTAGCCAGAATAAGGAGAATGACAGAGCATATGGACGGAAAACTTTGTACAGTTTTTACTGTATGAACATTATGTACTGTTTATTCGGTTGCTATACGGGTTAAGTATTGTTAGAATACTAAACGTTACCCAGAAAGACGGGAAGCGAAGCAACAATTACCGGATTTCGTGGCTGGGCGCACAAGTGTATGGGCTTGTGGATGCTGAAAGCCGTTCGAAGTGCACAACACATCAGAAGGGGTGAAAACATGACCATACTTGAAGTAAAAAATGTAAGTAAATTGTTTGGCCCCCAAACCGAGCAAGGTCTGCAATTACTGGAGCAAGGTTGGGGCAAAGAAAAGTTGGCCAAAGAAAAACAGATAACGGTTGGTGTCAACCGGGTCAACATGGAGATTCAGGAAGGTGAAATTTTCGTCATCATGGGGCTGTCCGGGAGTGGTAAGTCAACGCTTGTTCGGATGTTTAATCGTCTGATTGAACCCACATCTGGAGAGATTCTTGTCCATGGTAAAGATTTACGCAAAATGAACAAAGAACAATTGCGCGAAGTGCGTCGGAAAACGATCAGCATGGTATTCCAGAAGTTTGCTTTATTCCCGCACCGTACCGTTCTTGATAATGTGGAGTATGGACTCGAAGTTCAAAAGGTAGATAAAAATGAACGTCGGGAAAAAGCAAAAACGTCGCTTGAACTGGTTGGCCTCAAGGGATGGGAAGATAAAATGCCGGATGAGTTAAGTGGCGGTATGCAGCAGCGTGTAGGTTTGGCCCGTGCGCTGGCTAATGACCCGGAAGTCCTGTTAATGGACGAAGCATTCAGTGCACTAGATCCACTGATTCGCCGTGATATGCAGGATGAACTGATTGAGCTTCAGGATAAAATGAAAAAGACCATTATTTTCATTACCCATGACTTGGACGAAGCGCTGCGCATCGGCGATCGTATTGCCCTCATGAAGGACGGCGCAGTCGTGCAGATCGGTACTCCGGAAGAAATCATGATTCAACCGGCCAACTCATATGTGGCCCGCTTCGTCGAAGACGTGGACTTGTCCAAGGTCCTTACCGCAGCTCATGTTATGAGACGTCCTGAAACGATTACGCTAGACCGTGGTCCTCGTGTTGCCCTCGAATTAATGCGCGAACGTGGTATTTCCAACCTGTTTGTCATTGACCGTTCGATCAAACTGCTTGGTGTCATTACAGCTGAAGATGCAACCCGTGCGATGCGCGAAAACAAAGTGTTGAACGACATTCTGATCACGGATGGACCAACTGTGTCACCGGATACCCTGATTCATGAATTGTTCGAAATTGTAAGTTCAGCCCATGTGCCGCTCGCTGTTGTTGGCGAAACTGGCCGTCTGCAAGGTGTTATCGTCCGCGGTGCCCTGCTTGGCGCACTAAGCGGTGAAGTTGCAGTAAAGGAGGAACTTGCGAATGATTCCCAAAATACCACTAGCATCGTGGATTGAATCGATAGTTGACTGGATGAGCTCCTCGCTCTCCGGATTATTTAAAGTCATTTCCGTTGTCATTCAGGAGGTTGTCGGATTTTTCTCCGGGCTGTTCATGCTCCCCCATCCGCTCCTGTTTATTGTAATACTCGGTGTACTCGCATATCTTGTTGGCCGATTACCACTGACCCTGTTTACGGTTATCGGTTTCTTGCTCGTAGATAACCTCGGATACTGGTCCCAATCAATGGACACACTTGGCCTCGTTATTACATCAGGATTGATATCCATCCTGCTCGGTGTGCCTGTCGGTATCTGGCTCGCATACAGCAAAACTGCAGCACGGATTATCACACCATTGCTTGACTTTATGCAGACCATGCCTGCATTTGTCTACTTGCTGCCAGCGGTAACCTTCTTCAGTCTTGGTGTGGTTCCGGGTGTTATCGCGTCCGTTATATTCGCGATTCCACCTACAATTCGCCTGACTCACCTCGGAATTAAGCAGGTATCTGGCGAACTGGTTGAAGCAGCGGATGCTTTTGGTTCCACGTCTATGCAAAAGTTGTTTAAAGTACAGCTTCCACTTGCATTGCCTACCGTAATGTCAGGGATTAACCAAACCATCATGCTGTCGCTGTCCATGGTTGTTATAGCTTCCATGATCGGTGCACAGGGTATTGGTGCGGAAGTCTATCGTGCTGTAACACAGCTTCAGATTGGTAAAGGTTTTGAAGCAGGTTTGGCTGTCGTGGTACTGGCAATCGTGCTTGACCGCTTCACTCAAAATCTGTTTATGCCAGGCCGCAAAAAGAGCTCCCGGTTCTCAACGAAACAAACAGCCTGGATTACTGCCGCAGCAGTATTGGCTGTACTCGTAGCAGGGTTCTCACAATACTTCATTGGTGGAAATAGTTCTTCTGCCGGAGGTAACAACACACCAGCTAATGCTGTAGGTGAAGAAGTCAATTATCAGATCATTGGTATTGACCCGGGTGCAGGCATTATGAAGTCCACTGCCAAAGCCATCGAAGATTATCATCTGACAGACTGGACCCTGATTGAAGGATCTGGTGCAGCGATGACGGCCACACTGGACAAAGCGATTAAAGCAGAAAAACCGATCATTATTACAGGCTGGACTCCACACTGGATGTTCAACAAATATGATCTGAAATATCTGGAAGATCCGCAAAAATCTTTCGGTGATGCAGAAGAAATTCACACCATTGCCCGTAAAGGCTTGAAAGAGGATCACCCGGTTGCTTATGAATTCCTGTCCCGATTCCAATGGACATCAGATCAAATGGGCGAAATGATGAGTGCCATCCAAAATGGTACATCACCAGAAGAAGCCGCTAAAGACTACGCTGAGAAACATGCAGACCAGGTTGACGAATGGACCAAAGGTCTGACACCAGTTAACGGTGATGCATTTAAACTTGGCTATGTAGCCTGGGATTCCGAGATCGCAAGTACCAACCTGTTGAAATATGTCATGGAAAGCAAACTTGGCTATAAAATTAACGCCCTGCAAGTTGAAGCTGGACCAATGTGGACGGGTGTCGCCACAGGCGACGTAGATGCCTCACCAGCAGCCTGGCTGCCATTGACTCACGCTGACTACTGGGAACGTTACAAAGACCAGGTGGATGACCTGGGGGCCAACATGACCGGTGTACGCACAGGGCTCGTTGTTCCTGCGTACATGACAGATGTTAATTCGATTGCAGACTTGGAAACAGGAGCTGCTTCTTCTACTCCATCGGCAAATGCCAATGTGGGTAATGAAGTGGATCACCAAATTATCGGTATCGATCCAGGTGCCGGAATTATGAAGTCCACTGCAAGTGCTATTGAGAAATACGGTTTGTCTGACTGGAAGCTGGTTGAAGGTTCAGGAGCGGCAATGACAGCTACGCTGGATAAAGCCGTTAAAAATAAAGAACCGATTATTGTTACCGGTTGGACACCGCATTGGATGTTCAACGCATATGACCTGAAATATCTGGACGATCCGGAAGGCGTCTACGGTGAAGCTGAACAAATTCATACCATTGCCCGCAAAGGGTTAAAGGAAGACAAACCTGTCGCATATGAATTCCTGGATCGCTTCTCTTGGACACCTGAGGACATGGGTGAAATCATGGTTGCCATTCAGGACGGCGATGACCCCCAAAAAGCCGCAGCAGCTTTTGCCGAGAAACATAGCGACAAAGTGGCAGAATGGACCAAAGGTCTGACCCCGGTGAATGGAGATACAATCAAACTGAGTTACGTAGCCTGGGACTCCGAAATTGCAAGTACCAACTTGCTGGAGTACATTCTGAAAGAAAAACTGGGTTACAAAGTAACCTCCCTGCAGGTAGAGATTGGTCCAATGTGGACCGGTATTGCCAACGGTGATGTGGATGCAACTCCAGCCGCATGGTTGCCGCTCACCTCTGCCGATTATTTCAACAAGTATAAGGATCAGATCGATGATCTCG
This sequence comes from Paenibacillus sp. UMB7766-LJ446, assembly GCF_030226665.1. Classification (NCBI taxonomy): domain Bacteria; kingdom Bacillati; phylum Bacillota; class Bacilli; order Caryophanales; family Paenibacillaceae; genus Paenibacillus; species Paenibacillus sp. UMB7766-LJ446. Next base: position 967,140 of record NZ_JASOYM010000001.1, read on the forward strand.
GTCCAAATATGGACGGTGCCAAAACTGGTCTGGTTGTACCCACCTATATGGACATCAACTCCATTGAAGATTTAAAAGATAATTAAACCAGATTGAGATGGATAAACCTGAATTTGGTAAAAAAGCCCACCGGAATTTTTTCGGTGGGCTTTTTTTGTAAGTTTTACTAGGGCTTTTCTTCAATCCTACTGAAAAGTGAAGTGTACCTGAACGTATGCCTGAATTGAATTTGAGGACAGGTCCTAACTAACTTCGAAAATCTCAAGGATAAGCTGAACATACTTTTCGTTTCCTTTTACCTTGCATCTTAAATTGTGTGAAACTGAATTATGTACTCAGGCTTTGCAAATTCTTTTCTTTTTCTACGCTTACCCAATCAGCAACAATAATACGCCAATGGTAATCAGCACAATTCCCAGTATACCGTACACCACTCTTGCACCCTGGCGTCCAATCGTTTTTACAAAGAGACCTGCTCGAAAACTCCTCATAAACCAATCCCAATTGTTGATCCCACCCAACAAACTGAAAATACCTGCGGCGATAGCCAGTAGTGCGATTAAAACCGGTTGATCTTGCATGCCAACACTCCTTCATTATAATCCTGTCTACTATACCTTCCTCTAGTGAAAATGAACAGTCATTAATTAGTAAAAATAACGGCTTGCAGATGAGAGTCTGCAAGCCGTTTTCGTTTAAATATCGGAGTTAGCCGTTCAGTATAAAACTGAGTTTTTACTCTGCTCCGGTGGCACATGATTCGATCTTATTGCTTGGACTGTAGCTCACTTGCTGACATCAGCAATGTCACAACTTCAGCACGCGTTGCTTCAGCGAGCGGATTAAACAAGTTATTGCCTGTGCCCTTCATCAGTCCTGCATCATATGCAGCCGCGATGTAAGGTACGGCCCATGCAGGTACTTTATTCGCATCTGCAAAGGTTAAAGTGGATTTCGAATCAACGGGAAGACCCAATGCTCTTACAAGCATAACGGTCATTTCCACACGCGATACTTTGCCGGATGCACGGAACGTCTCATCCGTATATCCACTGATGATTCCTTGGTCCACAGCCTGAGCGATAAAGGATTGTGCCCATGCCGGAATTTTGGAAGCATCCTTGAACGTCAACGCCTTTGTGCTAGCTGGAAGTTCAAATGCTCTTGCCAGCATCACAATGAACTCGGCGCGTGTTGCCGGAGTATTCGGACGGAAGTTACCGTCCTGATACCCATTCACAATTCCCCGGGAAATGGCCTGCTCAATGGCTGCTGCCGCCCAGTGATTGCCGATATCTTTTAAAATCACACCCGGATTCGTTGGTGTAGTACCGCCACCGTTCCCATTACCTGGAACGGATGGTGTTGTAGGTGTGGTCGGAGTTGTAGGATCCGTTGGTGTTACAGGTGTAGTCGGTGTAGTCGGTGTCGTTGTACCTCCACCACTATTACCACTGCCTGGATTACTTCCATTATTTCCACCACCGTTACCAGGGGTACTTCCATTTCCATCACCCGGAAGAGGGGAGCCCTTCAGATCGGTAATGCGTCCTTCCGTTGTCTGATTTACTGTACCTACACGGTCCAGATGTTCATGGAAAACTTCATAGTCGACCAGATTCAATTCATAGTAACGGTTGTCATTCTTCGCCGCTCTCATGGCGCGGTAGAAGTCTCCGCCATTCGCCATAAACGAGTTCGTCGCTACGATGTAGTATCCATTTGGATCAATATCCGTGTACGTCCCGTCTGCATTCTTGGTTTGTACTTTGACCATACGTTGACCGACTTGAGTCACCGTATTGGTCAGGGAATCAACTTTTTCGGCCTGCTTTGTGGAATCATAGAAGTACCGCATGCCTGACACTTGCGGGAAGCGTCCTTCTCCTGTTTCTACACCGCTCACGCCATTTTCCAACGCAGCCGTAATTTCCTTGCCTGTCATTTTTAATGCAGAGAGGTTATTTCCATTTGGCATTACAATCAGCAAATCTGACAGGGGGATGTCTCCCTGCTTGAACGAACCGCGAATACCACCGCCATTTTGGATAGCCACGTATCCTTTAACGTCGTTCTCCTTCACGATGGATTTCACTTTCGCCAGCATGCCGTCTGTTACCAGATTACCGAGGTTGGTTTCCTGTTTACGGACAGTACCGCGTTCTCCATCAAGAAATACATTCGTTTTACCGATGATTGTTTTCTTGAACTCGGCCAGCTTTGGTGCATATTCAGCCAGTTTCGCTTTCGCAGCCGGATCATCTGCGTATACATATTGACCGGAAGTATCTTTCGCATCCAGGTTCAACAATTTGCCGTTCCATGTTTTCAGTACGCCTGCTTCATTGAACGTCACATCCAGTTGACCCAATGAAACATCATATTCACCTGTCTGTACCACAAGCGTTGGATCGATGTGCGTATCCACAACCACCGGTTTGTTCAAAATGGTGTGTGAATGACCACCGACCACGATGTCGATGCCTTCCACCGCTTCTGCCAGCTTCAGGTCTTCCGAGTAACCCAGATGCGTCAGCGCGATGATTTTATTGATACCTTCATCTTGCAGCATGTTCACTGTTGCCTGAGCACTTGTATTGTAATCCTTAAACGTCAGATCATCTCCCGGCGAGGACAGGGATACGGTATCCGGTGTCGTCAAACCAAAGATTCCGACCTTTTCGCCGTTTACTTCTGTAATAATAGCCGGATAGATTTTTGACTTCTCGCCTGGATTTCCGATGTTACTGTTGTACAGGCCCCCCAAATTCGCATCCTTCGTATAGTCAATATTAGCACTCACGAATGGGAAGTTCGCTTGTTCAACGAAATCCTTGAGCACACGAGGACCTTTATCAAACTCATGGTTTCCGAAGGTCATGGCATCGTATCCGATCATGTTCATAAACTCCAGATCCGCCAGACCGTAAAAGAGATTAAAATACAAAGTACCCGAGAATACGTCCCCTGCATCCAGCACCAGTGTGTTATCGTTGCGTGTTTCCTTAATCGCTGTTACACGGCGCGGGATGTTATCCAGATGCGCGTGTGTGTCATTCGTATGCAATACTCGCAGGTTAAAGTCGCCCTCTTCTGCCGTGCTTCCAATGCTCAGCTGCGCGAGCAGCGGATCATGGTCACTGACGCGCCCATGTGAATCTTCGAAGTCAGCATTCACATGAACAGCTTCGATAGCAGCAGTTTGGGACAAATTTTTACTCACCAGAATGTGATCCAGTGTCTGAGAGTTTCCGTCATAGATGTAAGAATAACGTTTGTTCTCTGGCAGTTTGTTTACCAGATTGTCCAGCTCATTGCCTTCAACAATGTTCAATGTTCTGGAGAACTGGAAGTCATTGAAGTCTCCAAGAACAGCGACATTTACCTCAGAATCTTTTTCGATTAATTCAGTTACAAATTCATTGACAATTGTCGCTTGCTGCGCACGTTGCACTTCACTTTTGCGGGTTGCAGGCTGGACATTCCCAACTGGGGCTAAATCCCCACCTTTGGAGTTGAAATGGTTAGCGATAACAACTACACGTTTACCATTAAATTCAAACTCTGCCGCGAGCGGTTTTCTTGAAGTTTTGAAAGCGACATTATCTGGTTGAATGCGTCCTGGATTCAGAGACAGATCTCCACTTGCATCAAGGGCCAGTGCTGTTGTTGCATCGCCTTTGGTACCTGCTTTTAAGGATACCCGCTCCGGATTGTACAGGAAACCTACACGAATATTGCCTCCGGTAGCTCCACCATCCATATTATTTAGCGGCGCAATATCGGTATACTGATAGCTTGGTCCATTATTACTTTTAATTGCATCCAGAAGCGTTTTGAAGCTTTCACTCGCATCTGTGTTTCCGCTATTTGTATCGCCATCGTTATCCTGAACTTCCATGATCCCTATAATATCAGGGCTTTTTAGATTGTTAACGATAATCTTGCCGATTTTATTTCCACGTGTTGCATCCTTTTTACTGAAGTTCTCTACGTTGAACGTCGCAATGGTCAGCTTGTCTTGTTGCGGTTCAATTGAGGTTGTTGCCTGTTGTAAACCACTGGACGTAATCGGCGGCAAGTCACCTTCCAACGCGACCTTATAATTACTACTCGAATAAGAAAGCACACCATTAATCGGACCTGTAAATTTATCACCCGTGGTCACAGCTTGAGAAGGTTTTTTATTAATGAACAAGCGTTGAGGATTTAGAGAACTTTCAAACTCTCCTGCTCCGTTTCCACGTAAGATTAACCCTCCTGCCGGAGTCTTCAATGGATTATTAGGTTCGTTGTCTACCGTCACTGCTAATCCAGGATTGTAGGAATAAGGTCCAAGAATAGTAGCATTATCTAACTGAATACGCATGCCTTCCAGACTTTCATAGAAATCAATGGCATCCACGTCCGGGTTGAATTCACTCAATCCATCCGAATCAATGACATTCGGAATTACGCGACCACCCTTTCCAATGATTACGGGTTGTGGCAATTCAACATTAGGTTGTTCCAAAGTAATATCAGAAGCAACAATTTCAGTGGTTGGCAGGTCTGTTACACTTGCTGCATACTCTTTGACTTGACCCGAAACCTTTACTTGATGCTGAACTTTCATTCCATGATCTTTCTTATAGATTAAAATCCCCTCAGAAGTTGCCGGATCTCCATCTTCCTGACCAGGAATGGATTGCATATAGAATGAATCTGCGTTAACTAGAGATGTAACAATCCCTTCTACATTCTGTACTCTCAGTCCGTCATAAATGGAATTATGGCCTGCCCCCTGAATTTCGTGAATACGTACACCATCCACTCGATCCACCGCAGTATACTCAAAAGAAAAAATGGCGCTTACTCTGCTATCAGCTGTGGCAACAGCTTTAATGATTTGATCTTCATTGATCGTAATAGGCTGTGTGTATTCCGTCGAATTCACGGTTGGTTCAGAACCATCCAGTGTATAAAAAATTTGGGCACCCTCATACGGAGAAGACAACGTAACTTCCGTACCTTTTACAATGCCACCCGAAGGTGTGCTCGCTGTCACGGAGAGCATATCCTCCAGAATATCCGACGCCGTTCGAGGAATCAATTCCAGACCGTAAGTGGAATGGTAAGTCAAGACCCCTGTCACTTTATGATATGATTTGCCAACGGAGAGAGCAGACGGGCTGTTCTTGGCATAAATCAGCATTTCCCCGCCTTGTTCATCTGTCGCAGTGTAAGTGGGCGTTTGTCACTTGAATATTGTTTACTTCGACAAGCATCCCTTCATACTGCCCTCCGGTACCCTTGTTTCCTCCCGTACCTGGAGCAAAATGGGATGAATTAAGCGGTACAGGTGAAGGTATGTCCTGTGACTTTTCGACAGTCCGAATATAGCCACCCTGAAATCCGGATTTGCTTGCTTCAACCTGGACGAGGCCGTTGTAGATCGTAATTGGGCCGTAGGCTTCAATCTTGTCTCCTGCTTCCACACCAGAAGCATTGCCGCGCACAACGATCCCGGCATCGTTATCCTGAATATATAGATTCCATACACTTCCGGATAACTCACTGTAGGTTACAATACCTTGAACGGTAACGGTGCTGTTTTCAGTTGCTTTTCTTGCCTCAGAGATTGGAATAGGAGTTGTGTCGACGAGGGTGTAATCGAAACTTGTAACATCACTATTGTCGATCCCCTCTTTAGCCGCGTAAGTTTCAATATGCATTGCCTCATTTACCGTGATGGGCACGGTGTAGGGAAGATAATCAGCGTCCGTATTCTGCTTGTAGTATACAGTTGCACCGACAGTAGTTGTTTCCAAAGCCACTTTGGTCCCTGTTGGAACTGCGCCTGAAGTAGGATTGGCTGTTACATTTTCCACTTTGGTTACAGGAGTCTCATCGATTAGTTGGAAGGTTGTTGAGTTATTGTAGTGTATACCTTTGGAGCTGAAGTACTCAGCTATATTACCATTGCTAATACGAACTTTGGCTTTATACAAGGAAGGATTACTTTTCAGTCCGAAAATACTTCGAGGTGCAGAGATGGGTACCTGAACAGGCATCATTTTGCTGATATTTGTTTCATCAGGACTATCGGCTATTGCAAAATTGGTATCCAAGGTGAAATCCGGGTTCAACCTTACATTTGGGCCACTACTGTAGGTTCCTACAACATATCCTTCGATTGAAATATTCGAATCTCCAAAATTAAGATTAAGCGCTTGAGCAACCGTTAAAGGCTCATCCGCGGCGGCTGCCTTACTGCTGAACAATCCAGCCGGAATGGCACCTGTGATGAGCAGGACCATAGCCAGGAACAACCTGAGCCACCTCTTCATTTGCAGAACATGCATCTTTTACCTACCTCCATGTTTTAAATTCGTAATCATTTGTTCATGAAGCTTGGACATTAGTTCAAGTATAAGATAACTGAAGTTTTGTTACGTGTAAACAATATTCTTTTCATATGATATAAAATAGAACATATACATCACAAAAAAATATAAGTAAAAATAAAAAACACGTAAAAAGTAGTACATAACAACTATCTAATGTCACTCCCATCACTTTTACATCAAAAATTTGTGTATAACAGCCCATATTGAGTAACTTTAACTAACATATAAAAGATTCAAATCTCTGTATTCGACATTTTTAGATAGATATCCCTATCTACAATTCGCCTTTAAGCGGTTCTGCTCTTAGATCTTTTCACAGCAAAACGATGCGACAGTCAGGATTGACCATCGCATACGTCTCACTTCGTTATAACACCCTAAGTTAAGCTATACATTTCAATTTTGCTAAACCCAGCTTGAAGTTTATCCTCTTTCAAGCAATAAGTTACTTCTTCACCGTGCTGTTATACTGTGCAATCTTGTCTGTAATTTGCTTCGCTGCTGCATCCAATGCGTCTTGTGGAGTTCCTTGTCCATTCAGAACCGTCTCGATCGCTCCTTCGACAATTTGACGGGCTTCGGGGAATACACCCATAACGGCCCCGGATGTTGCTGTCGAATCCGCGGAAGCGTGCAATTGGTCGACTGCTGTCTGGAATTGCGGGTACTTCGCCATATTATCCTTTAATACTTGCTCATCGTAGGCTGCTGTCGTAATAGGGAAGTATCCTGTCGCAACGCTCCAGTTGGCTTGTACCGCAGGTGTTGCCAGATACTTGATGAATTCCCAAGCGGCTTGCTGTTGAGCATCGGATTTGTTGTTCATGATATACAAGCTTGCGCCACCAACCACGACGCCGCCTTCTTTGGCATCAGCAGGACGAGGCAGGAAGCCGGTTCCCAGCTCAAACTTGCCACCAGCACCCTCTACAATTTTGCGCAATCCAGCGGTAGAATCCAGCGTCATACCGATTTGTTGCGCAGTAAATGCAGCGGTCGTATCGTCTGTGCTACGTCCCAGATTGGAGACGGTCTTCTCGTCCATCATCTTTTTCCACCATGTTAAAGTCTTCACACCAGCTTCGGAGTTCAGCAAGGATTCAGTCGCTGCGCCGGTTCTACCGTTACCATTGTTTACATAATCTGCATTCTGGTTCGCGAAGAATTGTTCCATAAACCAGCCATAGATCGCCATGGATGCGCCGGGTTTACCGTCTTTCGCCAGTGCTTTGGCTGCTTGCTCAAATTCTTCATATGTCTTAGGCGGGTTCTCCGGGTCCAAACCGGCTGCTTTGAACATGTCCTTGTTATAGTACAAAATCGGGTTCGACGTGTTAAAAGGCATTGCGTTCAATTTGCCGTCAATGGTGTAATAACGGATGATGTTTGGTTCCAGTTGGGACAGGTCAAACTTGTCTTTATCAATAAATTGCTGTACTGGCGTAATCATGCCCGAGTCGATCATGAACTTGCTGCCAATCTCATATACCTGGATAATGTCCGGGCCGCTGTCCGAGCCCATGGAAGCTTTGAGTTTGTTCAGGCTCTCATCGTATTTCCCCTGATAGATTGGCTTTACCTGAATGTCCGGGTGACTTGCGTTGAAATCGGAAGCGAGTTGGTTAATAGCTTTCTCCCCTGCGCCCGACATGGAATGCCACCATGTCAGTTGTACTGGTTCAGCAGCTGCGGCATCTGCCTGCGCTCCGCTCGTTGTGCTTGTCGTTTCGGTTTTTCCGCCGCAAGCGGCCAGTACCAACATCAGTGCAGCCAGCATCAGTGCAAATGTACCTCTTTTTTTCAAACGAAACCCGATCATAATCGCTCTCCTTTTTTGGGACTCACTTCAAAATAAAATCTTGGAGATGACACGGAGTGGCCGTTACGGTTACGAATCGTTCTTTCGATCGCTGTTATCTCCGGATTTTTTTTCATTCCCCTTCAAAGGGGAAAATCCGGAGATAAAGGCGAACGCTTCGCTTCTTCAGAATCGATTTCGTCCCCTCCACTACTACCGTGGTATATCTTCTCAACATCTTATTTCAAGAGTGAGCCTTGTTTATTCGCTTCTGGTATCCAAACCGCCAACCTTTTAAATCCTTAAAACAAACCTTACTCCTACTATCCCTTCAGCGCGCCTGCGGCCATACCGCGGACAAGCTGTTTCAAACCGAAAACTAGAAGCAGTAGCGATGGCAGAATCACCATAGCCGTACCGGCAAACACCAGATTCCATGCTGTGGATTCCTGGAACTCCAGCATCGAGATCCCGATTTGTACGGTCCTCATCTCTGGGGTATTCGTGACGAGCAATGGCCACAGATATGAGTTGTACATACTCAGGAACGAATAGATCGCCAGTGTTCCAAGTGCCGGACGGGACAGTGGCAGAACATGGGATACGAAGTAGCGGATGTGTCCGCAGCCATCGATCTTCGCCGCTTCAAATAACTCTTTCGGAAGCTGCATGAAAAATTGTCTCAGCAGGAAGGTACCAAACGCCGTTGCCAGGAACGGTATGGTCAGCCCTTGATACGTATCAAGCCAGCCCCAACTGCGCACCGTCAGGTAGTTTGGGATCATGGTGACTTCCCAAGGAATCATCATCGTGGCCACAAACATGCTGAAGATGACGTTCTTGCCCTTAAACTCCATTTTCGCGAATGCATAGGCCGCCATGCTCGCCGTAACAAGCTGACCTAACATCGTCAGTCCTGCAACGAGGAACGTATTACCGATAAATGAACCAATCGGGACGATATCGAATACTTCAGCGAAATTGGACAGGTCTATGGACCGCGGTATGATGTGCGGCGGATACGCACTGGCATCCTCCGGCGTCATCACGGCCATGAAAAAGGTGTACAGCACCGGATACAGCACAAGCGCCGCACAGATTGTAAGCAACACATACAGCAATGTTTTCGTCCATGGTGTTCTCATTGGTAATGCACTTTCCTTTCCACCCATTTGAACTGAATCAGGGTCAGCAGCATAATGACCGCGAACAGGATAAGTGCCTGCGCACTGCCCGTCCCGAATCGGAAATTAACGAATGCTTCCTGATAGATGGAATAGACGAATACATTGGTACTGTCCATCGGGCCGCCCCGGGTAAGAATGTTGATCTGACCAAATGATTGGAACGCACCAATGATCGATACTACGGTCACGAAAAACAGGGTTGGTGACAGCAGTGGCATCGAGATTTTGCGAAAAGTAAGCAAAGGACCTGCGCCATCAATCTTTGCGCTCTCATAAATTTCTTCCGGGATGCCCTGTAATCCACTGGACAAAATAATATAATTGAATCCGAGATTCATCCAAATCGTCATGATGGAAATCGATATTAACGCCCAATCCGGGCTGGTCAGCCAGGGAATCGGGTCAATTCCTACTTTTCCTAATAAATAATTCAGCATGCCCAAGGTCGGATGGAACAGAAACTTCCAGATGACCGCCGAAGAACCAACAGATAACACCACAGGCAGAGAGAATACAAACTGAAACACGCGCATCCCCTTGAATCGGTTGTGGGTCAGTGCCGCCAGAATCAGAGCAGCGAGCATGCCCGTTGGCACGGTAAACAGGACAAACAACAACGTTACTTTCATCCCCTGCAGGAACAATCCGGACTGGAATACCGCCTTGAAATTGTCTAGCCCCACATAAGCTGCAATCTGTCCGGTAGGGTCCGTGGAATGCATACTCAGGTACACCGATTTAAACATCGGATAAAACAGGAACACTGCGAATAAAAGCAGCGATGGTGCCAGGAAACCATAGGCCAGCATGTTCTCCCGTATCCGCTGCACACGCAGCGAAGCTGTCCGGCGCTGACTCGTATTGGATACGCGCCGTCTGGCAGCAGGCAAGCCGATCCGGTTGTCAAGCTCACTCATCGGATTTTCTTCCCCCTTGATCTACGCATTCGGTGTGTGAACTTATCACCCACGTTATCTAGTGTAAAAGCCAACTGTCACAGCAGCATCCGTTCTGAATCAACGCAGCGTTAATCGTGGACAAGTGGCTTTACCAAACAAAGGACATTAAATAGACTTCAAACCAGAGTCAGTGAACAGCAAAAAACCGCAAGAGCTCCCTTGATTCGGGAATGTTCCTGCGGTTTTGTCTGTAAAGAGAAGATGAACAAAAATTTGATATAAACTCAATAAATTTTACATAAAACTGGATATTTAATGTTAACGCAAAATATTCAGTTGAAATTTTATAATAAAATGGATGGAATGTATGCAAATATATACTTTCTCATGCGATTGCCCATTAGATGAAGCCTTTTAACGATTGAGATGATACGGCACAGTCGTCACAATCACATCTTTATAGTTGATCAGGTAGGCACGAATCATGAAGCTGGTCTGGTTATGCAGTACATTTTGCCACCAATGCTTGGTGATGAACTGTGGAATCAGAATGGTGATATGGTCCGTCTCGGCGGTTTTCCATTCCACGGTATCAATGAATTTCTTGAGCGGCCCCATAATGCTGCGGTATCTCGATTTAATCACAACCAGACGAACGCCAGGATTCCACTCCTCCCACTTCTGCTCCATTTTCCGAATCGCTTCATCATCAAACCCGATATACAAAGCAACCACCTGGTCAGACATCGTCTGCGCGTAACTGATCGTGTTCATCACAACCCGTGTAATGCCAGCCACCGGAATAACGATGGTATTGCCCTTTCTCACCGGTTTCTCCAGCTTGATATCAATCCGCAATTCATCTGCGATGTTGCAATAATGACGGTGAATGCGCATGAATACATAGACGACGAGCGGCAGGAAAATAAAGATAACCCATGTTTGCGTGAACTTGGTGAAAATAAAAATCAATGTAATCGACAAAGTGGTCAGCATACCAATTGTATTGACGAGCAGCTTCACGCCCCAGCCGGACGGTTTGACTTTGATCCAGCGAAACATCATGCCCAGCTGCGACAGCGTGAATGGAATGAACACACCCACTGCGTAGAGCGGAATCAGGCTTTCCGTGTTTCCTTTGAATCCGACAACAAGCAAGGCGGACATTACACTGAGAAAAATAATACCGTTCGAGAAGCCGAGGCGGTCTCCTCTAACCATAAACATATGCGGCATATATTTATCCTTTGCCATCATGAAGGACAGCAGCGGAAAAGCGGAATACGCCGTATTGGCTGCCAGAAACAGGATCAGTGCCGTTACACCCTGAATAATAAAATACATTGTACCCCTGCCAAACGTGGCTTCGGCAATCTGGGAAATGACTGTGGCTTTGGGATCAGGCTTTACCCCGTAACCATAAGCAAGTAACGTGATACCGATAAACATGGCTCCCAGTATACATCCCATCAGCATCAAGGTTCCCGCTGCATTTTTCTCGGCAGGCTGCTTAAAGTTTGGAATCGCGTTACTCACTGCCTCAACCCCGGTCAAGGCGGAACATCCCGAGCTGAATGCCTTCAGCAACAGAAACAGACTCACATGAGACATCGTCGTTCCGAATTCAGGGGCCGCAGCTTCCATGCCACCAACGAGAAATTTGATGCCCCCGGATATAATCAGAATCGCAATGGAAAAGATAAACAGATATATAGGGATCGCCAGCACGGAAGCAGATTCCGTCACCCCCCGCAAATTCATAATCGTCAGAAACACAATCATGATCAATGCAATGATTATGCTGTAATCATGAAGCATCGGAAAGGCAGATGTAATCGCATCGGTCCCTGCAGACGAGCTTACCGCAACCGTCAGAATATAATCGACCAGCAAAGATCCTCCGGCAATCAGGCTCGGAGCCGTACCAAGATTATCCTTGGCAACGATATACGCGCCGCCTCCTGTTGGATAAGCAAAAATCGTCTGGCGATAGGAAAAAATTAAAATGACGAGTAATCCCAACACGGCGATGGAGATTGGAACAGAGTACCACAAGGCGGCGACTCCGGCCGCAACGAGCACCAGTAAGATCTGTTCCGTACCGTAGGCAACGGACGATAGGGCATCGGAGGACAGGATGGCGAGCGCCTTCCATTTTCCCAATTTTTCTGCATCCAATTCAGCCGATTTCATAGGCTTGCCTATTAAGATTCTCTTCATTTTGCCAAGCATGATCATAACTTCCTTCCATCAATCATCTGTGAAGCATTGTTATTATGCAAAATCGCTGAGGCATTGACAATACGTCATTTCACCTGAATTTCGCCAGCGTGTGATAATGCATACTACGATTCAATAATCGATAACAAAGCCGCGCTTTATTAGATTTTTGAACTTTTTTGAACCAAAACGGCGTTTGTTCGCCGAAAAAAAGGAAATGGCCTTCGGTTTAATAAACCAAAGACCATTCATATTAGGCTGTGTTGTAACTCTTTCTTTTATACGATTTCGATTCGTTAAACCTCTGTGCCCAATATACCAGGACGTGGAGTGACACCGAAAGCCTGAGCTAATGTAGCTAGCTGCTGATCCGTAATTCGCTGTCTGATCTCATGACCTGCAGCCAGCATATATACCTGGGCTGCTTTCTCAATCGTCTCAATCAGGCCAAAAGCTTCATCGATCGTTGTGCCCGTTCCAAATATCCCATGCTGCGGCCAAATGACCGCGTGGTATTCCTTCATTTTTTCAGCCGTTTTCCGTCCGATTTCATTCGATCCAGGCACCATCCACGGAATAATGCCAACGCCATCCGGGAAAACGACTACACATTCCGTACACATCTGCCACAGCGTCTTTGTAAATTTCATTTCATCCAACTCATGGATAAATGTCATCGCCAGCACGTGAGTCGCATGGTTATGCATGACAACCCGATGGTTCGGGTCCACTTTCAAACGCTCGATATGACTCATAAAATGCGTAGGCAATTCACTCGTCGGGTTCGCTCCCGACTTAAGACCCCACAGCACCTCAAGCTCCTGCCCATCCTTCGAGACACGCAGCAATCCCAGATTGCTCTCCGGATCAGCCAGTACATTTTTGAAATATTTGCCCGAAGCAGTCACGATAACATATTTGCCTGCCAGCTCCTGCATCGAAAAGGCAGGTTTGATCTTGCGGATCACATGGTTGATATCAATATATTGGGCGACGTCCTCTTCCTCCAGCAAATAGCTGACATTGCCACCATTGCGTTCATCCCATCCATTTTTCCACATATGTTGAGTAATCTCCGCCATCTCACGGACAAATGGGATATGGAATCCAGCAGTCTGCGTAGTTTCATTGGTAAGGGTCACGTTCATCATCATTCTCTCCTTAGGTTAAAAATAGAATGGCTGTCACGTACATAGTAAGTTCCTTTTTTCACATTCATTATACCTTTGTTTATCTTTATAAGTCAATTATACACAGATATATAGGCTTATTTATTTTTGTTTATGTTTGTTTTATGTATTTTTTATAAAATAAAACAAAAAAATACCTCACCGGCGTCCGGCGAGGTCAGTCACACATCTATCTAACACGAGAAGGGGTTTACAAGAATAATCTTACCTCTGCTACCTTAATAGAAGCTGAAAATGAAATAAAAAAACGATGAAAACCCCTCTACCAAATAATTCCGGTCACCGCTCTATCCATCCATTCAGGCTATACATTTAAAGACTTTGAGCTGGCCTGAATGTGCAAAGGATTCTACTCCCTTTTCAGCAAATAGGACGGGTGCATCAATCCTGTCGGTTCATAGCGCTCGTCGCGTACATATTCAAAGCCCAGCTTGGACAGCATGTGACGGGATGCCTCATTGTCCGGATGATGCCCGGCAAACAGCGCTTTAACCTTCAATTCTTCGAATGCATAATCAATCACCGCTCGTGCAGCTTCCATCGCATAACCCTTGCCCCAGTAGTCTCTGGTAAGATGAAATCCCAGTTCATATATGTTTTCTTCCGGAGAATACGGGCTCAAGCCACAGCAACCGACAAACACTCCCGAGTCCTTCTCAAAGAGTGGCCAGTATTGCACACCCGCTTCCTCCTGCCTTTTTATTTCTTGCGTCAGCCGAGCTTCCACTTCATCCTCACTCAAAAATCCCTTGCTGCTGATCCACTTCGTTACCTCATGATCTCCCCATAGAGCAAATGCCAGGGCACGGTCTTCTTCATTCCAAATCGAGAATACAAGCCGCTCCGTTTCAAGAAACGTTGTTCTTTCCATTCTATCGGTGTCATTTGTTCTATCCATAATCCAATAACCTCCTGTTTCACAACATCAGTCTGCGTACCATTCCTAATATAAATAATCGAATTGCAGCCTTTGTAAACAAAAATATGATCTAAACCTATTATATCACTGGAGTTGCACATCCAAATTTCTGAGACTGCTTCTTGATGAATCGATATAATGCAGCAAAAAAAAAGAAAAAAACCTCTGCGGACAACATGTCCTACAGAGGTTCTCAGTTCTCAAAGCACCCTGATTTCATTAGAAATCAGATGTTGCGATTTGAATCGTGCCTGTTGAAGCGCCTGCGGGAGTAGTCAGCAGAGCAGCTACGAGCAGCAAGTCAACAGACAACGTAAGGCTGTTGCCAGCAGGGATCAAATACGTGATCACTGGAGCGTTAACACGAGTTACAACCAGGTCTACCGGAAAAGGACCAAAATTGTTCACTGTGATGCTGGCATTCGTGCCTCCAGCAAGGTTTTCATAATACGATTTACCCACACTAGCCGCTAAGGCATAAAATTGTTGCGGTAAAAGGATGGCCATGGAAATCACCTCCTTTTGGCTTGGATACCGTATTCTATGTATGAAATCTATGAATGTAACGGTGAAATGACCGTGTGATAACGTACATTTTGATAGAGGTGCTAGATTTACTAACCAAAAAGCCCCACCAGATCATCTGGCGGAGCCAATAACACACAAACTCATTTTCTAAGATTCTTACGCATAAAGCATGAAAAAGTTCAACTCATGTCCCTGCTGTTTGAGATAATTATAAAGCTGTGAACGGTGATGGAACACATGCGTTAGCGTTTCAATCTGCCATTGGGCTTGTAAATGACCATGCTCCATATAGAATGCTTTAGTTGAGCAGTTCAGCAGATCTTCTTCGCTTAATGAAAGGATATACGCTTTGTAGGCCTCCAAATTGGCCCAGAGAGTTGACTCCAGCTTTTCAATATCTTCGATCCCTGACAGACTATTTTCCACCACGCCTACCTCTGCTTCGCCTTCCTCCTGCATAATCGCAAGGTCCGATGCCGTAATCTGAATAAAATGATGGACCAGTTCCACCAGTGAACGCATATTGTCCTGCGGGCGGTAAGCCCAATCCTCCGGACGAATCAAGCGGATCAGGCTAGCCCCCGTACGCACGCCCGTCTCCAATTCACTTAACAGATGATCTCTGATTTGCAATGTTCCATTCATATATGATATCTCCTTTACTATTCATTCTCACCATTCAGTATAAACGGAAGGGACAACCGGGTTATTGTACAAATCGGACAACATTCGTTGATGTTCTTTGGCAGCAGTGAGCGGGGTTTCTCCATAGAACTTACGAAATTGACGAATCAGATGGGCTTGGTCAAAGAAACCATGATTCAGGGCCAGTGCTACCCCATCTGCCATATGCCCCTGATGAATACTGTCCAGGACACGGTGAAAACGAACAACCTCGCTGAATCGCTTTGGACTGACTCCAATCCATTCAGCAAACTTCCGATGCAGCTGGCGTTCACTGACAACCTCTCGCATCGCCAGCTCTCTGACGTTCATACGGCCCCCATCCTTAAATATGCGGTGAAGCACGTTTTTCATCAAATCATGCTCATTTGTATTGGTTTGCAAGGATAGCGGACTCAGATAGGTATTCATCACCTGTACTCGTTCTTTGAAGCTTTTCGTTCCAGCCATCCGCTCCTGAAGCTCACTCAGCTCGACTGGCCAACATTCATGAAGCGGAATTCGTCTATCCGTAAATTCCTCCAACGGCAAACCGTGAAAGACATATGCTCCACCTGGGAAAAAGCGCACCCCAAATGTGTAATCGGCAGAAGCAGGCCCATCAGACGGCCCAGGTACAACAAACGGATGCGTATAGTTGCCACAGTAGCCATAAGAATGCAACAAACTGACCGAGTCGTATGTAATCAGCATGTCCGTGCAGCCATCCGGCAATACCCGGGCAGGTATAGACATATCAGGCTGAACGTTACCTCCATCCATATCAGGTTTCTTGGAAGACTGTAGAGTCGAACCCGATTCCCAATAACAAGCTACATGAGCCATCAGGGATGCAGAAGGTATTTGCTCCATGTAATACGTGTGCCTACCTGTCCCATTCATCTGAATGGGTCTGAACATCGGATGCAGACTCGGGTCCACGAACCATCCCTCCGTTATTAGCATTTATGTATGCATCTATCATACCATCAACCGCTGAAATGAGAAAAAAAGTACCCCGCCGGAGAATCCGACGGGGCTAGTCACACATCTATTTAACACGAGAAGGGGTTTACAAGACTTATCTTACCCCTGCTACCTTAATGGAATCTGAAATGGAGATGAAAAGAACATCAAAATTCAACAGCTCCGGCAGACTTATTGTGAGAATGTATCGCATCATTTGTAAAATAAATGGAAGAAATGAACTTACAATATGACCTATTGACATGTGTTCTGCCTCATTCAGATTTACCAAATGAACAGATTTCAGGTCAAACGCCCAGTCGTTTGGGTAGGCCATCGCATAGAATGCCCTATAAATGATTTGGGAGGTTTTACTTTGAATAATTATCCAATGATGCATCATATGGCAAACTCGCCTTATATGCAGCAAATGCACCACATGCCTCATAATATTGTGGTTCACCCAGTGGATCATTGCGTAGTCGAGAGTCTGATGGCCCTCGTGGGAAAAGTGGTTATCTTGGAAACAACTCGCGGCAGACTTGATGGATGCGTCGTCGCTGTTAAGCATGATCATGTTGTACTGGAGGAAAGACACAAAAAATTCTTAGTTCGTATCGCCGAAATCGTCTGGATCATGCCTGATTAAACAGAGATTGAGGTAATAACGAACAGAAGGCAACTACAAAGGTACCCATACACTAAACACTTCTTTTTCTAAGTGTCCGGTGTATGGGTACCTGATTAGCTGGCCGTATGCCAGCAGTGCTTTTTTTGAAATGAAGAGTATAGGTTTAAAGTTTCCCATAGCAACATTATAATGAGAGTACATAATAAGGAGTATTACGAGGTGAGATTTTGCAAGCATTGTTCACAATACTATTCACACTAGGCTTTATTGTTTTCTTCGTTTTTCTTCTTTTGATGATCTTATCCATAAGAAAGCATAAACGGATAACGATAAAGCACGTTATGCTAACGGCGATGTGTTTTGCAATTGCTTCTATAGGAATGTATGGTATGTTGGCTTCGACTACGAACAAAGTGAATACTACAGTTGAAAATAACAATGATGACCTAGACCAGACCAGTCTCTCTGTTTTGAATATGACTACCGATGCGTTCAAAAACAAATTCAATTCAATCGTAGGCAAATACCGATTAAATGGTCTGAGTATAACCGTCTTGAACGTGAAAGAGGCCTCAGAACATGGCACACAAACCTTCGAGAATATCTTCAATGACAATTTACGTATGGTTGGTGTGTTAAATTCAGAGCAAAAAGTTCAGGAAGTCATGTTATACGAGAATGGTGATGTCAGTAAACCAACCGGTGGTAAACTGTTAACTGCTATCGCTACACTTATTCTGACAACCAATAACGAGTACACATATAATGATGCGCAAGACGTGATTCAGGATATCGGTATATTAGATCGCGATGTAAGTCAGAGTGAATTTGATGGAGCGACTGTTCGAAATGAATTTGAATATTGCTTCAGCATCGAAGATGATATTTCTACTTTTGGAATAAAAGCAGTTAAATAGGTTCCGAATGTGCAAACAAGTCGTTCCATTGAGGAACGACTTAACGTGTGGTTTGAAACTGCTTAATAAAAAATGGTAGTCTGCCTGTTAACAAACACTATGTATGGTATATTCCTTGATTACTACCTCGTGTATCGATCAATGTCATCGATCGCAGATTGATGCTCTCTTCTATGGTGATCTTCATGCTGACGAACGTCGTTCTTTAACTTGGCTAAGAATCCCCACCCCATGAATACAAATAAAAGCACTGTAATCAAAGCATAAGCGAAACTATATAGGTTCATGTAAAAATTGATGAAAATTGCACCTACCATCAAGCCAAGAATCCACAACGTCCACTTTGTACTCTTTCTCAATTCATTTCCTCCTCAATCAAATTCCATATAATCATATATGTATCATTGTACATACTAAGAAGTAAGCTAACAGGTATCGATTCAGTGTAAAAACATAATTCAAAGCACCCTACTCTAAATATATAAAAAAGGCTCCCTTCCGGGAGCCTTTCATCTATCGGCATTACAAAGGTTTTTACACCTTTATTACATCATGCCGCCCATTCCACCCATACCGCCCATGTCAGGCATTCCGCCACCAGCACCTGCAGGTTCTGGTTTGTCAGCGATAACCGCTTCGGTAGTCAGGAACATTGCCGCTACAGAAGCAGCGTTTTGCAATGCATAACGTGTTACTTTCGCAGGGTCAACGATACCTGCTTCGATCATGTTAACCCACTCGCCAGTCGCAGCGTTGAAGCCCACGCCTGTTTGTTCTTTTTTCAGACGTTCCACAATTACGGAACCTTCTTCGCCAGCATTAGCTGCGATTGTGCGGATTGGTGCTTCCAAAGCGCGCAGGACGATGTTTACGCCTGTTTGCTCGTCACCGGACAGGGCTACGCCTGCAACCGCGTTGTATACGTTCATGAGCGCTGTACCACCACCGGATACGATACCTTCTTCAACCGCAGCGCGAGTTGCGTTCAGGGCATCTTCGATGCGCAGTTTGCGTTCTTTCAATTCTGTTTCAGTAGCCGCACCGACTTTGATTACTGCTACACCGCCGGACAATTTAGCCAGACGCTCTTGCAGTTTCTCTTTGTCGAACTCGGAAGTTGTTTCTTCCAGTTGTGTACGGATTTGGCTAACACGTGCATCGATATCGGATTTGTTGCCAGCACCGTCAACGATGATTGTGTTTTCTTTCGTTACACGGATTTGACGAGCTGTACCCAGTTGTTCCACAACAGCGGATTTTAGGTCCAGACCCAGTTCTTCCGTGATCAATTGGCCACCAGTGAGGGCAGCGATGTCTTGCAGCATTGCTTTACGACGGTCACCGAATCCTGGAGCTTTAACAGCTACAGCATTGAATGTACCACGCAATTTGTTCACAACCAGCATCGCCAGTGCTTCGCCTTCGATATCTTCAGCGATCAATACCAGCGGCTTGCCTTGTTGAACGATTTTCTCAAGCAATGGCAAGATGTCTTGCGTGCTGGAGATTTTTTTGTCTGTGATCAGGATGTACGGGTTGTCCAAAACAGCTTCCATTTTGTCCGTATCTGTGATCATGTATGGAGAGATGTAACCGCGGTCGAATTGCATACCTTCAACCACTTCCAGCTCTGTAGCGAATCCACGGGATTCTTCAACCGTGATAACGCCGTCTTTACCCACTTTTTCCATAGCTTCAGCGATCAGTTCGCCTACTTCTTCGTCAGCCGCTGAGATTGCTGCAACTTGTGCAATGGATTGTTTGGTTTCAACTGGTTTGGAGATGGATTGCAGTTCAGCTACAGCCGCTTTAACCGCTTTGTCGATCCCTTTACGGATACCGATTGGGCTAGCGCCTGCAGTTACGTTTTTCAAACCTTCTGTGATCAGCGCTTGAGCCAATACAGTTGCAGTTGTTGTACCGTCACCGGCAACATCATTGGTTTTGGTTGCTACTTCTTTAACCAGTTGTGCACCCATGTTCTCGAATGCATCTTCCAGTTCGATTTCTTTAGCAATCGTTACACCGTCATTCGTGATTAGCGGGCTTCCGAATTTTTTCTCCAGAACCACGTTACGGCCTTTAGGACCGAGTGTTACTTTTACTGCATTAGCCAATGCGTCCACACCACGAAGCATGGAGCGACGAGCGTCTTCACTGAATTTAATGTCTTTAGCCATGTTAAGAAAACCTCCCTAGAATATTGTGTAAAATGGTGTTGCTATATGGTTCGGTTAACCGATTAAATTTGAATTAGTCGAGAATCGCGTGAATATCGCTTTCTTTCATAATCAAATATTCTTTACCTTCGAACTTGATTTCTGTACCGGCATATTTGGAGAAAATAACGCGATCTCCTTCTTTCACTTCCAGAGCTACACGTACTCCGTCTTTCAATACTCCGGCGCCAACAGCAATAATTTTACCCTCTTGCGGTTTTTCTTTAGCGGAGTCCGGCAGTACGATCCCGAAAGAAGTAGTTTGCTCTTGCTCCAGTGGTTCTACCAATACGCGTTCACCTAAAGGTCTGATCATGAAAAATAGCCTCCTTTTGAAATTATATAACGTTGCTTTGTAGGTTGTAGCCATATGTATTAGCACTCGACAGTGTTCAGTGCTAACAACCAACTTTATGATACTTCAACTTGAAGCATGATTTCAAGTCCTTTTCATGAATTCCTGCGAGATTTTACGTTGTATTTACACCACCCCAGCCAAAAAACGCCCGATTTACCTGAGCAAATGTCATAAATACCATATAACTTATTCCACAGAATCCATTGGTCCTCCTGCAACGTTTCAGGCAGCCCTTTTCCATTGTATCCATTGTTGAACATAATATGCCTACTTGTCCCGTCCGTCAGACTATAAGCTGTAAAAGCTATCGCTCCACAGCCCTTCATTCCCGGGTAAGAACCGATCGACTTATCCCGGGACGGGCATCATACAAGATCATTACCGTTTCAACAAGCGGATGAAATTCCTCTCTTGTTATACTGCACTCTGCTTATCCTCTGCACGGATATAACGGGATTCAGCCTCCGCATCAGCTGCAAGCTGTTTGCGATGCACAAAGCCAGACAGAAACACACTGATCTCATATAACAGAAGCAAGGGAATCATCACGAGAAAATCGGATATAAAGTCAGGCGGTGTAACTACAACCGCAATGAAGATCAGGACAAAATAAGCCATCCTCCGCATTTTTCGCAGCCGAATTGGATTCAATATTCGCAGTCCTGTCAGGAACATAATGATTAGTGGAAGCTCAAACAACAGGGAAACCGGAAGTACAATGCCAAACAAAAAGCTAAAGTACTGCTTCATTCCATACGTCTCCACAAGCCCCATCTTCTCCGTAATTGATGTTGTAAAGGCCAATGCCATCGGGAACACAACATAATAGGAGAACGCCAGACCGAACAGAAACAACAAAAGCACATAAGGAACATAACGCAATGTAGCTTTCCGCTCCATCGGTCGCAGCCCTGGACTAACAAACTTCCAAATCTGATACACGGTAAACGGCAGCGTAATAATTAATGAGAACAGACCGGCAATCTTCATGTAGATCCCGATTCCGTCCCAGAACGAGAAGGCATGGAGCACAAAACCTTGCGCAGTCTCTGCCTTTGTCAAGTAGCGATACACCGGGTCTGCTACAAAAAAGCCTGCTACCAGACCCAACACAAAAAGGCTTAACACATAGATTAGCCGCTTGCGCAGCTCACTTAAATGTTCCGTAAGGGTCATTTCTTCATTCTGCTGCGTCATTCCTGCCCTCCATGGTTGTCAGCTTTAAAATACAAAACCCTTCCAGCGGGAAGGGAGTTCTCATTCGTTGCCGTCACAATTATTCCGGCAGGCGTTTATCCTCCGGCTTGTCTACCTGTACAGCTTCTGACACTACCGGGTTCGCTTTTTCCTGCTCTTTGCGCTTGGATGAATTGTCATCCGAGATGATGTCGCGGGCCCCTTCCTTGAATTCACGGAAAGTACGCCCAACAGCGCGTCCCAGTTCCGGCAGCTTGTTCGGACCGAACAAAAGCAAAGCAACGATGACCAGCAAAATGACTCCTGTGGTTCCAATGCCCCCAAATCCCATTGTTATCCCTCCCAGCTTCAAGCTTTTGGATCGCGCACTCTTTATGCATTCTCAAAAGATGTCTTGTCTACTATCAGAATTATGTCAATCATACCATAGATGTAACCACTTACATAACCCACATTTTTCACAAAAAAGACCTCGATACCCAATCTTTTTTCCTGCTTGATTTCACACCTGCTACTAAGGCCATTTCTCACTTATTGCTTGAACTGACCTGTAACCATTAACAGGGCTTCCGGAAGTTGGTCCATAATGGCAGCCAAATGCTCATGCACACCCTTCGGTGTACCTGGCAGGTTGACAATCAATGTACGTCCGCGAATGCCGCATACGCCACGGAACAGCATCGCAGAACGATTCTTGCCCATGACACTGTATCTCATGGCTTCAGCCATGCCTGGAACTTCCCGTTCGATAACCCGCCGGGTCGCTTCCGGAGTAATATCACGAATCGCAAGCTCCGTACCCCCTGTGGTCAATACCAAATCAGCGTGAAAATAATCTGTCATCTCAATCAAAGCCGCGATAATCTCATCGGGTTCATCCGGAACGATGCGGTACTCCACGATTTCCCCACCCAGTTCTTCTTCCACAAGCTCCCGGATCACTTGGGCACTCGTATCCTCACGTTCCCCGCGGGCCCCTTTGTCGCTGGCTGTCAGGATTGCTGTTCTCCACACCATAAAGATCACCCTTCTCCTTTATGAAAATAAATGTCCTTTATCGGCTGAAATCGCCGTTCTTGCCACCACTCTTGGAATTCAGCATGGTTGGACCAATCATCATATCTTTTTGCATGGCTTTACACATGTCATAGATCGTCAGTGCCGCAGCCGACGCCGCCGTGAGCGCCTCCATCTCGACACCTGTCTTCCCTTCGGTTTTGACCGTAACTTCAATCTGCAGTTCATCGACACCGTTGTCATGAAAACGGATATCCACACCCGTCAAAGCCAATGGATGGCACATCGGAATCCAGTCTGATGTTTTCTTCGCGCCCTGAATACCCGCAATCTGAGCCACAGCCAGAACGTCACCTTTGCCGATGCGGCCCTCCCGAATCGCTTCAAGCGTAGCCGGATTCATCGTCACTTTGGATACCGCCACAGCTGTACGTACGGTACTTTCCTTACCCGAAATATCAACCATTCGAGCTCGTCCCTGTTCATTAAAATGAGTCAGTTTCCTGCTGAAAGCCTGGTCGTTATTCGCTTCTGAATTCAATCACATCACAACCCTTTATTCGATATGTAATATACCTTCGGTTGTTATCAACAGATCAAGCCGCAGATCAAGCGGGTCCATCGGAATTTCGTCCTGCAGCTGGCCAGGCAATACAAATGCAGCCATACGTGGTCTTTTGTCCGTCATCGTGCACTTTGCTGCAAGTGTCTCGGCAAAACGATCATAATAACCGCCGCCGTATCCAATACGCCCTCCATGTAGGTCATATCCCAGCCCTGGTACTATGACAAGGTCAATATCAGGCCAGCGATCAGGTTGCATCACTTCACAGGAATCCCTGGGTTCAGGTATCCCCCATATTCCCGGTTGAATATCCTGTGCACCCACGACACGCCGCAATTCCATTCGAGCCGGATTCGCTTGCACTTTCGGTGCGAGCATCACATCTCCATGCCTCCAGCCCTCTTCAAATAAAAAGGCTGTGGATGCTTCGCTTCCGTAAGACAAATAGCTGAATATCACAAGCTGCTTGCTCCCCAGCTTCCATTTGTCCTGTCTAAGACGCTCCAGCTCCCGCTTCGTCACCACATTAATCTCATTCATCACCTGCTGACGCATAGTTTCATCCATCAGATCCCGGCTCTGTCTCAGTTTGGAACGAAGGCGGCTTTTCAATTCCGTATGATCCTGCATGTCTTTGAATAACCTCCTGTTGATCGAGAAGGTAAACTAGCTCTCAATTAAAACCATTTATATGTTATGCACAGTTGTCATCGTGTTGAAATCGTTAAAATGATTCATTTTCTGCAAAATCCTCATGTATTAACATGCCTTCTTTCAGTTTATCATTGATTGACCAAAAAGACTACACGCCCCAGGCACTCCTAATCGGTGCATTTGTTCTGTATTTCATGTAAACTGGGATGTAGTTGTCAAATCAAGAACTGGACCATGGAGGAACTTAATTTTATGCTGCTGCAAGTATCCGGAATTATCAAACGTTTTGGTGTCGATCCAATCCTGGACGGCGTGAACTTACAAATATTAGAACGCGAGCGCATCGGCCTCGTTGGTGTTAATGGCGCAGGGAAATCCACTTTGCTCAAAATTGTGGCTGGGGAAATGTCCTACGATGGCGGACAGATTTTCAAATCCAAGGAAACGACACTTGGTTATCTCGCGCAGAACAGCGGACTGCAATCCGATCGCTCCATATGGGAAGAAATGATGAATGTATTTGCCCATCTGACCCAGGCAGAAGCAGAGCTGCGTCAAATGGAACAGGATATTGCCGACCCGGCTCAGATGGAAGATGAAAAGAAATATGCCGATCTGCTGGAGCGTTATGCCAAACGCTCTGACTGGTTCAAGGATCATGGCGGTTATGAGATGGAAACCCGTATTCGCAGTATTCTGCACGGAATGGGATTCGGTGAATTCTCACCAAACACCCCGATTGCCACGCTGAGCGGCGGGCAAAAGACACGTCTTGCGCTTGCTCGCATTTTGCTTCAAGCCCCTGACCTGCTCATGCTGGACGAGCCTACCAACTATCTCGACATCGCCACTCTGACGTGGCTTGAAGATTACCTGAGAGGTTATTCAGGTGCTCTGCTTGTTGTATCCCATGACAGGTATTTCCTTGACCGGCTTGTCACAACCATCGTGGAGATCGAGCGGCACCGCTCCAAAAAATATACAGGCAATTACAGTCGGTATATGGAACTTAAAGCTGCCGAATATGAAAGCCAGATGAAGCAATATGAGAAACAACAGGATGAAATCTCCAAGATGGAGGAGTTTGTTCAGAAGAATATCGTGCGGGCTTCAACGACCAAACGGGCGCAGAGCCGCCGTAAGGCACTCGATAAGATGGAACGGCTCGACAAACCAATGGGAGATCTGAAGAAAGCTCACTTCTCTTTTGAAACGGCTGTTATGTCCGGCAAAGAGGTGCTCCGTGTGGATCAGCTTTCGGTTGCCTACGATGAGGCTTCCCCGTTGTTCCGCAATGTCTCTTTTGATCTAAGACGCGGGGAGACGGTTGCATTGATAGGGCCGAACGGAATCGGAAAATCCACCATGCTGAAATGCCTCACTGGAAGTTTACGCCCCGTAAGCGGTGAGATCCAATGGGGAACCAAAGTGCAGATTGGTTATTATGATCAGGAGCAGACAGGACTTAACCCTTCCAATACGGTATTGGAAGAGCTGTGGAGTGCCTATCCCGGCATGGAGGAAGCGCGAATTCGTACGGTGCTTGGCAACTTCCTGTTCAGTGGAGATGATGTGCTCAAAAAAATCTCAGCCCTCAGTGGTGGAGAAAAGGCACGTGTCTCTCTCTCCAAGCTCATGCTCAAGGAAGCCAACATGCTCATTCTGGATGAGCCTACGAACCATCTCGACCTATTCGCCAAAGAAGTGCTTGAAGCGGCGCTGATGGACTATGAGGGCACATTATTGTTCATCTCGCATGACCGGTATTTCCTCAATAAAATGGCTGAGCGTATTGTCGAACTGCACCCCGGCGGGACAGAGCATTACCTCGGCAACTATGATGATTATGTGGAGAAGAAACAGGAGCTTGAAGACATCGCGCGTGAAGCTGCTGAAGCGCGCCTTGCCTCTTCCAAGAACTCGGCCAAGTCTGACCCGAGCCTATCCGTAACCGAGAAACCCGGTGCTGCCTCATTCGAAGCCGACAAACAGGCCAAGCGGGAAGAACGTAACCGCCAGCGCAAGCAGGAGGCTCTGGAACAACAGATTGCGAAGCTGGAAACGGAGATTACGGAGCTTGAGGCACAGATGGCTCTGCCTGAAATATATCAGGATTATATGAAGCTGCAAGAACTCCAAGAGTCGGCGGAGGATCACAAGCTTCAACTTGCCAAGGCTTACGAAGAGTGGGAAGAATTAGCTCTGGAATAGCAGCGGAGATGACCTTTTTCAATCTAATCCATACTTACTGCTCTCTTATACCGAACAAGCAACTACAGTAAAAGCTGATTCCTAGATGGTCTTACCCCTGTCAAGTAGACAGATGAAAAAAGCTATGCTGCCAGTGCGCATCGATATTCAATCGGTGCGCGCT